>CAJMOB010000032.1:0-36053 GCA_905214925.1 uncultured bacterium | reverse complement strand
AGAATGGCATTCTTACTTATAATATTTCTGAACTTCAAGTGCATTATCATTATCAACAGAGCAACGATTGGTTTTTGGAATAGAGGAGAATGAAAAAGGAAGCGAGATGATTTGCTCAATATGGATTAAGCTTAGGACAGTTTGCCGTGCTTGAAGCATTTTATTCAAAAGGCGACTTAAGCGTTGGTAAAGTTCAGAAAAAATACTGAGTACGAGTGGTACTAATCCTATGATTGTGAGCAATTTAACAAAATATGGTCTGTTGGGAAGGCAAGTGGATATGACTGACAAACGCAAGGTCGTAAGAAGAAAAAGAACAAATGCTTAAAATCTTAAAAAATTTTGAATTAATTTTTGAAAAGACATTTGTCATTAAGTGAGAGAAAAAAATGAATGATGAAATTGAAATATGGCTCGAAAAAAGAAAATGGTATAAAAATTATGAATATAGATTATATATTAGTGAATTAATGATTTAGAATGTATTTACAATAATTTTTTGCTAGAAATATAGAAAAATAAAAAGTATTATCAGTTTTATTATTTTTATAATGTTTTTTTCTGTAAAAATGTCCTTTCTTTGTATAAAAAATGGAGAAAAACGAAGTATTTTTTAAAAGTTCTATGAAAAGTATATAAAAATTTGAGAAAATCGTACTTGTCATTTCTAGAGAGATATATTATAGTATGATATAGAAACAACTAGGAGGAAAGATCATGCAAGATACAGTTAAAGTTGCTGTCGATGCAATGGGCGGTGATAATGCACCACTTGAAATCGTTAAGGGTGCCGTAGAGGCTGTCAATGAAAGAGAAGAATTGCACCTTTTCTTAGTGGGAAATAAAGGTAAGATTGAGGCAGAACTTGCAAAATACCAATTTAGACAAGAACAGATAGAGATTGTGTCAGCCACAGAAGAGATTAGTTGTGATGAGGCACCAGTAATGGCAATTCGAAAGAAAAAAGATTCCTCTATTGTAGTAGCATTGAATTTAGTAAAGGAAGGAAAGGCAGATGCTTTTGTTTCTGCTGGAAGTTCAGGAGCTATTTTGGTTGGAGGACAGTTAATTATTGGTCGCATTAAAGGAATTGAAAGGCCACCTCTTGCTCCGCTAATTCCGACTTTAAAAGGTGTTTCTTTATTAATTGACTGTGGAGCTAATGTAGATGCTAGACCATCGCATTTAGTTCAATTTGCACAGATGGGTTCCATTTACATGGAAAATATTCTTGGCATTTCAAAACCAAAAGTTGCAATCGTAAATATTGGTGCAGAAGAAGCCAAAGGAAACGCTCTTGTAAAAGAAACATATCCACTTTTAAAAGAATGTCAGGAAATTAATTTTATTGGCAGTATTGAGGCTCGAGATATTCCATATGGTGAGGCAGATGTTATTGTCAGTGAGGCATTTGTTGGAAATGTAATTTTAAAGCTTTCTGAAGGGCTTTCTAGTGCATTAGTAAGTGCGATTAAAGATGGAATGATGAGTACAACACGTAGCAAAATGGGAGCATTGTTAGTAAAACCAGCTCTAAAAGAAACGCTAAAGAAATTTGATGCCACAGAATATGGCGGAGCACCTCTTTTAGGACTGCAAGGGCTTGTTGTAAAAGTACATGGAAGTTCAAAGTCGAAAGAAGTGAAAAATGCGTTAATTCAATGTATTCAGTTTAAAAAGCAGGGAATTAACAATAAAATTAAAGAAAATATTATTAAGAAAAAAGAAGAAACTATGAATTAAGGGAGATGTTAAAATGGAATTTGAAAAAGTACAATCAATTATTTGTGAGGTTTTAAATGTAGAAGCCGATGAAATTACACTTGATACAACATTTATTGATGACTTAGGAGCAGATTCTTTGGATATTTTCCAAATTATTATGGGACTTGAAGAAGAGTTTGATATTGAGATTCCAACAGAAGAAGCAGAAAAGATTGTGACTGTAGGAGATGCAGTAAATCAAATTAAAAATGCAATTGGCTGAGGAAAAAATTGAGGGGCTGTTTCATACAGCCCCATTTTTTTAATTTAAATATAATAGAAAAAGACGTTTTCGTTCTATAATAAGTATGATAGAATAAAAGTATATGTTATTAAAAGGAGGAAATAAAATGCAAGGAAAAATAGAAGCTTTAGAGCGAACCATTCATTATGAGTTTAAAGATAAGTCTATTTTAAGACAAGCACTTACGCATAGTTCTTATGCCAATGAACATAGGAGCGGAAAATGGGATCATAACGAAAGAATTGAGTTTCTAGGAGATGCGGTGTTAGAAGTGGTAGTGAGTGAATATTTATTTCACAATTATCCAAAAGAGAACGAAGGCCAGATGACAAAAATTCGTTCTAGTCTTGTATGTGAATTTACTTTATCACAGTGTGCAAGAGATATTCAGTTAGGAAGTTATCTTTATTTAAGCAAAGGGGAAGCATTGACAGGAGGAAGAGAACGAAATTCGATTCTCTGTGATGCCTTTGAATCTATTATTGGTGCTTTGTATTTAGATGGAGGTTTTGAACCAGCAAAAGCATTTATTTATCAATATCTTTTAAAAGATGTGGAAGATAAAACGTTATTTTATGATGCAAAGACGATTTTACAGGAGATGGTTCAAGGAAATAACTGGGGAAGTTTATCTTATGAACTGTTAGAAGAAAAAGGTCCCGATCATAACAAAGAATTTATTGTGCAGGCAATGGTTGGGGAAAGAGTTTTAGGAAAAGGAATTGGAAGAACAAAAAAGGCGGCAGAACAACAAGCTGCTTATGGAGCAATAAAAAAATTAAAGAGTGAACAGGTATAGTTTATGTATTTAAAGAGTATTGAAGTCTATGGATTCAAATCTTTTGCAAATAAAATTACATTTGAATTTCAACATGGAATTACAGGGATTGTTGGTCCTAACGGCAGCGGAAAGAGTAACGTGGCAGATGCAGTAAGATGGGTGCTTGGAGAACAAAGTGCAAAGCAGCTTCGTGGTGCAAAAATGGAAGACGTTATTTTTTCCGGTACTGAAAGTAGGAAACCTCTTGGCTCTGCTTATGTAGCGATTACTCTTGATAATTCGGATCATTGTTTACCAATTGCATATGATGAGGTTACGGTAGCAAGGCGTGTCTATCGCTCTGGAGAAAGTGAATATTCTATTAATGGCACTTCTTGTCGGTTAAAAGATATTACTAACTTATTTTTAGATACAGGAATTGGAAAAGAAGGATATTCTATTATTGGACAAGGACAAATTGATAAAATTTTAAGCGGAAAGCCAGAGGAGAGAAGGGAACTTTTTGACGAGGCAGCTGGAATTGTAAAGTATAAGAAAAATAAGGCCACTTCAGAAAAAGCGTTAGAAAGTGAACGACAAAATTTATACCGTGTCAATGATATTTTAAAAGAGTTAGAAAGTCAATTAGAGCCATTATTAAAGCAATCAGAAAAGGCCAAACAATATTTATCTTGTAAAGAACAACAAAAAGAATTGGATCTCTCTTTATTTCTTTTGGAAATGAAACAATTAAAAGAAGAGAAGGAACAATTTTTAGAGAAGCGAAAGATTAATGAAGAAGAAATAAAAGGTGTTCGTTGCAAATATGAAGAAATAAAAAAAGAATATGAGCAGTTAGAACAGTCTTTAGAAGAAAATTATAAAAAATCCGAAGAAATTCAACAGACAATACAATCAACAGAGTTGAAGCGAGAAAAGATGGAAGGTGAAATCAAAGTATTGAAAGAACAGATCAATACAGTAAAAAATGATGAACTCCATTTAGAAGAAAATACGCTTCGGATTGAACAGCAATTAGAAAAGCATTCACAAGATAAAAAAGAATATGAAGAAGAAAAGCAAGAGTTTGATAAAGCTCTTACTTCTATGGGACAACAGTTACAAGAATTAAAAGAAACTGAAGAACAGCAATTACAGTCCATTCAAGATACTTCAAAAGAGATTGAATTGCAAAAGCAAACGATGATCGATGGAATGAATCAAACAGCATCGTTAAAAGGTAAGTTACAACGCTATGAAACAATGGCAGAACAAGTACAACTGCGTCGGGCGGAATTAAACCAAAGATTATTACACTATCGTAGTGAAGAAGCAAAACAGAAAGAAGAATACGATAGTTTATCTGAAAAATCTCATGAAATGAAAGAAAAGCTTCTTATTGCAGAGTCAGAACTTTCGAGAAAAGAAAGACAACTTGTTCAGCTTCAAGAAGAATTAAATCAACAAAGACAACAGTCGTCTTCTTTACAGAGAGAGTATCATGTGGTAGAATCTCGACTTGAGACGATGAAAAACATGACAGAACGTTATGAAGGCTATGGAAATAGTATTAAACGGGTCATGGAACAAAAGAGCAAAAAACAAGGAATTCATGGTGTTGTTGCTGATTTAATTAAAACGGATAAAAAATATGAGATCGCAATAGAGACAGCACTTGGTGGAAGTATTCAAAATATTGTGACGGAAGATGAACAAATCGCAAAAGAGCTCATTGAATATTTAAAGAAAAACCGATATGGAAGGGCTACATTTTTGCCTTTAACAAGTGTAAGGGGAAGAAGTAATGGAATAAATCCAAAGGTTTTAGAAGAAGAAGGGGTATTAGGGATTGCAAGTAATCTTGTAAAGGTAGAACCGATCTATAAAGGCATTATAGAACACCTTCTTGGACGTATTATTATTGTGGATACCATTGACAATGGAATTCATTTGGCTAGAAATTATCAATATAGTTTGCGAATTGTTACATTAGAAGGAGAATCTTTAAGTGCAGGTGGTGCCATGACTGGTGGTGCTTTTAAAAATAATAGCAATTTACTTGGAAGAAGAAGAGAGATTCTAGAGTTAGAAAATCAAAGAGAAGATGTGCTAAAAGGACAAAAAGAAGTGGAAGAATCTTTGCTTTCTTTACAAAAAGAAAAAGATCAATGCAAAGAGAGTCTAGAACTTACGAAAAAAGAAAGACAAGATCTCGTTCTTCAAATGAACACCATTGAATTAAAGATTTCTACAAGTGAAAAACAAAAGCAAGAATTACAAGTGCAATATGAGCGATTGCGAAAAGAAAATCAAGAGTTAGAGCAACAGATTGTGGAAATTAAAGAAAATCAAGAGTCCATTGTTGCTTATACAAAAGAACAAGAAGAAAAAAGATTGGAACAAGAGGGAACGATTAAGCAGTTAGAACTTGAATTATCCCGATTAAAAGCACAAAAGGATACAAAGGCAGAACAATATCATAAAGTGAATATGGATTATATGTCTATCAAACAGAAAATTGATTTTGTGCAGATGAATTTGAAACGTATTTTATCAGAAGAAAGAGAGTTACTCAGTCAAAAAAGAGAGTATGAGAAAAAATCTATGGAGTCAAAAGAAAAGGTAAATACCCTTTCTCAATCTATTGAACAACTTTTGATAGAAACAAAACAGTGTGAAGATCAAATAAAAGATATAAAAATAAGCTTAAAAGAAAAAGAGCAAGAGCGTCAGACGATTACAACCTCTCATAAAGCATTGTTTGAGAAACGAGAACAAATAGCAGAACAGCTTTCAGGTCTTGATAAAGAAGAGTATCGTCTAAAGGGGCAGCAAGAAAAGATAGAAGAAGCCATCATAAATAAGAGCAACTATATGTGGGAAGAATATGAAATCACTTATGGAAATGCGCTAGGAATGGGAAAAGCTGTTACCAAAGATTTGGATTCCTTAAAAAAATCATTAGTACAAGTGAAATCTCAGATTAAGGCATTAGGAGATGTCAATGTCAATGCTATTGAAGATTATAAAAATGTATCGGAGCGCTATACGTTCTTATCCGCTCAAAAAGAAGATATTATAAAAGCAGAAGAAAATTTAATTCAAATTATTAAAGAATTAGATATTGCGATGCGAGAGCGATTTACGGAAAAATTCGCACAAATTCAAGTGATGTTCCAAAAAGTATTCCAAGAGTTATTTGGTGGTGGAAAAGCAACCTTAGAATTGATGGAAGGCGAGGATGTATTAGAAGCGGGAATCCGTATTATTTCTCAACCACCAGGAAAGAAATTACAAAATATGATGCAATTATCTGGTGGAGAAAAGGCTTTAACAGCGATTGCCCTTTTATTTGCAATTCAAAGTTTAAAACCTTCCCCATTCTGTTTGTTGGATGAAATTGAAGCGGCACTTGATGATTCTAACGTGGATCGATTTGCAAAATATTTACATAAATTAACAAAAGATACACAATTTATTGTGATCACCCATAGAAGAGGAACGATGGTATCTGCAGATGTTCTCTATGGAATCACAATGCAGGAGAAAGGAGTATCTGCTCTTGTCTCCGTAAGTTTAATTGAAAATCAATTAGAACAATAAAAAATTAGAGTGTTCCATTATAAATTGGTTAAAATACGAAGAGGGAGAAAAGATTCATAGAAATGTGGAAAACACGTTTTATGGAATAGATAAGAAGACATAAAGGAGATTTTATATGGCAGAGAAGAAAGGATTTTTTAAACGACTTGTTAGTGGACTAGCAAAGACAAGAGATAATATTTCAGCAGGGATTGATTCTATTTTTAGTGGTTTTTCAAAGATAGATGATGATTTTTATGATGAATTAGAAGAAACTTTGATTATGGGTGATCTTGGAATTGATACAACATTAAAGATTATTGAAGATTTAAAGAAGAGAGTAAAAGAAGCCCATATAAAAGAACCAGAACAATGTAGAGAATTATTAATTAATATCATTCGCGATCAAATGTTATTAGATGAACACGCTTATGACTTTGAAGAGCGAAAATCGGTTGTATTAGTGATTGGTGTCAATGGTGTTGGAAAGACAACTTCTATTGGAAAATTGGCTTCTCAGTTAAAAAATAATAATAAAAAAGTATTGTTAGCAGCTGCCGATACTTTCCGTGCAGCAGCAATTGAGCAGTTAGAAGAATGGTCAAATCGAGCAGGCGTAGATATTATTGCACAAAGCGAAGGCTCTGATCCAGCAGCCGTTATTTATGACGCTTTAGCAGCAGCAAAGTCAAGAGGAAGCGATGTGTTACTCTGTGATACAGCAGGACGTCTTCATAATAAAAAGAATTTAATGGATGAGCTAAAAAAGATCAATCGCATTATTGATCGGGAATATCCAGATGCTTACCGCGAAAACTTAATTGTCCTTGATGGAACTACTGGACAAAATGCATTAGCGCAGGCAAAGCAGTTTAAGGAAGTTGCTGATATTACAGGAATTATTTTAACAAAATTAGATGGAACAGCAAAAGGTGGTATTGCTATTGCTGTCCAAGCAGAACTTGGAATTCCAGTAAAATATATTGGTGTTGGTGAAAAAATTGATGATTTACAAAAATTTGATCCAGACCAGTTTGTACAGGCATTATTCCAAAAAGAGGAGGAAAATGATGAGTTGCTCTAAAAGTATCGCTGTTGATATTGGGACGAGCACAATTGGAATGGCACTTGTTGATGAAACAACAGGTGCCATTTTAGCACAATGTGGGAAAAATAATTCTCAAAAAAAACATGGAGCAGATGTAGCAGCTAGAATTCGTTATGGCAGCACAAAAGAAGGTGCTCTTGCTATGAAAATGTTAGTGCAAGAAGATCTCATACGAGGATTTTTTGAACTAACAAAAGAATGGCAAACGATAAAAACAATTGTGATCAGTGCTAATACGACAATGGAATATTTATTTCTTGGGCGGAACACAGAGAAGTTAGGAAGTTATCCATTCCATATGGAAGAGAGTGGATGGAGGGAATATTCCTTTTTGGAAGTATTTTCTCTTTCAGGCGCTTCGTATGAAGAAGAAATCATGGAAGCCATGAAACAGTGTCAGGCAAACGTAATTTTACTTCCTTGTATTAGTACATTTGTTGGTGGGGATATTGTATCTGGTCTTTATCATTTAAAATTTTTAGAGAAAAAGAGTGTCTCTTTATTATTGGATCTTGGAACAAATGGAGAAATGGCAATTGCTGGTGAAAACGGTTTTTATACAACTTCTGTGGCTGCAGGACCAGCTTTTGAAGCGAGTATTCATGGAGCAGGGAGAAAAGGAACTGCATTGTTGGAATGGATTGCAAGGGCAAGATGTAGAAATCAGATGAATAAAGAAGGAACCATTGCTAGAAAATATGAAGGTACAGGAATTCCTTTAGGAGAGGGACTGATTTTAAAACAAGAAATTATAAGAAAAATTCAGTTGGCAAAAGGAGCTTTATTAGCAGGAATCGAACTATTATTAAAACAATATGGGATTACGGCACAAGAAGTGGCAGAAGTTTATATTGGTGGCAATTTTGGATTTCACTTAGATATGAAAAGTGCTATTTTAGTAGGAATGCTTCCATCTAATTTTCAAGGGAAAATAAAAGTAGTCGGAAATGCATCTCTAAAAGGGGCTATCGATTGTATTTTTGATAGGAATGCAAAAGAAGAAATGGAGCATATGATAAGAGAAATACAAAGTATTAATTTAGCAGAAACGAAAGAATTTCAAGAGCTTTTTATAAGACGAATGGAATTTGCTCCCATTCGATTGTAAAAATGAAATTTTTTAGATTATATATTGCATTATCTAAAGTGAACTGATAGAATATTTTAAGATGAATGAAAATAAAACATAAGAGGAATGAAGGAGGGCTCATTGTGGCTGTTACATCATTATCAATAGAAGAGTTAAAGCAATTACAACAACAATTACAAAAAGAATATGACGCATATAAATCACAAAATTTAGCGCTTGATATGTCAAGAGGGAAGCCATCTGGAAAACAACTAGATTGCACGAACTCTATTTTTGATATAAAAGTCGATTATATGACAAAAGCAGGAGTAGATGCAAGAAATTATGGGATTTTAGATGGAGTACCAGAAGTGAAGGAATTATTTAGTGAACTTTTAAATATTCCTACAGAACAGATGATTATTGGTGGAAACTCTAGTTTAAATATGATGTATGATACGATTGCTCGTTGTTTTTTATTTGGAACGGGTGGAGAGACTCCTTGGTCAAAACTTCCAAAGGTGAAGTTTTTATGTCCTTGTCCAGGGTATGATCGCCATTTTGCTGTGACAGAAGAGTTTGGAGTTGAAATGATCAATATTCCAATGACAGAACAAGGACCAGATATGGATTTAGTGGAACAGCTTGTAGCAGAAGATGATTCCATTAAAGGAATTTGGTGTGTTCCACTTTTTTCAAATCCACAAGGAATTTGCTATAGTGATGAAGTAGTAGAAAGACTTGCTTCTATGAAAACAGCGGCAAAAGATTTTCGAATTATGTGGGATAATGCATATGGGGTACATTATGTTTATAAAAAGCATCCATTGAAGGATATTTTAAAAGCATCAAAGGATGTTGGAAATGAAGATAGAGTCTTTTATTTCTTTTCCACATCAAAAATTACATTCCCAGGAGCGGGAGTGGCTCTTATGGCCTCTAGTGTTAAAAATATAGAAGAAACAAAAAAACGCATGGGTGTACAGACAATCGGATCTGATAAATTAAATCAGCTTCGTACCCTACAGTTTTTTAAAGATGCAGATGGAGTGTTACGACATATGGATCAACTAGCACAAGAACTTCGTCCCAAATTTGATATTGTTCTTAAGACATTAGAGAGAGAATTAAAGGATACAGGGCTTGCCACATGGCAAAGTCCAGATGGGGGATACTTTGTATCGGTTGATACGTATAAAGGCTGTGCAAAGAAGACAATTTCTTTAGCAAAAGAAGCAGGAGTTGTAATGACAGGAGCAGGAGCAACGTATCCATATGGAAATGATCCAGAAGATAAAAATATCCGAATCGCACCTTCTTATCCAACTTGTGAAGAACTTCAAAAGGCGATGGATTTGTTCTGTCTTTGTGTAAAGCTTGCAGGGGTTAGTCAGTTATTAGAAGAAACCAAATAAGAAGAAATACAGATAACGTGGAAATGGTAAAAACCTTTGAAGGCGATTGAACAGGATTCAAGAGACTTTAAAGGTTTTTTCTCATCGTCTGAAATCCCTTGTATGGGAAGAATAATGATGGTAAAATAAAAAATACAACAGGACAAAAGGAGTGGAGAAAGTAGAAGAGATGGGAAAAGATAAGAAGGAACAAAAGAATAAAAAGAAAAATGATTCTTCGGATTTAGGAAAACAAATAGAAGATTTAGTGCAAGATGCCATTGACAATTGGGATTTTGATGAGCTTTCAAAAAGTGTTGGAAATACGGTAAAACAGTGGAATGATGAATTAAATACTTCCTTTAAGAAGTCATTTTCTAGTACGAAAAAAGATATCAATTCTGCGTGGCAAGATGTAAAAGAAGATCTGTTTTATGCAGTTGAGGGGGCAAAAAAAGATGTAAGACGTTCTATGGAAGCGGAAAAAAGGCGAAAAGAACTTAGAAATTCTAGAAGAAAAAGTGCTGTTCACTATGGAAAAAAGAAGATTCAAGAAAAAATTATAGAAGGGCAGTTAGAAATTCCCGTCCGAAAAAAAGCACCATTAAAGGTAAAAGGAACGTTATATACGGTTTTTGCTTCTTTATGTCTAGCTGGATTTGGAATTGCCACACTTATTTTTGCAATTTTATGGATGATAACAGGCGGTTTTATGAAGTTCTTTATCGTTTTTTTAATTCCCACAATATTGTCTGCAGCATTTTTAGGAGAAGGAATTGATCTTTTGAAAAAGAATCAGAGGATGATGCGCTATATTTCCTTATTAAAAGCAAAAGGATATGTGGATATTAAAGAATTGGCCCAATATGTTGGTATTAAGAAGAGAAAAGTATTAAAAGAAGTAAAGGAAATGCTCGCATTAGGGGCGCTTCCAGAAGGGCATCTTGATAATAATGAGACGTGTCTGATCGGAACGGATGAAATCTATCGTCAATATCAAGAAGTAGAGCAGAGGCGATATGAAAATGAGAAGCTAGAAGAAGAGCGACAAAAAGAACAAGAGAATATGTCAGAAGAGATGCGCTATATCTGCAAAGAAATTGAAGAAGGAAGACAGTTGATTGAAGAAATTCGAGCAGTGAATCGAGACATATCAGAGCCAATTATTTCGGAAAAACTAGCTCGTTTAGAAAGTATTTCAGAGAAAATTTTCCAATATGTGGAAGAAACTCCGGCTAAGGTAGAAGAAATTCGAAGGTTGAAAAATTATTATTTACCAACGATGTTAAAATTAGTTCGTACGTATGAAAAGTTAGAAGATAGCAATGTTTCTGGTACAAACCAAAAGAAAATTCGAACA
Organism: uncultured bacterium; assembly: GCA_905214925.1. Lineage (GTDB taxonomy): Bacteria > Bacillota > Clostridia > Lachnospirales > Lachnospiraceae > Scybalomonas. The sequence goes on along the minus strand of CAJMOB010000032.1, from coordinate 24,772 downwards.
GAAATTGAAGATACGTTAGATACAATGAATACGGCATTAGAAACAATGTATGATGACTTATATTCAGCAGAAGCTATAGACGTGTCTGCAGATATTTCCGTGTTGAAAACGATTCTTGCAAGAGAAGGACTTGTAAAGAATGAATTAGAAAAGACAAAGGAGGAGAAATAAAATGAGCGATTTAGAGGAAATGTTAAAGGAAACCCCAACTCTTACATTTGAACCTTTTCCAGAAGAAAAAAAGGAAGCTGTTTTTGTAGAAGAGAAAAAGCAAGAGCAAGTGGCAGAAGAAATTCCATTAAGTGAAGAAGAGAAGAAAATGGTGGAACAATTTTCAAAACAAATTGATCTTGCCAATTCCAATCAAGTGTTACAATATGGTGCAGGTGCCCAAAAAAAGATGGCTGATTTTTCAGAAAGTGCTCTTGGTCATGTAAAAAACAAAGATTTAGGGGAAATTGGACAAATGCTTTCCAATGTAGTGATGGAGTTAAAGAGCTTCGATGTTGAAGAAGAAGAAAAAGGTGGATTATTTGGATTTTTTAAAAAGACAAACAATCGCATTAATACAATGAAAGCAAAATATGCAAAAGCAGAGTCTAATGTAACCGAAATTTGTAATTTATTAGAAAGACATCAAATTCAGCTTTTAAAAGATGTTGCAGTTCTTGATCAGTTATATGAGTTAAATAAAAACTATTATAAAGAACTTACGATGTACATTTTGGCTGGAAAACAAAAGTTATTAAAGGTTCAAAAAGAAGAGTTACCGATTTTAATGGAAAAAGCAAATCGCACAGGGCTTCCAGAAGATGCGCAGGCAGTGAATGATTTAAATGCTTTATGCAATCGTTTTGAAAAGAAAATTCATGACTTAGAGTTGACTCGAATGATTTCTGTTCAGATGGCACCTCAGATCCGTTTAGTGCAAAATAATGATACAACTATGTCTGAGAAAATCCAGTCAACCATCGTCAATACCATTCCACTGTGGAAAAGTCAGATGGTATTAGCTCTTGGAATTGCACATTCCGAGCAGGCGGTAAGAGCCCAAAGAGAAGTGACGGACATGACCAATGAATTGTTGAAAAAGAATGCAGAAGCGTTAAAGATGGCAACGGTAGAAACTGCAAGAGAATCCGAAAGAGGAATTGTAGATATTGAAACATTAAAATATACAAATGAATCTTTAATCTCTACTTTAGATGAAGTATTACAGATTCAAGTGGAAGGAAGACAAAAACGAATCGAAGCAGAAGAAGAGTTAGCAAAAATAGAAGGAGAATTAAAGGCAAAGCTTCTTCAATATGCAAAACCGTGAGAGACATAACATATGTAAGTCTGTTTCCCATCATTTGAATTATGTTTTTTATAAAAAGTATTAAGAAAAGAGGAGAAGATATGACAGGACAAGAAGCATTTCAAGAATTAGGTTTTTCCTATGAAGAATTAGTAGCTCGATTTTCTGGGAATGAAATGCTGGCAGAGCGGTTTTTAAAGAAATTTGTAGAAGATAAAACTTATAGCGCCTTGTGTCAAGCAATAGAGGAAAATGATTATGCTGGAATAGAAAGTTTTGCACATACGTTAAAAGGAGTTTCTGCTAATTTAGGTTTGCAATCGATTTTTCGCTATGCAGAGGCAGTGGTAAAAGCAGTCAGACAAAAACAGTATTCAGAAATTCTAACGTTATTTGAACTGCTAAAACAAAGTTATGAACAAGTGATTTTCCTGTTAAAACAATTAGATTAAAAAAGAAACTTCCTAATAAAAATAGGAAGTTTCTTTTTTTAGATTGCTTTCTTTTTTTTATGCACTTTTAAGAAATTATCCTCTTAAATGCCAAATATCATTTTCGTACTGAGCGATTGTACGGTCTGCAGAGAAGAAACCAGCTTTTGAAATATTGATTAACATTTTCTTAGCCCATGTCATAGAATTTTCATAATCAGCAAATACTTGTTCTTTTACTTTAATATAATCGTTAATATCAAGAAGTGTCATAAACCAGTCTTTTCCAACGATTTCTTTGTGAAGGCGTTCTAATTTTTCACTATCACCGATGTTTGTAATTTCGTCGCTAATGATAAAGTCAACCATTTCTTTAATATGAGCATCCTTTTCATAAAAATCTTTGGAACAATAATCAGCTTTTTCATAATGTTCAATTACTTGTTCACTAGATTCGCCAAATACATAAATATTATCTTCACCAACAAGTTCTGCGATTTCAACATTTGCTCCGTCTAAAGTCCCAAGGGTAACAGCACCATTTAACATGAATTTCATGTTACCAGTACCAGAAGCTTCTTTAGATGCTAAAGAAATTTGCTCGGAAACATCACAAGCAGGAATTAACTTTTCTGCGGCACTGACATTGTAGTTTTCTACCATGACAATTTTCATGTATGGGCTCACTTCTTTATCGTTGTTTATCAATTCTTGTAAGCAGAGAATTAAGTGAATAATATCTTTTGCAATAATATAAGCAGGAGCCGCTTTTGCACCAAAAATAAAGGTAATAGGAGTGGAAGGCTTATTTCCATTTTTGATTTCCATATACTTATGAATGATGTAAAGAGCATTCATCTGTTGACGTTTATATTCATGAAGACGTTTGATTTGAATATCAAAAATAGAATTTTCATCAATTTCTTCTCCAATATTTTCAAGGATAAAGTTTTTCAGTTGAATTTTTGCTTTCTTTTTGATAGCAAGTAATTGATTTAAACTTTCTTCATCATTTAAAAATTCACCTAATTTTTGAAGCTCTTCTGCGTCTTTCTTAAAGCCGTTTCCGATGCGTTGTTCAATAAAAGAAGTAAGTGGATGGTTACAATGCATTAACCAACGACGGAACGTAATACCATTTGTCTTATTATTAAATTTCTCAGGATAGATTTCATAGAAATTCTTTAATTCGCTATTTTTAAGAATATCTGTGTGGAGAGCAGCAACGCCGTTGATGCTAAACCCATAATGAATATCCATATGTGCCATATGAACACGATTTTCCTCATCGATAATTGCCACGGAAGGATCATCAAATTTTTCTTTTACAGCCTTATCTAAGTTATGAATAATTGGCATTAAGTGTGGAACGATTTCTTCTAAATAATCCACTGGCCATTTTTCAAGAGCTTCTGCTAAAATAGTATGATTGGTATAAGCACACATATTTGTTACAATAGTAGATGCCTCTTCAAAGGAAATGCCTTCTTCCATTAAAAGACGGATAAATTCAGGAATTACAAGACTTGGGTGAGTATCGTTGATCTGAACAACGGCATATTCAGCTAAATCATGAAGATTGGATCCACGGCTTTTTGCTTCTTCTAAAATCAATTGAGCACCATTGCTTACCATAAAGTATTGTTGGTAAATACGAAGTTGATGTCCTGCTTCATCGCTATCATCAGGATAGAGGAAGAGTGTTAAATTTTCTTTAATATCAGTCTTATCAAAGGAAATGCCTTTTTTCACAATGCCTTCATTAACAGAGTCTAAGTCAAATAAATGAAGTTTATTCACTTTATTTTCATATCCAATGACATCAATATCATATAAAGTAGAAGTCAATGTGAAATCTTTAAATGGCACTTCATAAGAATGTACTGTTTTTGTTAACCAGCTATTTTTTTCAATCCAAGGATTTGGTGTTTCTGACTGACTATGATTTTCAAATACTTGTTTAAATAAACCTAAGTGGTAGTTAAGACCAATTCCATCGCCAGGAAGTCCTAATGTTGCAATGGAATCTAAAAAACAAGCGGCAAGACGTCCTAATCCACCATTTCCTAAAGATGGTTCTGGTTCTGCTGTTTCTACTTTGGAAATTGATTTTCCGTTTTCTTCTAAAAACTTAGCGACTTCGTCATAAATTCCTAAATTAATTAAGTTATTAGAAAGTAGTTTTCCAATTAAAAATTCAGCAGAAATGTAATAAAGTTTCTTCTTTCCTTCATTGATTCCACGGTTTTTTGTTTCTTCTTTTACTAAGGAAAGAAGAGCAAAATATAATTCTTTTTCAGAACAAGCTTTTGCTGGCTTTTGATACATTTGTTCTATTAAATTTTGTAATTTTTCTGTTATCATTATAATACCTCCAATAAGAGTATTTTCAATTTTCATACCATAATAGTGAAAAATTAAGTTGTTTCATAAAATAAGAAAAAACTTGAAAATACGTCATATATAAAAATTTCTTTATAAACAATGAGTTGCTTTTGATAACAATATCGTATCATAATGAATAAAGAAAAAATAGCACGATCCTGTTATGAAATGGTACAATTCTTGCGCAGTTTTTGTGGAGTCATTCCATTTTCTTCCTGAAATTTTCGGATAAAGTAACTGGTGTTGTGAAAGCCAACTTCTAAGGCGATTTCTGTAATCGAATGATCCGAATGAAACAATAAATGTTTGGATTTTTCAAGTCGCAAATGGTTAATATAGGAAATCAAAGTTTTACCAGTATATTGTTTAAATACTTTCATAAAATAATAATCACTATAATGCACCATGGAAGCTAGCTCTTTTACCGAAAGGTCTTCTTGGTAATGCGAATCAATATAATTTAAAGCTATTTTAATGGAAGAGAGTTTTTTCGTATCCGTTTGGTCGGAAGGGATAATATATTCTCCACTTGCTAATTCATAAAAAAGAAGAAATAAAAGTCCCTTTAATTTCACATAATAAAAAGGTTCTTTTTTTATTCCATCCTCTATAATCGCTAGGAAAATATGATGAATATTTTCGTAATGAGCATCCTTTGGTTTTATAATATGGACAAAATCAGCCTGTTTATTCATAAGCATGTGGATCAGTTTTTCGTGACAAAGGTCGCCAGCGATTCCAGAGAGAATGACTAAGTCAAAGACAAGGCTTTTAAAGTATAAAATATTTTTTAAATCACTTTTCAGATGGTGAACAGCTTCTTTATTGATGAGAGCAAAGTCGCCTGCTTGGATTCGAAATGTATTTTCGTTAATGCGCAAAATACCACTTCCTTTTTCTATGTAGATAATTTCCATTTCTTCATGCCAATGGGTATAAATCGAATGAAAAATTTCACAATTATCGTCATAAATATCTAAGGGAAGCTCAAATGTACCATGAGGATTTAGTTCTTTTAGTGTATCATCAACATGTTTTTCATCGAATTTTTTTATCATATTGCCTCCAGTTCTGCAAAGAAAAATTATATGTTTCTTATGGTCCTTATTGTAACAGATACTGGGCAAAAGAAAAAGCCTCACAGTGAAACATACTGTGAGACTTGAAAGGATCAACTTAAATTATTGAACAACTACGTTAGTAGCCTGTGGTCCACGGTTACCTTCTTCAATATCAAAAGTAACATTTTGACCTTCTTCTAATGATTTAAAACCATCTGCTACGATAGCAGAAAAATGTACAAATACATCTTTTCCTTCTTCTGTTTTGATGAAGCCGTAGCCTTTTTCACTGTTGAACCATTTTACTGTACCCTTGTTCATTGCGGTACCTCCTTAAATAAATAAAAAAATAAATAGAAATAAATGGAAAATAATCCATACTTATGAGTATTTGTATATTTTTTACTATATTATATACAAAAAAATCCATAAGTTCACATAGTTTTTATTATCATACACAAATCCCACATGATATAAAAAATATGTGAAGCTTATGAATTAACTCAACTGTGTTAATCATACCATTAATGATTAGAAATAGCAAGGAAAAATTGAAAAAATTTTTGAAAATTCAGAATTGGATGCCGTTTCCAAAATTTACATAATTTTGTCGAATTGTATTAACAAAATATGCAAGACTTGTACGTTATCAGTTTTTGTGATATGCTTAATATGCTGAACGATTAAGAAAGATGCAGCTAGAAAGGAAATATGTCGTAAGTGAAAAGAGTAAAACGACACAGGACAAAAAGAAGGTGTCCATTCGGTACGAGAGAATATGAAGCAAATATGGAATGCAATTGAACGCTTAGAGAAAGAACGCTTTGTCTCGGATGAAGAATTTAAAGCACTTATTACAACAGAGGATGAAGAAGCGGTAAGAGAGTTATTGAAAAGAGGCAAAGAGGCATCCTTAAGACAGTTCGGAAATAAAATTTATATTCGAGGGCTGATCGAAATAAGTAATTATTGTTGGAATGATTGTCTTTATTGCGGAATCCGTCATGGAAATAAGAAAGCAGAACGCTATCGTTTGACGAGAGAAGAGGTACTTTCTTGTTGTGAACAAGGATATGAGCTAGGATTTCGTACATTTGTATTGCAGGGAGGCGAAGACGCCTATTGGCGAGGAGAGCGTATGGAAGAATTAGTTTCTACTATTCGAGAAAAATATAGAGATTGTGCAATTACGCTTTCACTCGGAGAAATGACAAAAGAAGAGTATCAACGTTTATACGATGCAGGAGCCAATCGATATTTACTTCGACATGAAACGGCTGTGAAAGAGCATTATCAGCAACTTCATCCAGCGGAGCTATCCTTTGAGAATCGAAGAGAATGTCTTCGTGCTTTAAAAGAGATAGGATTTCAAGTGGGAAGTGGATTTATGGTTGGGTCACCTTATCAGACCGTTGATTATTTAATAGAGGATCTTCACTTTTTATGGGATTTACAGCCACATATGATAGGGATAGGGCCATTTCTATCGCATAAAGATACTCCATTTAAAGAACAGCCAAATGGAAGTATGGAAAGAACTCTGCGTATGATTGCAATTTTACGATTAATGTTTCCAAAAAGTCTGATTCCATCGACAACCGCTCTAGGAACGATTGCGCCAGATGGGCGAGAGCGAGGGATATTAGCAGGGGCCAATGTTGTTATGCCAAATCTTTCTCCACAAAAGGATCGAAAGAAATATATGCTATATGACAATAAGATTGCCACAGGAGAAGAGGCAGCAGAAGGCCTTTGGCGTTTAAAGAAGCGTATGGAAGCCATTGAATATGAAATTGTGACGGCAAGAGGAGATTTTCCAGAGTAGTGGTAATAGGGAACGAAGAAATAGAAAGAAGAGGAAAAGAAAATGTACAATGTAAAATCAAAAGTTGCAACAGAGTTTATTGACCATCAAGAAATTCTTGATACTTTAGAATATGCCAAAGAAAATAAAAATAATCTTGAGCTTATTAATTCTTTAATTGAGCGTGCAAAAGATTGTAAAGGGTTAACTCATAGAGAAGCTATGCTTTTATTAGAGTGTGAAGATCAAGAGTTAATTGAAAAAATGTATCATTTAGCAAAAGAGATCAAACAGAAATTTTACGGAAATCGTATCGTAATGTTTGCGCCTCTTTACTTATCAAACTACTGTGTCAACGGTTGCGTTTACTGTCCATATCATTTAAAAAACAAACATATTGCTCGTAAAAAATTAACACAAGAAGAAATTCGTCAAGAAGTAATTGCATTACAAGATATGGGGCATAAACGTCTTGCTCTTGAGACAGGAGAAGATCCAATTCATAACCCATTAGAGTATGTATTAGAAAGTATCAAAACAATTTATAGCATTAAACATAAAAATGGTGCCATTCGCCGCGTTAATGTGAATATTGCAGCTACAACGGTAGAAAATTATCGTAAATTAAAAGATGCGGGAATTGGAACTTATATTTTATTCCAAGAGACTTATCATAAAGAAAATTATGAAAAATTACATCCAACAGGACCAAAAAGTGATTATGCTTATCATACAGAAGCTATGGATAGAGCCATGGAAGCAGGGATTGATGACGTTGGTATGGGTGTTTTATTTGGACTTAATACATATAAATACGACTTTACAGGTCTTTTAATGCACGCAGAACATTTAGAGGCCACATTTGGAGTAGGTCCTCATACGATTAGTGTTCCTCGTATTTGTGCTGCGGACGATATCAATAAAGAAGATTTTAAAGATGCAATTTCTGATGATATTTTCATGAAATTAGTTGCAATTATCCGTATTGCAGTACCTTATACAGGTATGATTGTATCCACAAGAGAATCCAAGAAAGTAAGAGAAAGAGTATTAGAGCTTGGGGTTTCTCAGTTAAGTGGTGGTTCTAGAACAAGTGTTGGCGGATATGTAGAAGAAGAACCAGAAGAAGAAAATTCTGCTCAATTTGATGTTAGTGATACAAGAACGTTAGATCAAGTAGTAAACTGGTTAGAAGAACTTGGTTATATTCCAAGTTTTTGTACAGCATGTTATCGAGAAGGAAGAACAGGAGATCGGTTTATGTCTCTTGTGAAATCTGGACAGATTGCAAACTGTTGTCAGCCAAATGCTCTTTTAACATTAAAAGAATATTTAAATGACTATGCGTCTGAAGATACAAAGAAAAAAGGCGAAGAATTAATCGAAAAACAATTAGAACATATTACAAATCCAGTTGTAAAAGAAAATGCAAAAAAATATTTAAATGAAATTGAAGAAGGAAATCGTGATTTTAGATTCTAAACGATGAGAAACACGTTTCAAGAGTTTTTAACGTTCCTAAGCAATGGTCAAATAAGAGCGTAATAAAAAAATAAGATGATAGATGGTGTCACAAAAGTAAAACATTGTGACACCTTTTTTACAAGAGAAGATGGGTAAATAGAAAAGGAGAAGGAAAAAATATGAAGATAAAAATTTTAGTAGAAAATACAAGCAGTGAAAAAATGCAGTATGAATTTGAACATGGACTCAGCATATTGATTGAATCAAAAGATGAAAAAATACTATTTGATTTTGGGAAAACGGATAAGTTTATAAAAAATGCGGAGTGCTTGGGAGAGTTATTAGAAGATGTTACTTATGGTGTTCTTTCTCATGGACACTATGATCATGGAGATGGATTGCCTTATTTTATGGAAAAAAATAAAAATTGTCCAATCTATTTGCAGATGAATGCGTTATTACCTTATTTCTCAAGAAAGGCAGAGAGGTCAATTCTATTTGAAGATATGTCTTATATTGGGTTAGAACCAAAGATTCGAAAAATGCCTTATGTGAAACGGTTTCATTTTGTGGATCGCATGAAGAGAATCAATGATCGTATGATTCTTTATAGTGGATTTCAACAGGAAAAATTTGTGCCATCCATTAATGAATCTTTATATCAAATGAAAGAAGACGGTTTTATTCAGGATGATTTTTTTCATGAGTTAGCGTTATTAATAGAAGAAAATGAGAAATATTATTTATTTGCTGGTTGTGCGCATAATGGGATTGTTAATATTGTAGAGCAAGTAGAAAAATGGGAGGGAATAACCATTGATGTTGTTTTTGCTGGCTTTCATTTACATACTGCAAAAAAAGGAAATCAAGTGTCAAAAGATGAGGTGGAGCAATTGGGAAATTATTTAAAAACAATGCATCCTGTCTTTTACACAGGGCATTGTACCGGAAAAGAGGAATATCAGCAGTTAAAACAAATATTAGGAGAAAAGCTTCATTATATGAGTACGGGTTCTGTATTTGAATTTTAATTGTTTCATAAGAGTAGAGCGAGACAAAAGAGAAAAGGAGAAGATACAAAAGAGAAGGAGTAATAAAAGTTTTGTAACGATCAAGAATTGATAAAATAGGGGGCGATAGACAATGGGAAATATATGTATTTTAGATTTTGACGGAGTGTATCAACAAGAAGATTTTTATAAATCTTACGAATATCAATGGATAGATTTTACAGACTTAAAAGGGGTCAATGGATATTGTGAGCATCATTCGCTTTTTGAAATTCAAAAGGCAATTTTACCTTATGCAGGAAAACATCTTTCCTTTTTAGGAAATGGCAATTATCATTATATTGCCTATCTTTATTTAGCGATGATAAAAGAGCCGTTTAGTCTTTTACATTTTGACCATCATACGGACACGCAAACTTCTCTTTTTTCCGAGTTGATTTCTTGCGGTTCTTGGCTTGAAAAGGCGCTATTACAGTTACCGAATTTAAAGCATGTCGTATCCGTTGGAGTGAGAAATGATCAAAAGAAGGATATACAGCCTTCTTATCAAGAGAAAATTCGATGTATTTCAGAAAAAGAAGCGGTCAGTTTAACTTGGGATAGCATAGAGCCTTTGTTAAAGGAAGAGGATGTCTATATTAGTTTGGATAAAGATGTGATCCGACGAGAAGAAACCATTACAAATTGGGATCAAGGAATTTTATCAAAACATAAAATACTCTCTTTTATGGAATCGTGTTTACAAGAGAAGAATGTGGTTGGAATCGATGTATGTGGAGAATATGCAGAGGATATGGGAGGTTCTATGATAGAACAAGAACATGCTTATTTTATTAATAATGGGATGAACGAAGAAGTTGTAGAGCTTTGTGAAAGGATGGGATATTTACTGTAATGAAAAAAGTTTATGATATTACAAAAGAATTATTAAGTTGTGAAGTGTATAAAGGAGATAAAGAACCTGTTTTACAAAAAGTGATGAAAATCCAGAATGGAGAAGGATATAACTTATCGAATATAGAAATGTGTCTTCATAATGGCACTCATATGGATGCGCCTTATCATTTTATTGAGGAAGGAAAAACAATTGATGAAATTTCTCTAGAAGAAATAATTGGAATTTGTGTTGTTGCAAGAGAAAGTGGAGTTTTAGACGATAAGGCATTGAGAAAATTGTTGGATCGATTAAAAAAACAATTTGGAACAATTGAGCGGTTGCTCTTAAAAGGAGAAGATACTTATCTCACTTTGTCGGGAGCAAAGCTAATAAAAGAATATGGGATTTGTTTAGTAGGAGTCGAAAGGGATACGGTTGGTAATCCTAAGATAGAACAGGACATAGAACAAGTACATAAAGAATTATTAGGAAATGGAATTGTTATTTTAGAACATTTAGACTTAAGTCAAGTGGAGGAAAAACAATATATACTCTTTGCACAGCCATTAAAAATAAAAGGGGCGGATGCAGCACCTTGTCGGGCAATTTTAATGGAAAAGGAATACATTTGGAGGAATTAAGATGAAAGATACAGCAGAAGTGAAAGTAAAAAGTTTAAAAAAGGGATTAGAAGTATTAAATTGTTTTACAGAAAAACAGCCACTGGGTGTTACTGAAATCAGTGAAAAACTTGGACTTTATAAAAGCAATGTACATAATATTTTAATGACATTTAAAGCGATGGAATACATTGAACAAGATAAAGAAAGTGGAAAATTTTATTTAGGTCCAGCTATTTTTAGTCTAACGAGAGCATTAAATGATCGATTTGATATTACAAAAGTTGCATTGCCTTTTATGAAACAAATTGTAGAAGAGGTACATGAACTTGTTTATTTAGCTGTGCCTTCTGGTGATGAGGTAGTTTATTTAGAAGCATTGTATCCAGATATGAATTTTTTAGCTTCTCCACCAATACGAGGAGAGCGTTCAAAAATGTATTCTACAAGTGCTGGGAAAGCAATATTATCCGCATATTCAAAAGAGGAGTTAGAGGAACATTTAAGTAGAGAGTTAATTCCCTTTACAGAATTTACAATTACCGATAGAGGAAGATTATTAGAAGAGTTGGAAAAAATTAGACAACAAGGATATGCTATGGATAATATGGAGGTGATTTATGGAATTAAATGTATAGGAATCCCTATTTTAGATCAAAATAATAAACCAATTGCTGCTTTAAGTATTAGTACGCCTTCTTTGCGAATGAAGGAAGAAAAAGTAGAACAATTTGTGAAAGTGCTTAAAAAATATGTGAATGAAATTGAGAAAAGAATATAGAATATGTAAAAGTGTACAAAAAAATAAAAATATACTGAAAAATATTGAAAGATCTAACAAAAAATGGTACTATTTATACATAGAAATTAAGAACTAAGTTCTCTATAATAGAACAAAATATCAGCAATAAAAGAAAAATAATTGCATAGATTTAAAAGGATGAGTCTTTTCAATCAATGAAAATAAATTTATTCATGTTGAATTTTTTTGTCGAATTAAGAGAACATAGTTCTATAATTAAGAACAATTGAGAAGGAGGATATTTTTATGGCAAACAAACCTTATGTAGTGGTGGAATGGAACGATACGGAAACAGATGCAACGGGGTGGTTATGCGTCTATAATTTTGTTGGGCATTATTGTGGTGGAGGAACAAGAATGCATCCAACAGTAACAAAGGAAGAAGTTGTACGACTGGCGACAACAATGGGTTACAAGTATAAAGCATGTGAATCTTTGACAACAGGAGGTTGTAAGGCTGGTATTGCTTATGATTATAAAGCAGAAGATGCTCCTGATGTTTTAAGAAGATTTTTAACAGCCACAGCTCCATATATTCAAGCAGGCGTTTCTATTGGTGGGGATTTAGGAGTGGATTATTCTGATGTATTAAGAATTTTAGATGATTTAGGAATTGGGATTCCACAAACAAAAGCTATGAAAGAGGACAAAGATATTCATCAAGGAATTTTAAATCATGATAGAGCAGAAAAAGAACTAACTTATGATGGATTTAAAATGTATGATATGATAACTGGTTATGGAGTTGCAGCATCTGCTGATGAAGCGTGGAAATTGCGTGGAGGAAAAGAAGGAGCTAGTGTTGTAATTCAAGGATTTGGTTGTGTTGGTGCTAGTTGTGTTAATTCTTTACATAAAATGGGGTATAAAATTGTTGGAATCGCTGATGTAAATGGACTTGTTTATTGCAAAGATGGGCTTAATATTGATCGATTAATCGATACAAGATTGCCGAAAGGAGAATTAAATAGAGATGCTTTTGAAGAAAACTATGAAATTTTACCAAATAGTAAATGGTTAGAAATGGATTGTGATATTTTAATTCCAGCGGCATTAGAAGATGTTATTAATGAACAAAATGCGGATAAAATAAAAGCATCTCTAATCGTAGAAGCAGCAAATATTCCAACGACAAAAGAAGCGGATGAAATATTAAAGAGAAAAGGAATTGATGTTGCTGTTGATTTTATTGCTAATATGGGTGGGATTCGTATTTATGAAGCTGTTATTTTCCGTATTGTAAAAATAGAACATATGAATGATGAAGAAGCAGCAAAAGCGATTGTAGAAGATACAGAAAATTTAATTCGTAAACAGACAAGATGTGTATTTGAAGAAGCAAAGAAAACTGGAGAATTTACAAGAGATGTTGCTAGAAGATTATTTGTACCAGATAAATCCGACACTCCTGATAGATAAGGAATAAGAAGAGGTATCTGTCTATGAATGGAAAATTTAGAAAATACATAACAGTGGTTGCTTTAGGGTTAGCAGGAAGTTCTATTTATTTCCTACCCTATATTAAATATGTTTTTTATGATGCCCAGATGGAGGCTATGAATATTAATAATTTACAATCAGGCCTGCTTCTTACGATGTACACAATTGGGAATATGATTCTTTATGTGCCAGGTGGTATTTTAGCAGATAAATTTTCGCCGAAGAAGTCATTAATTATTTCGTTGTTAAGTACAACTGGACTTGTTTTTCTTTATGCTTTTACAATGAACTTTAAATTGGCGTTAGGCATTTGGTTCTTCTTATCTTTTTCTACCGCATTTGTTTTTTGGGCTTCCCTTATGAAAGCCATTCGAATGATTGCAGATGAAAAAGAGCAAGGTTTCATGTATGGTCTTTATTATGCTTGTAATGGGCTTTCTGGTGCTCTGATCCAATCAGTTGCATTACTTGTATCCAACCAATCTTCTGATCCAATCAAAGGATTTTCAAATGCATGTATTGTGGGAGGTATTTTTACACTTGTTGCAGGTATTTCTTTGATATTTCTATTGGATGATACTATGGTAGGAGAAAAAGAGGCGGACACAGAAGAGAAATTTCAATTTCGTGATGTGAAAATATTATTAAGTCAGCCAATTGTTTGGATTGTATCATTGACGATTTTGTGTGGTTATGGTATTTATTCTAGTTCCACCTATTTCACACCTTATTTAACAAACGTAGTTGGTATCTCTTCGACTTATTCAGGAATGGCTACTGTTTTAAGAAGTTATGTCTTTATGTTATTAGCACCAATTGGAGGAATAATTGCGGATAAAGTATTACATTCTACATCAAAATGGTTGAGTATTTCATTTTTCTTATTAGCCATTTGTTATGCAGGCGTATTGCTATTAAACGAAGGAACTTCTTCTATCGTAGCAGTTGTATATTCATTGATTCCAGGAGCGATTGGACTAATGATGTATGGGGTTATCTTTTCTGTTGTCAGTGAAGCAGGAGTGCCTAGAAGAATGACAGGAACAATAATAGGATTGACATCTATTATCGGTTATTTACCTGATTTCTTTTATTCCCCTATGTTTGGACGATGGATTGATCGTTCTGGAAATGCTGGATATAACAAAATCTTTTTATTTTTAGCAGGAAGTGCATTTATTGGTGCTATTCTATCTCTTGTTATTTATAAAAAGAGCAAAAAAGATGTATTCGATCAAGAGGTAGTTACTCCAATTCAAACAGAACCATAGAAAAGAAAGGGAAATAAAAATGAGTGTAGAAAAAACAGAAAAAATATATACGGATCCGATTCGTTGTAAAGGATGTGGGTATTGCATTAATGCATGTCCAAAAGAAGCAATTTCATTTTCAGACTATGTGAATCCGAAAGGATATCATACAGTACAAGTAGATGAAGAAAAATGTATTATCTGTGGTACTTGTTACCGTGTTTGCCCTGATTATGTATATGAAATTCGATAAGGAGAAGAAGTATGGGGAAGGTATTATTAAAAGGAAATGAAGCATTAGCAGAGTCAGCATTAGCAGCGGGGTGTCGATTTTATAGTGGTTATCCAATTACCCCACAGACAGAAATTTTAGAATATTTATCATGGAGAATGGAAGAAGTAGGAGGGGAATTTATACAGGCAGAGTCAGAATTGGCAGGAATTAATATGGTTCTTGGTGCGGCGGCAGCAGGTGCAAGAGCTCTTACAACTTCTTCAGGACCTGGATTTTCATTAAAACAAGAAGGAATTTCTTATTTAGTGGCGTCTGATTTGCCAGCGGTTATCGTAGACGTCATGCGAATTGGCACGGGACTTGGCGATATTGCACAAGGACAAGGAGATTATTGGCAATTGACAAGAGGGGGAGGACATGGGGACTATCATACTTTAGTGTTTGCTCCGGCATCTGTGCAAGAAAATGCAGATATTATGGCAAGTGCCTTTGACTTAGCGGAAAAGTATCGCCATCCAGTTTTAATTGCCTCCGACGCTGCCATTGGACAGATGATAGAAGCGGTAGAAATTCCAGAATGGAAAGAGCATGATATTAATCGGTATGATTGGACAATTAAAGGGTGTCAAAAAGGAAATGAGCAGAGAAAGATTCAAAATGTTTATTACACGCATCCAGATTATGAAACCTATTTATCAAATAAATATAAACAAATGGAGCAAGAGGAACAGCGATATGAGACATTACAAGTAGAAGATGCCAAAGTTGTGTTAGTTGCTTATGGAATTAGTTCAAGAGTTTGTAAAGAAGCGGTGAAAAAAGCGAGAGAAACAGGATTTCAGTTAGGATTAATTCGTCCAATTACATTGTGGCCATTTCCAGTAAAGGCGTTTGAAGAGGCAAAAGAAGCAGAGGCATTTTTAACAGTGGAAATGAACATTTTAGGTCAGATGATGGATGATGTTCGTTTAGCAACCAATGGAAAATATCCAGTGGATCATTATGGTTCTATTTTCGAAATTCCAAAAACGGATGGAATTATTCAAAAAGCAAAAACAATGCAAAAAAAGGGGGAGAAATAGTATGAGATTGGTAGCTCCTGAAACAATTACCTTTACACAAAGTGGATTTTGTCCAGGATGTGGGCATGGATTAGCCGTTCGCCTGATTGCAGAAGTTATGGAAGAGATGGGGCTTAGTGAAAAACTTCTTGCAGTTGTCGATGTGGCTTGTGGTTCTCTCAATATTGATTCGTGGCGTTTTGATACGGTTATGGCGGCACATGGACGTCCGATTGCAACGGCTGTTGGAATTAAAAAGGTAAGAAAGGAAAATCCAGTTCTTGCCTATGTAGGCGATGGTGCAGCTTATTCCATTGGTATGGCTGAAACAATGCATACTGCTATTCGGAATGATAATGTAATTGCCATTGTTATTAATAATAGTTTATATGGAATGACAGGAGGGCAGTGTGCGCCAACATCATTGCCTGGACAAATTACAACATCCACACCATATGGAAAAGATCCAAAGAAAAGTGGAATGCCTTTTCGAGTTGAGCATGCGTTTTCAGGGCTTGATATTGCATATTTGGCAAGAGGTTCTATGGCTGATGCAAAGGGAATAATAAAAAGTAAAAATTATATTAAAAAAGCAGTGGAAAAACATATGAACAACGAAGGATTTTGTCTGGTAGAATTATTGTCACCATGCCCAACAAATTTAAATATGACACCGATAAAAAGTATAGAACGGATTAAAAATGAAATGGAACAATATTTCCCAGTCGGTGAATTTAAAGAAAAGAAAGGGGCATAACCATGGTAAAGGAAATTATTTGTGCAGGCTTTGGGGGTCAAGGAGTATTAACAGCGGGAATGTTATTGACAAATGCAGGGATGGAACAACAAAAACAAGTGGTTTTTTATCCATCTTATGGTTCTGAAATGCGAGGAGGAACCGCCAATTGTACTGTGAAAATTAGCGACACATTAATTGCTAGTCCTGTAGCAGATGAGTTAGATATTTTGTTTACAATGAATACACCTGCCATTGATAAATTTGAAAGGCGGTTGAAATCGGGGGGATTGTTATTAGTGAATTCTTCTATTGTTCCAGAAGATAGAGAGTATCGAAGGGATATTCATGTTGTGAAAGTACCAGCTACAGAAATTGCATCTGAAGAGAAAAATCCAAAAGGGGCCAATTTAGTCATGCTCGGTGCGTTAGCAAAGCATAGTGATTTGTTTACAATCGAGTACATGGAACAGGCAATCGTATCCTTTTTTGAGAAAAAAGGAAAAGGGAAATATAATGATAAAAATGTGGCTTGTTATAGAAGAGGTACAGAAGGGAAGTAGCTATGGATTTAACAAAACTTTTAAAACCTAAGTCAGTTGCAGTCATTGGTGCTAGTGAAAAAGAAGGTTTTGGGGGAGATGTTTGTAGAAACATTCTCTCCTACCGAAAACGAGAACAATTGGGACGCATTTATTTTGTCCATCCAACAAGAGAACAAGTGTTTCAAGTGCCTTGTTATTCCTCAGTTTCAGAAATTCCAGATACCATTGATCTTATGATCATTTGTACTTCTCAAAAGACAGTGATCCCACTTTTAAAAGAAGGAGCAAAAAAAGGTTGTGGAGGAGCTGTTGTTTTTGCCAGTGGATATGGGGAAGTTGGAACGGAAGAAGGAAGGCAAAAAGAACAAGAGCTGATAAAAATAGCAAAGGAATTAAACGTGGCCATTATGGGGCCAAATTGTGCAGGCTTTGTTAATTATATTGATGAAATTCAAGCATTTGCATTTATTTCCGAAAAAAGAGATAGACGAGGAAGCGTTGGTGTTATCTCTCAAAGTGGACAGCTTTGTCTTTCTTTAATGGATTGTTTTGGAATGCGATTTTCTTACAATATTTCTGCTGGAAATGCAAAAATAATTACGATGGAAGATTATATGGAATTTCTAGTAGAGGATAAGGATACAAAAGTTGTTAGTGTGTATATAGAAGGAGTGAAAAATCCAGAGAAATTTGTGAAAGTATTGAAAAGAGCAGCAGAAATTCGAAAACCAATTGTTGTCTTAAAAGCGGGTAAGAGTGAAAAAGGTGGAGCAATCGCTGCTTCGCATACAGGAAGTCTTTCTGGTTCGGATGCTTCTTTTGATGCAGTTTTGAAAAAATTTGGAGTGATTCGTGTCGAAGATTTAGAAGAGATGATGGCAATGTCACTTATGTTGGATACATTAAAGAAATTGCCTGAAAAATCTACTTTTGCCTCTATGAACTTATCCGGAGGGGAAACAGGAATTTGTGCAGATGTTGGAAGCTCTTATGGCATTGTTTATCCAGATTTTTCCGAGAAAACGTTGGCACGTTTAAGAGAGCAATTGCCAGATTATGCGACACCAAACAATCCATTGGATATGACAGCGAGCCTTTCTTATGATGAAGAGCTTTATGCACAAGCTCTTAAAACGGTCATGGAAGATGAAAATATAGGAATGGTGTTAGTTGGTTATACATTGTTAGAAGAAATTTCTGATCCTGCAATCCATTATATGTATCGAGGAATTCAAAAGGTGATTGAAGAGAAAGGAGAAGATTGTAAGCCCATTGCAATGATACCATTTGCGGAAAATACAAGAAATGCAAAGTATCAAGAAAAATTATTTCAAATAGGAGTGCCAATTTTGCCACCGACAAAATATGCATTTCAATTATTAAAATATTTAGCCGATTTTATTTCTTATTGCCCGGAAGAAAAGACACTAGAAATTTGTTGTGGAGAAGGAAAGGTAAGAGAAACGTATTCTTTATCAGAACATGAAAGTAAATTAGAACTTCGAAAATATGGTGTACCAATAGCAGAAGAAAAAATAGTAACTTCTGTGGAAGAAGCAGTGGCATTTTCAAAGACACAAGGAAAACCGTTGGCAATGAAAATTGAGTCAGCCGACATTTTACATAAAAGTGATGTAGGTGGTGTAAAATTAAATGTCTTTGGAGAAGAAGCAGTAAGAAAAAGCTATGAAGAAATTATGGAAAATATTAGCTTAAACTGTAACACTGCAAAAGTTAATGGGATATTAATGACTCCTATGTTAGAAAAAGGGGTTGAGATGATTGTTGGTGTCAATCAAGATCCGCAATTTGGAGCAATGGTTATGGTTGGACTAGGAGGCATTTTTGTTGAATTATTTAAAGATGTTGTTCTATATCCAGCACCTTTTAATAAAAAAGAAGCCTTGGATATGCTTAAATCATTAAAAGCATTTCAATTGTTAAAAGGATATAGAGGAAGTAAGCCTTGTGATATTGATGCATTATGTGACATGATGGTAGCGATTAGTCGATATGCGAGTGAAAAAAGAAATGAGTTAAAGGAATTAGATATCAATCCTGTTTTTGTATATGAAGAAGGAAAAGGTGTAGGAATTGCGGACGCAGTTATTATAAACTATCAAGAAGTCTAAGAAAAAAGGATTTGATGGTTTCGATAGAGTAGGAAAGTATTAATAATGAGGGAGGATATCAATGAAAAAACTTCAAAATATAGAAAAAGGTATTTTTATACCGGCATTGATTGTTGTAATATTACTAATTTTACCGCTTTATTTATTTCCAAAACAATCTGCATATATGATTCAATTGTTATATGCATTTTGTACACAAAAATTAGGATGGCTTTATATTGTAACTTGTCTTACTTCTTTTGGGTTTCTTTTATGGTTAACCTTTAGCAAATATGCAAACGTAAAATTTGGAAAACCGGAAGAAAAACCAGAACATTCTAATTTTGCTTGGATTGCAATGATGTTCACTGCTGGTGTAGGTGCAAGTATTGTTATTATGGGTTTTTTAGAACCACTTTATTATTTAATGGATCCCCCTCTTTCTATTGAACCATATAGTCAAAAGGCTTATGAATATGCTCATATGTACGGACAATTTCATTGGGGACTTAGTGCATGGAATTTTTATAATCCAGCCATTGTAGCTGTTGCTTATGCAATGTTTGTCCGAAAAGAGAAAAAAATGCGTATTAGCACCGCTTGTCGTCCAATACTTGGAAAAAAAGTTGATGGTTGGTTTGGACATCTAATTGATATCTTTGTGATCTTTGGGATTATTGGTTCAATTGGTACATCACTTGGTATTGGTACACCCGTTGTTTCTGATATCATTCGAGAGGTATTTAATATTGGAAAAGCGTATGAACTTCAGGTGCAGATCGTTGTTTTAGGAATTTGGATTTTATTGTTCACAGGAACTCTATATTTAGGGTTAGAAAAAGGATTAAAAAATCTAAGCACTTTTAATGTATGGTTGGCATTTGCAGTCATGTTTTTTATTCTGTTTGCAGGGCCAACGGTTAGTATGATAAAATCAGAGATCAATTCTTTAGGACTTTATGCATCAAATTTTATTCGTATGAATACCTATATGCCAGCTTATAAAAATGAATCTTTTGTAGAGCGATGGACGATTTTTTATTGGGGTTGGTGGATTGCTTTTATGCCAATGATGGGAATGTTTGTCGCTCGAATTTCGAGAGGAAGAACAATTAAAAATGTAATTTGGGGGCAGCTTATTTGGGGAACACTAGGTTGTTGTTCCAGTTTTATGATTTTTGGGGGATACTCCTTATATCTTCAAGAAAATGGAATTGTGGATGTAGCGACAATATTAAAAACAGAAGGACAAAGTCAAGCGGTTATTGCTATTTTAAGAACGCTTCCTTTTTCAAAAATTGTTATGATAGTTATTTGTCTTTTGTGCTTTATTTATTTAGCTACTACGATAGATTCTTGCGCTTATGTACTAGCAGGAACTACAACAAAATCCATTGGAAGAAAAGAGGAACCAGCTCGTTGGAATCGGATTTTATGGTCACTTATTTTTTGTGCATTATCCATTGGATTGATGATTATTGGCGGCTTAAAAGCGATTGAGACAGTGTCAATTATCGTAGCAGTTCCGCTAATTGGAGTAATATTCTTACTTATTTGCTCAACAGCAAAAATATTAAAAGAAGATGACAAAGAAAAAATAGAAGAAGTTGTAATCGTTTTAGACGATAAAAAGGAGAAAGAAGAAATTTCAGAAGAAACAATGGGTGTAATGGACGTTTTATAAAAATATTGTGTTGAGAAATACTGCTCGAAACTTTACGGGCAGTATTTTTTATGTTATAGGAAATTCCTCGCAAACTGCTCGCGCGCGACAAAGTGTGCATTGCACACTTTTTTATATTCTCATAACAAACACTTGTTCTCTTTTGGAAAGTGTGTTATGATGAAACAACAAATAGAAAGGCTAGAAAGGATTTTATTATGGGAAAACAATATGATGCAGATAGTATTTCTGTCTTAGAAGGATTAGAAGCAGTCCGTAAACGTCCAGGAATGTATATAGGAAGTACAGGACGAAAGGGATTAAATCATTTAATATATGAAATTGTAGATAATGCAGTGGATGAGCATTTAGAAGGATTTTGTAATCGTATTGAAGTTTTTTTAGAAAAAGATGGTTCTGCTACGATTAACGACAATGGACGAGGAATTCCAGTAGGAATGCATAAAAAAGGGATTTCAGCAGAGCGCCTTATTTTTACAACACTCCATGCAGGTGGAAAGTTTGACGGAGCTTCTTATAAAACAAGTGGAGGGCTTCATGGAGTTGGTTCTTCTGTAGTGAATGCTCTTTCTGTTAAGTTGGAAGTGCGAGTAAGCCGAGATGGAGCGATTCATCAAGATAGTTATTCAAGAGGTGTTCCAACAACAGAGTTAGTGGATGGACTATTGCCGGTTATTGGGAAGACAAGAAAGACAGGAACATGGGTGAATTTTATTCCGGATCCAGAGATTTTTGAGAAGACAAAATTTAGTGCAGAGGAAATTAAAAGTCGTCTTCATGAAACCGCTTATTTAAATCCAAATCTCACAATTTTTTTTGAAGATCGAAGAAAAGAAGAGGTGGAATCCATAGAGTATCATGAACCAGATGGGATTATTGGATTTGTAAAAGATATGAATAAAAATAAAACATCCATTCATGAACCTGTGTATTTTAAAGGGGAAGCAGAAGAGATTACGGTAGAAGTGGCATTTCAATATACCGATGATTTTCACGAAGATGTGCTAGGTTTTTGTAACAATATTTACAATGCAGAAGGCGGATTACATATTACAGGATTTAAAACTCAGTTTACGACGATTATGAATAATTACGCAAGAGAGATTGGAGTTTTAAAAGAGAAAGATGCTAATTTTACAGGGACCGATATTCGAAATGGTATGACTGCCATTGTTTCCATTAAACATCCCGATCCAAGGTTTGAAGGGCAGACAAAGACAAAGCTAGATAATCCAGATGCTTCAAGAGCGGTCAGTAAAATCACAGGAGAAGAAACAGCTCTTTATTTTGATCGACATTTAGAGGAATTAAAAGAAGTGCTTGCTTGCGCAGAGCGAGCAGCAAAAATTCGTAAGACAGAAGAAAGGGCAAAGACAAACTTAATTTCGAAGCAAAAATATTCCTTTGATTCCAATGGAAAATTAGCCAACTGTGAAAGTCGAGATGCCTCTCAATGTGAAATTTTTATCGTAGAAGGGGATTCGGCAGGAGGAAGTGCAAAAAGTGCTAGAGATCGAAAATACCAAGCCATTCTTCCGATTCGAGGAAAAATTTTAAATGTAGAAAAGGCTACTATTGATAAAGTGCTTGCCAATGCAGAAATTAAGTCTATGATCAACGCCTTTGGTTGTGGATTTTCGGAAGGATATGGAAATGATTTTGATATTACAAAGCTTCGCTATCATAAAATTATTATTATGGCAGATGCGGATGTGGATGGAGCACATATTTGTACATTATTACTCACTTTATTTTATCGATTTATGCCAGAATTGATTTATAATGGGCACATTTATATTGCTATGCCACCTCTTTATAAGGCGACTCCAAAGCGAGGAAAAGAAGAATATTTATACGATGATAAGGCACTTGAAAAATATAGAAAAACCCATAAAGGTCCGTTTGAGTTGCAGCGATATAAAGGGCTTGGAGAAATGAACCCAGAACAGCTTTGGGAAACAACCCTAGATCCAGAGAGAAGATATTTAAAACAAGTGGAAATTGAAGATGGAAAAATGGCATCTGAAATTACTGAATTATTAATGGGAAATGACGTTCCACCAAGAAGGAATTTTATTAAAGAACATGCAGATGATGCAGAAGTTGATGCATAAACTGTCTGCTTAAAAATTTAATAGAAGTAAAAAATAAGTAACCGCTATAAAAGAAAAAGGTTACTTGCAAAAAAGTAGAGAAAATAAAGGAAATGAAAGAGATATGGATAATATATTAAGAACTGACTATACAGAAGTCATGCAAAAATCTTATATTGATTATGCAATGAGTGTTATTGTAGCTAGAGCGTTACCTGATGTGCGGGATGGTCTAAAACCTGTGCAAAGAAGAACGTTATACGATATGATGCAACTAGGGGTAAAATATGATAAGCCGTTTCGTAAATCGGCTCGTATCGTAGGGGATACGATGGGACGCTTTCATCCCCATGGAGATAGTTCCATTTATGAATCATTGGTGGTAATGTCCCAAGAATATAAAAAAGGGATGCCATTAGTGGAAGGCCATGGAAACTTTGGTTCTATCGAAGGCGATGGAGCTGCTGCTATGCGTTATACAGAAGCTCGTTTGCAAAAAATTACCCAAGAGGCATTCTTGGAAGATCTTGATAAAGATGTTGTGGATTTTGTGCCAAACTTTGATCAGAACGAAGAAGAGCCAGAAGTATTACCAGTTCGTATCCCAAATTTATTAATCAATGGAGCCGATGGAATTGCAGTTGGTATGGCAACAAGCATTCCGCCTCATAACTTAGCAGAGGTCATCGACGCTGCAAAGCTTTATTTGAAAAATCCCGATGTTACAATCGAACAGTTGCTAGAAGTGATGCAAGGACCTGATTTTCCAACAGGGGGAATTATCGTCAACAAAGATGACTTAAAAGCCATTTATGAAACAGGAAGTGGGAAAATTCGCGTTCGAGGAAAAGTGACCCATGAAAAGTTAAAAGGCGGTAAAGAGGCACTTGTAATTACAGAAATTCCATATCCAATGGTAGGCGCTGGAATTGGGAAGTTTTTAAACGATGTAGTATCGTTAATTGAAAATAAAACAGCCATGGAAATCTCTGATATTTCCAATCAAAGTGGAAAAGATGGTATTCGTATTGTATTGGAATTAAAGAAAAATGCCGATGCCAATAAAATAGAAAATATGCTCTATAAAAAGACGAAATTAGAAGATACGTTTGGCGTTAATATGTTGACGGTTGCCGATGGAAAACCAGAAGTATTAGGATTGAAAGCATTTTTTGAACATTTTACAAAGTTTCAATATTCCATTACAAAGAGAAAATATACAACTTTATTACAACAAGCAAAGAAAAAGAAAGAGATTCAAGAAGGTTTGATGAAAGCTTATGATGTCATCGATCTCATTATTGAAATCTTACGCGGCAGTAAAAATTTAAAACAGGCAAAAGCTTGTTTAGTGGATGGGATAACAGAAGGAATTCAGTTCAAAAAGAAAACATCAGAAAAACAAGCTATGAGCTTAAATTTTACAGAAGCACAGGCAACGGCAATTTTGGAAATGCGTTTATATCGATTAATTGGATTAGAAATCGAAGCATTAGAGAAAGAATATGAAAAGACAGTGAAAGAGATTGAACGCTATGAGGATATTTTAACAAATGAGAAAACAATGCGTTCTGTCATTATGAAAGAATTAGATGGATTTAAAAAAGAGTTTGGAACTCCAAGAAAAACAGTGATTGAAAATCGAGAAGAAGTTGTGTATGAAGAAAAAATTCAAGAAATACCACTTGTTGTATTGATGGATCGCTTAGGATATATTCGTACGGTTGATGTATCTGCGTATGAACGAAATAAAGAAGCAGCAGAAAATGAGAATAAATATATTATTTCTTGTATGAATACGCATCGCCCTTGTGTTTTTACGGATACTGGAATGTTACATTCCATAAAAATTATGGATCTTCC
>CAJMOB010000031.1:0-36627 GCA_905214925.1 uncultured bacterium | reverse complement strand
TCAATCTTTATATCTCTTGGAATTTTCAAGGTTGTTTTATTATTCAATTATCAATTTGTTGCTTTTCTCAGATAACTCATCCAGTATATCTCATTGGACTTTATTTGTCAAGCTCTTTTTTCTTCTTATTAGAAAAAATACTTATTTGTTGTTTTTTGTTATTTCTTGTCGTTTTCGCAACAAAAGTAATATTACCACTCTATATCTAAAATGTCAATACCTTTTTTATGTAATAGAAAATTTCGTTTCCTATCAAAATAAAAACGTACTAAATACAGTTAACGTCTCCTTTGTTCTTTGTTGTTTTTCATTTGATCGCTTTTCTCATTATTGACACTGTTTAAAATTTGATTTATTTTTATTTTTAATATATTATAAAAAGAAATAATTATAGAGTTATAAACTAGTTTTCTATTTCATCTAATTTATATAGATGTCATATTAACAGGTGAAATAGAATTAACTTCTTGAAAGGATAAAAAATCTAATATTCTTATATCACAAATATAAGCAATATTATGGTCTATTAGGTGAAATATATGTCTAATTTTTTTGAATCAAACCAAAAAGAATACTTGTTATGGGACTTGTTAGGAAATATTGAGCAAGGAAGAAAAAATTTAGGCTCTAAAGTTCCTGTTTTTATTTATCGCTTATTTGAATATAGCTTAAAAGAAGAGCTTACAAAGCAGTTTGGCTCTGAGCAAGCGGCTGAACTTTTTCGCAATGCTGGGGAACGGGCGGGAAAAGAATTT
Organism: uncultured bacterium; assembly: GCA_905214925.1. Taxonomy (GTDB): domain Bacteria; phylum Bacillota; class Clostridia; order Lachnospirales; family Lachnospiraceae; genus Scybalomonas. The sequence goes on along the minus strand of CAJMOB010000031.1, from coordinate 35,872 downwards.
GCAAAAAATATGCTTGATTTAACATTACCTATGCCACAATTTTTTGAACATCTTCAAACTATTTTATCACAATATGAGATGGGAATTTTACGATGTGAACAATTTGACCCAGAATCTGGTACTATTGTCTTAACCATTAGCGAAGATCTTGATTGTTCTGGACTTCCTATCGTAGGAGATACCGTTTGTCATTATGACGAAGGATTATTAAAAGGAATCCTCACATCTTATACAAAGCATAATTATTGTGTACGCGAAATTGATTGTTGGGCAACGGGTTCTCGCGTCTGCCGTTTTGAGGCTAAAGTTTTAAACGAATTTAGGGAGTCATAATATGGATGATACAAATTTACAACCATTTATTGAAGAATTAGTAAGAATCACTCACCATCAGCCATTAAGTAAAGAATTGAAAGAAATGAATTTTTCTTCCGAACCACTACAGACTATAAAAGAAGGATTGGAATACTTGTCGACTTCTTTATATGATTCTTATGAATTTTTAACGGCTATTTGTCAAGGAAATCTTAAAGCTCCTTTGCCGAATCGCAATAATTTTTTTGCTGGCCCTTTAAAAGAATTACACTCGGTTCTTAACCATCTCACCTGGCAGACGATTCAAGTCGCCAACGGAGATTATACACAACATATTGACTTCTTAGGCGAGTTTTCCACTCATTTCAATACGATGATTCAACAACTAAAAGATCGTGAAACCCTACTCCAAGAACAGGCTGTTTCTTTATCGGATACACTTTCTTTATTTCAATTAATTACGAATGTTCAAGATAATTGGATTCTCGTTTTAGATATTCACACAAAACAATTTATTCATGTGAATGATTCGGCAAAATCCTTTCTTTTTCATTCCGACACAAATCCGAATTTTTGTAAAAGAGACTGTCTACTGTTAGAGCAGCTCCGCTCCTTTTCCGATGCAAAAGAAGATTTTAGCTTTGAATATTATTGTAAATTTTCCACCGCTTATACTTCTGTAAAAGGATTTCCACGGCATTGGAATCATACAGATACTATTGTATACTATTTGACAGATATTACAGCTGAAAAAGAAAAAAAGGATTTATTACAAGATATTGCTTATCGGGATACATTAACAAATATTTATAATCGTCGCTATTTTATTGAATACATGAATAAACTTTCTACTAATATATATGGTTATTCTATTATTAGCATTGATGTTGATCATTTAAAATATGTAAATGACACCTTTGGTCATATGGCAGGAGATGATTATCTATGTACTGTTGTATCGACTATCCAGCATAATATCCGCTCTACCGATGTTTTTTGTCGTTTTGGAGGGGATGAATTCTTATTACTCCTTCCAAAATGTCAAGAAGAATTTGCACATTTTAAAATGGAGCGAATCAATCAAGCACTTTCTTCTCTTGATAAAGAATATTCTCTTTCCATCAGTTATGGTATCCTTTATGTAGAACAAGGAAGTACTATCACGTTTGATGAAATATTACCTCTCATTGATAAAAAAATGTATGACTACAAAAAACTTCACAAAAAATCACGAGAATAAAGATAGGAGCTGTCAAAAAATGACAGCTCCTTATCTTTTCTATTTTTACTCTTTTTTAATCCAAATCAAATATTTGCCTTCTCCATAACTTAACTTTTGCATAACCAGAAGAAACTTCTCGTTTTCCATAATATTGATAATTGGATGTTACCTTTGCATAAATCGTTGGAGTTTCATATCCATTTCCTGTTTCTACATACTGTGCAATGTCATCGATTATCACTTGATAAACATTTCCACTTTCTACTTTCCATGAACCATCTGCAGTCTGTTCACACTCAGCTATACCAGAATTTATTTTTTTCACTACAGAATCAACTTTAATTTTCTTTACAGGTTCTTCTCCTAATCCACTTACTACGCTTCCATTTGGATCAGAAATATAAAATTCAATCTCTAAATCAGAACTTGTATGTTCAGAGTTTCCAGGAATCATCTTAATATCATCAATGGTTACATATAATTCTAAATTGTTATTGACAATATCCCCTACTGAACTTTGTTTATTTTCATCTGTAGAATAATATTTTACCGTTTGTTCATTAGAATTCACTTTAAACTCTTCCACAAACTTTACTTCTGGCTCTGATTTTCCAGCTCTCCATGCCGCTACGATAGCATTAATAAACAATTTTTTCTCCATTGTTTTATTAACCTTGGAATGTCCAACACCAGTATATAATACATTTCCTTTACTGTATAAATAATATAGATTCCGTACGTCATTTGGAAAGTTTGCATACTTTCCACCATTTAAACAATACCAAACAACAATGTCATTCATTCCGTCTCCATCATCATCTGCCTCTAAATCTAATTGATAGTATTGCGTATGAGTCGATGATATGGATAATGTTTTATCAATTTTAAATGGATATTCCGTAATAGAACCTTCATTTACTTGTGTTGCGGTAGTCGTTTTAACCCCTGTCAAATAATCTAGAATCCCTGAACTATATCCATGACTATCCGGATAAGCTTTTGTTCTCTTGCTTCCTGGTACATATACTACATCATTTGCATACTTTTCTACTTTCTTTAGTTCATTCCCTTGTAAAGCCAGTCCTTTTTTCAAAATGGATCCAATAGTCTCTCCAGTTTCCTCCACTACCTTGTTTGATTTAATCCCATAGCGGTCCATTCCAACAAGTGGTCTCATAATACTATTCAAATTATATCCCCATTTTAACTCAAGGTTATTCAAGCCAGCACCTGTTTGCTGGTGGTTTGTAAATGATGTCGTATCGTGGGTAAACAATACACTGTTTCCATTTTCAATATAAGTCACTAATCCTTCCACTGGATTACGATTTACAATCTTTCCTCCATCTTCTTCATCTGGATAAGTTAGCACTTCTCCTGTTTTTGAATCTTTTGGAGTTGGAATATCATCTTGCATATCAGCAAATCCTACAATTACCATATCAAATTGACTTAACCAATCTTGTCCTGCTGTTGTCACCGAAGTATCTACACTTCTTCCAAGATAATAATTTGCATATTCATTAACATCCATTGTCGTAATATCGACATTAAAATCTTTAACAGAACTTCGAATTAAATTAAAAAACTCTGTATCTTTATAAGAAGTATTATACTTATTTGGCAAATTGTATTTTTTAATATAATTCAAATAATAATTCGGATCTTCTGTTAATATCCATGATGGACGGTAATTACTTTTATTTAGATCGGAGTGAATTTGTAATACTTTAACTGTCGGTTTTTTATCTTCTGGTGTTTCTTTTTTTGTATATCCAGTTTCTGATGCACGAATATACTGCCCATTTTCTAAATTACTTGTTATTTGTAATTTCCATTGGATTAATTTATAATAATTATCCGGTATCGTTCTTGTTACATAATACTGGATATTCACTTTAAGATGATATTTACCATCCTTTCCTTTTAATACTTGATTATTATTGGCATCATAGATTTTAATATCTCTTAAATTTTCCGCACTATTTTCTCCCTCTGAAAAAACTCCATCTGCGTTTAAATCTACAAACAACTCACAATGATAAGTTGCTGAGGTCATAGATGCTGCCGAATTATGCTGAATAGAAAAGCGATATTCTAGTTCATTTTTTTTCAAATATTCATTGGATGGTCCATTGGCATCTCCAATCGCACTTGGTGGCTGTCCATTTTTTTCAAATAAAATCTTTGGTTTTTCTAAATTGGTATAGAAAGCCAGCGTATTTTTATCGATTTTATTTTCTACAAGTACATTTTCTTGTGGCAACAAATCCGTCAGCAATTCATACATATTCGAAGAATTATCTACTTTTGTTTCATTAATCTTATTACCATTTACTAATCCTGTTGCTATAATAATAGGATATCCACTCTTTACAAATTCTTGCAGTTCCTCCATCTTTCTTTTCGTCAGGTCATTTCCCGACATCTTAGTCGGAATTCTCACAGTAGAAATATTGGCATTCTCAGTATCGAGCATACCTGCAAACTTATTACTACGTGTAAACTGTCCACCTGTATGGGAATATACCAATGTAGTGTTTGGAGTTGTAATTCCCCATACACTCGCTCCTAGACCGATGGCCTTTTGATAATTATCTCCGATATAAATTAAATCATAGATTCCATTGATATCTTCAATTTTTCCGATAAACTCAGAAGTCGTCATACGTTTTATATTAATTTTGATACCAGAAGTTGTTAAGTCAATTCCTAACCAACCTGCAACTTTTTGCTCTGTTACACTGCCATCGCTAATTGCTGGCTCTAACTCTAATATATTTAATTCCTTTTTCTCAACGGTAACACGTTTGTATTGGAAATTCAAAATATATTCAATCACTTTTGCTCTTGAAATATTTTCTTCAATCTCCTCTAGACCTTCTATTTTTCTATAAACATTTTCCTCTTTAATGTAATCCGTAATTTCTTGAAACCCACTGTTTTTCAATGCCGTCACATCATTTACATCAACAATAGCTTTATTGAAATCCTTATCAAAAATTCCATACCCTTTACTACTTGCTTCTACCGATACAAAATATACATTATCTTTTACATAATTTTTATCAGAATCACTATCATCATAATAATAAGAAAATATGGCTTTTATTGTTTCCTTCTCTTTTTGTGTCATCGTATCCATTCGAATGATACAAGCGTATTCTTTTTGTAGAGCATCTTCTGCTAAGACTTGCGCCACTTCTTCATTCATACCATCATGAATATAAATCAGATCATAGTCTTTTAAAAATGTTTTTTGTTGACTTTTTGACATAGATTCTAATTTTCTTGCTGTTGTTGCTGTTATTTTAATATCGAATTGATCAAAAACTTTTTTTGCCTCTTCCTTTTCTTCCAATGAAAGAGAAGAATCAATACTTCCATCTCCTGGGTCTAAATGAAATACATATTTTTTTAACCATTCATTATTAATAAATCCACCTTGGTAATAAAAATGATCCACTTCAACCGCCACTTCTTCTGCGTTTTCATCAGGAACAAAATCATAATCCCCTGTTCCCTTCGTCAAATGATATTCTTCGTCTGATATGTAATAAGTCGCTAAGTCTTTTGTAGTTTCATCCACTAAAATATATTGTTCTTCTCCTTGGCGATAATTTGGATAATACCACCCATAATATTCATAACTCTCTGGATCATTAGCATTCCCTGCTTGTCCTAGCCGACAAGCAAATAGCACATTTTTTACTTTATAATAATATTCATAATTAGAAGGCAAGTCTTTTGATAGGTCCAACACTTCTTTATAGGTTATCGGCTCTTTTCCTTGAATATAATAAAGATTTTCTTTTACTAACGTTCCAGTTCCATCATCACTCCAGTAATAATAAATTCCTTTTGTTTTTGTAATATCGCCTTCTTTCGTTGGATTGGATATGACTTCTTTTTCTACTTCTTCTAAAGTCATTTGATTTTGTAATGATTCATAACGGTAATGAGGATATCCTTGAATTGGTACTGCACGGTATACAAGAATTTTGTCGCTGTTATCTTCTCCTGGAAACATCGTTTTATCCACAGTATCTGTTAATATACGATAGTCGTTAATATAAAAACCATATCCTTGCTGATATTCATCTGCAATCTCCTTTGGATCCGATTGTAACCACTGCTCTATTTGCCCATTGTCCACAGCTTCAAATTCTATGTTATAAGGGCTGACCGCTCCCATTCCTTCGGTATAAGAAAAACTAGCAATATTTTCTCGATACTTTACTTTATCCTGATCAGAAGCCACATCTTCTCGAATGGGATAATAATTTTGTTCTCCTTTTGTATAATCTCCATTTTTATCTTTATTGCTTTCATAGACTCCTTTTATTTTGGCAACCTGCCTTTTATCTAGAGTTACTTCCTTCCAATCTTCTACCTTATCGCTACCATTTAAAAAATATTTTTCTTGGTATTGTTCATAGGTTAAAGGATACTGCTCAGCATCATCCCCAATCATATTGCTAATTTGTCCTAAGTAATCTTTTGCTTCTGCAAATGCTTTTCTTTCTTCCTCATTTTCAATTGCTTTTAACCCTTCTTCTAAAGAGGAAAATGTTTTTCCATCATACGTATAATTTTTTATATAAGGTTCTTCTCCTGCTACATAATAGCCAAGCTCTGTTTTCTTTTCATCTTCTGTAATTTCTAAAATTCGAAAAGGATCTTCTTTCGAATTCTTTCCTACAATTGTTTCTATTCCTGGCATCATAGAGGAGGCTTCTACTGTTATCATCGTTTGGACAAATGTTGTAACAAGAAATATAAAAGCAAACACAAAAACGACTCCGGATAATAAAAACAGCCTTTTCCTTTTTTTCATTTTATCAACTCCTTTTTTCTATCTTAAAATGGAGATTCTTTCATTACTGAGTTTCTTAAGTAAATACTTTTTTTGGCTTCCGATTGTTTCCCACTTTTTTCTATTTTTATACGAAAAGACACGAGATGATCCTCGATACCCGAAAGATCGATTTGAAATTGTATCACATGAAAAGCAAGTGTTTCTTTTGTTCGATTGATCACTTGACCGTTAAACAATTTCATCTGTTCATAAACAAGAATTTTTTCCTTTTGATCCCAAGTGATGACATCTAATGTTTCTTCTTTTGCGGAATTTTCTTCCTCTTGACTCATTAAATATAAACTCTTATTTTCGTCTTTTGTCTCTCCTTCTTTTATCTCCCCTAAAATTCCATCTGCATTTCCATAGGCATAATATATTTTTTTATTTGTTTTTAAAAGAAGAGCCTCTAACTTATTTTCAATCTCTTGTATTTCCATTTGCCTTTTTGTCGTTGCAGATGTATTTCTCATCATGGTAGATGTGGTGGCTATCACTTGAAAAATTACACCACTAAATACAGCTATAATGCCGATTACTATCACTAATTCAATCAGTGTAAATCCTTTCTCACAGTCTTTCATTGGTATCCCTCCACATTTCTCTCTTTTCCATGTTATCATTGCCTCATTTTAATTTACTTTTACTTCATATCCACCTGTTTCTTGCTTTAAATAAATGGTTCTTGTCCGCAATCCACACTGAATCTGAATCCATTCACAATACCCTGTTCCATCATGAAATTGAATATCTTCATTTTTTTGTAATGCTTCTGACACCTCATCTGGTACCATAACAGAAGTCTGGACAGGACGAAATCCTCCCGTTTCCCGACTATAAGTTAAAATTAAACTTTTGTTCGACTCTTCTTTCATGTCAATTGGATTTGCTTTATCGCTCAGTTTATAGCGGATACGCACTTTATTTGAAGCCACTTTTTCTTCTTGCTGTTCATAAGAATCTTTACGACTGTCTTTGCCTAAATCAAGATATTCCGTTATATAATATCCCTGTCCTTCTTTATATTCCAGTTTCATTTCTCCTACAAGGCGATTCATTGCCTGTACTCTTGTGTTATCAAGAGCCGCTGTCACTCTACCTGTCGCTTTTTGTGCCTCAAATCCTAATAAGCTATTGATGGAAGGAGCTACAAAACCGATGAGAACGGTCATAATAGCCACAGTAACAATAAGCTCAACTAATGTAAAACCGCCATTCTTTCTCATCTCTTCCTCCGATCTATCGTTTTTTCCAGTTTTCATAAGTAATACAATCTTCTAATTGATAAGTTGTACTCTCTCCTGTTTGATTCGAATTTCCTGTATTATTACCGATAGCATACTCCTCTCCATCATAAAAAAGAAGCGCTAATTTTTTATCTCCAGAAGATGCTTGTAATAATAAAGATGCCTCAACTGGTGTTGATGTTAAGGTAGCACCAGTTTCAATCGTTAAAGTTCCCTTTGTCATAATAATCCCTTGAAAGTCTACATCTTTTTCAATTCTTACATTCCCTGTGCATATTAAAAGACGAAGTTCTTTTGCCTTCTCTTTTGTAATGACAAATTCCGAATTATTTTTCACAACAATGGCTTTGATTGGCTGTTGTTTCTCATCGACGGTTTGAAACTCCACACTCCCTGTTCCATTGTTTGTCATCTCATCAAACATAGAATCAATAATTAAATTTTCAAATACTTGACGTTCTGGTTTCTTCTCTTCTTCACTTAACATATCAAAATTTGGTATCATTTTTCTTGTTAAAGAATACCATGTATTTTGATAATTGATTTGCTCATATAATAAATCTTGATCAAGCTCATCTTCATTTGGCGTTAAAAGGCCACCTTTTCCTTTGCTATAACTAAATACATTTCCATTTGTAACAAAGCGTAAAAAAGAATCTTTATTTTTAATCTTTACTCCATCATTACTTAAATAAAAGTTTAGATACTGATCGATTTCTTTCTTTCTATCTTCATTCTCATTATAATACCAATCAAAAAATTTAGAGGCATCCTTTCCTGTTTTAAAATTCAAATACACATAGACGAATCCTTCTCCATTTCCTATCGGATACGTCACAATAGAATAAGGATGTGTTTCATCTAAACCAAAATCGCTTAACCTTTTTCCATCCCATTCTACAATCGGTTGCGCTAAATCCACAGGAAGTACGCCATTCTTTAATGTATTTTGATATTCAGAAAAAGTCATCGGATTTTTTCCTGTTCCATCTCCAATAACAGAAGCAGGCATTAAATAAGCAAGTTGTGTTCCTTTAATATTGAGACTTTCTCCTGTAAGCAATCCATCATCATTAGAACCTGTAGATACTGGTTTACTAATATAACTATTGCCACCAAGCATTAATCGCTCCACATTGGATAAATCAATGGTTGTATTCCTTCCATTGATAATAATCGAACTATTGGTATCCACTGCATTATTATCATTATATTTTAATCCTACTTGATGAAAATAGGATTCTTTTGCAGACTGCTCAGAACCAAATCCATAATACTCTCCATTGATCGTAATATTGCTCCCAATGTTTGTTCCTCTCTCTACAGTAAGATCATCTGCAATATAGGTGGCTCCATTTAACTCTACCGTTGCTGAGGATACATCAATTCCTTCTGCCCAAAGAGCCATCTGATAAGAAGTTTTAAATGAAGCGTTATTTCCTATGTTCACCTTTCCGCTTGTTACCACTCTTTCTCCATTGGTAAAAGAAACGTTTGTATGAGGTTCTATAACAAACTGAGAACCAGCATATACATTCCCTTTAATTGAAATTTCTTTATCACTTCCTGCTAATCCGCCAACACAAAAGACTCCTTGATTGGCAACAACAATCATATTCATAACATCTGGAAGAGTGGATGGCGTTGGAAATGTTACCTCAGGCACAGACAATGCAATATCTGTTTCGATAATAGAGGTATGTCCAGTAGAATCGATATGAAGCACTTTTAAATTCTTCAATACAATTTTTTCATCTTTGATTACCGTCATCACTGGCTCTCGATTGTCAGTATTTACAATTTTTAATTCTCCCTGTGAATTCGGATCATTGTTCATTTCTTTTAATAAATCCACATACCCTCTTATTTTATTCATATTATAAGTATTGACTTGTAGCCCTTTTAAGTCTTCCTCTAATGTTTCAATAAAATATTGTTTAAACTTTTTTTGTCTTTGTCCGTCTAAACTCTCTCCTGCCATATTGTCGGTTACATTATAATTTTCCAATACTTTCACATAGGCATTTGACATAGCTTCTCCTACATCCGATTGCAATCCTGCTTTAATCTCATTCAATGCTTTTTCCGCTATATAAAAACTACTCTTCCCTTTTATATTTGTCGCTTTCATTCGAAAATTGATCGCGGAAATCGATAAGACCATCATAGCCATAATTCCAATAAAAGCAATGGCAACAAGAACGGTAATCATAGAAAAACCATCTTCTAATCGATGTAATCGCCGTATTATTCGTCTCATATATCCTCCTATTTTAATTATCTTTGGAGCTTTCCCATGTAACAATTGGTTTTACTCCTTCATAATTTTTTTCTGAAGCTCCTGCTTTATATACTTCCACTTTAATTTCATAAATACGATCTTTTAATTCCTTATCATCCAGCCCATTTAATCGTAATATTTTCTCTGCACCACTTCCTAATATCGAACGATTCGTATTGGCATCGGAAAACCGTAAAGTCATCTGGCGTAACTGTGCTCTACTATCTACATTACTTGTACTAATATCCTGATCTAAATTGGTTAACAGAATCGTATTTGCCTTAAATAATCCACTATTTACAAACCAGTTATTGTGATTATTTAAAGAAGGCGTTTCCAAAATCTTCATACCCATTTTATATTGTTCTTCTTCTTGTCTTGATGGCACCGTCACTTCTCGATTTCCAACTTGTCTTACTGTTTGCTGTTTTACCACATAGAGATTGATCGGTAAATTTTGCTTATTTTCAAATACAATGCTATCTAATATCCCTTCATCAAGAACATCATAGTTTGGATAGTAAAAAATATAAATATTTTTTAGGCTCTTCCCTACCTCTGTCGAAAAGAAAGTAATCGGAAGACTTTCTAACTTGGAAAAATCCATATCTGTCTGCCCATTTGGATCACTTTTATACAAATCCATAGAACCATATTTTGTACCATCACTATACTCACTGGCATCTAAATAGTAATGGGCAATTGCCTTTACAACACCTTTATCCTCACTTACTGATACAACTAACCTTCTCTTTGTATGACTCCATACTTCATCATAAGAAAGTCCTGTTGGCCTTTCTCCATATAAGTCTTCAAATGGAACCGTTGGCGTTGGTGTCTGTGACTCATAAACATGCTTATCATATTCCCAACGTTTTATTGCATATTCTTGCTGTCGATCGATCATTTGTGACTGAACAGCCTCTCGATCCCAGTTTTGCTCCATAATTAAAAAGGCGTTCTCTTTCGTATCCAGTTTCTCAATATTCGGTGCTAAAAAATCATTTTTCTCATCATCTGCTAATGAATTATTTTCTTCTTTTTTATATCCAGAAGATTGTCCTCCATCAAATTGAACTAAAATATCATATTTCTCATTTTTTTCAGTTATATTTTTCAATTCAAAATAATACTTAGATCGTTCTACCCCTGTGGTTTTTGAAACAAATTCCCAAGTTTTCCCTTCATCTTTTGATAAAATAGAACTTGTCACTTGCTCCTCATTCACTACTCCTTGTTTATACTTTCTAACTGCCTGAAATTCTTTGGAATTATTTTTTATTAATTCTCGAATCGTAACACCACCTTGGGCGTTAATTTCTGATTCTCTTCCTTCTAGAAAATTAAAACAACTCTTCCCATCTTTTTGTAAATCAATAGGATAATTAAAAGCTAATGAAACCTTCTCTAAACTTTTTGACTTGACTTCTTCCATCACATTTTCTGCTAGTTCTGATGCAATCAGATAGCCCTGTGATTTTTTATTAATCTTTCCAGCACTTACAAATCCTTGTAATAATACAATAGCAGCGATTCCAAATATACTCATAGCAATGATCACTTCAAGAAGACTAATTCCTCTCTCATCTTCTTTGGCTCTCTTTGTCTTATGCCACCATGGACTCTTCGATTTTTTTCTTGTCACGGTTTCTCTCCTTTCTTCGTTTTTTCTTCTCTTTTCTATAACCATAAAAATAATGAGAAACAAATTTAGAGGGTAGTTCTTTCTTCTACCCTCTAAACGTATTTTTCTCTTTTATTTTTTCTCTATTATCATTTCTGGGCTGTTTATTTGTAGAAGATTATTTTCCATTCTTTTTTGATTTGTTATTGTTTTCTATCGTTCCAAATATATTTTTGGTTCCTTGTTTTATCTGCCCTGGATTTGGTTCTTCATAAGTTCCATCAACACCTTCTAATGTAAATAAATCAAGCGTTGCATCACCCGTTAACTGACCAGTAGAGCTATCATAATTCAAATTTACACTATTCACTATCGTTCTTTTTGAAAGACGGTTCACATATTGAATCATATCTTTTAGTCCTTTATAAGTAATAGAAAACTGAATTCTATCTTGTGTGCGATAAAGTGCTAACGCATCTGTCGTATATTGTTGTACCACTGTTGAATTTGAATTCTCTTCTACATTTCCTTCAATCTCATTAATTCTATCTTGTGTAGCTTGACCATTTTGCTCTGCCAACGTTTTTTGATCTTCTTCCTCTTCCACTGGAAGCGTCCCATCACTAGCATAGACGAACTCTCTCGTTCCTAATTGCACATCAGTAATGGAAATATCCATCTTTTTTTCCATATCTCTCGCCAATAAAATTCCATCTTCTTCGCGGACTTCAACTGGAAACTGTGCTTGATATTGCTCCGATTCTCTCTTCATTCGATCGGTTTCGGATAAAAAGTAATCTCTTTTTTCTTCTAGCCCTTTTAATCGATCTAGCTCCCTTTGTTTTTGTATATTCTCTTGCCTAATTGTATTTGTTTTCTCCTGAAGTGGCTGATAGATAAAAAAGAAACTTGCTACCAAAAAAACGACTCCAAGAAAACTTATCAACAATTTTTTATCTTTTTGTGTCATGGATACCATGCATACTTTTCCTCCTTATCCTCTGTTTTTTATTGTGCTTCATCCAACTCTTGTGTAATGTTGGATGAATTCACATAATTTGCGGTCACAGTAAATGATACTTCTCCATTTTCATCTTCTGTAATTCCAGATGTGGAAATCAAATGGATACTTTCAAATGTTCGCAATTCTATCAATACTTTTGCCGCTTCCTCTTTTGTGGAAACTTTTGCTGTAAAATTCACTTCGGTTCCTGTAGAAGAAAAACTATCCATACGAATGGAAGAAGGCATCTTCGCTTCCAGCTCCTCTATAAAGGAAAGAAGTTCTTCATTTGGAGTTACCGTATATTGATAAAGGTCTTCTAATTGAGTATGTAAAGACTTTTCTGCAATATACTGTTGGTAAATAGTTTCCACATCTTGTCCTGAAGAAATTTCTTGATTTAAACGAGCTTGTTCCGCTTTTTGAATATTGTAGGTAATAATGCTCGTTCCAGCAAGGGCGAAAGAGGCTACAATTCCCACTCCAAAAATTAGCCATGCCCCATTTAAATTCTCTTTTTGTCTCTTCTTTTGTCTTTCATCATTTCTTATAATATTAACAGGAGAGTTAACGCCTCCAATTCCTGCTAAAAATACACCTACATAATCTTTTTGTTCAGATAAAGAAGTATCATATTTTACACCAACGACTTCTTTTACTGGTAAAACAGCTTGGCCTAGTTCCTCTGTGAATAGTTCTCCTAACCCTTTTACCTCACATCCAAGACCTGCATAACTAATGGAATCAAATTCCACTCCTACATTTCTTGAAATGTAATAATCCATAATTCTTGATATATTTCCAATTAAATATCGAAGGCTTTCGGTTACTTCTCTTTTTCCTTCCCAAAGTTCTTCTAAATCCGTCTCTTTATATACTTCTAATTTTTCTGGATCTAGAGTTGGATAAATACATTTTTTCTTAAAAAGAAGCTCCCAACATTTACTATAATTCCCCTCGGCTTTAAAGAAAGGATAAGAAGCTAATGCTTCTAATGCGCTTTCCATTCCATAACTTAACGTTCTTTGAAGGGATAATTTCCCGTCCCTCATAATGGTAATAACCGTTTCTTTTTCTTCGATTTTCATCATCATATGAACGCCTGTTTCATAATTTTTCCGAATAGTCTGATAAACGCTGTTATTGGAATAATTAAGCCCTACTAACTCAATCCCTGCTTCTTCTGCTACTTGCTGATAACAAGTTAATAAAGAACGAGGGACTGCATATACCATTAATTGATAGTGTTTTTTCTTCTTCTCTTTTTTATCCGTTTTTTTATCATCTTTTTCTTCTATAATATCAAGCACATCATACGCCAATACATATTGACTAATATCCACAGGGAAATATTCACTGGCATTCACTTCTACCATATCCATAATTTTCTTTTTAGGAACATATGGTAACTGAACTTCTTTTCCTCCAATTCGAGTGGAGTAAACAGAAAAATAGGTTTTCTTTATTTTTGATAAATTTCTTCTTTGAAGTTCTTCTTTTAAAATTTTACCTAATGCTTTCGTATCCTCAATATATCCATCTTCCACTAATCCTGCCGGCAATTCAAAGCGAAAACAGGACAAAACTCTCTTTCTATTTTTTGTTCCTTCCACATACATCACGCGGACTTGAGATCGTTTCATCTCAATGCTTAACATCTTACCCATTATCGTTTCTTCCTTTCCCGAATATTGCGCTATTCTCTTACTACTACTACTTTATCGTTTCGTCTTGTTTTTTATCACTTATTTTCTTGTTGCAAAAAATAGCTTTCGAAAAAACTATCTTTTGTAACAAGAAACCTTACTTTTAACAGGGAAAGGAAATGAAGACTCTAGGACTCCATTTCCTTCTCCTTTTCTTTTGTATCTTTTATCTCTTTATCTTTTGTACGTAAAATCTGGGGGATATAATAGCTTAACTATTTCTTTTCGCTATAATTTTTTAAATCAGTTGGTTCATAAGTAACTGTAACTGTAGAATTATCACTAACTATAATTTCTGCTGAAATTTCATTCTTATTAGCAGTTCCTACTTTATTCCAACGAGTAGATTTTAATTTTGTCTTTTCAAATTCATTACCTGCATACTCTTTTAATGCTTTATACAGCTCATCTGTAGTTGTTAAAGCAGTTCCACCTTTTGTTACTTTTGTTCCATCTTTGTCAATTGTAATTTTATAAGTAGCTGCTGGAAGATCAATTTCAGTATCCGCCGCTGCTACCTGCACTGCTTTTACTAAGCTCTCTAAGTTACTTACATCTGCTGATCTTCTTGATTTTTCCACATATTTTGTGTACTGTGGTGCTAAAATTCCGACTAAAATAGCAAGAATCGCTACTACGATAATTAATTCAACTAATGTGAACCCTTTGTTATCCTTCTTTTTCTTTCTTAACCAATTCAACATATTATTTACTCTCCTTTTCTTAATCCTTTGTTTTATCTTGGTTTATTTTTTTATCTATGATGAAAATGGCTTCCCCCGAAGATGCCATCACACATCCGTATTTTTTATAAATTATCAAGCCCTTGATACATCGTACCAATTGGCGCAACAACTGCCATTACTAATGCACCAATAATTACCGCCATAATAACGATAATCAACGGTTCCATAGCTGCCATTACGGTCTGAGTTGTCATTTCCACCTCTTCATCGTAATAATCAGCTAATTTTTCTAACATATCTTCCATATTTCCCGTCTCTTCGCCGATGTGAATCATATGGTATACCATCGGTGGAAAAAGACCACTTGCCTTTAATGGTTCAGAAAGTGGAACTCCCTTCATCACTTCTTCTCTCGTTTCCGCTAATGCCCTTGTATAATGAACATTATTGACAATTCGTCCCATAATTTCCAAACAGCTAATAATTGGAATTCCTGTTCCCATTAACGTTCCTGTTGTTCTTGCAAATTGGGCGCAAATGGATTTCACGGTTAACTTTCCAAACAAAGGAAGTCTTATTTTTATTTTATCAATTTTCTCTCTTCCACCTTCTGTTTGGTAAAACGCTTTATAACCTCCAACCGTCAGTACAACAACAATCGGAATCAGATACCAATGAGTTCCTAGCCAACTGCTGGCATTCATAACTGCCATTGTAAATGCTGGCATTTCAATATCAATATCTGCGAACATACTAATAAACTGTGGAATGACAAATAAAAGCATAACAATGACAACTGCGATAGAAGCTAGTACTAAAATAATAGGATATATGGTTGCCTTTTTAATCGTCGCTTTTAATTTCGCCTCTTTTTCAAATTGAACCGCCATGCGAGCAAACGATAAATCGAGACTTCCTGATACTTCACCAGCCGTTACCATGTCGATTAAGATACTTGGAAACACCTTACTTTGTAATCGCATCGCATCCGATAGGGTATTTCCTCGTTCTACTTCATTTAAAACCGCAATTAACGCATCGCGTAATGTTTTATTTTCCGTCTGCTCGGACAGCATTTGAAGCGCCTGTTTTAGAGGAACTCCCGCTTGAATGATACTTACGAATTGACGGCATAAAACGCTTAAATCTCTTGGCTTAATGGACTTTCCAAAGGAAAATTGCAACTCTTTTTGGAATGCACCTTGAGCATAAACTTTTATTGGGGTCATTCCATCACTTTTAAGCAGATCGATAGCATGTTTTCGATCCAAAGCCTCAATCTTCCCCTTCTTTTGCCGACCACTTTTATCAATTGCTACATAAGAATAATCTGGCACGCTTTTCACCTTCTTTATTAAATTTTCTTTTTAACACCCTTCTTTTTATTACTAAAATCAATAATTACTTATCTTCCCTCGACAAAGAATTTTTTGTTCTTAGTTATGGTAAATGGTACCCTATTACTTTGTTCGAGAATTTTGTGTTAGACTGCATAATGCTTTTACACGTTTGATCAATAGAATATTTTTCTCTAGAATTTTAAAAATCAAATCCCACTTTTCGATTCATTGCCACAGAATCTTGGGCATAAGCGAGTAAATCTTCTTCTGTAATTATTTTTCTCATAAATAAATCATATAAGGCATTATCCATTGTTTGCATACCTAGCCTTTTATTTGTTTGCATAATAGAAGGAATTTGGAATGTCTTTCCTTCCCGAATTAAGTTTCGAACTGCTGGTGTTGCTAATAACACTTCTAATGCAGCAACTCTTCCTGTACCATCTTGCTTTGGTAAAAGCTGTTGGGATACAATACATTCTAATACTGCTGCTAACTGCACTCGAATTTGTTGCTGCTGACTTGGTGGAAATACATCAATAATACGATCGATTGTCTTTTCTGCTCCAATAGTATGTAAGGTGGAAAAAACAAGATGTCCTGTTTCCGCCGCCGTAATTGCGATAGAAATCGTCTCTAAATCTCTCATCTCTCCCACTAAAATGACATCTGGGTCCTGTCTTAATGCCCCTTTTAATGCTCTGGCATAGTCTAAAGAATCACTCCCTATTTCTCTTTGGTTTACAATGGATTTTCCATGTTGGTGAATGTATTCAATGGGATCTTCTAATGTAATAATATGCTCTTGTTTTGTCTGGTTGATCAAATGAATCAGCGACGCAAGCGTTGTAGATTTTCCGCTTCCTGTTGGTCCTGTTACTAATACAAGCCCTCTCTTTTTATGAATCATATCCACAATGGATTGTGGTAAATTCAAATCTTTTGGGGAAGGAATCTTAACTGGTAAAATTCTCATAACCGACGCTAACTTTCCTTTTTGCTTAAAGACATTCACACGAAATTGTCCACTTTCTCCCAGTGTATAAGAAAAATCTACTTGTCCATATTGATTTAAGTCTTCTCTATGTTGTTCCTTCATAATCGGATAGAAAAACTTCTCCATCTCTTCTGCCGTCAACGGTTCTTCCTCCAAAGGAATAAGAGTACCATCAATACGAAAGGTAGGCGCACGCCCTACTGTTAAATGAATATCAGATGCGTTCTTTTGAACAGCATCCATTAAAATATCTTGAAGTAGACGACTCATACTTCGCTCCTTTCTCTTTTTTTACCCTATCTTTTTCTTTGTTTACTTTTCTTTTTCATTTGTATTCTTTTATCAATCATGTTCATAAGAGGCTCTTAATACTTCCTCTACAGAAGTAATCCCATTTAAAACACTTAAAATCCCATTTTCTCGAAGGGTTCTCATGCCAGACTGTCTTGCACAACGAATCAATTCTTCTGTTGAAGCATTTTTTGTAATAAGTGAACGAATTTTTTCATTCACTTCCATGATTTCAAAAATGGCGATTCGGCCAAAATATCCAACATAGTTACATAAATTACATCCTGATGGTTCATAAATCTCTACTTCTTGGTCCGCTGGAATACGAAGAATTCTCTTTTCTTCTCTTGTTGCCCATTTTTTTCGTTTACAATGTGGACATAATCTTCGCACCAATCTCTGTGCGATAACTCCAATAACCGCATCAGCAATTAAGTAGCGTTCGACTCCCATATCTGCCATACGATTTAATGTTCCTGCTGCATTATTCGTATGTAATGTACTGACAACAAGATGTCCTGTAATAGATGCTTGCACTGCAATATTGGCAGTTTCTTCATCACGGATCTCACCGATCATAATAATATCTGGATCCTGTCTTAAAATTGCACGAAGGGCAGAGGCAAACGTAATACCAGCTCGATTATTCACTTGAATCTGATTTACCCCTTCTAACTCCGCTTCCACAGGATCCTCTACAGTAACGATATTTACCCTTTCTGTATTCAATTCGGAAAGAGCCGTATAAAGGGTTGTGGACTTTCCACTTCCCGTTGGTCCTGTTACAAAGATAATTCCATAAGGACTAGAAAGCATTCGATCAAAACGCTCTCTTTCTTCTCCTGCTAAACCAAGTTCTTCTTTATTTCGATTCATATTCATCTTAGAAGAAATACGAAGAACCAATTTTTCTCCATGGACAGTTGGAATGGAAGAAATACGAATATCATACTCTCGCCGATCAACGATAATATTCATACGACCATCTTGAGGCTTTCTCTTCTCTGAAATATCCATTCCACCCATAATTTTAATACGAGTCGAAATGGCTGGTAATAAGGAATTTTCATACACCATTTTCTCAGAAAGTACACCATCAATTCGATAACGAATTCTTACACTTTCTTCCAGCGCTTCAATATGAATATCGCTGGCTCTTTGTCGAATGGCTTGCTCAATTAAGGAACGCACTAACTTAACAATTGGCGCATCTTCTACATTGGCAACTTCTTCCTCTTCTTCTGCCGTTCGTCTTAACGCCTCTCTTTCTTGAGTAAAACGCATCGCCTGACTCATTGTCTCACTGGCACCATACCAACGATCGATTACTGACATAATCTCTCTTCCAGACGCTACAAAGGGTTCGATCTGCATGTCGGTTACAATGGAAATATCATCCATAGCAACCATATCCATCGGATCGGCCATAGCAAGATGTAAAATATTAGCATTATGAGGATCGACTTCAAATGGCACCACCGTATATTTCTTTAACAGCTCTACTCCAACGAGCTCTCTTATTTCTCTTGGGATCGTAATGCCATTCAGTTCTACTACTTGTAAACCCAGCTGCATATGAAGCGCTTGTACAATCGCTTCTTCTGTAATAAAGCCTTCATCAACAAGGACTTCCCCAATTTTCTTTCCGCTTCCTTTTTGTTTTTGTAATGCCTTTCCTAGGTCCTCTTCTGTTAATACATTCTGTTTCACTAACAGGTCACCTAATCGCATTCTTTCTCGTCTAAGTGCCATTTTATCCTCCGTTTTTTTAACTTAACACCCTTATCATCCATGTACTTTAATGGCTTATTTTCTCAATAAGTATGTACTTTTTCCTGAACATATTCCCTTTTTCTAAGCATAGTATACTATTTTTCTCAAGATTGTACAATAAAAAATTATACATGAACGAAGCCTTTCTTATCATTTCGGAACTTTTCATAAAAATCGAATCCTACAAAATTTTCATCTCATTTTTTTCTCGTAAAAAGAAAATAGATTTCCTTTTATTGGAAATTATTTTTTCGTCATTTTGCACAATATTTATACTTTTTATATATACAATAATAATTCCTACTATTATTTTTCTTCTATTCCCATTTCTTTTTTGTATTTTATTTCCAATATTAATACTAGTGTTAAGAAAAAAAAGTAGAGCCATATTCCTACGACTCTACTTTTCTACTTTATCAATTAAAAAAATCTTTTTCAGTTTTCCGTAACATTATTGGAATAATGCCATCATTGGAGGAATTAACTGTTTCTTTCTAGATACAACACCTTCTAAAAGTGCTGAATCTTTTCCAGGTTGTACATGGAATGCTTTTTCAATTGTTGCTGGAGCATTTTCTCCAACAAAAATTAATTCTGTTGATTCCTCTAAAATATTTGTGAGCATAAAGAATAACATCTCTACTCCATATTTGGCCAAGGATTCTTCCATATATGGTAAAAGAACCGCTTTAATTTCTTGTAATTCTTCATCGCTCATAGCATTGATCTGTCCAACACCAAAGTTTGTATCTCCACCGACAAATTTCTTAAAGTCTTGGTGGAAAATTTCTTCTGCTGTCTTATCTTTTAAATTACTTGCTGCCTTGAACATCTGTTTTGCATAGCTTTCCACATCAATTCCTGCAATTTTAGCAAGTTCTTCTGCTGTAGCCTTATCAAGTGGTGTACAAGTTGGGGAACGATACATCAATGTATCAGAAAGAATCGCAGAGCATAAAAGTCCTGCAATATGTGGCTCGATTTCCACATTATTTTCACGATACATTTGTGTTACAATCGTACAAGTACATCCAACTGGCTGGTTTCTAAAGTAAACTGGCCCTACTGTTTCAATGCTACCAATTCTATGATGATCGATGATTTCTAAAATTTCTGCTGTCTCATAACCATCTACCGCCTGTGAACGCTCATTGTGGTCAACTAAAATTAATTTCTTTTGTTCCATAGAAATTAAAGAACGTCTAGAAACCATTCCTACATATTTTTCATCTTGATCAAGGACAGGGAATTCATGGAATCGTTTCTCTGCCATTACAACTTGTACGTCTTCTGTAAAGTCATTCATGTGGAAAGAAATTAAATTATCTTTTGTCATGAAGTAACCAACTGGCATACTGTGATTGATGAGTCTTGCAACAGTATACGTATCATATGGTGTTACAATAATAGAACATTGATTCTCTTGTGCAAGTTTTTGAATTGTTTGAGAAACTGTCACACCCATACAAACGATTAAGCACTTAGCACCCATTTCAATAGCGGAAAGCTGAGATTCATAACGGTTTCCTAAAATAACAATATCTTCTGCTTCAATATAAGTTTCCATTACATCTGGATTAGCAGCCGCGATAATTACTTTTCCTTTTTCATATACTTCTTCGATATCACCAACGATCATCTCTCCGCCTAATGTTTCTACAATATTGCGGAATGGTGTTTTGGCTCTAGAAAGTACAGCTGCATCGTAAACATCCATATCAGCAGTTGCGATATCACTAATTGTAATAAGACCTTCTAGTGTTTTATCTTCCTTGATAATAGGAAGTGTTACAATCTTTTCCGCTCTAGAATAATCCCATGCCTTCTTTAAAGACATCATTTTAGAGATTCCTTCTGTTTCGCGAACATAAATATCTTGTACTTGTGGTCTTACATCTGGTATATATTTTGGTGCTTTTACTTTAAAATAATCTAATACGAACTGAGTTTCATTATTAATCTGTCCAGCTCTACTTGCCACGTATTTCTGATCGGAAATATGATTTTTTAAGTTTGCATAAGCAATTGCGGAGCAAATAGAATCTGTATCCGGATTTTTATGTCCAATTACATGAATATTATTTTGTTTTTTCTGTATCATTTTGTTCCTTCTTTCTAAAAACTTTCTCCGTATATTTCATATTAACATAAAGGAAAACCATTGAAAAGATCCTTTTTTGTTCTTATTTATAATTTTATAACAGAATACGATCTATTTTGTCAATTGAATCGTATGAATATCTTTTGCATAACTCATCACATGATAGAGCATTAAAAAGTCAGTGATGCCTTGCTGTTTGATATAACTCTTAATTCCCATATTAAAATAACGGAGATCGATTAAATGCACTTCTTCAAAATGGTTGGCCGCAAACGGTGCAAAACTATGGGCATAAGAATCTTTTATTATAACTAATTTCTTTCCATTTTTCACTTTTTTATTCTTAATTACCGTCAATGCATGATTTCCATCTAAAAAAGCACTATATTTATCTTTTTTCTTCAAATAACTTCTCTCATAAAGGGAATTGGATTTCTTTTGTCCCATATCATAGATCACTTCATACTTCTCCCCTGATTTTCTTGTCCAAAACTCAATGGTATCGGCAGATGGCGCTTGATTCACTTTAGAATACACCGTTCCTAAAAAATCTTTTGATACGACTTCTCTCTTCCACTGTTTCATTGGAATTGGAGTGATTTTCATGCTTTTTGCCCAGTCTACATAGGCATAATAAGCGCCTAATGTAGTCCAATGATGATCCGTCTTATAATAAATGTATTTCTCTTTTTCTTTCTTAAATGTGGATCTCAAATCGATAAATGTCCCCTTTTTCGCAGATTTTTTCATATCGTTTAAGATTTCGTCTTGGGGATCTTTTGGTGCTGACTTAGGTAGTTTATCCCTTAAAATAGCAGAAGCTGTCGGTGCAAACATCACCTTTACATGCCCATTTCCTAACAGCTTTGTATAAGTATTTGTTACCGTCTTTAATCGTTCCATATTTTTTTTATATTGTGCGCTATCCAACTCACTTTTCGTATGTTTTTCAATTAAATAATCATCTTTTGCAAAATAAACACCATTGACTTCCTTTTTCCCCATCATACGGTCAGAAGTCGTCTTTAGTGAAATCCATTGATCGCGACCAATAAATTGATCGGATAAATACGTTTCATAGTCTTTCCCAAATGTCCCACTAAATAAAGAATTGGCAGTTAATTTTGGCATTTGTTTTAACTGTCGATTTTCAACTTCTGAAAAATCTTTTGCTGATATCAATTGATTGGAAATGGAAATCCCAAATAAAAGGATTCCAAAAAGAGCAACTGTAATTTTATTTCGATTCTTCATTCTATTCCTCCTTATAAAATACAAAACTTAAAATCTAAAATACAAAAATGGATTGTATGTGGCTTCCACTAAATACGCAACGCTTATGAAAAATATCCCAATTAAAAATAACTGCTGGATCACATAAAGAATTGCATTTTCCTCTCCAAATCTTTTTTGAATGTGACACCATACTTTTTTAGGAAAAGCCGTGCATCCAATAATTAAAATAAGAAATAAAATTCCATTGGACAATAATGCATAAATATCGTCGTTTGTAAATAAAACATGGTTTCCGATTCCAAACATATTTTTTAAAAATAGCCCTATTTTTCCTTCCTCTTCAAAGGCAAAAATTGTCCATCCAATCCAAATAAGAAAAATTCCATAGATATGTTGTATGGTATTAGGAAGCTTTCTTAAAGCTTTCCCGTAACATAGTTTTTCTAAAATTAAAATAACCCCAAAATAAATGCCCCAGTACATAAAATTCAAACTGGCTCCATGCCAAATTCCTGTTAAAAGCCATACAATAGCAATATTTCGAATTTGCTTTGTAAGTCCTGCTCGATTTCCCCCAAGAGGAATGTATACATATTCTTTAAACCATGTTCCTAAACTAATATGCCATCTACGCCAAAAATCTGTCATACTCTTGGCTTCATAAGGATAATGAAAGTTTTCTGGAAAATGAAATCCAAATATTTTCCCTAATCCAATAGCCATGTCGGAATATCCTGAAAAATCAAAGTAAATTTGAAATGCAAAGGCGCTAATTCCAATCCAAGCCCCTAAAACTGATAATTCTGATCCTATTTGATTTTCATACTGTTCCCATAAAATTCCTATTTGGTTTGCTAAAATCACCTTTTTTCCAAGTCCTATTAAAAACCTTGTTATTCCTTCTGCCATGAGTGTGGAATTTATCGTTCGTTGTTTTAACTCGTCTGCTATTGTTTGATAACGAACAATTGGACCTGCAATTAACTGTGGGAATAATGTTACATAGGCTCCAAAGTCAATAATATTTTTTTGTACGGTTGTCTCTCTTCGATAAACATCAATGGTATAAGACATTGTTTGAAAAGTATAAAAGGAAATTCCAATTGGAAGCGGTAAACCAATCCCCGAATATTTAAAAAATCCTAATAACCCTAAATTAATAACGATAGAAGCTGTTAGTGCCATCTGCGCCTTTCTTTTTTTTCCCTCATTTAAATAACGATCTACCAGTAACCCATTCGCATAATCTACGCCTGTTGAAAAGAGCATTAAGACAAAATAAATTGGCTCTCCCCATGCATAGAAAAGTAAACTCATCAAAAATAGCACCAAATTTTTTCCTTTCTTTGGTGCTATCAAATAAAAGAATATTACAGCTGGTAGAAACAGAAATAAAAATAATAAACTGCTAAAAACCATGCGTGCCTCCTATAATTGCATATGTCCCATCGGGCATTTTCTCTAATTGAAGGGTATAATTTTCTCCCTCATCCAACGAAAAAGAAAGCCAAGTGCTATCAAAAGTAACTTGGATTTTCTCGCCTTTTTCCCAGTCTCCTGCTTTTTGTTTCAAAAGCAATACTGCATTTTTTCTTATATTTTCTCCTTCTTCCCATACACGTTTCACAGTTACAAAAACCTGAATTTGTGATTGTTCGTTCCCAATTCTTTTTTGCTCCACTTCTTCATTAAATTCTTCTATCCTATTTTGAGAACCAATTTCTTGTTCTCCCTGTTCTGTTGAAAAAGCAATCGATACTGGCTCTCTTTGTATCTCTTCTTTCCACACGGTTGAAGCAATTACGAAAATACTGCTCACAACGATCCCTGTCGCTAAAACATTTCTTAACAGGAATTTTCTTCCTGTAAACCATTTTTTCTCATTCTTTCTTCCCTGTTGTTCTAACGCTTTTTCATAGATTTCACGGAGAAATGTCTCATTATCTTTCATGCAATCTCTCCTTTAATGCTTTTCTGGCACGATGAAGCGATACTTTAATCTGGGGAACTGTTTTATGCAAAACTTTTCCAGCTTCTTGATAGGAAAGTCCTTCCAAATCAATTAAAACGATTAATGCTTGATAATTGGAATTTAATGTTTTAATTGCATCAAGTAGTTGCTGACGCTCTTCTTTCCATATCAATTGCTCTAATAAGCTCTCTTCCTCTATTTGTTCCTCGTGCAATCGCTCCATATCTACCATCGGAATTTGTCGTCCTTGCTTTCTTATATAATCAACCGCCTTGTTTCTTGCAATCGTATACAAATATGTTTTAAATCGATATCGAAAATGATATCGCTCTTTGTTGATATAAATATCCACAAACACATCTTGTGCAATATCTTCTGCCGTATGAATATTCATAACATATCGATTGATAAAATAAATCAAATGATCTTTATACTGAAGTACAAGGTATTCAAACGCTTTTTTATCCCCTTCTAAAAACCTCTGATACTGCTGTTCCTCTGTATTCATGGTCGTCTCCTCCTGTCTGTGATTCCCCTCATTTTTCCATTTTTAAAAACTACTATACTATATCACAGACAAAGTGACAATCCAATATCTATGAGAAGAATTTTGCAATTGTATCATAAGCAATCTGATTTTGTTTCTTTGCTGCTTCTAAATAAGCCTCTTCTGAGTCTGGTTCTTCTCCTTGTGGAGAGACAAGCATACTAAAAAATACATAGTTTCCAAAACGATACACTTGTGTGGCAGGAATTTTTGAGGCATTCATTGGATATTGCATGGATTCATCCAATAAATATTGTTTATATTTTTCCATTGCAGCCTTTACTTCTTCTGCTTTTCCATCTTTTGCCTTTACCGCAATAAACGTATCAATTTGGAAACTAAGCATAGGGCCTTCTGCAATTACTTCTTCATACATATTCTTTTTAATTCCATATTGCTCGGCTAGCACATCTTGATCGATCGTCATATTTGGTAAATATCCATCTCCATAGGCTTTTTTTACTGCCGCTACAATTTCTGTTAAAGATACATCGTCTTTTTGCTCTTCTTTTCCATTGGAAGGCTTACTTGGTTTTTCTGTTGTCGGTTTGCTTGGCTTATTTGGTTTCGTTGTAGATGGTTTACTTTGACTTGTAGAACCATTTGGTTTCGTTGTTGTAGACGGCTTACTTTGATTTCCTTGGCTATTTGGCTTTGTTGTTGTGGATGGCTTACTTTGATTTCCTTGACTATTTGGTTTTGTTGTCGTTGTTGGTTTACTCTGGCTTGTAGAACTATTGGTATTTCCTGCTACTGTTGTTTCCCCTTTTTGTTCAGTTGTAGCCGTCTCTGTCGTAGCCTCTGTTGTATCTTCCTTTTTATTATCCTCTTTTTTATTGTCTTCCTTCTTATTTTCTTCTGTGGTAGCCTCTGTTTTTGTTGTATTTTCTTCTGTTGTAGCACCTGTCGTACTCTCTGTACTTACTGCTCCTACCGTTTTATCCTCTGACTTATTGGCATCTTTATTTCCACCACAAGCAGAAATACTAATAGCCATCATCATCGCTAGCGCCATTGTCATTATTTTTTTTCTCATATTACATACTCCTTTTTCCTTTTCAGATGTTTTATTTTTTCTTCTTATCTATTATTCGAAAAAAGACCAAAAAGGTTACACCCCTTTTTGATCTTTTTTTAATAATGATAAAAATATTTAAGTAGTTTTTGGATTTCCTTAAGAAACTTATCTCCTTTTGTAAATTAAATTTCAATTAATTCATATTCATGGCTTCCAAGCCCTAATTTTTCTGCGTGTTCAATACAGCTCTTCCAATTCGTTGACGGATGAATATCCGTAAAATGATCGTGATGAACATGCGCACTTTCGTCCAAACGACTTCCACGAAGTGGTTCTTGTGCATTGACGGCATCCGCACAAGCTACATCTAACGCAACGGGATCAAAAGAAGCGAACATTCCAATATCAGGAACAATTGCCGCATCATTTTCTGCATGGCAATCACAATATGGAGATACATCGATGACTAAACTAATATGAAAATGTGGACGTCCTCTTAAAACTGCTGCACTGTACTCTGCCATTTTACAATTTAAAATATCGTTAGATTCATCAGAGCTTGGTTTCACCGCATCATGTGGACAGACACCAATACATCTGCCACAACCTGCACACTTATTCTGATCAATTGACGCTTTTTTCTGCTCAATTGTAATGGCATCGTGGGCACACATTTTTTTACACATACCACATCCAACGCATTTTTCTGTATGTACGAATGGCTTTCCTGCGCTGTGCATTTCCATTTTACCTGCACGAGAACCGCATCCCATACCAATATTTTTTAATGCACCACCAAAGCCTGTTGCTTCATGCCCTTTAAAATGATTTAAACTAATAAATACATCCGCATCCATAATCGCTTGGCCAATTTTTGCTTCCTTTACATAAGTACCATCTTCTACAGGAACAAGAGCCTCATCTGTCCCTTTTAAACCATCAGCAATGATAACATGACAGCCTGTTGCATAGGGAGTAAAACCATTTTGATACGCCGCATCGATATGATCCAGCGCATTTTTACGTCCACCTACATATAACGTATTACAGTCTGTTAAGAAAGGTCTTCCTCCAAGAGATTTTACAACATCGGCAACGGCTCTTGAATAATTTGGCCGAAGAAAAGCCAAGTTTCCTGGTTCTCCAAAGTGAATCTTAATGGCGGCATATTTTTTCTCAAAATCGATATCCCCAATTCCCGCCTTTTTTATTAAACGCTGCAACTTCATTGGCAAACTTTCATTAAATTTTGTTCGCATATTTGTAAAATAAACTTTTGATTTTTCCATATTAGACTCTCCTTTTTTCTTATCTTTCCTTGTTTCTTTTATCTTGTTCAATCAACCGTTTCACGGCACCGATGGCAACCTTAATTGCCCCTTCTGTGTCATAAACTTGTTGATCTGAAAGCCCTAATTCCCTTCTCGTCTGATTGGCAATGACAAGTAAGACAGAACCAACTCTGACTCTCCTTACACTTCCCACAATGAAAAGTGCTGCCGATTCCATTTCAGACGCCAAAGCACCACAGCGAATCCAAGAGTCCCACCTCTCTTCTAACTCTTTTGCAACAGGCATAGAATTTGGATCGTGTTGTCCATAAAAATTATCTTTACATTGTACAACCCCAAGATGGACTTCTTGCTGTTTTTCTTTTTCTTTCCCTCTATTTTCCTTTTCTAAAAACTCCTCTGCACTTTCTTTCAATGCTTCTGTCACCGTAAAATCGGGAACAGCCGGAAATTCAATTGGAGCATATTCTTTACTCGTGCCTTCAAATCGAATAGCACCTGTGGCGATGACAAGATCCCCTCCACATACTTCTTTTTGCATTCCACCTGAAGTTCCAACTCGAATAAAAGTTTTCGCTCCACAGTGAATGAGTTCTTCCATTGCAATGGAAGCAGATGGTCCACCAATCCCCGTAGATGTTACACTGACTTTCACTCCATTTAACGTACCAGTGTAAGTGACAAACTCACGATTTTGTGCTACTTTTACTGGATTTTCAAAATACTTGGCTATTTTTTCACAGCGGGCTGGATCTCCTGGTAAAATGACATACTCTCCCACTTCTCCTGTTGTTGTGCCAATATGAAATTCTTTTCCATGTGAATATACAAGTGACATTGTATCCCTCCTCTATTTTACTTTATAATTCCTAACCCATCAAACTCTGGAATAAAACTTTCAAGGGCAGTATCTTCTTCTTGAATAAATCCATTTTCTACTCCAAGTTCAATGGCATAATTCACAACCTCGTCATACTCTTCTTCGGTAATTTTTCTACCAAGAACAGGATGTGTCTTTAAATGTTCCATTGGTGTATATTGATTCATAATACTAATATAAATCCCATCTCCATACGTTTCATAGAGATATTTTATAATTCTTTTTGAATCTTCTACCCCTTTTGGCAAAACGAGATGCCTTACAATGACTCCTTTTTGCATAATTCCATCTTCATCAAAGATTGTTTCCTTTGTCTGCCTTACCATTTCAGCAATTGCCTTTTTGGCATATTCACTATAATCAGGGGCATTCGAATACTCTTTTGCCATTTGACGATCCATATATTTAAAATCAGGAAGCCAAATATCCACAATTCCTTCTAGTAAACGGAGAGTTTCTACTTTTTCATAACTACTTGTGTTATATAAAATCGGAATCGTAAGCCCTTGTCTTTTCGCTTCTTTTATCGCCAATACAATGGAAGGAATATAATGTCCTCCTGTTACAATGTTAATATTATGAGCACCTCTTGCTTGCTGTTCTAAACAAATTTCTGCCAATCGCTCAATCTCTACCAAAAATCCAGCTTTTCCAGAAGCGATATTCCCATTTTGACAAAATACGCAACCAAGAGAACATCCACTAAAAAATATTGTTCCAGAGCCTCTCGTTCCAGAAATACAAGGCTCCTCCCACTGATGAAGAGAAGCCCTTGCTGAATAAATCGAAGAGGATTGTTTACATCTTCCTTTTCTTCCTTCTAAACGATTCACATGACAATTTCTCGGACAGAGGGTACAATCTTCATAATACCTTAACCACTCTTCCATATTCATCACCCTCTTTTCTTTCTTCTTTTATCCTTCTAATTCCTTTGTATAAACGGTATATCCATTTCTTCCATTTTCTTTTGTATGATAAAGAGCAATGTCCGCCTTCTTATATAAATCTTTAAAACTACTTCCATCCATCGGATAGAAAGCAACTCCAATGGATGCAGAAATTTTTACTTGTTGTCCATCTTTTTCATAGCCTCGTTCCAATCGAGCATTTAAAGAAGGCGCAATCTTTTCTATATTCTCTTTCATTTTAATTTTTTTCAATAAAACAACAAATTCATCTCCACCAAGACGAGCGACGAAATCATACTCTCTTACATGGTTTCTTAGTATCTTTGCCACATCTTGTAACACAAGATCTCCCATAGAATGTCCTAATGTATCATTGACTTCTTTAAAATGATCGATGTCAATAATACAAAATGCCTGAATCTCATTCTCTGTTATCTGTTTTAAGTATCCATTGACTTCCTCTTCAAATTTCTTTCGATTCCATATTTTTGTTAAGAAGTCAAAGCTAGATTCTTCTGCTAATTGTTTAAATTCTAGTTCCTTTTTTTGTAATTCCTTTTCTTGTGATTTCTGCTCCATAAAATCCATAATGACGCCAATTTTTACATTCTGTTTTCTCTTTGCATCACCATCAATCATTTTCGCTTTAATCCATCTTTCTTTGCCATCCATATAAACACATAACACTTGTTCTACTTGCCTTTTGTTAGCAAATACCTGTTCTAAGAATGTTTTTGCATCTTCTCTTGAACGTTCTGCCAAAAATCCTATTTGGATCAATTCGTCTACATCTGCAGAAAAACTTTCATATTCTCCGTGATTTTTATACAAAGTATTTTTGAAAAATATGATTTTTTTCTCTTCTAGATCAAGCTCAAAAGGAATATCTTTCGTATTTTCTAGTGTTAAATTTAAAATATGATTTTGCATCTCTAACTGCTCATTTTTATTTCGAATAACTCTACTAGAATATCCTTGATAAACGTATAAATAGATTCCTAACACAAAAAAACCAAATATAATTTTTACCAATAATTCTAGTGCTAAGCTATAAAATAATTTAGTAGAACTTGTCGCATCTACATCCACTAAAATTGAAATAATATACCAACCATTTCTTCCCAATCGTTCATAATTGATATAGCGGATGTTTTCTTTATTTTTGAATTGAAAGCTTCCCCTTTCGCCATTTTTCATATCAGACTTGACTTTTTCTACTTCGATATGATCCACATAATTATTATTTTGTAACGCTTCCCAAAAATTAGTTTCATCTTTGGCCATCACATTTTCATTTTGTGATTTACTTACAAAATTTCCATTAGAATCTACCACTAAAAAATAAAAAGAACTATCTTTGGCAAAATCCATTTCTTCTATAAATTGAGTTTGATCATACCAGCCATATAAAACTCCAATTACTTCTTCCTCTTTTTCAATCGGTACAGAAAATAATAAATGCTTTCCTTCTCCCAATTCTATATTGACAATGTTCGAAAGATATCGCTCTCCTTTTATGGAAGTCTTAAAAAACTGTCTATTACTCAAATCTCGTTTTACTCCATCTGTTGTATATGCAATACCATCTGCATATACATACCCCATACGAAGAAATTGATTTTGCGATTGTAGCTGCTTTAACTCCTCTATCATTGTTTTCTCATTTTGATCTCGTTGTATCTCTCTTCCCATCATAACAGCTACACTACTTAAGACATCAAACATAT
Source organism: uncultured bacterium (assembly GCA_905214925.1). Lineage (GTDB taxonomy): Bacteria > Bacillota > Clostridia > Lachnospirales > Lachnospiraceae > Scybalomonas. The sequence goes on along the minus strand of CAJMOB010000031.1, from coordinate 4,845 downwards.
CGTTGATCTTTCTTCGATAGTTTCTTGTAATAAATTCAGAGATATCATCCATCGATTCTTCTTGTTTTTGTAATGTTAATTTGTACGCTTGTTCATTAAAGTCATAGACGGCAAAACTAGAAATGATAATAATTACAATTAATATCGTCAATAACCATACATACCCTTTTGTAATATTATTTTTTCTTTTCATGTTTCTCCCTTTCCTAATCCTTTGCCAAAATCTTATAAAACGCGAATCTATCTTTTGATGAATTAATCAATGTATTCTATTGATATTCCTATCGATTCTTATCCACCACATCGACAATCTATTTTTGATAATGAAAGCTTTTCCTGATTATATTGTTCTGGCTAACAGTTTATTCTATTTTTCATCATCCCCTTTCTATTTGGTGTTTTTATAACATCTCTTAATGGCTGACTTCCATTATCTGATTAGCTACTTGGTATCTATAATTCCGTCTTATATAGGCTTCTCTTCCCTATATTGACTTTATTATTTTCCCAAGTTTTATACGGTTACTAATTTTGGCTTATCCCTTTTCTCTTTTATCTAAACAATTTATTTTAACGCTATTTTTACTAAAATGACAATCTCTTTTTCTTCCAAATGGTTTCCAATACTCCACTTTTTTATAAAACTTTCGACAAAAAATAAGTCCATTGTTTTCTCCACCACCACCAATCATGTGACACATCATATCCCCAATAATCAACCCACGCCAAAATTCCTTGCTGTTTTAATAACACATCAAATTTTCTCATTTCTTCTAACAACTCTTCTTCCCATGCCCCTTGTCCAACACAAAGAATAATGGTAGAACGAGCATAAAGTTCCCGATAGGGATGTTCTTTTGGCAAATGAGCAATACTATCGTAAGGAGAATTTAAATAAACAAGAGAATCCATGTAATCTCCTACGATTAATTTCAGATGATAAAATCCACTCATGCTAATTACGGTATCAAAGAGATCGGGTCTTCTAAAAAATACATTAGCAGCATGGTAAGCTCCCATGCTACAACCTGCGACTATAGGCATTTTTCTCTTATCTTCCCCTTGAGCACTCGTATTAATTTCCATCATTCTTGGATAGAACTCTTCTATTAAATACCAAAACCATCGTTCCTGTTGCTCCATTCGCTCTTTTATCGGTCTATCAAAAGCAGATATGGTTTCCCTATCAATGGTATCCACACAAAATAATTGCAATTGTCCATTTTCAATAAAGGCCCGACAAGCCTCCACCATGTGAAAATTTTCAAAATCATAAAACCTTCCATCTTGAGAGGGAAGAATAAGGCAAGGTTTTCCCCCATGCCCATATACTTTAAATTCCATATCCCTTTGCAACTGTTTGCTATATTCTTTATAATACCGAATCTCCATACTCCCTACCCATTCCTTTCTTCTTTGATGTTATGTTGCTTCTTCTGTTTTATTCATTTGTCTTGGTTTCTTTCCTCCTTTCAATTTCTCCTTTTTTTCGGAACGTTTCCCCTTCTTGCTTATTGGCTTTTCTAATACAAACTGAACGAACTCTTCCATCTCTTCTTTTGTTTTAAAACGAGCAATACACATATAATCTCCCATTCCATGGGCGATCACTTCTGGAAGTTCTCTTGCCATTTTAATATCGGCATCGTACTTTCCCCATATGTCTTTATCATTATGTATGTATTCCTTTTTAAAACGTCGTCCAACATAAACAGAATAATAATGGTTTTCACTCTGCCCCGTCCGTAACTCATGAAACGCTATCATATCTGCCCAGCATTGATATACATCCGTATCCAAAGAAAAATTAATCATATCAGGGGTATACCCACCAGAAGGTCGCATATTGACTTCTAATCCAATGAGCTGTCCTTTTCTTCCGATTCCTTCTTGATCTCTTTTTAAGCGAAAGAACTCAAAATGCACAAACCGTCCTTTGACACCAAATGCCTTAACACAGTTTCTCCCTGCTTCTTTGATATCATCTGCCAATTGAGGAACGATATAAAAATAAACATCGCCTTGCTCATTTACCATATCCATAATCGAAATTGGAGTAATATTTCCTGTTTCTAATAATGGCTCTCCCTCTTGATTAATAATCGCATCATAAGAACAGATCTCTCCATCCACAAATGGCTCCATAATATAATAATTTTCTTTTTTCTTTTCTTGTTCTTGATAAAAGGCAAGAAGCATTTCTTCTCCTTCAATTTTGCTCGTATCGTTAGCCCCGACTCCATTATCTGGCTTTATAATAACGGGATATCCAACTTGTTTAATAAACTTTTTTCCTTCTTCTAATGTCGTCACTAAATGGTATGGTGCTACAGGAACACCCGCATTTTTATAACATTCTTTCATTTTGGATTTTCTTTTTACAAATTCCATTTCCTCTTCTTGAAAGCCCGTCGTCACATGAAAATCTGTTCGAAGTCTTGCATCTTGCTCTAGCCAATATTCATTATTGCTTTCAATCCAATCGATCTTTCCATATTTAAATGTGAAAAAACCAACCGCTCGCAATACTTCATCATAATTTTCCAACTGGGATACCCGATAATATTCGGTCAAACTCTCCTTTAATAGCGGACTCAGCTCATCATAAGGCGTATCCCCAACGCCTAACACATTCACACGATTTTTCTTTAATGCCTGGCAAAAATATTGATAATTTTCTGGAAACTGTGGTGATATAAAAATAAAATTCATAGTTCCCCTTCCTTTCTCCTAACAATAATTCCAGCCTCTTTTTCTTTGGAAAATTCTCTCTTCCCTTCCCCTAGGAATTTTCTATTTTTTCTAATCTTAAATTTAAAAGCGCCTTAGCCTTCCAATGACTCCAGATATTACCTTATAAATTGGTGATTCTAGGGTACGCTTTACATTTTTTAATTCCTTACGAATCGCAATTTCTTGTGGACAATGCTGTTCACATTTTCCGCAGGAAACACAAAGGGATGCATTGCTTCTTTTTGAACGCATAGTCGTGCACATAATATATTCTTTTTCCGCTTTTACGAGTCCATCGGTATAGCGAACATTATAGCATCGAAACGCCCCTGGAATATCAACTCCCTTCGGACACGGCATACAATAACCACATCCCGTACATGGTACCTTTACTTTTTCATTTAAAATCTCTTTTACCTTGCGATAGACTTCTCTTTCCTCTTCTGTGACACAATGAATCCCTGCCTTAGATGCAATTCTTATATTTTCTTCTACCATTTCATTTGTATTCATCCCTGATAAGACAACGGTAACTTCTTCTTGATCAAAGAGCCAACGAAGTCCCCATTCCGCAGGCGTCCGATTTTTTGAAACTTTCTCCATTTCTTTTAATGCCTCTTTGGGCAACCCTGTCACAAGTCTTCCGCCTCTTAATGGTTCCATAATAATAACAGGAATTCCCATTTTATTTGCCTTCTTTAATCCTGCTCGTCCTGCCTGACTATGCTCATCCATATAATTGTATTGAATCTGGCAAAAATCCCATGAATACAAATCTAACAGTTCTTGAAAAGAACTTGTATTCCCATGATAGGAAAACCCAATATTGTGTATGATTCCTTTCTCTTTCTTTTCTTCTAGCCAATCAAACACCCCTAGATTTAAAAGTCGTTCAAACGTTCCTCTATCTGGAAGCATATGAATCAAATAATAGTCAATATAATCTGTTTTTAATCTCTTACATTGCTCCCTAAAGTAACGTTCCATATCTTCTTGTTTCTTAATAAAATAATGAGGAAGCTTTGTCGCAATATATACTTTTTCACGGCATTGATTTTGAAAAAGAACTTGCCCTAATGCTTCCTCACTTCCCCCATATACATAAGCAGTATCAAAATAATTGACACCATGCTCGATGGCATTCATAATCTGTCGATTTGCTTCTTCCATTACAATAGTTCCTTGCTTCTTTTGAAAGCGTAAGCATCCAAATCCAAGCAGTGACAACTTATCATTATTTTTTGGATTTACCCTATATTCCACTGTTTCTCCTCATCTCTCTTCCATCTATTTTTTCTATCATCCTCATTTACCTCTTACAATCCATAGACTTTATTCCTTTATATTTATTATACCATAAAATAGCAAAAAACATCTACAGCAAAATGATACAAACGATACTTTAAAAGGTATCTCCTAATCAATTACTGTAGATGTTTTTGAGTTTTGTTTTCACATTTTAGGAGAACAAGTCTCCAGTTTCTGTCGGGAAACCATAAAATGTTTTGTTTTAGTTTTCAATCAATTTACTGCTATCATTCCAGCTGTATAATTTACGAAGTTCTTCACCTGTTTGTTCTAACTGATGACTTGCTTCTCTTCTTCTCATTGCTAAGAAGTGTGGGCAATTTACTTGGTTTTCTAATAACCAGTTTTTCGCAAATGTTCCATCTTGAATATCAGATAAGATCTGTTTCATCGCTTTCTTTGTTTCCTCTGTCACAATTTTTGGCCCTGTAATATAGTCACCAAATTCTGCTGTATTGGAAATAGAATATCTCATGCCTTTAAAACCGCTTTCGTAAATTAAATCTACGATTAATTTCATCTCATGAATACATTCAAAATAAGCACTTTCTGGTTCATATCCAGCTTCTACTAATGTTTCAAAACCAGCTTTCATTAATGCAGTTACACCACCACAGAGAACAGCCTGTTCTCCAAAAAGGTCTGTTTCTGTCTCTTCTCTAAATGTTGTTTGAAGAACACCTGCTCTTGCACCGCCAATGGCCAATGCATAAGCAAGTGCCATCTCATGAGCTTTTCCTGTAGCATCTTGACCCCCGGAAGAACATTCTGCGTCAATACCGAACGCAATGTAGACCGGAGGAA
>CAJMOB010000030.1:0-38015 GCA_905214925.1 uncultured bacterium | reverse complement strand
GGAGCAAGAAATCAGTATTCGTCCGTTAAATGAACCATAAATGTAAAGAAGGGATAAAATGAAATATAAGCGTCTAGGAGAGATGTTAGTCGATGTAAAGCTGATTACCGAAGAGCAATTAGCAGAAGCATTACAACTTCAAAAAGGATCTGGAAAACGTCTAGGAACTGTTTTGATTGATAACGGATTTATTACCGAAGCACAATTAATTGAAATGCTTCGTGTGCAACTTGGAATTGATTTTATTGATTTAACAAAAGTAACCATCGATCCAGAAATGGTAAATGTTCTTCCAAAGAATATTGCACAAAAACAGGGGATTATTCCTGTTCGTATAGAAAAAGATATTTTATATTTAGCTATGGAAGATCCGCTAAATTTTATGGCTGTGGAATCGGCAAAAGTTGCTACAAGAAAAAAGATCATTCCAATGATTACAACAACAGCAGGGATTAACCGCGCCTATAATATTTTATATGAAAATGAAGGTGCAATAAAAGCCATGACCCAAATGCGTCAAGAAGGTGGATTTGTAGATAGTGGAGTTCCAAAAGAAATAGAAACAGAGGAGCGAGGAAGTGCACCTGCTGTGCGCCTTGTAAAATCCATTATTGAACGTGCGGTCACCGAGCGAGCAAGTGATATTCATATTGAGCCAGGACAAGAAGAAATTGCTGTTCGGATTCGTGTGGATGGAAGACTGATGAAAATTTTGACTATTCCAAAAGAATTACAACAAACTGTCGTCGCCCGTCTTAAAGTGATGGGGCATATGGATATTGCGGAACGAAGAATCCCTCAAGATGGCCGAACGGCCATGCGAATAAAAGGAGAGGAAATCGATCTTCGTCTTTCTACCCTTCCGACCATTTTTGGAGAAAAAATCGTTATCCGTTTATTATTAAAAAATCAAGAAATGTTGACGAGAGAAGGGATTGGACTGACGCAAACAAAAGAAAATACAGAAAAGTTTGAACGATTATTGACAAATAATAGTGGTGTAATTTTAATCGTAGGTCCAACAGGAAGTGGAAAATCTTCTACTATGTATACTATGATCCGTGAATTAAAGTCAGAGTCCGTCAATTTAATTATGATAGAAGATCCAGTAGAATATCAAATCGAAGGCGTCACCCAAGTTCAAATTAATGAAAAAACTGGAATGACATTTGCAAATGCGCTTCGAGCAATTTTGCGTCAAGATCCCGATATTATCGGTGTGGGAGAAATTCGTGATGGAGAAACGGCAGAAATTGCTATGAGAGCAGCTATGACAGGGCATTTAGTCATTTCTACCATTCATACAGAAGACGCTATATCTGCCATCGACCGCCTTCGAGATATGGGAGTAGAGCCGTATTTAATTGCTGGTGGGGTTCGCGGTATTATTTCTCAACGCTTAGTCCGAAAAATTTGTGGAAGCTGTCGAGCTCCTCAAGTGGTATCCGCTCAACAAAGAGATCTTGTTGGTTTATCAAAAAGCGATACTCGAATCTTTTATAAAGGAAAAGGGTGTCATATGTGTTTTGACAGTGGCTATTATGGAAGAATTGGAGTATTTGAAATTTTAACGTTAAATCAAAGAATTCGAGATTGTATTACCGATGAAAGACCAAAAATAGAACTGCGTCAAGCAATCGCCGATTCTGGCTTTATTCCGATGATGCGAAGTGGATTAGAATTAGCATCTTCTGGTATTACAAGCATTGAAGAGCTTTGTAGGACAATTAGCATTGTAGATTAATAAAGGAAAGTGAAAAAAATGATACGTTATCAGTACAAAGCATTGGCATTAAATGGGAAAAAGGCTTCGGGAGTGATTGAAGCTACCGATGAATATACGGCCGTATTACAGATTAAAGAAAACTATCCAATCCTTTTGGAAATTCGGCCGATGAAACAAAAAGAGGGGATTTTGTCAAAAGAAATTGGGAAAACTGCAATCAATTATAAAGAGCTTTCGATTATGTGTTCCCAGTTTTCTACGATTCTTCGTTCCGGAATTCCAATTGATGCTTGCATCTCTTTTGCTGCAAAGCAGAACAAAGATAAAAAATTAAAAAAGATGTTAGAACAATCAGCAGAAGATGTTTCAAGGGGCAATAGTGTTGCAGATAGTTTTGAAAAAAATTGCAAAAATCTTCCAAAAACATTTATTGAAACCATAAGAGCAGGGGAAGAATCTGGAACACTCGAACGTTCCTTTGAAACTCTTCAGTCTTATTATGAAAAATCATTTAAAACGAAACAGAAAGTAAAACAAGCATTGTCCTATCCTATTTTTGTCTTAGCGGTAGCGGTTGTTGTTTTAATGGTTGTTATGGTAAAAGTCGTTCCAACACTTACAAGGACTTTTCATGATCTGGATGGAGAATTACCATTGATTACAAAAATTATGATCCGAAGTTCGAAATTTTTTGAAAATAATTTCCTTTGGATTGGATTGATATTGCTTGTTTTGATCATAGGACTCGTTAGTTACTGTCATATGGAAAAAGGAAAACGACAGTGGAGTAATTTCCGATTAAAGCTTCCCGTGTTGGGGAAAATTGAAATTTTAAATACGGCAAGTCAATTTGCTAACACCATGTCAGCATTACTGGCAGCAGGTCTTAGTATTAGTCGTGCTCTTGAAGTAACGGGGAAAGTGCTTGATAACTACATAATGGGAAAAGAAGTTCTTAGCATGATAAAGGAAGTCGAAAGCGGAAATCCTTTAAGTGAATGTATGAAAAAAAACAAGCATTTTCCAGATACTTTAAGTGAAATGTGTGCCATTGGAGAAGAAACAGGTGAATTAGAAGGCACTTTCGCAAGCATTGGCGCATATTTTGACAATGAGGCACAATATGCAACGACAAAAGCCATTCAAAGGCTAGAGCCAGCCATTTTAATCTTTATGGCTTTATTTGCAGGATTTATTGTCTTATCCATTTATCTGCCAATGTTTATGATGTACTCTTTGATTTAATAGTGGCTTGCCAATGGTATATCGTTTGCGTACAGTATTTTTATGTGATAGAAAACGATGAGAAATTCGTTTTATCCGTCATATAAAAATAGGATCTAGTAGAAAAAGGATACTAACCCATATTCTTTTTTATATATATAAATAGAGAGAAGAAAGGAAGAAAGAATGTTAGGAAGTATATTAAAGAAGAAAATACATAATGAGAAAGGATTTACATTAGCGGAGTTATTGGTTGTTATTGCCATTCTTGCCATTTTGGTTGCAATTTCAATTCCAATCTTTACATCAAGATTAAATGAGGCAAAGGAGTCCACAGATAAATCCAATGAACGCGCTGCAAAAGCGCTTATATCTTCTGAAATTATGGAAGGAATCACTTCTGGAACTTATTACTATGATGCTGATAATGGAATTCTACAACCTGATAATAAAACTAATATTACAGGATATGGACAGACATCTAGTAATAAAGATAAGGTAATAAAAATTGTGATTACAGATAGTAAGATGGAAATCTCATGGGAGTAGTTGGTTAGTTTATAAAGTATACAAAAAAAGATCGTTGGGTTGCGATCTTTTTTTATGAAAAATCCATCTTTGGATTTTTCCAAACATTCTGTTTCAAAAAGAACAGGACGTTTGGAAAGATTCAAAGAAAAGAGAGTGTGTATTAAGAAAGGAAAAAGAAAAATAGTGATAGAGCATATGATAAAAGATTCAAGGGGGATTTGGATTGTCATTGCTATATTGGGAAGTGCTATTGGTTTTCTCATTCATTTCTCTTGTTTGAAATGGTTCAGCAATAGAAATAGAGGAAAACCGATGCAGAAGAACTTATGGAATAGAAAATGCTCCGCGTTCGTATTATCGATTATTTTCTTTAGCGTGATAGGAAAAGATGGGCTTTGTTTTTCAACGGTTCGTTATTTAGGGCTTGCTTGTATTCTTTTTGCTATATCTCTTATCGATAGTATTTCCTATCAGATCCCAAATAGATTTTTAGTCATAGGGATTCTATGGTGGTTTGTTACTTTGCCTTTTACAAAAGACTCTATCATAGAAGAGGGAGTATTAGGATTGTCTGGAGCTTTTTTTATTGGTGGTGGAATTTTATTTCTCTCCTTATTTCTAGATCATAAACTACAAAGGGAAAGCATTGGCGGTGGCGATGTGAAACTTTTTTGTTTATTAGGATTTTATTTCGGAATGGAACTTGGAATGCTCCATCTTATCATTTCCTGTATCATGGGCATTTTATTTGTCCTTTTCTTAAAAAAAGAGAGAATTCCATTTGCACCAGCCATCTCCATATCCGCTTGGATTGTAGTTCTTTTTGGAAAAGAAATTTTAAGTTTTTATTGGAGTTTTTTAGGGTCTCTTGTGATGTAGAACAGATATAGAAGGAGAAAAAATAAGAAGTGATTCATCGATAGAATGTTAGAAAGGAAAAGTATATGTCAAAAACATATTTAGGAATTGAAATTGGAAATTCCGCAATTAAAATTGTATTGTGTACAAAAGGACAGGTGGAAGGTTTTTTTATTGAAGTTTTTCCAAAAGATTTCATAAAGGAAGGTTATGTTGTAAACTGGGATGGTATGGCAAAGTTTTTAAAGCAAATGTTAAAGAAACATAAAATCTCATGTAAAAATGTTGCTTTTGTGCTTCCAGAAAATGTCACTTACATAAGACGTTTAATGTTACCTTACATGACTGTAGATCAATTAAAAGTTAATCTTCCTTATGAATTCCGTGATTTTATTTCTGAGCAAAAAGAAGATTATATTTATGATTATGCGTTAATGGAATTATTAGAAAAAGAAGATGAGACACAAAATGTTCCCTATATGGATCTGATGGCAGCAGCCGTTGCAAAAGAAACGATAGAACAATATCGAAAAATGTTAAAGGTAAGTGGTTTAAAGTTAAAAATTGCCGCTCCTCCATCTTGTGCTTATCAAAATATTGTTTTCCATCATATGTTAGAGTATCCTTTGGAGAAAAAAATGGACTATGCCATTTTAGATATTGGATATGAAACAGTGGAATTACGTATTTTTACAGAAGGAAAGTATGAAACGGAAAAATCTATTGAGAATGGTTTAAAACAAATACAAGAATTGCTTTTTGAGCAAGTGCATATGGAGTTTATGGAATTTTTAAAAACACCAAATCATCAACAGATTTTATCGGAAGAGAAGTATATGACTATTTATGAAACCATTGCTTTAGAAGTGATGCGAGTTGTCAACTTCTTTACATATAACCATCCCAACAATACATTAGAACATTTATATTGTTGTGGGGGTGGAGTGTTCCTTGAGCCGTTATTGGACGTTTTACAAGATACGGTTGGGTTAAAAATCAAGAAACTTTCCGAGCTTTTTCCAAATCAAAAACAGCATCAGTTAGCACTTGTAATGGCACCCGCTGCCGTTGGAATTACATGGAATTAGGAGGAGTGATAATGATAACCTTTTCAAAATCAAAATATCCTACGAAGAAAACGATGAATTTAGCCGTAGAAGAAAAATCAAAAATGGACCTTAGGATTTTTCTTTGTCTTTGTGGGATTGGTATCTTTTGTTTGATTTTGCTTGTTCAAGTGGCAATTATTACTCCATTTACACAAGCAAGGGAAGCAAAAGAATCTTATAAAGCGCTTGAAAATAAAATTGAACAATTAAAAGGTTCTACAAAGGAATTTGATAAGATAAAAGAACAATATCGACAGTTTGACACTAGTCTTTTAAATGAGTCAGAACAAGCACAGTTTGATCGCATGGAAATGATAGAGATTATTGAATCTTGTGTTGGTAAAAAAGCAAATATTGATAGTATTACGATTGTAGAAAATCAAGTCGTTCTTCATTTAAATCATACGACGTTATCTTCAGTTTCTGAAATTGTACATAGTTTTGAAAAAAATATTCATACTTCTTATGTGACGGTGACAAATGCTAGTACAACGACAGAGGAGAACAAAGATAGTTTCATTGTAGCAGAGATTTTAATTCAGATGGTGAAGGGAGGGGACAATTCATGAAACAAAAAAAGATCCCTTTAAAAAAACTTGCTATTGTGCTATTTATTTTTTTGTTATTTGGCGTTCTCTACTACCAATTTGTTTGGAAGACAACGAGGCAGACATTAGAAATCTATAGTGAAGAATCATTAGAAGACGAATGGATGCTTATGCAGGCAAAAGCAAAAAAGATAAAACAGATGAAACAATCCATGGAAAAACAAAAGAAAGAAAATCAAGGGATTATAGCCGATTACAATAACTTACAAAATGAGATGCTAGAATTAAACAGTATTTTAAATCATACGACGGCTTATCAGATGGATTTTGAAGATCCAACCATCGATGACAGTATTATCCGCCGAAATATTCATATTTCTTTTCAGACAAAAACGTATGCTATGGCAAAAGAAGTTCTTCAGTCGCTACAAGATTCTACGTATCGTTGTCTTTTAAAAAATATTATGATTTCCTCAGACTCTTCGGACTTATTCCAGACAAAAGAAGTTCGTGTGGAGTTGGAGATTACATTTTTTGAAGGGATTAATGATACGGCAAGAGCAGCAGGTTTGAATAAATATGTAGATGATTCAGCAACAAATGGAGGTTGAATCTATGAAGACAATAAGAGAGCGAATACCGTCTAAAAAAACAGGACAGTCTGGTATGACATTGATCGAACTTTTAGTTACTTTAGGGATTCTTTCTATTTTGCTGTTTATTGGTATGATCACAATTGTTCCCTATCAAAGGGGCTTGACGTTACTAGAAATGGATGAGACAGCAAAAGAGCTATTTATCGCAAGTCAAAATCGATTGACGGTAGCAAAAGCATCTGGAACATGGGAACAATTACTTGATGAAAAATCCTCTTTTTATTTTGGAGAGAGTATGGAAAAACAGCCGTCCGATTATCCTACCAATAGCAATTTTAAAAGTGTAGAGCACGATTATCGCTACTTGGTATATGATGGGGATCAAACGGTCTTTGAACAAACGGCATTAGGCGTTCTTTTACCTTATGGTTCTATTGATGAGGAAGTGAGAGAAAATGGCTGTTATGTCATTGAATATGATGCCAAAACAGCCAATATTTATGGAGTCTTCTATACAAAAAATGGAGAACATTTTCAATACACAAGAGATGTTATGGGGAGTTTTGGATTAAATAAGCAAGGAGGCAGAGAAATGTCTTCTGCTGGAAAAGAAGTTCGTAAAAATTATAAAAATAATAGTGGTACCTTAATTATTGGTTACTATGGTGGAAGTACCGCTGAGGAAATTGCAACTGGTACTTTAACTCCTCTTCAGATGGAAATTCAAAACGAGGATACGTTGAAAGTTGTCATAAAAGATGAAAATTATAATCGTGTTATAAATGGAGTCAGTGCTCATACAAAAGTATCGGTTACGATTACTGGGGAAGAAAGCAAAAGTGTGAAAACAAAAGTATTAGAACCCTATTCCTTTTCAATTTCTAATTTAGAACCATGGTGTCAGGTAGAAGTAAAAGATGGAATTGCTATTTATACGTTAACCCTTGATGATATTACGAAACAAGGGGGACATTTTACAGATATTTTTTCTGATTTTATTCCAGGGGAAAATATCACGATTGAGGCAGAAAGTTTTAGTGCACAAGTATTATGTACACCCGTCAAAGTACAAGGTTATACGAATAGCCTTTTTGGGGCTAAATATATAGAACAAAAAGAAGAAACAACGGTTTCTAAAGTGTCTATTGCAAATGTTCGTCATTTACAAAATATAAGTCCTGTAGTATCCAATTTTCCAACCGAGACGAATCCATTACAAGTTGAGCAAGTAAGCGATTTAGATTGGAATGATTTTTCACTCAATGGAGAAGAGGATATCTCCATTTATTCTTATAACAAAGATGTTCTGCAGCAGAAGAAATTAACAACAAATGCGTTTTATAGTATTGAAAATTTATCTTTGACTCAATATGAAGGAAATGGCTATACTCTAAGTCATTTTAAGCTAAAAGAAGTGGAAAATGGAAATGTTGGGTTATTTGCAAACATTGGTAGTGAGGAAAAACAGCAGGAATTTGTGATTCAAAATATAACATTTTCTTCTTTTCTAAGTGAAAGTACCGTAGAAAATGGAAACGCTGGTACCGTTATTGGAGAAGTAAAAGAAAACAGTAAAGTCATTGGAAAAAATCTTTTTGTCATTGATACAACGGTAAAAAGCAGTGGAGTATCAGGGGGACTTATCGGAAAAGGAAGTAATAGTATAGTAAAACAGTGTAGTGTATCATTAGCTGAATCCAAAAACGAAATCTCTGATTCTTCGAATGAAACCTTTAGTAAAACAGCCAGTGAAAAATATGAGCAAGGCGCTTATCATAGAGAAACAGACACCATTGGTGACAAATATCAAGTAGTTGGAAAAATAGCTGGTGGATTTCTTGGAGAAGGTAACAATATAACCGTTTCAGACTGTTTTTCTTCCGTGCCTGTTATTGCCACAGAAAACGGAGTGGCCGGAGGATTTCTTGGTAAAATAATAACGGATGAAAATGGGGTATGTGAGATTCAAAATAGCTATACAGGGGGATTTACTAAAGATGGTCTTTATTCTGAGACCCTCAATGTGGCCTCCCTTGGAGAAAACGGAGTGGCTGGAGGTTTTCTTGGACAGAGCATAGGGAATATTGCTGTTACAAACAGTTATGCTACCACCTCTGTTTATGGAACTACCATTGGTGGAATGGTTGGAGAAATAACAACAGGGCAACAAAGATATGAAAGGTGTTATGTAACAGGGGAATTATTTGATAGAGTAGTGATAGAAGATAAGGAACATAATTCTGATACCAATATAACCTCTAAAAGTAATTTCTTTGGAATGATAGCCAAGGAAGCAACGTTAAATACGAAACAGTGTTATTTTTTAGATCAACTGAAAAACGGTCAACAAAAGGAAGAAGCAGAAGAGGAAGAGAATGACAACCAAAAAGGTGTTTTCGGACTTTCTTATGAAGACTTTGTGCAGTTAGTCAATGATTTAGAAAATAATTCTAGTGACGGAGAAAAAACGAAGACATATGCCTACGATCCCTCCTTACAAAAGGAATCTTTCCCATTTCGCTTTGTGACAAAAACAAGCGATAGAAAACAACAAACTGCATTTACTCATTATGGCGATTGGCCTATAGAACAAGAAGTTGTAGAAGAGCCGGATACCCCGACGGAACCAACAACACCAGAAGACCCCGAACTTCCAGAAGAGCCGGTAGAGGAAAATGGACCATTTGATATTGGTTTTATTTATTACGAGTATTTGGAAGATAAAAATGGAGTTTTGGATGATACTTTTTATTATCATGGGATCGGAGGAAAGCAAAGTGATAATCCTTATGATAGGAGTCAGTATACAGAGCTTAGAACCCAGAAGAAGGGAAAATATCTTGTCAATGGACTGAGTCGACAGGCGGATACTTATGTAAGAGAGGAAGGGTATTTATTACTGGTACATAAAAGCGTAGATATTAATAATTTAAGTATAAAGATTAGTTATTCTGCTGGACGGGTATCGGAACTATTTAAAGCAACGAACATTGATCTTCCAGAAGAATTAAAAGATTTTAATGCTTATTTATTTAAAGACAATGGATATTTTACTTCTAGTATCCCAACTATTATGATAGGAGAGCCTGTATCTTTGGATAACCCTATCTGGGGCCAATTTAAAAATAGAGTTGGCTTTTGTGTAAATACAATGTTTGGAGATTCTATTCAGTTCCTTGGAGAACCGGAGAAGGAGTCTACCTATTTTATTCGTTCTACAAGACACTTATCTAATATGTGTAGTAATTCCAGTTTAGTTGTATGGGACGGAGCAAAAAATAAGTTTATTCAAACATTAGATTTAGACATAGAACGTGTAGTTAATGGAAAAAAACAAGGGGTTTCTACCATTCCAAGTTTTGGGGCCACTTATGTTTCAAAAAGTTATTTAACGAATGATGGTTATTATAAAATTATTGGATTAAAGACAACTTTATTTCAAGATATTGTGAGTGGCGCTTTGATAGAAAACATGACATTAAAAGAGATAGAGTTTACCAATACGTCTTATTTATTTGCTTCATTGAACCGAGGAACGATTAAAAATCTTACGATTGAAAATGCAAGTCTTCATTCTAATACTTTTGTGAATGGTTTATTAGGAGAGAATCAGCAAGGAAATTTAATCGGGATTACAATGAAACATATTTTATTACAATCTTCTGACTCCATTAATGGATTTATAAATTATAATAATGGGGGTTTTATGGAACAGATTACTCTTTCGGATATGGAAATAGACAGCGGATCTACTGTAAATGGTTTTATTCAAACAGTACAAGGACCAATCTCTGATATTTCTATGACTGATATTAAAATTCATGGTACGAAAGATGTTAATGGATTTAGTGATTATAATAACGGTGGAAAAATAGAAGGAATTGTCCTTTCAAATATAGAAATACGCAGTGAAACTACGGTTAATGGATTTCTTAAAAAAGCAGAAGGTAATATATTCGATATTGTAATGGAAAATATTAAACTCTATGGAACAAAAAATGTTAATGGATTTTTACAAGAAAATAATGGAGCGATCCTAAAAGATATTTCTATTACGGATCTTGCTTTACAAAGTAATGAAATGGCCAATGGATTTGTAAATGCAACAAGTGGAACAATATCCAATGTAAAAATTTCATCTCTTTCCATTGTTGATTCTGAAGTTACAAATGGTTTTGTAAATAAAAATACTGGAACATTAGAGTCTTGTACTATTCTTCCAAAGACAGTATCAAAAACAGCATATCAAGATGTCTCTTTACAAGGAAAAACCGTTATTGGTTTTGTTTATGTAAATACGGGAACGATCAAAAACTGTTCTTTATTTGGTACTTTATCGGGCAAACAGAACACAACTGGTTTTATTCATACCAATAATTGGCAAGGAAGGGTTGATTCTTGCTATGTAAATGGAATTATAACTTCTAATGAAATTGCCAGTGGATTTTTGCTTTCTGATAACAATGGAACGATTTCAAATAGTTTTGTAGTTGGGGAGATAACAAGTTCTAAAGAAAATAGCAATAGTGTATCGGCGGGATTTGTTTATAAAGATGATAGTTATTCTGGCACCTATAAAGATTGCTATGTTGCTTTATGGAAAATGGAAGGAGCGTCTATTTATCGATTTGGATTGTTTTCATCTTCTCGAATCGTAGAAAATTGTTTCTGGTTAGATGATACAACAATCAATGGTAAAGTGGTAACAGAATTAAATGGTTCTTATTTGGAAAAAGGAGTTTCTATTTCTTTTGATGAATTTCCATTCCCTGTATTTTCAGAAATTTATGATGGTCAGTAGGATTTTGAGGTGATTGGCAAAAAAACAATAAGAGAATATGTTTTTCCATTCATTATTTATACAATATTTATAGAAAAACGTAATGGATTGTGGTATACTCCCTACAAAACAATAGGAAATATTATTTTCTAGTTTTTCATACTACAAGTTATAAAATAATGAGGTATTTATGGAGAAAATATTATTTAGACGTATTGAAATCATTTTCCTTTTCTTATCCATTGTATTATTTTTAGTGCTTTCTGTCATCGTTTATGGGATGGAAAGTAAAGGAGTAACACAGGAGATAGATGAAATCATAAAACAAGTGGAAGTTTCTTATGAACAAAGTAAAATAGATACAAGAGAGGCGATACAGATATTTGAAGATGATTATTTAAGAAAAGCAGAGTCTATTGATTTTATGCTAGATTATTTAGATATAGCAGAAGGACTTCGCTCCTTAAATCAACTGAAAACGATTATGGAAATAGAGTCCATTCAATTGATTGATGAAAATGGGACGATTATTGCAAGTACCGATTCCAAAGCAGTTGGATTAAATTTGTTTTCTCTTAAAAAGACAAAACCTTTTTGGGATTTAATAAAAGGAGTGGAAGATCAAAATTATGTGATACAAAAAAATGCAACAAGTATCCTTGGAAAAGAACAGATGGTTTATATTGGAATAAAGTCTAATTCTGAGCATTACTCTGTGCTTCAAATTGGAATAAACGCTGAGGTATTGGATAAAATATTGGATGAAAATTCCATTGATAGAGTCATTCAATCTATGCCAACTGTTCGTGAACAAGCGGTTTTTCTCGTGGATCGGGAAACTGGTGAGATTGATGAAATCACGAAAAATAACGACCAGCAGATTAATATTAAAGGAGCTAGTACGACAGAAGAGTTTCTCTTTGCTTTATCAAGTTATGAGAACGGGAAATTAGTCAATATTAATGACTCGTTTAAATATATTAAAACGAAATTGAAAGATGATAAAATTATTGGAGTGTACCAAGATTGGAAGGATATTTATAAAAATGTATTGATTGAAATTTTGGAGTTATTTGCAATCATCGCTATTATATTAGGTGTTACGATTGGTATATTCAAACACTGTATTCGCAAATATGTGCTTCAAGATCTTTCATTTATTGAATCAAATACGAAAAAAATTATGTCAGGTGATTATAATGTGAAATTTGAAACGGCACATAATACAGAATTTAAGCAAATTTCGGAAGTATTAAATTCATGGTTAGAAAGTTACCGATATAAATCACAGAGAATGACAAGAATTATTACGACAATTGATAATCACATGGCAGTTTTTGAGTGTTTATATCCAATTAATAAAAATTTTTTCACTGGTAATATGCAAGAAATTTTGAATGTAGAAGATGAAGTTTGGGATAGTATTCGATATACACCAAGGCAATTTCAAAACTATATTGATACTCTAGTAAAAAGTGATATTACAGAAGAAAAAATTATTCCGATGAAAAATAAATACATAAGTATTGTGGCATTTAAAGAAGAGGAAGAGTTTTATGGAATGATTATCGATCGTACAGATGATGTGAAAAAGCAGAAGCGAATACAAAATGAGCTAGAAGAGATAAAAATCGAATCAGAAACAGATTCTTTAACGAAATTAAAAAATCGAGCTTGTTTAGAAGGCAGAGTAAAAAAATGGTTACAAACAAATAAAGAACAAGGAATTATGCTTTTATTTGATTTGGATAATTTTAAGGTGATTAATGATCAGTTAGGCCATCCAGTAGGAGATCTTGTTCTTCAAAAATTTGCAAAATGTTTACAAGACTTTTGGAAAAACGATGAAATTGTTGCCCGAATGGGTGGAGACGAATTTATTGTATTTATTCCACAGTCTATCAGTTTTTCTAGCCTTTCAGAAAAGTTAAATGATTTATTAATTCAAATACGTGAAGAATTAAACGATTATAAACAATATGGATTATCGGTTAGCATTGGAGCTTCTTATGTGAATCCTAAAATTCAGAGTTATGAACATCTATATGAAAGCACAGATCAAGCCCTTTATACAGCAAAAAAAACAGGAAAAGATAATTTTTGTATTAATAAAGAAACTATTTTTTATAAAAATGAAACCAATACTTGAAACGAAAAAACCCGAGCAAAAGCTTGGGTTTTTTTAATAAACTTTATTTTACCCATGACTATTCGTTAAAGTTTTATTTTGCGAATAGTTGTAACTATGGAAAGGTGGTACTTCTATTATGGTTTTAACAGGTAGATTTCAATTATTAAATACAGATGTCCGTTCAGGGGTTAAAGACCCAAACAAAAAATACAATGTTGTTTTACTTATGCAAGGCACAGATACCATTCAATGTATGTGTGAAGATACACAATTATTTGAAAAAATTCGTGCTTGTAAGCAACTTTCTGATTTAGAGATTCACTTTGACTATAATGCAAAATTTGGTTCTTTGAGAATTAAAGATGTATCTTTTAAATAAGCGTCCGATTATGTCGTTTATCGATAGATTTTGTCAAGGGCGAACTTGTTCGCTTGTTTACCCTTGATAAAATTTCTAGCATGCGGGCGATTAACCAAAGCTAGTTATGGCCATTTGATAACGTAAGAAAAATAGCTTCTGTTCTCTTCTATTTTAGGGAACAAAAGCTATTTAAGTTTTAATATTTTATTGTTTGCAAGTTTTTCATCGTTTTTTTGTAAGTTTGGAAATAAAATGAGCAATGAAACAAAGTGTTATTGTAATTACCATACAAAGGAATGTATTTCCGACGATAATATCAATCCTCATTAAAATATGATAGAAAAGAAATCCGATTAACCAGATTCCAAGATTGAGAAAAGAAAAATCCCTTTTACTGTAATCTTTTTTTAGAAGAAAAAAATCTGCAATTTGAATTGCGATCATAGGAGCAAATACGGAGCCTATTAAATATAAAAAGTCCGTAATATTGTCCATAGGGTAAATCATAGCCCCAACGGTTCCTAGTATTGTTATAAAAACTGCTATATATTTGCCGTTCCACTTAGGAACAATCGACTCACTGGAAATTCCAGCAGAATAAGCATCTAGAAAGGTTGTTGTAACCGTTGACATAATGATAATGAATAACCCTACGATTCCTAGCCCTGCTTTTAGCATAATATTAGCGATTTCATATTCTCCAGTAAAAAGAGTCGATCCCATACCGATAACATACATCCAGCAACTCGTAATTCCATAAGTAACTGCACTAACGAAGGTTGCTTTTACTGGTTTTTCTGCTTCTCTTGTATAATCACTAATTAAAGGGAGCCAAGAAAGTGGCATAGCTACCGATAACTCCACGGCTGCTCCAAAAGTTATTGTTTCCTCACTGAAAAATGTTCCGTCTGCCTTTTGAAAGAAAATAATATAACATAATAAAAGCGTTAATAAAAATAGTGCTGTCATTGCAATGGTATTTAGTTTTCCTAAGTTTTTTACGCCGATCAAAATCCATAGAATAATTAAAATCCCAATAATCAGACACCATATCCACTCTCCTATTTTCCATACGCCATTTGCGGCTAAAGAACCATCATAGATCATAATCGCCGTCCAACCTACCAGTTGTAATACATTTAAAGTAGAAAATAGTAAGCTTCCATTTTTTCCAAAACTAATTTTTACTGTTTCCATAGCACTTTTTCTAGTTTTTGCACCAATGATTCCAGATAGAAAAAGCATCGTACATCCAATGATATGGCCAATAATAATCGCTAAAATCCCTCTTTGAAATCCTAAAGGGGCAAAATAAGTACCTGTTATAATTTCTGCAATGGAAACGGCAGCTCCAAACCAAATAAGACTATTTTCATAGACACTGGTACGTTTTTTTTCATTCATGGTAAGTCCCATCCTCTTTTCGTTCTTCTGCAAAATAGCTATTGATATCAAACATATGATTCATAGGACCACTACCCTTCCCAAGATCTAGCATATCGGACAATGCGCCAGAAATATATTCTTTGGCTCGTGTTACAGAAGTTTTTAAGTCATATCCTTTTGCTAAATTGGAAGCGATGGCACTAGAAAGGGTACAACCTGTTCCATGGGTATTAGGATTTTCAATTCTTTTTCCATAAAACCATGTAAAAGTACCATTTTCGTAAAGGAGATCATTGGCATCATTAATTTGATGTCCACCTTTACAAAGCACTGCGCACTCATAAGTATCCGAAATCTGTTTTGCTGCCAGTTCCATGTCCTTTTCCGATGTTATTTTCTTACTAGTCAATAATTCGGATTCTGGAATATTAGGAGTTAGGATAAGAGCAAGTGGCAACAGTTTTTCTTTTAACGTATAAATAGCGTCATCGCTAATAAGTTTTGCACCACTGGTTGCTACCATAACAGGATCGACTACGATTTGTTTCCCTTTGTACTCTGTTAATTTTTCAACAATGGCATAGATTAATTCAGAAGAAGATACCATTCCTATTTTGATGGCATCTGGAACAATATCCGTGAAAATACTGTCCATCTGTGCTTTTAAAAAGTTTGGTGTTACATTCATAATATCTGTTACACCAGTCGTATTTTGTGCCGTCAAAGCAGTGATTACACTCATGGAATAGACGCCGTTGGCACTCATTGTCTTAATATCCGCTTGAATACCAGCGCCTCCACTACAGTCACTGCCAGCGATTGTTAATGCTGTTTTCATCGTTATCCCTCTTTCTTATTTAAGGAAAAAGTATTTGTACCTTTTTCCAGTATGTAAAAAAATCTGTAAAATCCTCTATTTCAATAGACGCATGAGCTTTTCCAATGCTAAATTTATCATAAACCCGAGTCGTTGGAAAACCTGCTAGATAGGCCGTTTTAAGTGCAAACAAGGCATCTTCAAATACCATAGTTTCCTTTGGAGTGAGTGATAAAAATGCTGCTGCTTCTGTATAAATAGTAGGTTCTGCCTTTGTAGTTTGTAAATCAGAACAAGTAAAAATTTCTTGAAAATAAGATCGAATTCCTAATCGCTTTAATGCCACCTCTACTAGCTCACGATTTCCACTTGTTGCAATGACCATTGGTATTTGCTTAGAGGAAAGGGATAAGAGAAATTCTTTCACTCCTTTTTTGGTACGAACCTCATATCGATAGAAATTAGCAATCACTTGATAGATTCCATGGATTATCGTTGCTTCATCATATAGTAAATGATACGTCTGAATGAGATACTTCGCTCCTTCTTCCATCGACATGGCGTATAAAATACGGCCGAGTTCTGCTTGTGGACAAATGCCGAGTTTCCTTAAATATAAAGAGGCAGCAGTTTCCCAGATCTCCATCGATTCAAGAAGAGTCCCATCTACATCAAAAATAGCCCCTTTTATCATGATTTCACCATGTTTTCTACGGATTTTCTCAATGAAACCGTAGCTTCTTTGATATCTTTTTGGGCAAAAATTGCGCTAATAACGGCCACTCCAGCGATACCACTTCCTGCTAATCGTTCTACATTCTCTTGCCCGATTCCTCCGATGGCAACGACAGGAACTGTTACAGCGTTACAAATGGCGCACAACGTCTCGTAATCCACATCTTCTGCATCCTCTTTACTTCCCGTAGGAAATACAGCGCCTACACCAAGATAATCCGCTCCCTGTTCTTGGGCAAGGAGTGCTTGTTTCACTGTTTGGACAGAAACACCGATTATTTTATCTTTTCCGAGTTGTTCGCGGACACACCCTGCCTCCATATCACTTTGTCCTACATGAACGCCATCTGCATCCACCTGAATAGCTATGTCTACATTATCGTTAATAATCAATGGGACACTGTACTTATGGCAAACGTTCTTAATTTCTTCCGCCTCTTTTAAAAACAGCTCGTCACTTAACTTCTTTTCCCGTAACTGGACAAAAGTAACACCTCCTTGGATGGCTTCTTTTATGGCACAAGACAATGGCTTTTCCTTTAACCATCTTCTGTCAGTAACTGCATAAAGGAGTAATAAATTAGAATCGAATTTCATAATTTCCTCCTTTTTCCAATGTATCTCCGTTCATATGATAAATGGCGTCAATGATACGAGTTCGATAAGTTGCATTTCCTTCTTCTTTTTGAAGGTGTTGATAAGCAATTTCCCCTGCTAATCCCATAGCGCATACGGCTGCTGCACAAGCCTCTGTTATATTCTTTTGATTAGCACCGATATAGGCCGCAATCATAGCACTAAGCATACAACCAGTACCAGAAACTTGGCTCATCATAGGGTGTCCATTGGAAATGATATAAGCGGTA
Source organism: uncultured bacterium (assembly GCA_905214925.1). Taxonomy (GTDB): domain Bacteria; phylum Bacillota; class Clostridia; order Lachnospirales; family Lachnospiraceae; genus Scybalomonas. The sequence continues at coordinate 20,347 of CAJMOB010000030.1, read as the reverse complement.
TTGCGATCAGCAATAATATCGGTAGCACCAGTAATAGCAATCACTGCACCTGTCTTTTTGGAAACTTCTTTGGCAAAGGAAACAATCGTATCTATGTTATTATCCGTTACCATATCCTTTTCATCGGCGTCCACACCATTTGTTCTGCCACCAATGGTCAAAGCCTTTATTTCAGAAATATTGCCACGGATAACGGAAAACGGAATCTCTTCGATCAATTTTTTCGCAGTATCCGTCCGATAAGAAGAAGCACCTGCTCCAACAGGATCCAAAACAATCGGATGTTGCAAAGAATGAGCAATTTTTCCCGCTTCCAACATGGCAGGAATTGTGCGCTCATTTAAAGTGCCGATATTAATATTGAGAGCCGTGCAAATGGTAGTAATCTCTTTTACCTCTTCTACTGCATCTGCCATAATTGGCGCTCCACCGCAGGCAATTAAAATATTGGCACAATCATTGACCGTTACATAGTTCGTAATATTATGTACCAAAGGGGTTGTTTTTCTTACATTTTCGAGTACCGTTTTAAACATAATTTTTCCTCCAAATAGTTTAATATTTGACAAAGGAATGCCCGTAATCGTTTGCCCGTAGTACTTTTTTTATGTTATAGGATGGCTCGTTTTGCTAGGAATTTCCTACAATATAAAAAAAGCTAATACACCACGTATCGGTATATTAGCTTAAAGAACTGCGTATATTCTCCCTACGTTGGCATTATCCAAATCAGGTTATGGGTCGAAGGTCACACCTTCCTCTCAGCCTGTTTTACAAGCTCCCCTGAAATTGTCATATTTATTTTACACCTCTTTTTTCCATAATGCAAGTGGAGATATCCATAAAAACAATTTTGTCTTTTTTTATATGGAAAAATAAGAACATATGTTTACACCTCGGTATTTTTGATACATCGATTTGGAAAAAATAAAATATTTCTCTTTTTTACTCGTATTATTTTCTGAAAAATTATATATTTTAATCATATAATAAGATATTAATTTCGAAAAGAGTATAGAAATCAATAAATATGCATAAAGTCTTCAAAACATCGAGGTGCGAACATATGTTCAAAAAGATAGCTATAAGAAGCAGAACCAATATTATTTGTCTATGCTCTTATAGCTACGGATATTCGATCTATTTCATTGGACTCGTTTATGACATAGAATCCTTTTGTAGCTCATAAATACCATTGATATAATAACAAATGGAATTACGCCCTTTTCGTTTTGCCTCATAAAGGGCTTTATCCGCTTTATCAAATTGCTCAGGAAAAAAGCTACAATTTTTAGAATCTGCTACACCAATACTCAATGTAACTTTACATAGATTCTTTAGTTCTTTCTTTACTTTCTCTTGGAATGTTTGAAAGAGGAGTTTTAAGTCGGCTTCTTGTGGAATTTGATTTACATATAGCATAAATTCATCTCCCCCTATCCGTCCGACAAAACCGAAAGAACCAAATACCTCGGTTAAAATATTAGCGATACTAGTAATAACAGCATCTCCTATTGCGTGTCCATAGGAATCATTAATTTGTTTGAAATAATCAATATCAATAATGGCAACAATATCGTTGGTATTTTCTTTCCAAAAATCAATTGCCATTTGTTTTGCTGTACTAGCATTGTAAAGCCCTGTCATTCCATCTCTTTTCGCTTTTTCTATTAACTGTTCCTTTTCTAATATAGATTTACTAATATCTGTCATTTTACCAATGGCATACGGTTCTTTTCCATGTAAATCTCCAATTTCCAAAATTAAAGAATATGTGGTCATATGATCTTGAATGATTTTAGCATCTTCTGCTGATATATTTTTCCTTTGTTCCAAATATTCTTTTAAAACCGTTGATTTTTCTAGACACAGTTGTTGTTTTCCATATTGAATAAATACATGAAATTGCTCCGTATTATAATTATATTCGAAAACAGTATCTCCTGATAATCGAGCCAATTGATCAAATTTACGGCTCTCTAACTGTAATAACGTATATCCTCGAACTTTTAAGCGATAAAACTGGATTCCAATGAGTAATACAACAAGTAAAATAACGATTACTATCATTAAAATTTGAATCTTATATTCCTCAAGAAAATCATAAAAAGTGAAGGAGCTAGATATACTTGAATTTTTATAAATAATTTTATGTAATGTGTCTTCGTCCATAAAGTGGATCGCTGTATTTAAAATAGTTCCTAGAGTTTCATCATCCTGATCTAAAATAGCAATGCTATAATCCGTTTTAAAAGTCTCTATATAAGGAACTGATTGAACTAGACTATATTTATTTTCCGACTTCATAAAATAAGAAAAACAATACTCATTGATATAAGCATAGTCCACTTCTCCCCTATTTAACGCTTCTAAACACTTTTCAGGATCTCTATAAATCGTAATTTTGTCTTTCTCCACTTGATTAGAATGATTAAAATATTCCGCTTCTGAAAAAACAATACCGAGTTTTTTATCTTTTAAATCTTTTTGATCGACTCCCTTTCGGACTGCTAGCATCATATTCATTTCCAAATAAGGTAATGTTAAACGATAGGAAACACTATTGAGTAAATCCGAGTATCTGGCAAATCCTCCAACTAAATCCACTTTTTTATCTTTTATTAATGTCTTACGATTGTCTTCTTTTGTAGGGGCAACAAATTCAAATTTTAAACCAGTTGTAGAAGAAAGAAATTCAAAAAAGTCTACAATGACACCTTTTGGATTTCCATCTCTATCAAAGTATTGCAGAGGAACCGATTTATCCCCTAATAAAACTCGAATTTTCTTTCTTTTCTTGATATATTCTTTTTGTTCTTCTGTTAAAATAAATGTTTCATTTTTTTTCGAAAAATATTTTTCATACAAAGAAGATAATAAATATGGATTACTAGAATTTAAATTTGCCATTGTTTTATTTAGCTCATTTAAAATTTTGGATTTTCCTTTTGTAAGAGCAAAGTAATAAGGCGTTGCTGAAAATCTAGCGATTGATTTTATTCCTGTTGGCATTCCAATATCTACCGAAATAACAGCATCGATCTCTCCTCGATCGAGTGCCTTATAAATATCCAGTTCTGTATCATAGGGAACTTTTTTATAGGTGAAATTATTCATTTTAGCGTAAGAATCCAGTAATTCAAATCGCTTTTCTAAAGAAGAAGTATATCCAATTCGTATCTCGTTCCAATTGGAGTAATCATTCTCTAGCCAACGATAATCATCCTCTTTTACACAAAGAGTTGTATAAGCGGTTCCATAACTATAACCAGAATAATCATATCGATCTGTTGCAGCCTCATTGTAGATCATAGTTCCTAACATATCAATTTTTCCTTCTTGTAGCCACTGTATGAGAGTTGCAATTTGTGTATTTAAATTTCCTGCTGCTTCTACATACTCAATGTTCCACCCAGTATATTTTGCAATTTCATTTAAATAATCCACAGTATACCCCGTGTATCTTCCATCTTCGGTCTTCTCTGTTAACCCTTTTTGAATGGGAAATCCTACACGAATGGTCTGTTCTTTTGCTTCTACATAACAATGACCCGATGCAATCAAAATACAACTAATAAGAACAAATAGGAATTTTTTCATAATGGAATAAACAATACTCCTCTCTAGTATTTTTTATTTTTTTATTATTCATTTCTTATACTATCATCATTTTTAGATGAATTTTTTCACTCCTTTTAAAATTTTATTTTCTATTCTATTAAGACGGAATGATTGCTATCTTTCATTATATATAAAATTTCTAATATTTCAACTATGAGAAGTGGACTTTGCAAACTTCCCGCGTTGGTGAAGGGCGTCAATTCGACTTATGTTTCCCACATAAAAAAAAATTAAGAACATTTACGTTCTTAATTTTTTTAGGAGAATTTATTCCATAACGGATGAACTTATTTTTTTTCAAATAAAGTAATATAGTTTTCAATTAACTCAACTGTTTTATCAATACCAAGAGCACTGCTATCGATGGTGAAATCATAGCTCTTCATATCGCCCCATTTTTTAGTTGAATAATAATTATAATAACTTGCGCGCTGTTTATCTTTTTTATTAATAAATCCAGACGCTTGCTCAATGGTAATTCCTTTTTCTTCTGCAATTCTCTTTGAGCGGAAATCTAAAGGTGCATGAATGAATAAGTTCACACAATTATTAAAATCTGATAATGCATAATCTGCACATCTTCCTACAAAAATACAAGGACCTTTTTCTGCAATGGATTTAATGGTATCAAACGCAGCTAAAAAAACTTGATGATTTAATGGCATATCAAAATTGTTAGAATGATATCCAAAAGAATAAGGATCCATAACAATGGAATAAAGAAAACTTTTTGTTGGTTTTTCATCAAAGCTTTCAAAAACCTCTTCACAAAAACCACTTTTTTTCGCTGCTTCTTTTAGTAATTCCTTATCATAAAATGGAATTCCATAATGCTCAGAAAGTTTTTTTCCGATTTCTCTTCCACCACTTCCGCATTGTCTTCCAATTGTAATAATAGAACTTGTTTTCATAACATTTCGCCCCTTTCCATCTAGCTATATTACTAGTATACAACAAAAATGAGAAAATGTATAGTTTTTTGGTGAAAATATAGTTTTTTTAGTCTGTAAAATAGTATTTAGCGTAATTCTTCTAAAAGTTTTTGAAAATAATCAGGCAAAGGTGCTTCAAATTCCATATACTTTCCTGTTCTTGGATGAATAAATCCCAATACTCTTGCGTGTAAACATTGTCCTTGTAATTGATAAGGCTGTTTTTTAGGGCCATAAGTCGTATCTCCAAGGAGCGGGTGTTGAATTTTTGCCATATGAACACGAATTTGATGGGTACGACCTGTTTCTAATTGACATTCCACAAGAGTAAAGCGATTTCCTTTTAAACGCTCTAAAACTCGATAATGAGTGACGGCACGCTTTCCATTTTTTTCATTGACTGCCATCTTTTTTCGATCAATCGGATGGCGTCCGATTGGAGCATCAACAGTTCCTTCGTCTTCTGTAAAATTATGATAGACGATAGCGTTGTATTTTCTCGTAATGGAATGAACTTTTAGTTGCTCACTAATATGAGCATGGGCCATATCATTTTTACATACGACAAGGACTCCTGTTGTATCTTTATCAATGCGATGAACAATCCCTGGTCTTAATACCCCGTTAATTCCACTTAAATTTTCTTTGCAATGATACATAATTCCATTGACTAAAGTTCCTGTTAGATGTCCGGCACTTGGATGAACAACCATGTCTTTTGGCTTATTAATAATTAAAATATCTTCATCCTCATAGAGAATATCAAGAGGAAGTGGCTCTGCTTTAATATCTAGAGAAACAGGTTCTGGAATGGTCAGTGTCACAACATCATCTTTTCTCAATTTATAGTTGGATTTTATCGCCTTGTCATTGACAAGAACTTGTCCATCTTTTACAAGTTTTTGTAAATAAGAACGAGATTGATCCAAAAACTGATCGGATAAATATTTATCAATTCGAGTTCCTACTTGGTTTTCTGTTACAATACAATGATGGGTTCCAACGGAAGTTACGCTCGGTTCATTGGCTTGCAATAATTCATCATCATCTAATGTATCCTCTTCGAATTCAAAATCGTTAGAGATATTCTCTTCCTCTTTTGTGTTTTTTAATTCTTCTAATTTATTTTCTATCTTCTGCATAAATGAAGTAGTTCCCTTTCTCGTATTTTCTTTCCTATTTTCTCATCTTCTTTTCCTATGGCTTCTTTTGGGCCACAAATCACAATAAAACATTACAACAGTATTATGGATATTCCATTTTTGTATCCAATAGGTTAGGTTAGGTTGATACATCCACCAAATCCCAATCCGATTCATGGGAACAACCAGTGATCCAAAAAATGGATTTATGGCGTTCCATAACAACTTCTGCGTGCATATGATTTGGTGCAGGAAGCTGATCAAGTCTTGCATCGGTACAAGCCCAGTTTAACCGAAAAATAAAATCAGCATAGTCTAACAGTTCTTTTGTATCCCGCAGTTGGCTTTTCTCTATCATATCCGTGAGAGAAGAAAATTGATTCATAATTCTAACAACAAAAGGTACATGACAAATTTTGTCTGGTTCTGCTAGTTCCTTAACAAATCCCAATGCCCATTCCATCATCAGTAAGTTTTCATATTGCCATGAAAAATGAATCTGTTCTTTTTTCGTAGGCGCACTGTTATTTAAATAATCGAATTCTCGTAACGAAAGGTATTGATCCACTTGGAAGTCTTTTCGAATGTTGGCAATAAAAGCACTGGCTTCTTTTATGGACATTCCTTCTGCTAATAAACATTCAGAATAAAGAGCCACTACAAGTAATGCCCCTGCCCTTCCACAGATTTCACGAACCGATGGCATCGTTACTTCAAACTCGGTATCAATGACCGATAGCCATAGTGGGGTGTAAATGTTTTGGCGTTTTAATTGTTCTAAAGAATGCTCTCTTCTTTCTAACGCCTCAATTTTAATCCCTTTCATCCATTCAGAACGCTCTGGCTCGTCAAACCAATAAGAAGTAAAATCACTCTCCCCATTGGAATCCAAAAGACAATGGTCTCCTCGATAAAAGGAATAATATTCATTATGATGGTTATCTTTTGTTACAAGACCACAAAGGGCATCGGCTAGATGAAACAGTTGACTCAAAACAATTTGTTCCTTTTCTTGTAGTTCTTTCTTATTTTTTGCTTCATAACAATAATTGACTTTTACAAGACCTTGACAACGTTTTAAATGATGGAGTACATTTCTTTGTACTTCAATATGGTCTGTTTTTACTTGTCGAAAGAAAGACCAAGCGTTTTTTAACGTATCGGATAGCTCTTCTTGCTCTTCTACGCCCCAAGCAGTAAAGGTAATCGCGATACCAAGGTTTTCTTCAACGAGCTGTCTTACATTTGTTGAATCTTTATGCGGGTCTAGTTCAAAGGTCGTTTCAATGATAGAAAGAATTTCTTCTGTTTTATTTGGAATGCAAAAAATTGCCTGTTGTTGCTTGATTTGCTGTGGTTTATGAAAAGAAAAAAATCCCATAGTATCCCTCCCTTTCTAGACTTCATTTTATTATATTCTATACGGTTGTGCAAGGGATTCTTACTATAAAAATTTTCTGCATCACATAAAAATGACAGAAAATTCGTATTATAACAAATAAAATTCAAATAATAATAAGGATTCTGTTAAAGAAATTTAACGTTATAAAGATTGACAAATCGTGTAAATTATATTACCCTTTAACTAACTGAACAAATAATATAGAGGTTGCAAAGCATCAGAGTATTATAGGGAGCAGGCGTGCGAAGAACTATAAGAAAGGTAATCTTTGCCGATAGATATGATATGGCGGTATGATATCTAGGGGCTGTGGGAAATACTTACAGCACTCCTTCAGAAATGAAGAGGAGCTATTACACTTCGAGTAAAAAGTCGTGTTTTTAGCACGACTTTTTTATATTATTAAGAAACTTTGCTTTCTATAATATAAAAATAAAAGCACTACGTACAAACAATGTGCAGCTTTTCTCTTTTCGTTGTAATAGAAAATTATTTGTATTAGAAAAATTTTTTAATTATTTATTTATTAGGAGGAGCAAAATGAAAAGAATCGGAAAATTAATTACGATGATGTTGTTTGTATTGACATTGATTGTTCCAATGGTTCCTGTTCAAGCGGAAACACTGGAAAACAACACATTTGTGGTAGGGATGGAGTGTAATTATGCCCCATTTAACTGGACACAGGTGAATGAAACAAAGACGTCGGTACCATTAGAAGGTGGCGGATTTGCCGATGGTTATGATGTGGCGATTGCAAAAGCCATTGCGGATTACTTAGGAAAAGACTTAGTCATTAAAAAAATGAGCTGGGATGGATTAGAACCAGCCCTTCAATCTGGTGTAATTGATGCCGTAATTGCGGGAATGACAGATACTGCAGAACGTAGAAAACGTGTTGATTTTACCGATACGTATTATGAATCACAGATGGTATTAATTGTTCGAAAAGGGGATGCTTTAGAAAAAGCAAAAAGTTTAGATGATTTTTCTGGCAAAAAAGTATTGGGTCAGTTAAACACTCTGTATGATACGGTTATTGATCAGATCCCAAATGTACAGCATGCTACTGCATTAGAAGATTATCCTGCCATGGTTATGCAGTTAAATACAAAATTAGTGGATGCGGTAACTGCTGAGTTACCAGTTGCAGCAGGAATTATTGCTACAAACCCTGATTTAACTTATGTAGAGTTTGAAGAAGGTAAAGGATTTGATGTAGATTTAACCGATACTTCTGTATCCATCGCTGTTAGCAAAGAAAATACAGAATTAAGAGATGAAATCAACGCTTATTTGGATACACTAAGTTCGGATGATAAAAAAGAATTAATGGACTCTGCCATTGATCGAATCCCTGCTACGATTACGAGTTTAAGTGACAATTTATTCGTAGCGGCAAAACAGATTTTTAGCGTTTATAGTCCACTCTTTCTTCAAGGGGTTTCTTCCACTTTAGTTTTAGCATTTAGTGGTACTATTCTTGGATTATTGATTGGTCTCATTATTGGAGCGATTCGTGCTATTAAAGTAGATCATAGAGATAAATTAGCAATTAAAGGAGTAAAACGCCTTGGTTGGTTATTGACAACGATTTATATTGAAGTGTTCCGTGGAACACCGATGATGGTACAAGGGGCTTTCATTTATTATGGATTAAAAAACATCGTTCATTGGAGTCCGTTTGCAGCAGGTATTTTCGTTATTACCATTAATACAGGCGCTTATATGGCAGAAATCGTTCGTTCTGGTATTCAGTCTGTTGATAAAGGACAAACAGAGGCCGCAAGAAGTATCGGTATGAATAGCATTCAAACCATGATTTATATCGTACTACCACAGGCGATTAAAAATTCGTTCCCATCCATTGGAAATGAATTTGTTACTAATATTAAAGATAGTAGTGTGTTAAATGTCATTGCTGTTACGGAACTCTTCTACCAAGCAAAAAGTGTTGCGGGAAGTTTATATGCATTCGTACCAACCTATTTCGTTGTTGCTTTAATCTACTTATGCTTAACATTCCCAACAACTCGAATTTTAAATTATATTGAAGCAAGAATGAGCCGTAAAAAAACAATTGCCATTGAGAAAGGAGATGCTTAAAATGGAACCGATTATACAAGTTGAACATTTAAAAAAATCATTTGGTAAGTTAGAGGTATTACATGATATTGATTTCTCTGTTTTTAAAGGAGAAGTTGTTACGATTATCGGTTCTAGTGGAAGCGGAAAGTCAACTTTCTTACGTTGTTTGAATCTATTAGAAATGCCAGATAGCGGTAGTGTAAAATATCATGGACAAGATATTTTAAAAGGCGAAATTAACGTCAATGTCCATCGTAGTAAAGTTGGAATGGTATTCCAAAACTTCTATTTGTTCAATAATAAAACGGTATTAGAAAACTGTGTCATTGGACAGATGAAAGTACTAAAAAGAAGCCGTGCAGAAGCCACGGAAATCGCTATGAAATATTTAAAACAAGTGGGCATGGAAAAATTCGCAAAAGCAGGTAGCACACAATTATCCGGTGGACAAAAACAGCGTGTTGCCATTGCAAGAGCGCTATGTATGGAGCCAGAAGTTTTATTATTTGACGAACCTACTTCTGCTCTTGACCCAGAGATGGTGGAAGATGTTTTAAAAGTTATGCAACAGCTTGCGAAAATGGGACTGACTATGATTGTTGTTACTCATGAAATGCAGTTTGCAAGAGATGTATCTTCTCGTGTTGTCTTTATGAATAAAGGTGTGATTGCGGAAGAAGGAACACCCGATCATATTTTCAATCATCCAACACAGGAACGTACAAAGGAATTTTTAAAACGTTTCTTAAATCAATAAATAACAATAAAAACAAAAAGACTATTCCAATGGAATAGTCTTTTTGTTTTTATTGAATCTTATTTTTCCTCATCAAATCCAGGCTTTATTAAAAAATGGGATGCTATAATAATGATAGCTACACCGATTGCGGAAGGAATGAGACTTGCAAGATCATCTGGTAGTCTCATGTAAATAGGTTTCATTATCAATGTCATTCCAATGATCGCTATCGCTAAACTAATATAGGAAAGTATCCCATATAATCTTAAGGACTGTTGATCCTTATTGTTTTTGCGAAATAAGCGAAAAGCAAAACCAAACAAAACAATGCCCACGAGAAACAAAATCCATTCCATACTTTCTTCCTCCTTTGCCATAGACCAAAGATTGTGCCCTCTCTTTATTTTGAAAAATATAGGATTCCATTCTATTTTATCATTTTTCCCATTCTTTGTGAAGTTATTATAATTTATTTCCGATAATAAATTTATTTTTGTTTTATTCTGTTTTATCCATTTAAATTCAGAAATCTTTTATAAATTCCTGAAATATGATATACTAAAAACAAAAAATGGTATCGTAACATTTGTACTGCTATCTTCTTTCTCTACAAATAGCCAATGAAGGAGGAATTTTACATAAAAGATTTTTCTATTCAATACTAAACAATTAACAAATGTTTTGAAAAGAAAACGAAACCAAGGTAGACTTTTGTAGAATTTTCCTGTATAGTATAAAGGACACTATTGAAGATAAAGGAGAAATACATAATGAGTAACGAAACAATCGCAGTAATTGCTGGAGAAACTATTACAAATGCTGATTTTGATGCATATGTAGAAAATTTACCTCAAGAACAAAAAGCGTATTTAGCAAATCCACAGGCAAAACAGCATTTTATCGATCAGATGATTGCTATGCGTCTTTTTGAACAACTTGGAAAAGAAGAAAAATTAAACGAAAGTGAAGAATACAAACGCATTATGGCGGAAGCGGAAAGAGAAATTTTAGCTCAAATCGCTGTTCGTGAAACAATTAAAAATGTTACTGTAACAGAGGAAGAAGAAAAAGCATACTATGAAGAGCACAAACAACAGTTTACAAAAGGTGCTACTGCTCATGCAAAACATATCTTAGTAGAATCTGAAGAACAGTGTGCATCCATTAAAGCAGAAATCGAAAATGGTACAAAATCTTTCGAAGATGCTGCAAAAGAATACTCTACTTGTCCTTCTAATGCACGAGGTGGCGATCTTGGAGAATTTTCACGCGGTCAAATGGTAAAAGAATTTGAAGATGTTGCATTTGAAGCAGAAGTTGGTAGCATTTCTGATCCAGTAAAAACACAGTTCGGTTATCATCTTGTAAAAGTAGAAGGTCGTACAGAAGCTACCGTTGCTCCTTTTGAAGAAGTAAAAGAAACAATTGAAAATCAGTTAGTACAACAAAAACGCAACGAAGTATATCAAGCAAAAATTGATGAATTAAAAGCAAAATATATGCAAGAAGCATAAAACGAAATAGAACAAAGCATAGCAAATCCCCTTATACAACACTTTCGTATAAGGGGATTTTTTTCTATGGAAAAGTATCCGATTAGAGCTTTCTATTTTGCATACTCATATTCAAAAGATGCGCTATCGGTTTCAAAAGAAAATAGCGTTTTTTCTTTGTTTTCTAGGCGATATCTGGCACGACAAGAAGTGTTTTCTTTTATAATTCGAAACATTTCTCCATTTTTTGGTGCATAAAGAGGATGCAATACTGGCTCTAGCAATTGTACGCTAAGACGGTAATTTCCTTGCTCTATGATCACCAGTCCATCTTCTATTTTTCGTACTTTTGCACCGAGATAGGTGGCAAAGCGATATTCTTTTTCGTTCCAAGCGATAACACCAATGAGCCCTGTAAACGATTTCTTTTGACAAAAAGGGAGAAAAGAAACAGGAATTTCTGCTACCGATAACATAATGGAAAGATTTTTGAAAAAACACTGTGTCCATATATAATTTTTAGGAAAAGAAATCCCTCGATCGCCTTCCATATATCCTACTGCATTGTCAAACTGGTATTGTTCTCCATTGATCGTTACAATACCATTTACCGTATGTCTCATACTAAACACGCTGTGCCGACATTCCATAAACGGTACATAGCGAAATGGTCCCATAATATCATATTTTAGTGGATGAAAGTCATGAAACATAAGAGAACCAGACATTTTTAGCTTATCGGTATGAATGTTAATGATAATTCCTTCCTTCGAAAATATAGTTCCATCCATTCTCAAAACTTGTTCCTTTTTATTTTTATACAAATGAAAGGCGGGAAAAGGAACATGAAAAGAATGATCTTTCGTAATCACTTGAATGGAACAGGTTTGTCGATGATTGGATTGATGAAAGGCAGGAATTATGGCAAGTGTCTGTGTCTTGGATTGGCACTTAAAATACCAACCACAAAAGTAATTATTCATGGGCAATTCCCTCCTGTGCAGGTCCATTTATTTGTTCTCCTTTATAATCAAAACGAGATCCGTGACAAGGACAATCCCAACTGAGTTCATCAGGATTCCATTCTAGTTGACAACCAAGGTGAGGACATTTTGGTTGGATGGCATAGATAGTATTGTCTTTATCTTTATAAACGCCTATTTTTTCATTCTCGTATTGAATAATACCCCCATGATTGAGGGGGAGATCTTTCATAACATCATTTGGGACTTGGAAAAATCGTTTGGATAATCCTTTCATCGCCTGTCCACCTTCACTTATGAGTCCTGTCATATCTTCTGTTGAAAAACGTTGTGGCGAAAAAACTTCTGCATATGGATGGTCGATTCCGCAAATCATATCCCGTAATAACAAAGAAGAAACCATAGAAGATGTCATACCCCATTTTTGAAATCCTGTTGCCACATACCAATCGGGTTTTCCTACCGAATAATTTCCAATAAAAGGGACACTATCTGAGGAAATACAATCTTGGGCTGACCAATAGGCAACTTCATAGCTGTTCGGATAAAACTGTTTTGCTTTTTTTCTTAACGATTCATATCTTCCACCGTTGGAATTTTCACCAGTACGATGTCCTTCACCGCCAAATAGTAAAAGATCTCCATAATTTCGAAAAGAATAGGTATTATTTTCATATTCCCCAATATAGATTCCATCCATCTGGCAGGCGTTTTTTAAGGCTAATACATAAGATCGTTCTTGGTGCATTCTTGTGAAATACATTCCTGGGAAGTTGACAAAAGGATAATGGCAAGCAAAAATAATCTTTTTCGCTGTTACCGTTCCTCTTGCAGTTACAAGGGTATGGTCTTCTACTCGCTGAACGAAAGTATTTTCATAAATAGTAAGTCGTTCTGATAATGCTTGTAAAAACTTTAATGGATGAAACTGGGCTTGTCGTTCAAACTTTACAGCTCCTTTCGTTGGAAAAGGAAGCGGAATTTCTTCTATCAAAGAGGCTGGTAATCCTAACTTTGTGGCTGCTTGTACTTCTTCTTCTAATTGAATAAGATTTTCGGAAAATACATAGGAGTTGGTTTCTTCAAAATCACATAAAATCTGTTCATCTTGTATGATCTGTTTATATTCTTTAATGGCTTGTTGATTTGCCATAGCATACTGTCTTGCCTTCTCTTCTCCTTTATTCTTTATCAGTTGGTGATAAATCAAGTTATGTTGAGAAGTGATTTTAGCAGTCGTATTTTTCGTTTGTCCACTACCAATATGTTTTGCCTCTAAGACTACTACTTTTTTTCCTATTTTTTGGAGTTGATAGGCGATTAAAATACCTGCCATACCAGCCCCAATAACCGCTATTTCTGTTTCTATATTTTCTTGTAAGGGCTGTTGTTTTTCTAAAGAATAGGTCTTTGTCCAAATGGATTCCATAGATTCCTCCGTTCCAATTATCGTTATTTTTTTATTGTATCATTGTCGTTATCATTATCTTTTACTATTTCCATTTTTTTGTATTTTATTCGAACGGAGAAATCATGGAAAACATTCAGTTATTTTTTGGTTTTAAAAGAAAGTTGTTTTGCAAGACGATAATAAAATTTTATGTAAGTAAGCAGTGTTATTATCATAACAACTATTTCAAAGAGAAAGAAAAATGTGACGATTTTCGTATTGAGATTTGGAAAAAACAATAAAAAGAAACTAATAACATAAAGAGTTGCCGTACATATTTTTCCATAAATAGTTGCACCTTCTGTCTTCCAGCCTTTTTTCATAAAATAAAGTCCACAAGAAGCCATAAATGCTTCTTTTATTATAAATACGAGAACAACAAAGATAGTAAAAGGATATCTCCATAAAAAACTAATGACAACTGCGCCAAGAGTAATTTTATCAGCGATGGGATCTAAGATTTTACCGAAGTCTGTCACCATATGAAAATGACGAGCGATTTTTCCATCGAAGAAATCGGTAAGCATGGAGATTCCTATAATACAAGCGGAAATATAATAATCCTTTTCTGAATTCGCAGAATAACAGATGAATAAATAAATACCTGCTAGTAGCAAACGAAAATATCCCATTAAGTTAGGAATGGAGAAATATTCTTTCCATATGGTTGTCTTATCTTTTTTGTGCATAAAAACATGCCTTCCTTTCTGATTCGTTGTCTTATAGTAATACTATCTTCTATCGGGTTCCTATTCTTCTCTTTTCCTATCGAAAGAACCATAGGAACTATAAAGATAGTATACCATTCATAGCTTTGAACAACAATGGTATAAACGTAATAAGATTACATATATTTTTTATGTAAACTAATATTTATAAAAACAACGGGCTATACAATAACAATAAAGAATACAGTATACAATCTTGTTTCCTCTATTCAAAATAGGATTCTTGCGATACAATATAGTACGAATATGCTGTTTGTTTCGTTTTCGATAATAGAAATTTTTCTATTCTTTTTAAAACGTTTGAATAAAAGTAATAGAAATCGGGGTATTAGAGCTATCTAATGCCCTTTTTGTGCTATTTCAAAATAAAATGATAAATTTTTTAAAAATAGGGAGGTTTTTTTGTGAAACTACAAAAATTATTAAGTTATACAAGAAAGGCCATTGATGACTTTCAAATGATTCAACCAAATGATGTGATTGCCGTTGGGATTTCAGGCGGTAAAGATAGTCTTACTTTATTATATGCATTGGCCAATTTAAGAAATTTTTATCCAAATCCATTTACATTAAAGGCAATTACGGTAGATCTTGGTATGTCAGATATGGACTTTACAAAAGTAAAAGAATTATGCGAAGAACTGGATGTAGAATATACGATTGTGGATACAGAGATTTTTGATATTGTATTTGGACATCGAAAAGAAACAAATCCTTGTTCCCTTTGTGCAAAGATGAGAAAGGGAGCTTTAAATCAGAAAATAAAAGAACTTGGATGTAATAAAATTGCGTATGCTCACCATAAAGATGATTTAGTAGAAACCATGTTAATGTCTATGCTATTTGAAGGACGTTGGCATACGTTTTCTCCAGTTACCCATTTAGATCGAATGGATCTGACTTTAATTCGCCCACTTCTTTATGTCAATGAAAGCGATATTATTGGATTCCGTAATAAAATGAATTTACCAGTAGTAAAGAGTTCTTGTCCTATGGATGGACACTCCAAAAGAGAATATGCCAAAAATCTTGTAAAACAGCTAAATAAAGATCATAAAGGAGCGAGAGATCGCATGTTCCACGCTATTTTAAATGGAGAAATGGAAGGTTGGCCAATTCGCTATCTTTCTTAATGCTTATTTAATAATTTACGATCAAATGGATAACTATCTTTAGTTCAGTATTGGTAAACGCAACTATAATATACATAATTTTTTTATGTAAACTTTATATTTCATTCCTTACTAGACTCTCTTTTGTTAGGAAATAAGTTTTTTATAGCACTCATAAATTTGTAAAGTTAGGACGTGATAACATGGAACAAGACTATCATAAACAAGTCATCATTGACAATCAGACAAGGCTTCGGGAACTTTTAAAAGAACTCCCAAGGTTTTGTAGTCAATTTTTTCGAGGGATTGAGCAGACCACTTCTTCGAGGACAAGAATTTCTTATGCCTATGATTTAAGAATCTTTTTTGAATACTTATTGGAAAATAACCCTTCTCTTCGTCATTTGGAAATGAAAGACATCCCGTTAGAAGTGCTGGATGAACTTTCTCCACTTGATATTGAAGAATATTTAGAGTATTTAAAATATTACACGAAAGATGGGAAAGAATATATTAACAATGAACGAGGGATTTCTAGAAAACTCGCTTCTCTTAGAAGTTTTTATCGCTACTTCTATCGAAAAGAATTGTTGAAAAACAATCCTCCTAGTATTGTTGATATGCCAAAGCTTCATGAGAAAGCGATTATTCGATTGGAGCAAGATGAAATTGTGAAATTGTTAGATGAAGTAGAATCTGGCAATAAGCTGACAAAGTCACAAAAGAAATATCATGATAAAACAAAAACAAGAGACTTAGCTCTTTTAACATTATTGCTTGGCACAGGAATTCGTGTATCCGAATGTGTCGGGTTAAATCTCAAAGATGTGGATCTTGAAAATGATGGAATTCGTATTATTCGAAAAGGTGGTGAGGAGGCAATTATTTACTTTGGAGATGAAGTTCATGATGCTTTAGTTGCTTATTTAGAGGAAAGAAAACGAATCATTCCGCGGTCTGGATATGAAGATGCTCTCTTTTTATCTATGCAGCAGAAACGCCTCGGTGTTCGTTCGGTTGAAAATCTAGTGAAAAAATATGCGAGTACCATTACGAGTTTAAAAAAGATTACGCCTCATAAATTGAGAAGTACTTATGGTACAAGACTTTATCAAGAAACAGAAGATATTTATCTTGTAGCCGATGTATTAGGGCATAAAGATGTTAACACGACGAAAAAGCATTACGCGGCGCAAGATGAAAAAAGCCGTCGTCGTGCTGCTAAAGCCGTTCCTCTTCGAAAAGTAGATGATTGACATGTCTTTTTAAAATCTATGTTACCATAAAGAAAGAAGTAGAATTTGAAACTCGATTAATAAAAACTCTCTGATGGAAATTATAAATTTCGTTGGAGAGTTTTTTCTATTATAAGAAATTCTTTGCAAAGCGAGTCATCCTATAACAGAACAAAGTGTGCGCCTAACACTCTTCGCGACTTTCGATAACTTCTAGCAACGTACACTTTGCCGCGCGGTCGCAGTTTACGAAGTAAAATTTTCCCCATTGCGACCTGCGCATCGTTCGCACGTAGTGCTTTTTTATTTCATAGGAAATGGCACTTTTACAAATTAATGTAACAATGTGTTTCCTATGAAATAAAAATAAGCACTATAGTAAGTGCTGTGTGCAAGGAATGAGTCAATCACAGGAAAAAAATTTTTATGTGAGCCAAAAAAACGACCGCGTATTTTCGAATTTAAGACATTAAAAAATAATTTCCATAGAAATACTTGAATAAAAATTAATTCTTCTTAAAAAGCAAAATACGGAGTTTTGGATAGATATGTCATTTTACGAATAAAAATCAGCAACCATTTTATCATCGGAAAGAATTCAACCCGGATAAACCGCAGTTTATCCGGGTTCACTAGTGCTTTTTCTCCTATTTTCTGATATAATAAAGGAGGGAGTTTTACCGATTTCTTTTATTTCTAGCAATACGTATTTTATCTCATACGAACAGCTTATGTAGTAAAAATTTTTTATATAGCGAAAAAGCAAACATATAGTTACATATATTTTTTATGTAAACTAATTCAATTAAAGGAGTATTTCAAGACAATGAAACGAAGTTTTAATTATCAACAACAAAAGAAAATCAATTTTACATTAAAAATCCGAGAGCGTTTAAAAGAACTTCCACCTTATGTTGGAAAGTATGCCCGTGGTATTGAACCACTGACTTCGGATAACACAAGATATTCTTATTTATCCGATTTGCAAGTGTTCTTTTATTTTTTAATTTCCTCCAAGCCAGAATTTGTCGATTGCACAATGAAAGACGTTACATTAGAGTATTTAGAAGAGTTAACAATTTTTGACATTGAAGAATACCAAGAATATTTAAAGTTCTACTGCTCTCCTACTGGACAATGGTATCAAAATGGAGAACGAGGGGTGGCAAGAAAAATTGCTTCTTTAAGAAGCTTCTTTTATTATTTACATCAACATGATTTAATTACGAAAAATCCTATGCTAAAAGTTTCCACGCCAAAGATTCATGAAAAAGAAATTATCCATTTGGACGAAGAAGAAATTGTGGCTCTAATTGAACATATCAAGAATGCCAATATCCGCTATAAGTCGAATCGAAAACGGGACATTGCAATTACCATTCTGTTACTTGGAACAGGTATCCGCGTATCGGAATGTGTAGGACTCGATATGGATGATGTGGATTTTATTAACGAAAGAATTCGAGTGATTCGAAAGGGTGGAAATGAAATGTATGTTTATTTTGGAGAAGAGGTAAAAGAAACGTTAGAGGATTATTTAAAAGAACGCCAACTTCTGTTAGAACAGATGCCAGAAGAAAAAGCACTTTTTTTATCGAGAAGAAAAAAGAGAATTAGCGTTGATGCTATTGAAGAATTAGTAAAAAATTATAGTAAAGAAGTGATTACAAGAAAAACAATCACTCCTCATAAATTGCGAAGTACATACGGAACACGGCTTTATGAAGAAACAGGGGATATTTATATCGTAGCAGATGCACTAGGACATAAAGATATTAATACGACGTCCAGACATTATGCTGCTATTCAAGATAAAAGACGTAGAGAGGCGGCAAAGGCATTTCGAATTCAAAAGAAAGGTGATAATTCTCTTTAACCAAAATCTTTTCCACAATTTTATTTTGAGGAAACGATGAGGAACCTATTTTCAAGTTTCTCATCGTTTTTTGTAATGTAATAAAGAACACGGATTAAATGGTTATCTCAATTTGATTTCCTTCGATTCCAATGATACAACTCTCATAATATCCATCGCCAGTTGTGCGAGGTCCACTAATAACTTCAAAGCCATCTGCTTTTAATTGTGCGGTTAATTCATCAACTTTTTTCTTACTTCCTACACTGAATGCAATATGGATAAAACCTGTTCTTGCAAGTGTTTTTTTACAATCTTCCATGGCAGGTCTTGTCATAATCTCCAATCTTGCACCGTCATCAAAAGATAAGAAATAAGAACGGAAATTAGTTTTCGTGTTATGATATCCATCATTTGGAACGGCATGTAAATACTTAACAAAAAAATTCTTACTGGCTTCCAAATCATTTACATACATAGCAATATGTTCTATTTTCATATTAAATCCTCCTCGTATAATAAGTTTGTAAACAATAAAAATAGCTTATATCTTTATTTCTTCTATGGTATAGCGGTAAGGACATCTAAGAGGAATTTCCCTCATCCAATTCCCATCTATACAAGAAATAGTTACATTTTGATAAAGTTCATCTTATGCTATGTTAAAGATCAACTATGATATGTTGATATATCGCTACATAGATATATCAATCTATTTTTTTATAAAATAACATATATATACTTATTGTCAATACTTAATGAAATAATTAAAGGAAATTTGACAATGCACAACTACAACTATGGTAAAATAGAAATCTATCCATTTTCTTCTGTTGAATTAATATTTTCCATGATTTTTCGATCTGATCTGTCCAATTTAACCAATTCCCACAAATCTGTATAAAATAACTTTTCACCCAAAAATTATATCTATATTTTAATAAAAAATTAATTTATTAATTTATTTTTTATAATTATTTAGAATATTTATTAAAATATGTTAAATATAGTGTTTTTTTGGTAATATATAATCAGATCTGATAAAAAATCAAAAAAAATGATGTAGTATCTAGAACCGCTCAAACATATATCTTAATGCTTCTTATGTATATACATGGATTGAGGTACCTAAATATACATTGACTGATATAATGGATCTATATATTAAGAATGAAGCTCCTGACTATCATACTATTTCTACAAATTATTCTTGTTATATGGCAACATTTTCAAATGGTGCCATAACAACATTAACTGGGATTGGAGCTGTATCATTAGCTGTCTCCATTCAGTCTAAGTTTACAGAATTAACTAATCTACCACAAATTTTTGTATACTTTAAATAACCAATATATAATAGTATATAAAATTTTATACTAATATCTTATATTATAAACAAATAATACACAATAAAATATATAAAGGATAATTGAATCTAATGAAAAAAACATTTTAGTTATGATACTATCTTTAATATTTTTCTTATTATTATATTTTTTAATAAGATTGATCGCTGGAGACTTAGGTGTAATACATAGTGGATATGATGAAATAGTTTTATACTTTA
>CAJMOB010000029.1:0-40845 GCA_905214925.1 uncultured bacterium | reverse complement strand
CTGTTCTTTTTTAACTCTTGTTCTTATTAAACCATCGTATTTCTGTCATTCCTGTTTTCTATTATATCTCCCTTTTCTTTAAAATTTAATCATTTCTTTATTTTTTGAATTAAGAGGCCACCTTACATTTAGGCAGCCTCTTTTTATTATATTTTATTTGTATAATCTAAGCGAATCCAATCAGCTCCAGACTTTAATTTTCCCCATCCGTTTTTCTCCTCTACAATTGTATACACATCTCCATACTTAACTTGTTTGTTTGCTTTGTATTTTGTTCCTGCTCCATTTCTAACGTTTAAAGTACTCGCAGTAATTTTTACCAAATAAGGAACTTTATTAGTTTCTATAGGCTTAGAAGTAGTAGTGTTGCTTAAAGATTTATTTAATATCCCCTCAACAATAGCTTTTGCACATACTTTCGGCTCCCACTTCTCGGCGTCGTCTTTATCGTCTACAAAACAACATTCGATTAGTAACGCCGGACTTTCTGTATATTTAAGGACATACAATGATTCATCATATTTTGTACCTCTGTTTTGGATTCCTAATGCTTTAGTAATCTCTGAACAAATACGTCCCGAAACTTCCGTAGTTTTACTGCTATAATTCCACACCTCTACGCCACCACTAGAACCATCCCCTTGATAATCGTTGCGTCCCGAATTTAAGTGAATGGAAATATCAAGGTCAACTTTGTGCTCTTTGCATTTCTTCACAATCTTAGATAAACATCCTTCTTGTGTTGTATTCTCATTACAAGTACAATCATATACTATATGCCCTTGCGCTTTTAATAATCGAATAACTTCGTCCTTAACGATTCTGTTTTCTACGGACTCCTTTAAAAGTCCTACGGCTCCGTAGGCTCCTTGATCCTGTGGACAATGACCTGCATGCACATTATATTTTGCCATAATACATCTTCCTTTCTATAATAAGAGGCTCTATACAAAAAGGAGCCTCTAGATCTTATTTTATTCTTCTTTACTATTTTGTTTAATGAGTTGGTTAACGCGTGTATTATCTCTTAGGTATAATTATGCTCTTTACACCGTAAACAAATTTCTTTGTAGTTTTCTACACTTCGAACTTCTTTGCTTACTGTATCTTCTGGAGCCATTCTTTCAGCAACCATAGATATATCAAAGCATTCTGAATCGGATATTTCTCTTTGTAATATTTCGCACATAAAATTACTCAAATTCTTTCACCTTCTTTATCCAAGCATTCATTTTTTCATCGTATTCATCACTTGAAAAGGCTGTTCTTATCTCTTTCTTTTGAGTATCAATATAAACTGCTCCATTCTCTGAATAATAATTTATAAAACGTCCATTCCAACGTTTTAATCCTATCAGGGCATTATTCATAAACCCTTCAGCCTCTTCTCGTACCACATGATGCTCTCTCTCTTTATTGATATGAATATCATCAAACTTGTAATCTTTCAAATCAATAGGACGTGCATCAAACACCGGCTTACCTTTAATATTGTTTTCTTTTAATACTTTTATAATAATATTTTCTTTGGAAGTATCAAAGTATTTTTCTTTCCATTCTTTATATGTAATACCTGCTGGCACTTCCACCGTATCACTTTCATTGTAATAGGATTGCGCGGATTTCTCCATTACAAAACTTGTTTCTGTATGCAGCAGTCGATAACCTTCCCATTCCCTAGCTTTAAAATATTGTGCAAAATCTTTTGATAGCCTTGCTGGATCTTCTCCTAATACTAAAACAGTTGTAAGTACTCCTTTTAGTTTAGATTGTAAGTAATTCTTTTGTTTCCATAATCGTTCTGAGAAATTTTGTCCATTAAAAAGATATGAAATCAGTTGTTCTATATCAGATAGGATAATCTGTGGGTATTCATAGTGAAATCCGTCATAAATATCAAAATTATAAGTTCCCATCGTTTCATTCACTTTAGAAATATAATCTTTCAACTTTCCTATTTGCTCCTTGCCCAATCGTTTCTGTGCCTCCGTTTAAGAGATTCGATTTTCTTTAGCATACTGTGCATAAAAGTCATTTATTACAAATTTGATTTCTTTTTCCAATTGCTCTTTTCAAATTTCTCTTCCCAGACGGTAACCATATGTGAATATAAAGGCTGTCGTATGGCTCATTTTCTTTGCAAAAATAAAGACCGGTATAAAAGTAGAGGTTCACTCTACTTTTACACCAGTCTCTTTTCTTATGGTTCTTTTGTTCCTTTTTGCTGTTGTACCCATTCTAATAGTTGTTTTGTCTTTGAAATATCTTCGCCCTCTTCTGCTTTGCTTAATGCCATGGTAATATAGCGTTCTGCCTGTTCATAATCAATTGGAAGACCAATTCCTTTTGCATAACACTCCCCAACGGCAATTAATCCATCAAAATCCCCATCTTCCGCAGCAGAAATATAATATTTTATAGCTTTTTCTAAGTCTTCTTGTCCCCCTTTTCCCGTCCGATATAAATTTCCAAGCAGTGTCTTCGCATTAATATCTCCAGCTTCAACTGCGCTTTTATAATATTCCACTGCCTTCTTTAAGTTTTGATCGGTACCATATCCATTTTCATAACAAATGCCTAAATATCTCTTTGCGCGCTTTTCCCCTTGCATAGCAGACCTTTGAAACCATGAAAATGCCTTTTCTTCATCTTCCTCGACACCTTCCCCATAGAGAAATTTAATTCCTAACACCGTTTGTGCTCTTGGATATCCTTGTTTTGCAGATTCCTCTGTCCAATAAAGAGATTGTTCATCACTTTGTTGGACCCCAATTCCATGTTCATAGCACCTTGCTAACTGCAATTGCCCTTCTGGATATCCTTGTTCTGCCGATTTACGATACCAATAGCTTGCCCGTTCTAAATGGTTTAACATCCCTTGGGACTCTTTTGCAAATCCTCTGCCATCTTCATACATCTCTCCTAACGAGATTTGGGCATAAGGATCTTCTCTTTTGGCAGCCTCATAATAAAGGTTCACGGCTTCTGCATCATTTTGTTTTACCCCCCATCCAGCACGATAACAGCGAGCTAATTCAATCATGGCAGGTACATAGCCTACTTCTGCTGCTTCCATAAAATAAGAAACCGCCTTTTTATGATCTTCTTTTATGAAGCCATAAAGATAACATCGTCCCAGATAATAAGCCGCTCTTGCCGATTCTTTTTCATAGGCTTTCTCGTATAATGCAACTGCCTTTTCCATATCTTTTTCTACGCCTTGTCCCGTTTCATAAGAATATCCAAGATTGCAAGCAGCAACTACATTTCCCATCTCTACCGCTTGTTCCATAAGCCAAAGAGCTTGTTTTTTATCAACTTTTGTCCCATATCCATTTTCATAACACCATGCTAGATTGCAAATCCCTGTTGGATCGCCACCTTCTGCAGACTTTTTAAAATAGTAAAAGATTCTTTCTTCTTCTGCAGAACTTTCTTTTTGCCCAAGACAATAAATGCCCATATCTGCCCATTGCCCTGGGGTAATGTCATCTTCTGTCACTTCTTCAAACTCTGTGCTACCACATTCTGGACAAACGATCGGCTTTTCTTCTTGCTCCGTCAAATAATAGCATAACTTTCCTTTGCATTTATAAAACATTTCTTTCCCCTTTCTTTCCTGTCAATCAATAGGAAATAGGTTTTCTCTCCTAGCAATCAATTCGATAAAATTGCATAACATATTGTTTTTCTTTTAAGAAATTCCATATGGCGTAATAGTCCCGCAGTAAAGAAATCTCCCCTTGCCGATATCTTCTTGCTAAGTCGCCTTCTGCTTGCCACCCACCTTCTACTCTTGCTACTTGTGCCAATGATACATTCTCAATCTGTCCTGTTTTTAAGAGCATTTCTAACTGTCTACACTTTTCTTCCTCTTTTTTATCCGTTCCAAAAACAGCATATTCGTATCCAATGATGGCTCTTTTACAGTGAGAAAACATCCATTGATTTAACCTTTCTACTGCTTGTTGGTTTAACCATGAAAAAGCTTTTTGCATCATTTTTCTCTCAGTCTTACCATATGGCTCTCTTTTTAAATAAAAAAGACTTGCTAATGTGGCATTCAGTTGACTATATAACCCGATGTTTACAATAAAATCCACTTTTTTATCTGGCAATGACTGACTCATAGCTTTTTTTGCCTGTTCTTGTAAAAAGGTGAGTAAATCTGATATCTCACAACTGCTCTCTAGTTTTTGTTCTAATAATTCTTCTGAAATATCCCAAACATTTGTAGAAATAATTTCGACTCGTTCCTTTGGAATACGATAATAGGCAATTGCTTCCTCTAGCGCCTCTTGTTCTTTATCAACTAAAAGGAACTTCTCCACATAAGGAAGCAATTCCTGTAAATCAATATCGCTACAGCTACCAGCACCTAAAATAAGGACCGTATCTCCAATTTCTATTTCTTCCATTAGCATTTTTGTTACAAAAGAACGATATTCCCTCCATCGTTCTTTTGCGTCTACAATTTTTGTGCTTTTTCTCAATTGTTCTACTAACATTTTCTTCTTATTGAAATAAAAAACACGCAAAGCGTGTTTTTTATCATCCTTTCATTCTCTGTCTTACAATTTCATAAGCAAGAACACCTGCAGCCACAGAAGCGTTTAAAGAATCGATATCTCCCTTCATTGGAATGGATGTAATATAATCGCATTTTTCTTTTACTAAGCGGCTAACACCACTTCCTTCATTTCCAATGACAAGTCCGATTGGCCCTGTTAAGTTTGTATCATACATTACTTCCCCGCCCATATCGGCACATACAAACCAAAGCCCTCTGTTCTTTAATTCTTCAATTGTTTTTGATAAATTTGTTACCTTTGCTACTGGTGTATAATTTAAAGCTCCAGCAGATGTCTTTGCAACTGTTGCTGTTAAGCCAACTGCACGACGTTTTGGGATAATAACCCCATGAGCTCCCGCTAAATTAGCAGTACGAATAATCGCCCCTAAATTATGAGGATCTTCAATTTCATCTAATAGAAATAAAAATGGTGGCTCTCCTTTTTGTTCTGCTAATGCGAACATATCTTCAATATCCGCATATTCATATGCCGCTGCCTGTGCAATTACTCCTTGATGCTTTCCCGTTGTAGACATTTGTTCCAAACGTTCCTTGGCTACAAATTGGAGCAAACTTCCTTGTTTTTTCGCCTCTCTCACAATCGTTCTCACAGGACCGTCTTGACAGCCATCTAACACATATAATTTATCAATTGTCTTTCCAGAACGAAATGCTTCTAATACTGCATTTCTTCCTTCAATTGTGTATTCTTCGTATCTCATATTTTTACCCTTTCTTGGTCTCTTCACTTTTTCTGATTGCCATTATTGCTCAAATAATCCAATATGCAATAACTCCATCAGTCGTTTCCAATCATTTTTTAAATATAAATATCCAACAAGGGCTTCAAAACCAGTTGCCATTCGATAATCAATGATGGACGCATTTTTGGCAGATGTATAAGATTTTGCATTTCTTCCTCGCTTATAAACTGCCTCTTCTTCTTCCGTTAAATAAGGCTCTAACTTTATAATCATCTTCGCCTGTGATTCTGCCTTTACATAACTACTCGCTTTTTTATGATACTTATTCACTTGCTGATTTGCCCTTGATACAATCATAGTGCGAATAATAATCTCATATACGGCATCTCCCATATAGGCAAGTGCTAGAGGAGAATAGGTTTTAGCATCTACTTTTTTCACTTCTAGTTGCTTTAACATTTCCTCCATCACAGATAAGGCTTCGATTCCCTGTTGTTGTTCTTTTTTCTTTCCTTCTACAGGGTTATTTAAGCGCGTTTCCATTTTACACCTTCTCTTGTATCCTCTAGTATAATTCCTTTTGCCAATAATTCATCACGAATTTCATCTGCTCTTGCAAAATTCTTTTCTTTTCTCGCCATTTGACGTTCTTCAATTAATGCTTCAATATCACTATCTAAAATTTCTTCTTTTTTCTCTGTAATAATTCCAAGGATATCACATAATTTTGTCATAGTAGCAAGCAATTCCTTAGCATATGCTTTACTTCCATGAGCCACTGTAATATTCGCAAGTTTTACAATTTCAAAAATAGCAGAAATAGCATCTGCAGTATTGAAATCATCTTCCATCGCTGCCTCATATTTTTTCACAAGCTCTTTTACTTGTTCTAAGTTTTTCTTATCTTCTTCTGTTAAAGCACTTTCTGGAAGTTTTTCTGCTTTTTCACGAACGAGATCCACAGAAGTTAAAATTCTTTCTAATCCATTTTTTGCAGATTCCACTAATGCATCGCTGAAGTTTAATGGACTTCTATAATGAGCGCTTAACATAAAGAAACGAATCACTTGTAATGGATATTTCTCTCCAATCTCTCGCACAGTAAAGAAATTCCCTGCTGATTTTGACATTTTTTTATTGTCGATATTTAAAAATGCATTGTGCATCCAATATTTTGCAAATTGAACACCATTACAACATTCGCTCTGAGCAATTTCATTTTCATGATGCGGAAACACAAGATCTTCTCCACCTGCATGAATATCGATTTCTTCCCCAATGTATTTTTTTGACATAACAGAACATTCAATATGCCATCCTGGACGTCCTTCTCCCCATGGAGACTGCCATGCTGGCTCTCCTTCTTTCTTTGGTTTCCAAAGGACGAAATCCATTGAATCTTCTTTTGCTTCTTCTACTGCGATTCGGATTCCTGCTGTTAAATCATCTAAATTTTTCTTAGATAATTTCCCATACTCTTCAAATTTACGAGTGCGGAAATATACCGTTCCATCCACTTCATAAGCATATCCTTTTTCAATTAATGTCTGAATCATTTGGATCATACCATCAATTTCTTCGGTAGCCTTTGGATTCATTGTAGCAGGCTTAATATTTAAAGCCTCCATATCCTTTTTACATTCTGAAATATAACGCTCGGCTATCTCGGATGCAGATACCCCTTCTTCATTGGCTTTTTTGATAATTTTATCATCCACATCAGTGAAATTAGAAACGTAATTCACTTCATAACCTTTATATTCTAAATAACGTCTTACCGTATCAAAAACAATCATCGGACGTGCATTTCCAATATGAATATAATTGTAAACAGTTGGTCCACATACATACATACCAACCTTTCCTTCATGAATTGGAACAAATTCTTCTTTTTTTTGAGATAATGTGTTATAAATCTTCACAATAAAACCTCCTACTTATCTATATATTATATATATTAAAAACGATGAGAAGTACCCTTTATGAACTTCTCACGTTCACAGACAGACGCCATATAGGAGCATAAATACTCCTATATAGCTCATTGTCTTTGTGTAAATGATAAGGCAGGCTCATCTCTAAAGAGACGAGTCTGCCCGTGGTTCCACTCTTTTTCAAAGAAGATCTCTCTTCTTCCTTCTATGTCTATAACGCTGACAAGCGTATCAAGTTACTCTTTGTTCACTCGATCTGCTCACGGACGCATTTCCTATTATCTTCCATCAAAAATGTTTTCAGCCAATGACATTTCTTCTCTGTTACTTCCAATAATATTACTTTTCCGATCTTCGCATTTCCTTACTTCTTATAAGTCTATTGAATTTTATCTCTTTTGTCAACTCCAACTTTTTATAATAAGTGAGAAACTTTTCAAGTAATGTTATACAATCTCACTGAGATAAATTTTAGACATAGGAATCCATACATTTCTTTTCCATGATTCTTGTGTTTCCCTATATTTTGGGTATCCAAATAAAATCTCTGTTAGCTCTGCTATGGTAAGTTTTCCATCAAATGTTTCCACAGCTGATGGCTCTAAAATTCTTTCTACTTTGGAAGAGTTTCGATTCACATTCAAACGATAAATCCCACTATTCTCTTCTAACAAGGAGTCATCTAATTCCAATACGATTTCCTGTTCTTCTTCACTCCTAATAAACGAAAGCATTTTTTCTACGTCTAAAATACGGAACATAATCGATGGCACTTGTTGGATATTAGAAAAATTCTCTTTCTCATGAAACCAATCCAGATATAACTTCATTTTCATACCTGTTTTCCATTGCTTCAATGACTTTATCACCTTCATTGGATCTTCTTTTGTGACAAGTTCGTAAAAAACCATCGTATCTTGATCCATAGCATAGGCTCCATATCCACAGATTTCATTCTTCTTCTTTATCACAAAAAGAGAGCCATGTTCTGCTTCTAACTCTTTTTCACGCTGTTCAAAGTAAGACTTTGTACGAATCGATGCAATTTGAAATTGTTCCCAAAACTTCTTGCAAAAGGAAAGTAATTGTTCTACTTCCCCCTCAATCTCATTATAAGGAATCCATTGATACAATTCTTCTTCTACAACCTCTCTACCATTTTCCTCTTTTTCTAACACACATAAATAGCGATCATAAACAAAACGAAAATCAAACGGTGTATAATATGCCTCTTTTGCTGGCATCAGAAAGGTAAATGGCTTTCCTTCTTTTCTCATCTGTTTCATTACCGACTGAAGCATCTGGCTCATAATTCCTTGACGTCTTAACTCTTTATCAACAGCCACACCGACAATATAATCAATCTCTAACTTATCTTCTTGTATCTTGATTTCATAAGGATTTAAATGAATCATGCCACAAAGCATTTCTTGTTGTTCTTCTTCTATACTTTGACTTTTTAGCATTTCTTCTTTTGCCCAAACCGTATAAACACGATTTTTTGGATACATCTCTTCATAATAATAATTTGTAAATAATTGTGGATCTTCAAAAATCTTTTCCCACATAGTTGCAATTGGTTTTTTCCACTTTTTCTTATTATCCCACCGTGATTCTAACACATATTTTGAATTTTCTTTCTCTTCTTGTTTCATTTCTACACTCTCCTTTTATCGACAACCACCGCAGCAACCGCCACAGCCTGTGCTTTTTGGAGCTTCATCATACATATAATTTTCTACCGTTGTTAAAAGACAAATTGCTTGTGCAGAAATTCCTAAACCTTCTCCTGTAAATCCAAGTCCTTCTTCTGTTGTTGCCTTTACGCTTACTCTTCCAACTGGAATATTTAACGCTTTTGCGATATTTTCTCTCATTTCTTCTTTGTATGGTGCTAACTTTGGACGCTGTGCAATAATCGTAGCATCAATATTTTCAATATAATATAAATTTTCTTCTAATAATTTTCTAACCTGTAAAAGAAGTTCTAAGCTATCGGCCCCTTTATAGTTTGGATCCGTATCTGGAAATAGCTTTCCAATATCGCCAAGAGCTGCCGCACCAAGCAAAGCATCCATAATAGCATGGATTAATACATCCGCATCAGAATGACCTAAAAGCCCCTTCTCATAAGGAATTTTCACCCCTCCAATGATACAATCTCTTCCCTCTATTAATTTATGGACATCATATCCCATTCCTATTCTCATCGTTCTACCTCCTATATTAAAATACGATTCTTTCTATTTCCTTATTCCTACCGTTCTTATCCTATCACAATTTACAATTCTTATTTTTTCGTTTTTCAACATTCAAACGCTGAGAAACAAGCGCTGCGAATTTCTCACGTTCAGAGACAGTCGCCATATGTGAGCATAAATACTCTCCCATGGCTCGTTGTCTTTACGTAAATTAAACCATCTTGTTATAAGATACCGTATTTTATATGGAAATGCAAGGTAGAAAGTAAAGGAGGGATACGGAACAAAGCGTGCTTTCCACACTCTTATCAACTTTAAGTTACTTCTAGAAAGACCCACTTTGCCACACGCCAGCAGTTTCCTATATTAAAAAAAAACCTCCTTGTTATAACAAGGAGGTCTCTCTAAATTGTGAAAACTAAAACTCTTTTAACTCATTTTCAAGGAAAATGGGCATAAAAAAATAGCGGAAGGGAGATTCGAACTCTCGACACTACGGGTATGAACCGTATGCTCTAGCCAACTGAGCTATTCCGCCATAAATAATTTAAATAGTTAAGAAATGGGACCTACAGGGCTCGAACCTGTGACCCTCTGCTTGTAAGGCAGATGCTCTCCCAGCTGAGCTAAGATCCCATGTCCTTAAGACGTTTTTTAGTATATCCTTTTTTTCGATAAAAGTCAATACCTTTTTTAAATTTTTTTATTAATTTTAATTTTCATGAAATAACAAGAAATACATAAGGATGGCAAGCACATTTTATGCGCTTGCCATGTTCCTGAGCATTATTATTAATCGATGAAAGGAAGAACAGCACCATCATAGTTTTCTTTCATAAAGGTTTGAATCTCTTCTGACTGTAACGCTTTTATCAACGCTTTTACTTCTTCCTTATTTTCATTCCCTTCTTTTACAACAAGCACATTTTTATATGCCTGCACGCTTTCAGAACCACTGTCTTCAATTGCCAATGCATCTTTTCCTACGTTAAGTCCTGCCCCTAATGCATAATTTCCATTAATAACCGCAATATCCACATCTTGTAAAGAGTGAGGGATTTGAGCCGCTTCTGCTTCAATAATTTTTAAATTCTTCGTATTTTCTTCAATATCATTTTTTGTGGCATTTAATCCAGCTCCTTTTTTTAACTGAATGAGCCCTTCTTGCTCTAAAAGTAATAACGCTCTTGCTTCATTTGTTGTATCATTTGGAACAGCTATGGTTGCTCCATCTTTTAATTCATCAAGCGATTTTGTTTTCCCTGCATAAATTCCAAATGGTTCATAATGCACACTTCCTACAGACACAAGATGCGTCTTGTTTTCTTCATTAAATCCTTCTAAATAGGTAATATGCTGAAAATAATTTGCTTCTAGATCTCCGTTTTCCACCGCAAGATTTGGCTGTACATAATCAGTATACTCTTGGATTTCTAAGTTATATCCCTCTTCTTTTAATATAGGCTGTACTTGTTTTAAAATTTCAGCATGAGGGGATGGCGTAGCTCCTACAACAATTGTTTTTAATTCCTTTTCTGCTGTTCCCCCTTTATCTGCTGTTGTTCCGCCACATGCTGTGAACGTTGCAAGTGTTAAGGCTGTTAATGCTAATGTTAAAATTTTCTTTTTCATATGATTCTCCTCTTCCTATTTTCCTTATTTTTTATTATAATCTCTCTTATTTTTTATCTTTTTATCATTCTGTTATTACGTTATCGGCTCTAGAAACTATCCACTCTTTCCCCTCCTTTTCTCTTATACCATTCGTTTATCTACTTTTTTTGATAGTTTCATAAAAATCTCTTGTAATATTTGAAATAATAAAACAATAAAAATGACGTTGAGCCAAAGCATTACCGTATTATTTCGATAATACCCATAATTAATAGCATTTGCTCCTAATCCACCTGCTCCTATAATCCCTGCAATGGCAGAATAGCTTAAAATTGTTGTTACCGATAAAGCCGCTCCAACAAGCAAAGAAGGCTTTGCTTCTGGAAGAATCACCTTCCATATAATCTGCCAATTGGAGGCCCCCATAGCTTTTGCTGCCTCAATCACACCATGGGTTACTTCTCGTAAAGAAGACTCCACCACTCTTCCTACATAAGGCGCTGCTGAAATAGCAAGAGGAACTACCATGGCTTTATAGCCTAAGGATGTTCCTGTAATTCCTCTTGTTATTGGTGTTACGATAACAATTAAAATCAAAAATGGTACGGAACGAATGATATTTACAACACTGCCTAGTACAAACTGTACTTTCGGATAAGCAACCAATCCTCCTCTTTCTAATACGACTAATAATATTCCTAGCGGAATTCCAATCAAATAAGCGATAAGGGAAGATGCAACTACCATATAAATAGACTCCCAAATTCCAGTAGCAATAATATTCCATATTTCTGAATCAAATAACATCTCTTCCTACCTCCTCAAATGAAATATGATTTGTACGCAAATGCCGAACCATTTTCGCCACTTCCACTTCTTGAGCTGGTACTTGAATTACCATCTGTCCCGTTGCTATCCCATTGATATTTTTAATCTCTGCATGAACAACACTGATAGGAACTTTACACGCCATAACCAAATTGGATAAAATCGGCTCATATGTAGAATGTCCGTCAAAAGCAATTCGAAACATTTTTCCATTATCAACGGATGCATATTGAA
Source organism: uncultured bacterium (assembly GCA_905214925.1). Lineage (GTDB taxonomy): Bacteria > Bacillota > Clostridia > Lachnospirales > Lachnospiraceae > Scybalomonas. The sequence continues at coordinate 28,757 of CAJMOB010000029.1, read as the reverse complement.
TAGAATCTCCTAAAAGTAATTGTCTTCCTATTGTAGATTTTGGTTCTGAAAAAATCTCTGCTACGAAGCCAACTTCTGCAATTTGACTCTTATCGATAATAGCAACCCGATTGCAAATCGTCTCAATAACGTCCATTTCATGGGTAATAATAATAATCGTAATCCCCAATTCTTTATTGATTTGTTTTAATAATTCTAAAATCGACTTTGTTGTATTGGGATCGAGGGCACTTGTCGCTTCATCACATAATAATACTTTTGGATTTGTCGCCAACGCTCTAGCAATTGCTACCCTTTGTTTTTGTCCACCAGACAATTGAGATGGATAGGCATGCTCTCTCTCTTCTAGTCCAACAATTTTCAATAACTCTCTTGCTCTTTTTATCGCTTCTTCTTTTGGAACTTTCGCTAACTCCAATGGAAAACATATGTTTTTTATAACACTCCTTTGTTCCATTAAATTAAACTGTTGAAAAATCATTCCCATTGATTGTCGAACTTTTCTTAAGTCCTTTTTCGACAACGCAGAAAGCGCCTTTCCTTCAAACCAAATTTCCCCTTCTGTTGGAGGTTCTAAAAAATTAATGCAGCGAACTAACGTACTTTTCCCAGCTCCACTTAGACCGATGATTCCAAAAATCTCTCCTTTTTTTATTTCTAAATGAATGTTTTCTAATGCCGTTACTTCTCCATGTGACGTTTTAAAACGTTTTGATAATCCATCAATTTTTATTATACTGTTTTCTTCTATCATGGCCTCTCCTCCCATTCATCCATTCTTCTTTTTTTCTATTTTGCGCTCCCAAATATAATATATTTCTATTATTAAACATAGATTTTTCTTATATCAAAGTGATAAAAAATCACAGATCGTTATCATCTGTGATTTTCAGTTTTCTTTTATCTTTTCCTATTATATTCGATATTGTATCTCTAATTCGGAATATTGTCAACACTTTTATTCCATTAAAATATGACTTCCATTTTGTTTTTTTATAATTTCAATTTTCTTATTGATTCTTTCTTTTAATTCTGGCACATGAGAGATAATTCCAATTAAACGATTTCCATTTGCCAACTCCAAAAGGCACTGAATTGCTTGATTTAATGACTCTTCATCAAGAGATCCAAACCCCTCATCTACAAATAACACTTCTACTTCAATTCCGCCAGCAAAATTTTGAATCATTTCCGAAAGACCAAGTGCTAAAGAAAGTGCTGCTTTAAAAGATTCTCCCCCCGATAATGTTTTTACAGAACGCTTTCTTCCTGTATAGTGATCAAGCACCTCCATATCTAAACTATTTTTTCCTCTTCCATCTAACACTTTTTCCACTCTAGAAAGCTCATAGCGCCCATTGCTCATCCTATAAAACCTTTGATTGGCGGCATTTAAAATCATATCAAAATAAGTGCTTAACACATATTGTTCGAGTTTTAAACGCTCTGCATTATTTCCATTAAACAATTGGTCAAGCCGCGCTACCACCCCATATTGTTTTGTTAATTGTTCATATTTTTTATATTTTTCTTTTAACAGTTTTATCGTGGTTTCATAGGTATAAATCGAAATGGAATACTCTTGTTTCTCTTTTTCTATCTGCTTGATCTTTTGTTGCTCTTCTTCTAATAAGCTATTGATTTTCTCCATCTTCCCTTCTTCATACGCTACTGATAACTGACTTTGTTTATCGTTTAATAGCTCCTCTTTTTGGGAAACAGCAATTCGATTTTTCTCCACCTTTTCTTGAATTTCTTGGCAAGAGCGTTCAAAATTCTCTACTTCTTTTATCATTATTTGTAAATCTATTTGAATTTCTTGTTTCGTTCTCACACAGTCTCCAAGTTTTTTTTGCAATTGTTGTTCCATACCATTGCATTGTTCATAAGCACTTAAAAACTCTTGTTGCTCTTCTTTAGCACTTTGTAACTTTTCTTTTTCTTCCTTTTCTTCTTTTTCTAATTGTTGTATCCCTTGCTTTAGCAATTCATATTCTTTTACTTCTTGCTGCCATTTTTCCCGTTTTTGTTGGAACACTTGTTTTTTTTCTTCTAAAAATGGTTCTGCTCGTTCAAAAGAAATTTCATAGTTCTCTTCCCACTGTTTTAACTGTTGCGCAAGCAAATCTCGCTTTGCCACATAATTTCCTTGTACTTCTTTCCCTTTTCCAAAAATATCGGTAGCCTTTTTTTCACATTCTTCTGCTCGTTTTTTTAACTGCATTCGTTCCGTTTCGCTTAGGGGTTTTCCTGTTAAAACCGCTTTCTTTGGATGAGATAAGGAGCCACATAGAGGACATGGCTCTCCTTCTTTTAAAGAGAAAGCTTCCATTCCAAGAAAATTATGGCGATAAAATTGTTCTTCTTGTTCATAGCGTTGTCTTGCCTGTTTTGCCGCTTCTTCCGCCTCTTTATACTGCTTTCCCTTCTCTTGTAACGCTTCTGAAAGTTCTTTTTTTTCGAACTGCAACTGTAAAATCTGCGTTCTTTTTTGTATGACCTCTTCTAACTCTTTTTTCTCAGCCTCTAATTCCTTTTCTTTTGTAGCAAGGCTCGCCCCTTCTAACAACGCTTTTTGAGCTTTCTTTAAAGTTTCTTCTCGCTCCTTTTGCTTTTTTTGGTATTCCAAAACAATGGCTTCTTTTTGTTTTACTTGTAAGAAACATTGTTCTTTTTTTGCTACAATTGTTTCTCGCTCTAACAATGTCTCTAACAATTCTTTTTGCTTTGGAATGATCTGCCGTTTTTCTTCTATTTCTTTTGTTTTCGTAAGAAGCTCCCTTTGCTTTACAAGAACCGTTTGTAATCCCATTTCCATCTGTTCTTTTTGTAATTTTAAAATTTCTATCTCTTCTTGTAACTGTTTTCTTCTTTTTTCCTCCTCCCACTGTCTCCAGAGCACTTGATACAACTGTTGCTTTTCTTCTAATTCTTTTTCTAATCGTACGGTCTGTTTTTTCTCTTCTAACAGCAGTTCTTCTAGCCGTTCTAAAAGTTCTTGATAGCGTCGTTCTTTTACAAGCACTTGTATTGTTTCTTCCAAAAGCCCACCACATAATTCTTCTATACGGGAAATGGTATCCTTCATCTCACCACTTAATTTTCTTGCCTGCTCGGATGCCTTTTTTTGTAATTCTTCATAAATATGGGTTTTAAAAATATTTCTAAGCACTTGGGTTCGCTCATTTCCATCGGCTACAAGCAGCTTTAAAAACTCCCCTTGTGCAATCATAGAAATTTGCTTAAACTGTTGATAGTTTAGACTTAAAATCTCTTCTATTTTCTGATTTACTTTTGTGACACCAGTCATCACTTTATCTTCTTCTTTTATCCACAAAGCCACTTCTTCTGGTTGCAGTTTTGTTCCCTCTCCTCGCTTTTTCTTTCTTTCATAACGAGGAGTTCTCTGTACTTCATACTCTTTTCCTTTATGGCAAAAAACTAACTTTACATAAGTTTCTTGAGCGTCTGTTGCGAAATCACTTCGTAACGCATCTTTTAGACGAACCATTCCACTGACTTCTCCATACAGTGCATAAGTAATTCCATCAAAAATTGTAGTTTTTCCCGCCCCTGTAGGCCCAGTAATTAAAAATAAATTCTCTTCCTCTAATTTATCAAAAGAAACTTTTTCTTTCCCCGCATAAGGTCCCCAAGCGGATAGTTCCAAATACAATGGTCTCATTTTTTATCCGCCTCCTTTTCCAACAATTCTTCTATCCATTGTCCTATGACCTCTTCATATTCTATTTTGGGTTCTTCTCCTAACACTCGACCAAAAAAATCTTTTGTAAGTTCCAAAGGAGACTTCTCTTGCACGGATTCTACCGTCTGTTCCATAAAAAGCTCTCTTCTTTTTTCTCTCTTAAACGTCAACTGCATCACATTTGGATAGACGGCTCGCACCCTAGAAATCGCATCAAAAATTTCCTCCTCATCGGTTAAGACAACCCCTAAATAATCTTCTTTATTTTCTAAAGAGACAACCTCTTCCTTTAACAGTTCTTCTAACCTTCCTTCAATTCTTCTCAAATCCCTTAAAGGAGTTAATGGCACTAACTTCCAATCTACTTCTCCCTTTTCTTTCATTTCAAAGACAACGACCGATTTTTTATGAAATTCTTCTGAAAAGGAATATTTAATCGGAGAACCTGAATATCTAACACACTCTCTTCCAACTTTTTGTGCCTGATGTAAATGTCCAAGTGCTACATAATCAAAATCATCAAACAAACGATAATTTACTTGTTCAATTCCACCAACAGAAATCCTTTGCTCGGAATCGGAACAAACAATGGTTTCTCCTTCTCCACCATTGATTACAAAGTGATGGGTAAGCAATAAATTCCTTTCCTCTTTTTTTAATTGCATTTCCTCTAATAAGCATTGAACTGCAGAATTATAATCTCTTAAATCCATGTTTTTTCCAATGGTTTTTAATTCTGCCGGTCGAAAGAAAGGAAGGAACCAAACCAAAAGAGAGCCATAACAATCATGAAAAATTGCTGGCTCTTTACTCTGCTCGATATTTCCTATCACATATACTTCTTGTTTTTTTAGCAATTCCTTTCCAAAGGACAGACGTTCTCCCGAATCGTGATTTCCTGAAATGATACAAACCTTTCTTTCTTTTTTTGTTGTTTCTGTCAAAAACCAATCAAATAGTTCCACCGCTTCTGCAGAAGGAACAGAGCGGTCATAGACATCACCAGCAATGAGTAATGTCTCCACCTGTTCCTCCTCCATAATAGTAAGCATTTGCCCCAATATATACTTTTGATCTTCTAGCATGGAACATTCATTGACGGTCTTTCCAATATGTAAATCGCCGATATGCATAAACTTCATAAGTACCTCCAAAGCTAGAGTAATTTTTTCACACCATCTTTTATTAAAATCGAAATACTTCCATCTTCATATTGATGATATTCAAAAATACTTTCATCCTTTAAATAATCAATCGGAACTAAAATTTCAATTCCATTATTGGTTACAATTTTTTGTTTCTTTAACAACTTTTTCTCCATTTTTTCACTGACTTCGATGGATTTTACTGGAACCGCTTTTTCCTCTATCTTCTCTGTACAAAGAGCAATTGCCTTTTCATCTTCTCCAAAGATCTCTTTTTGCACTTCTTCGATATTGAGTTCTCCTGTTTTTGTCACAGTTTCTGCCACCGCTTTTTTGTAATCCATAATTTTTTGCGGTGCTTCTTCTTCATAAATCTCTTGAATGGTATCTACAACAGCTTCTTGATATACCTTTACCATCTCTTCTTCCGAGTGTTGCAGTGATAACTGTAAAATTAACTCCGCTAAATAATTGCTTTTTTCATTTTCCACATAATGTTTCGCATTGGATATTTGAACCGTTCGATCTTGTAAGTCAATAAAGAAAAGCTCTGTAATTTTTTGTCCAATGGTAGGAATTACTTTTGTGTTCAAAACCCATTTTTCCTGTCCATTATTATCGATCATATCCACAAACTTATTTTGATAGTTTAATTTAAAAAAGCAAATATAATCTCGATCTTCGCAAAATGCCCATAAAAATACACCGCTTCCCATTGGAATATCCGTGCTTTTTTCTTGAATCAACGTATGAATTTCATCTGCAATCTGATTGGCAAATGGCTCAAACTGTTCCTCATTCTCTGGAAACAATTGCATTAATACAGAATTTTCATCGATTACCGATTTTCTAAGAGCAGTACTGTTTAAATTTTTTAAAATTAATTGTGTCATATACTGTTGTTGCTCATCCCCATCTCCAATCACTTGTTCTGTCAAATTGGCAAATGGCATTTCCATATCAAAAATACAAGTGTAACATTTTTTTATTACGATTTCTTCCTGTGTCATCGTTTCACCTCTTATCTCTTTCTTTATAAGCACATTTTTACTGATTTTCTTTCTCTAAGATTTTCAATGCTTCCAAAGGTGTATCAATGATATATTCTGGATGAAATTTCTCTAATTCTTCTTTCGGACGAAATCCCCATGTAACACCAACAGTTGTAAATCCAGCGTTCTTCCCTGTCTGCATATCGGTGTTGGTATCTCCTAAATACAGAACCTCTTCTGGTGAAACGCTTCCAAGTTCTTCTAACAATAAATAAGCACCTGTTTTATCAGGTTTTACAGGAATTCCTTCCACTTGTCCTCTCACACCATCAAACAAAGGAAGTATGTTCGTAGCCTCTAAGCAATCCACCGCCTGTTGATGAGGTTTATTGGAAAAACAAGCAATCTTAATTCCTCTTTCTTTTAACTGACTTAATAACTCTTTGATTCCATCATAAGCCTTTAAATAGCAAGTACAATGGTCTTTAAAAAACTCCATATAATCGTTACAATAGGATTCATAATGTTTTAATTCCTGATCCCCTACATAAAGAAGCGCTCTTTTTGCTTGCTCTTTATAACCATCTCCTGCAAAATATTGATATTGTTTTGCCTCAACCGCTGGATATCCATATTTCTCCAATATTGTATTTCCACAATAAGCAAGTGTCTCCACAGTATCTAATAACGTTCCATCTAAATCAAATATACAACAACGTATCATTGTTTTTCTCCTTTTGTATGTTTTTATAATAATGTTAACTGTTGAATGGAGGAATTTAACAAGATTCCTTTTTCCTTCAACCAGTTTCTATGTTCTTTATAATTTGGATCATACTGTTTGACCAGCTTCCAAAAAGCAGAGGAATGATTCATCTCTTTTAAATGGCATAATTCATGAATGACGACATAATCAAGAACTTCTAACGGTGCCATAACTAGCTTCCAGTTAAAATTTAAATTCCCTCTGCTGCTTGCACTTCCCCATCTCGTTTTTTGCTCTTTTATGCGAATCTGATTGACCAAAACACCGATTCGTTCTTGATAGAGTGAAACTCGATCGACAATAATCTTTTTTGCTTCCATTCGATACCATTGTTCTAGCATAGTCTTCATTTCTTTTTCTTCAAAGGATTGTGCCATAATATAGATCTTTTCTCCATAAAGGCCTACCGAAGGTTTTAAAAACTCTGGTTCCAATACGACGTCCACTTGATAAAGTTGTCCAAGATAAAATAAACGCTCTTTTAAAAATGCCAGATCTCCTGCCATCTGTTCTTTTGCCTCTTTTATCTCTATTTTCTTTTTTTCAACCCAGCTCTCTTTTGTCTTTAGGACTTTCTTAATCTCTCGTTCACTTACATAAGATGGTGCCATAACAATGACTGCACCTTCCATCGTAATTTTAATACCAATTGTTTTTCTCTTTGTTCTTTTAAGCTCGTATGCAAACATCTACTCTTATCCCTCTCACTTTGATTTTATTCCTTCTACCTATCTTTTATCTTCGAAAGAAGTTAGAAATCAATTTGAATATAACGACAATAACAACAATTGGCAACACGACATTCCATAAAATGGAAAATGCAACCCCAAGAATTCCTAATACGATAAGCACAAAAATAATTCCCACTAAAATCATTCCTAGTTTTTCATACCATTTTATTTGAATATCCCTATGATACCATTGTCTTTGCGCTTTCTGAAAAGGATCTTCTTCTTTGGATTCTCTCTCCTCTTGATAGACAAAATCATCCACATTATCTCTTGTTTGATTTCCTTTTACATCAATGATCGTCTTTGCAAGAAGACGCGGATTCCCTAACTGCTCTATAATCTCTTCTTCTGCCTGTCCGCTTGCAATTGCCTCATCAATATAGTCTGAATAATATTGTATGGAATTTGTGTATTCCTGATCACTCACCTCATGATAAAGGCTTTCCCTCAGCTCTTTCATAAATTCCTGTTTTTTCATTCTTTGCCTCTTTTCCTAATGTAATTTTTTCTTTTTCTATGACTGGTACTCTAATGTCATCTCTAATACAAGACAAGGGCTTTCCCCGATATTTTTCCATTTCACACTTTTGACAGAATCATATTGAAGAACAAAATTATAGGAATATTCTTGCGCATTTTCTCCTGTTAATAATAACTGTAATTTCTTTTCTTTCTTTTTAATTCCGTCTATAATTCGTTCCTTTGTATGGCTATAACTACTACAAAGGTCTCCTTTTTTCTCATAATAATTTTCTTCATAGCTATCAGCCTTCTCATACAGCTTTGGATTCCAAGTATGCGTCTTTCCAATTAACTGATCGGGTACATTAAAATAGTTATATAACACTCTTCCTTCTTCATCGGGAACGGGATCGTCCCATGTAGCATCCACATGATACCAGTTACCATCTAATTTTACTAAATTCCATGAATGTTCTACATCTGCTTTTCCAAGAATGATCTTTGACTCCACACCTGCTAATGACAACAATAATTGCATCGATTCTGAATAGGAGCTACAAACCCCTTTTCCTTCTAATAAAATTCCTTTTGCATTATAGCTATCTTCTTTTTTACTTCCTGCTAAAAAGCCATATTCTCCTTGTTTTATAACATAATCATGAATGGCTTTTTCTTTCTCAAAATCATTCATATCAGGCGTGATAATTTCTTTTAAAACAGCTTCTACCTTTTCTGCTAACTGCAGTGCCCTATCGGGCATTTCTTTCACTTCATTTCCTCTTAAATATTGATAAGCATAATAATTATCAGAAAGCTCAATATTAAGTCTCGTCTGATACAAACCATTTTTTGGCCACTTCGCTATATAATAGGAGTTTACATATCCATAATATCCATCTAAGTTGGCGTTGATCGTTTCTAGTTCTTCCACTCCAATTCCATCTAAATAAACATTTAACTCTTCTTTTCCCTGTTCTAATGTTTTAAGTACCCTCTCTTCTAATTCTGTCATAGATGAAATTGTATTTTCTTTTGTGGCAGTTTCCCCACCTAGTAATTGCAACCGTTCCTTAATATTCGGATAATAAATTATTCCTACTAGTAACAAAATTGCAAGCAACAATACATTTCTTTTCTTCACAAACTTTTTGCCTGCTACTCAAACCTTCGTATGTTTAGCTGCTATTTTTGAATATTTCGTCGAGTAGCTTCTCCTTTCTTACCCATATTCTTATTAATTTTATCACCAAAAAAAAGCTCAGTCAAACAAAACACACTGACCAAAACTGACAAAGTGTTTTTCATCATAACTCTTTGTCGTTGCATAATACAAAAGATAGCCATTATAATCCTCATCTCTCTTTCAAGATTTGGATTACAACGGCTATTTTTTCATGTTTTTGCAAACTGGCTTTCATAAAGAGTTTTATAAAAACCACCTTGTTCTAATAATGTTTCATGGGTTCCTTTTTCAATTATTTTTCCATCTCTCATCACAAGAATCAGGTCTGCCTCTTTAATAGTAGAAAGGCGATGAGCTACAATAAAGCTTGTTCTCCCTTCCATCATTTTTTCAAAGGCCTTTTGTACTAAAATCTCTGTTCTCGTGTCAATGGAACTAGTGGCCTCATCTAAAATCAGCATTGGTGGAAGACAGAGCATGACTCTTGCAATACAAAGCAATTGTTTTTGTCCTCCAGATAAATTTCCTCCATCTTCTGTAATAATCGTATCATATCCTTTTGGCATTCTCATAATAAAACTATGAGCATGGGCGGATTTTGCTGCTTTTATAATCTCTTCTTCTGTGACATTTTCACGTCCATAAGCAATATTTTCTCGAATGGTTCCTGTCTTTAACCAAGTCTCTTGTAGCACCATTCCAAAATTTTTACGAACGCTTTCTTTTGTCACTGATGCTACATCCACTCCATCAATCGAAATCGTTCCTTTTTTGGGCTCATAAAACCGCATTAATAAATTGATCATCGTACTCTTACCACATCCTGTTGGACCTACAATGGCAATCTTTTGTCCCTTTTTAACAGACACTGTTAAATCCTCAATTAAATGTTGATCCTCTCGATAAGAAAAATCCACATGAGAAATTGAAATATTTCCTTCTACATGTTCTAATGTAGAAAGTCCTTCTTCCGAAGGCATTGGCTGTTCATCTATTAATTCAAACACTCGTGATGCCGATGCTAACGCATTTTGAAGTTCCGTTACGACACCAGAAATTTCATTGAATGGTTTTGTATATTGATTGGCGTAACTTAAAAAGCAAGTGAGCTGTCCAACAGAAAGTACTCCTTGAATGACAGAAAAAGCTCCTACAACAGCAACTGCCGCATACACAAGGCCATTGACAAAACGAGTAGCTGGATTCGTAAGGGAAGAGAAAAATGTAGCTTTTAAACTACACAGTTTCAGTTTCTCATTAATGGTTACAAATCGTTCTTCCGCTTCTTTTTCATATCCAAATGCCTTTACGATCTTTTGGTTTCCAACCATTTCATTTACTAAGTCTGTTAACTCTCCCCTCGCTTCTGACTGAGCCTTAAACATCGTAAATGTTTTTTTTGCAATAAATGCTGCTACTAGCATGGAAATCGGCGTCACTAAAACAACGACAATGGTAATTGTTACATTTTCATAGAGCATAAAACCTAGCGTACCTAAAATTGTAAGAACACCTGTAAATAGCTGTGTAAATCCCATTAAAAGGCCATCAGAAAACTGGTCGATATCCGCAATTACACGGCTAATAATATCTCCGTGAGGGTGTTGATCCATATACCCCACTGGCAACCGTTGTAGGTGACGAAATGCCTTTGTTCGGATATCTTTTACTACTTTGTAAGTCACATAATTATTTATTACATTCATAAGCCATTGAGAAAGGGCTGTTAATAAAAGAACAACAACCATTTTTTCAAAAATGTGAAACAGTCCTTTAAAATCTACTAACCCTTTTCCAACCACATGATCCACTGCGCTTCCAACGAGGATCGGCATATAAAGTGTAAAAGCAACGGTAATTCCTGCTAACACTAAGGAAAATAATACAAATATTTTATAGACACCAATAAACTTTAAAATTCTTTTTAATGAGGAATGTTGTGCCTTTAACCGTGATCGCTTCATCGTGCCACCTCCTCTTTTGAAAGCTGAGAAAGACAAATCTCTTGATAAACATTACAAGTTTTCAATAACTCTTCATGGGTTCCAATCCCTGCCATTTTACCATCATCTAACACTAAAATCTGATCCGCATATCGAATAGATGATGCTCTTTGTGATACTAAAAATACTGTCATCCCCTTTGTTTCCTCTTTTATCGCCTTACGAAGTTTTGCATCCGTGGCAAAATCAAGAGCCGAAGAACTATCATCTAAAATCAAGATCTCTGGCTGTTTTACTAAAGCTCTTGCGATTGTTAGACGCTGTCTTTGTCCACCAGATAAGTTTTTCCCTCCTTGTTGTATTGGATAATCCAAGCCATTTTCTTTTACAAAATCTCCGGCCTGCGCAATGGAAAGTGCCTTTTGAATCTCTTCATCAGTAGCATCTTTTTTTCCCCACTTCATATTATCGCGAATGGTTCCTTTAAATAAAACTGCTTTTTGAGGCACAATTCCTATTTTTTCTCGTAACTGATCGTTTGGATACTCTTTTACATCGATTCCATTTATCAGTACCTGTCCTGATGTTCTATCATAAAATCTTGGAATTAAATGAATGACAGAAGATTTTCCTGAACCTGTGCCTCCAATAATTCCTATAGTCTGCCCTTTTTTTGCCACAAAATGAATATCATGCAAAGCTTCTGCCTGCATAGAGCCATAGGCAAAACTCACATGACGAAATTCTACCGCAACAGAATCTCCTTGTTCCTCCAGCCATTTTGTCTGCTTATCTTCAATACTTGGCTTCATTTCTAACACCGTGCAAATACGATTCCCACAGGCAACTGCCTTTGTGGTTGTTACAATTAAATTGGCTAGCTTAATTAACTCCACAAGAATTTGGGACATATAGTTGGTAAGTGCCACCACTTCACCTTGAGAGATGACACCAGAGTTTACTTCTTTTGCTCCAACCCAAATAACCGCAATAAGCCCTAAATTAATAATGCTATAAGTCAACGGATTTAATAGTCCAGAAATTCTTCCAACTACCTTTTGTAACTGTAATAACCCATTGTTTTCTTCTTCAAAATTCTCTTCTTCTTTTTTTTGCTGATTAAATGCACGAATGACCCGGACACCAACAAGGGTTTCTCTTGTGGCTAATGTAATCCGATCAAGACGCGCTTGCACTTTTTTATAAAGTGGCATACTCACTGCCATAATTCCAAATACCACAATGGATAACACTGGAATTGTTACTACAAACACAAGTGCTACCTTTACATTAACCGTAAATGCCATTATCATTGCACCAAATACAATAAAAGGAGAGCGTAAAAATAAGCGAAGTACTAAATTAACTCCCGATTGTACTTGATTAATATCACTTGTCATTCTCGTGATTAAAGTGGCAGTCCCCGCTTCATCAATCTCTTGATAAGAAAGGCGATTTAAATGAGCAAACAAATGATTTCTAAGTTCTGTTCCAAATCCTACTGCCGCTTTTGCTGCAAAATACTGTGCTGTAATCGAGCAGATTAATCCTATGACACCAAGCAGTAAAAGAAGGCCTCCCATTACGAGAACATAATTTTTATCTTGATTTTTAATACCTGTATCAATAATTCCTGCTACCACTAAAGGAACAAATAATTCAAAACTTGCCTCTAATAGCTTAAATAAAGGTCCTAAAATACTTTCTTTTTTATAATTCCCTAAAAACCTCAGAAGTTTTCTCATATTCTGTCCTCTGTTTTCCTCTACTTTATTCTCCTAGTTTATGATCCAGTTTTTTATTGACGGTCAACTCCATATTTTCCAAATTAGCAGACATTTTTTGAAGTCCTTTTACAATAAATTCCATATCTTCATTGGAAAATCCACGCCAAAGAATTTCATCTACTTTTTTAAACCCTCGATGGACTTCTTCTGCTTTCTTGCGACCAAACTCTGTCAATACAATTAAGTACGATCTTCTACATCCTGGCTTCCTTTCTCTTGTTAAAAAACCAGCTTCTACCATACGATCTAATGTCCTTGACATATTCGTTACATCCATCTCACACTGATCCGCTAATTCTCTTTGTGAAATATGATCCTTTTTTAATAATGTATTTAAAATTCTTGGTTGCCCTTGCCCTAATGTCAATCCAATTTCTTGAAAATAGGGTTTTAAAAGGCGTTTTCGATTTGATTCTAGCTGAAGCAATACTTCACGAACTGTGGCCCTCTCCATCGGACCCCTCCTTTCTTTTTCTCACTCTTATTCTAATTCAAATTGTCCTGTATATAACTGATAATATCTTCCTTGTTGTTCTACTAATTCTTCGTGATCACCACGCTCGATAATTTCTCCTTGTTCAAGCACCATAATGGCCTCTGAATTTCGCACTGTGGATAGTCGATGAGCAATGACAAATACGGTACGATCTTTCATTAAAGCGTCCATTCCTTTTTCAATTAAACGCTCCGTTCTCGTATCAATGGAACTGGTGGCCTCATCTAAAATTAAAACAGGAGGCCTTGCAATGGCCGCTCTTGCAATGGCAAGCAACTGTCGCTGTCCTTGTGATAGGTTGCTGCCGTCACTATAAAGCATCGTATCATATCCTTCTGGTAATCTACGAATAAAGGAATCGGCATTAGCAATTTTTGCCGCATTTTCCACCTCTTCATCGCTTGCATCCAATTTTCCATATCGGATATTATCGGCAATTGTTCCCGTAAACAAATGAGTATCTTGAATTACCATAGAAAGAGAACGTCTTAAATCATCTTTTTTAATTTCTCGAATATCGATGCCATCGTAGGTGATCGTTCCACCATTAATTTCATAAAAACGATTCACTAAGTTAATAATTGTTGTTTTTCCTGCACCAGTAGAACCGACAAATGCAATTTTTTGTCCTGGTTTTGCATAAAGAGAAATTTTGTTTAAAATCACCTTTTTCTCATTGTACCCAAAAACAACATCATGAAATCTCACATCGCCTTTTAGTGGTATAAAAGAATTCCCATCTTTTTTCTTCCAAGCAAAAATACTGTCTTTATCCTCTTCTTTGGCTTCCTTAAATTCTCCATTTTTGTCAACCTTTACTTTACAAAGCGTTACCGTTCCTTCATCGATTTCGACTTCCTCTTCCATCATTTCAAACACGCGCTCTGCACCTGATAAAGCGGATAAAATAAAGTTCATCTGCTGTGTGAACTGGTTCATCGGCATGGCACTTTGGCGTACATAAATTAAATAAGAGGCAAGACTTCCAATATCAAATAACCCTGCTAATACAAAAAGTCCACCAATACAAGCGGAAAATGCATAATTTGCATAAGAAAGACTGACGATCGTTGGAACCATTCTTCCTGAATACGTAAGGGCTTTTGTAGATGCCTTTCGCAACGCTTCATTTCTTCTACAAAACTCTTCAAAGTCTTGCTCTTCATGATTGAATACTTTTTCCACTTTTTGTCCTGCTACCATTTCCTCGATAAAGCCATTGATACTTCCTAGACATTTTTGTTGTTCACTAAAAAATTTCCGACTTCTTCTTCCATTATATTTAATAAATAAAAACATTAAAAATAAGAAGAAAATAACAATCAGCGAAAGGCGAACATTTAATACTAGAAGCATTGCAATTGTTCCTGTAATCGTAATAAAACTTTGAATTAAAAGCGCAAAACTATTATTAAGTGCGTCGGTAATCGTATCCACATCATTGGTAAAACGACTCATTAACTCTCCATGAGTATGCGCATCAAAATATTTCAGTGGTAACTTCTGTGTGTGATTAAAGAGATCTTGTCGAATTTCACTGACTACCTTTTGTGCAGTCTTTACCATAATGCGATTATAAAAAAAAGTTGCTAACACACCACAGCCATACATAATTGCCATTCCAATTAACATTTGAACTAATCCTTTTATATTCCTTGGGAGAATATAGTTGTTGATGACTGGCTTTAATAAATAAGTCCCTAATATATTTGCTCCACTGCTGATCACAACTAAAATTGCTACAACAAGAAGTGACCACTTATAATGTCCAAGATAGGCAAGCAATTTTTGCAATGTCTTTTTTGTATCTTTTGGTCGTTTATATCCAATAACTTTTGCCATTATAATCCTGCTCCTTCCTGTTGAGAGTAATAAATATCTTGATAAATCTCATTGGTTTTCAACAATGTTTTATGATCACCAATGGCATTTATTTTTCCATTATCCAAAATAATAATCTGATCCGCGTGAAGTACCGATGTAATTCTTTGGGCAATAATAATTTTCGTCGTATCTGCCAATGTCTTTTGAAGACCTTCTCGAATCTTTCCTTCTGTGGCAGTATCTACTGCACTTGTAGAATCATCTAAAATTAATACTTTTGGACGTTTTAAAATTGCTCTTGCAATACAAAGGCGTTGTTTTTGTCCACCAGATACATTGCTTCCTCCTTGCCCAAGTTCTGTATCGTATCCATCTTTTAACCGATCGATAAATTCATCCACACAAGCGATCGCACAAGCCTCCTCGATTTCTTGATCAGTAGCATCTTCTTTTCCCCAGCGAAGATTTTCCTTCACCGTTCCACTAAACAATGTATTTTTTTGTAACACCATAGCAATGGCATCCCTTAAATGAGTTAACTTATATTGCTGGATTGGTTTTCCATCAATATAAATCTGACCTTCTGTGGCATCATAAAGTCTTGGAATCAACTGTACAAGCGTTGATTTTGCAGAACCTGTTTGGCCGATAATTCCAACTGTTTGACCTGCTTTAATATGAAAAGAGATATTGGACAACACTTTTTCCTTCGCTTTTTCTTTGTATTTGAAGGAAACATTTTCAAACACAATTTCCCCTCGTTCCACTGTAATATCAGTTGCATCATCATCGGTTAATGTCACCTCTTCGTCCATCACTTCCATAATACGTCTTCCAGAAGTCAAGGCACGAGTCATCATAAGAAAAACATTCGAAATCATCATAAGAGAGTTTAAAATCTGAAGAACATAGCTTAAAAATCCTGTTAACTCTCCTACTTTCATACTTCCGCCTAAAATTAGTTTGCCACCAAACCATAAAATACATAAAATAGTTGTATACATAACAAGCTGCATGGCCGCCATATTCATAGAAGCTAATCGAAAAGCTCTTTCAGAAATTCCACGCCAATTTTGATTGACTTCATAAAATTTCTGCATTTCATAATCGCCTCTTACATAAGCCTTTACAACCCGAATCGCTGTTAAATTTTCTTGGATAACACGGTTTACTAAGTCGATTGCCCCTTGCATCTTTGCATACAATGGACGCACTTTTCTAATAATTAGAAATAATAAAATTCCAAGTACAGGAGCTCCAACAAAAAACACCAATGCTAATTGCCAGTTGATATAGATCGACAATCCTAACCCCATAATCATCATAATAGGTGCGCGGCAAGCGGGTCTTAATCCTGTAGAGAATGAGTTTTGAATGGTTGTAATATCACTCGTTAATCGTGTAATTAACGAAGACGTGCGGAATTTATCCGTATTAGCAAAAGAAAAGCTCTGAATTTTTTTATATTCCGCCTTTCGAAGTTCTGCTCCTAGCCCCTGTCCTGCAACTGCTGAAAAATAAGCACTTCCGATTCCAAGCCCTAAGGCAATCAAAGCACAAAGAAGCATCATAGCACCTTTTGCGAGAATATAAGCCCTATCTCCTGTGGCAACACCGACATCTACAATATCTGCCATAATAAACGGAATGACAAGTTCAAATGCAACTTCTGCTGATACACAAAACATAGCAATAATTGCAGTCTTCTTATATTTCCCCAAATAGCTTAACAATTTTCGAAACATATGTCTCCTCCTAACATTTTTATTCTATTACTATCCTACATCTTCTTTCTAAAACAGACATTTAATTATGCATTTGCAATAGTTGTATTAGCAACTATCAATTATAGTATTCATCACATAAAAAGTCAATGAGAGAAATCACTCATACTTTTCCTAGTAACGATAAAAAGAGCTGGAAAATCCAACTCTTTTTATCAAGGCATCATTCACTTTTCCATAAACGCTCTCTTTTCTACATAGTTGCTAATAAATAAACTAGTGTGATCATCAAACCAACACAAGCCATTAAAAGGCCAAAGGAAACACTTCTTCCAACTAATCGATTTGTTCTCTTTGCTTCTATTCTAGCAAAAGCAAATAATTCTACAAACGATTTCTTAATAGGTTTTTTCTTACAAATTGTCTTATTGAGTCCAACAACAACTTCATCTACCATTCGTCCCAAGAAATCGGTAAACTTTGAACCAATTGGCACATATTGTCTTGTCTTTGCTGGTTTTAATACGGTCTGATGAAGAAAAACAACAAAGCCATCGGTAATCCTTGAAAGGGCACGACATAAAAATGCCATAATAAACGGAAGAAAACTCAATAAAACAGGACGATAAAGGCCATTTTCTAAATCGAGCCATTTTGGCCAACAATCGAAATATTGATATCCTTGTTCTCCTTTTTTCATCAACTTTTTTCGAATAAAGAAAAAATAGACAAGCAATCCAATGGCAATAGAAATCATAGCTCCTTTTAGATTCATAAAAGAAAAATAAGCAATCGAATGTAATTCTTTCTCATAAAAGAATCCTTTTACATATTCCGCTATTGGGTCCATCATAATTTTGGGCAAAAGTCCCATGCATAATAAAAGAAATGTAGTAACTCCAATAGCAATTCGTCCCATTAAATTTAAATAAGGGCCTTTCTTCCATGGCTGTTTCCCTTTTTCATAAAAAAGAGCAACTCCTGCCTTTAATATATAAGCAAATGTAAGTCCTCCTGTTATTAAGAATAACCATTCAACAATGGATAACAAAATTCCTAACTCCGTTTCTGCCATTATGATACTGCCCTCCACAATACTTTCATGTAACAGTGTCTTGCTCACATAACCGCTAAATAGAGGAATTCCACTAATGCCTAACCCTGCAATCGTATAACAAATTTTTAAAAATGGCTTTCCATATCCAAATCCTTCTATTTGATTCAAATCCAGTTGATGGGTATTTTGGTAGATCGCCCCTGCAATTAAAAAAAGTGTTAATTTAAACAAGGAATGATTTACCATATGAAGTACCGTTCCTTGCACTGCTAGGCTACTTTCTTTGCCAAGAATTCCAATCATGGCACATCCAACCAAAATAAACCCTATTTGTGACACAGAAGAGCAAGCAAAAATACGTTTTAAATCAATACTAAATACCGCAAGTATTGCTCCAACTAGCATAGTAAGGCTTCCAAGCGACAAAAGAATGGTTGCAAATAGCCTATCTTCAAAAAATACCGATAAGCATAAGAGCAATACACCATAAATTCCTGTTTTCGTTAAAATTCCAGATAATAAAGCAGAGGCTGGTGCTGGTGCCACAGGATGAGATTTTGGCAACCAGATATGCAATGGAAACATTCCTGCTTTTGCTCCAAACCCAACGAGCATACAACTCCCTGCCACAAAAACAGTGGCATTTCTTTTTTCCAGAAATAAGCGATGAATCGTCGTAAAATCAAGACTTCCTGCTTCATAATACAATAAAAATAGTCCCATGAGTAAAACCATACCGCCAATAATCGCAATGGCCATATACGTTTCCCCTGCACGAATCGCTTCTTTTGTCTCTTCTTGTACCACCCATACATAAGAAGCCAATGACATCAATTCAAAGAAAATATAAAGGGTGAAAAAATCATTGGATAAAAATACTCCTATGGTAGTCCCTAGTGTAAATAATAAGAAGAAATAATACCGGTTCCGATTTTGGTGATGCCTGAAATATTCTTTTGAAAAGATCGTAGACATAAACCACATATAAATAGCGATACCGCTATAGAGAATCCGAAATTCATCCAGTCGAAACGAAACTCCAAGTCCACAAATATTTGGCAATACCAGTTCCATTACCATTCCTTCTTTATAAAATTCCCAAACAGCTAGTAAATATAAGACACTCTCAATTCCTATCATAATATCTGCTACATTGTTTCGAATTCGACTATGTTTTCTCCCAATGGTAAAACAAAAAACTGCACTAAGACAAGGCCATAAAATAAGTGCTACTATTATTTTTTCATTCATTATTCTCTCCCCTCCTTATACAATTCCATTTGCTACTGCTTGAAAATAGTGAATCAGTGGTAAAGAATGGAGCGCAAAGAAAATGGTGATACCACAAAACAATCCCATAGGTAGGAGCATAAACCAATTAGGATCTTTTACTTGTCCAAGACTTGTATAATCAAACTCTCTTCTTGGAGAATACACTCTTGCAACAATCGTAAATAAATAAAGAGCCGTGAAAAAGGCGGATATCATAAGCACTGCTAATCCAACATAAGCAATTGCTGTTCCTTCTTTAATAGCAGCTTGTAATAAATACCATTTGCTAAGAAAGCCAGTTAATGGGGGAACTCCAACAAGAGCAAAGGCAGATAACGTAAAACAAACCATTAACTTTGGCATTTTTCTAGCAAGCCCTGTTAGTTCAAAAATATATTCCCTCTTCGTTTCATGTAAAATTGCGCCTGCACAAAAAAATAAAACAATTTTCATTAAACTATGAAATACCATATGTGCAAGGGCACCTACCAATCCAAGTGGTGACATTAAGAGAGTTCCAAAAATAATATAAGATAAGTTACTCACAGTAGAATAGGCAAGCCTTCTTTTAAAATGTTGTTCCTTGACCGCTCTTGCAGAACCATAAAATATCGTGATAATTGCCAATGACAAAACGATACTTTGTGCCCATGTATTTTTTACAAGAGATGTACCAAAACTATAGTATGTGATCCTCATAATGGCAAAAGCCCCTGCATTTACAACTGCTACTGCATGTAAGAGCGCCGTTACAGGGGTAGGTGCTACTGACGCCACTGGTAACCATCCATGAAAGGGAAACATGGCAGACTTGACGCCAAACCCAATAACGGATACAACATAGGCGGACTGTAACAAAGTGAGAACCGTTCCCGTTACTTCTTTTGTGATAACTCCACCATATACAAAGCGAATGGTATCTCCATATCCAAGAATAAAAATAAAGCCAATAAAGGCAAATGCTGCCCCTCCAATGGAATAAAATACATACTTTCGCCCCGCTTCTATGGATGCCTTATTCATAGAATGCATGACAAGAGGGAATGTTACAAGCGTTAACATTTCATAAAACATATAAAGTGTCATTAAATTATCGGCAAAAGCGATGCCATTTGCAACACCATATGTCATCAAATAAAAGGTAAAAAACCTCGTTTCATGTCCTTCTTCTTTCATATATTCAAACGCATATAATATAGCAAATGGCCAAAGCCCTGCCATAATTCCCGCAAATATTTTAGAAAGTCCATCCATATGAAAGGTAATCTCTAAAGGTCCTGCTAAATTTGCAAATCGAAAACTCTCTTGTGGAGTCCATAAGAGCAAACTAAGCACAAGAAGAGAAGTTAAAATTGTGACTCCTTCAATATAGATATATTGTGTCCTCTTTGTTTTCCATGGAACCATTGGTAAAAAAGCCCCTCCAATGAGAGGGAATAAAATCGCAACAACTAAAAAATATGAATTCATCTTAACTCCCTCCTAAAATACTTCTTGAATAATGACCGTGAGCAAATCCATTAATGGTTTTGGATACAATCCGAATAATACGCCAAGGACAGCATAAATAACAACAGGCTCTTTCATAGCTATTGCCACATCTTTTTTTGTATAAGTACCATAATCTCCTCTTTCTCCTGGAAAAAATGCTTTCATTGCAATTGGCAATAAATATCCCGCTGTTAAAATCGCACTGACTAATAAAAGAGCAGGCCCTATCCACCAGATCCCTATAATCTGACTTTCCATCGCTCCTTGTGCCAAATACCACTTGCTTAAAAAGGCACTGGCTGGCGGAACTCCAATTAAAATTAAAGAGCCCATTACAAATCCCCACATAGTAACTGGCATGCGTTTCCCAATACCAACTAATTCCTCTACTCGATGTTTTCCTGTTCGATAAATGATAGAACCTGCTGTTAAAAATAAGGTATTCTTTGCAATAGAATGAAAGACCACATGCATCAAAGCTCCCATCATAGCAATCGGATTTAACAAGGCCAGTCCAAATAAAATATAAGAAACTTGACTCACTGTCGAATACGCCAATCTCTTTTTTAAAACGGGTTCCTTATACGCTAACATAGAACCCATAATAATCGTAATTAACGAAAGCACAATCCAAACTTCTTGAACCCACGTACCTTTTATAAAATCCACACCAACTCCATAAAAAATAACGCGACAAATGGCTAACACTCCCATTTTTGTAACATTTCCTGAAAAAAGTGCAGAAGCTGGAGCTGGAGCTACGGGGTGAGCTGTTGGCAACCATGCATGAAGTGGAAACATTCCTGCCTTACATCCAAACCCTAAGATCATAATAAAGACCATAGTAAGCAGCAATGTTTCATGTCCCTTTACAAGTTCCATGTCCAAAAATCCACCTGCTTTAAAATCCATAGAAGTATCGTTTGTAAACTGTTCTAATACCGCAATTCCACTAAACCCCATAAATGCCCCTGCTACCGAATAAAATAAAAACTTTAATCCTGCACCAATAGCATCTGCTGTCTGTGTATGCAAAACAAGCGCCACTAAAGAAAGAGTCATCCATTCATAAAACAAATACATTGTAATCATATTCCCTGCACAACAGACCCCTAAAATGGCACCTAGGGAAACTAAAAAGAACATAGTATAACGCCTTGTATGTTCTTCATGTTTTAAATATACTTCGGAATAATTAGCAGAAAGTAACCACATAAATTCCGTAAGCAATAAAAACATACGCCCCAATTTATCAATCTTAAAATAAATATTAACCCCATCGATAATTTCAAACATAACAAGTTGATGTCCTGAATGAGCAAAGAAAAAAGAAGATACTAACGTAACAAGCACTACAAAAAAAGCATAAATACTCTCTTTTTTTCTCCCTCTCACCCACGGAATCACATATAAAAGCCCTCCTGCCATCATAGGAAGCAGGATTGGTATCAACAATGTAATATCACCTTTCATTTTTTACCTCCTACGCAAAACGACTTAATCCTTGCTCGATCATACGAATAATATAATAAGATCCAAAACCCAAAATAAAATTTAAGCTAATAAAAATAGAGACGGAACTATGAAAAGAGATTCGATTTTGAAATTTGCCGTCTCTCTCTCTTTTCTTGGAAGGTGTGTAAAGTAAAATCACTGCTCGCATAAAATAAACCGCATTTAAAATAGTACTAATGGCTAATGCGGCCATTCCTACACCCATTTGGATAGGTGATGCTGTAAAAGCTGCCTCTGCAAAGTATACTTTTGAAATAAATCCTGCAAACAGCGGAATCCCAACCATAGAAAAAGCTCCTACACAAAATCCAAGTCCGGCCATTTTATTTCGAATTCCTGCACCTTTTAAATCACGAAATTCCTTGCTATCTCCCGATACACTAGAAAGCCCTGCCGTTGTAATAAATAACAAAGCTTTTGATGCAGAATGAGATAAAATATGAAAAACAGCTGCTATCATACCTGCTTGGCTTCCAAAACCAATTCCCATATAAATATATCCAATTTGAGCAATCGAAGAATACGCAACCATTCTTCTCATATCATGTTCTTTTATAGCATTAAAAGATCCCATCATCATTCCTGCAATGGCAAAACAAAATAAAATATAATTGGTTCCGTGAGCCGTAATCACTTCCATCCCAATAACACGATAAAAAACCTTTAATAAAAGAAAAATATAGCTTTTTGATACAAGGCTCGATAAAATCGCACTGGATGAGGCAGTGGAATATCCATAGGCTTCTGGAAGCCATGTATGAAAAGGAAATAAAGCACTTTTAATTGCAATCCCAACACAAATCAATGCGATAATTACTGTAAGCGGAACTTGATACTCCCCTGTTTTTGCAATCGTTGCAATTTCCATTCTCATGTTGCTCATTAACAAATGTCCCGTTAAGTCGTACAGTAAAGAAATACTGAGCAATAACATTCCAGAACCAACCAAACTCATAATCATATATTTTGTGGCCGCAACAATACTATGCCCATTATTTCGAATCATAATAAGTCCTGCCGCTGCAATTGTGTTAATTTCTACAAATACATAGGCGGTAAATAAATCGTTTGTATAAATTAAAGCTAGCATAGAACTCATTAAGAGACTTATCATGGTCCAATAAAGATTTTGTTTTGTCTCTTCCACTTCTTCTATTATTTTATAAAGGCCTCCTGATAGTGATAAAAGCATAATAACACAGAAAAAAACAGCCATAAAAGACTCTAAAATCCCAATTCGAATTTCATTTCCCCAAGGTGCTGGAAAATGTCCCATATAATAAACATATGGCTCTTTTCTCATAAGCGCATCATAAAAAGTGAAAGCGGAAAGCACTCCTACTACCCCTAATAAGAAAAAGCAGAAACGTCTTGCTTTTTTAGCAGATAAAACAGAACTAAGAACACCACCTGCTAAGCATAATAAAATCGTGATAAAAGGAAAATTTTGTACCAAATTCATTATAAATCCTCCTTCTTTGCAAGCATGGCGATTTCATCAATATCCAATGTATGATATCTTCGATAGAGCCGAATTGTTAAGGATAGCATTAATGCTGTCACACTTACAGACACAACAATCCCTGTTAAAACAAGCCCACTTGGCACAGGATTAATAAAAGCTTCTTTTCCTGCTAACCCATCTGCAATAATTGGTGCAACTCTTCCCGTAATATACCCTTTTGCCGCTAAAAATAAATAAACTGCTGTATCCATAATATTAAGCCCCATAATTTTCTTAATCAAATTACGATTGAGCAATAACATTGTAAATCCAATACCAAATAAAACAATCGATACGGTCTCATAATAATGATTCAACAAATGTTGTAACACCCTACATTCCCCCTTTTCGAAACAAAGTATAAAAAGCATACATCGTACAAGCAACAACCATTCCAACACAAATATTTAAAAGTAAAATAAATCCCCCACTTAAAATAGCCCCTGGCGTTCCAAGGGGAACGATACTTTCTAGATGATTCGCTCCTGTATAAAAAGAATAGCCTTTTGTACAAGCGTAACATAGTAAAGAAACAATGGATATTCTAGAGAATGTCTTATAAGTAAAAAACCTTTGAATTTTTTTATAACCAAATGCATTTAAATATAAAATAAGCCCTGCTCCTATAATCGCTCCTCCTGAAAATCCTCCTCCTGGTGATAAATGCCCGTTTAAAATAACATAAATACCGAATAGCATAATCGTCGGAACGAGAAAGAATGCGACCTTTTTCAAAATAGTATCTTCATCCTTTTCGTAAATTTCCTCCGTATTCGCTTCTTCTATCTCTTCCTTTGTTTGATTTTCTTTTTTAACTTGATCCACTCTAAGGAGAATTAAAACAGCACAAGCCCCGATGAATAATACGTGAGATTCGCCTAATGTATCAAAAGCACGGTAATCTAAAATCATACCAGTTACAATATTCGTAGCTCCTGTCTCCTCTAACCCTTTTTCAATATACCGCTCAGAAACTTCGTTATTGCTTGGATTATCTTTATTTCCAAATTCAGGTAAATACGATACTGTCACTAACAAAATTCCAATAATAAAAACACAAAGAATCACCGCTGCCACTTGATAAATACGATTAAAAATTTTTACGCCTCTCTTTTCTGGCCATGTCTCATATCGTTTTGATAATTCTAATAATTCTTTTCTCAGCTCTTCATAATGGGCTTGTTCTTCTTCTCCATCGTTTGGTATTTCTGAAAAAGCACGATAAACACGATCTTCCACTGACACCCTTTTTAAATGGGCTTCGTATTTATCTGTTTCCTTTTCAGCAATCCCGTCTTCCTCTTCTCCATTGACCCAATATTTTAACCGATACCATAAAGTAGATTCATATTTTTCATTCTTCTTGCTCATACTCCTCCTCCTTTAATGCATGAATTTTTCGCAATGTTACAAAAAATAACACACTTGTAATGCCTGCACCTACTGCTGCTTCTGTAATTGCCAAATCTGGTGATTCTAATAAAATCCATATCATTGACATAATCAAACTATAGGACATAAAAATAATAATAGAATTTAATAAATCTTTACTTAAACTAACTGCGATGGCACAAGCTAATAAAAACGTAAGCAATCCATATGCAAATGGTGTCATCTCTTCTCCACCTCACATTCCTTCTTTACAATCTCTTGCTCGGATTCCACTTCTAATCGACTGATCAAATGACTCGATACGGGACTAGCAAACCATAAAAATCCGAGCACTAATAATAATTTTAACATCTGAAAAGAAATGCCACTACAAATAATCAGGGCTGTCATAACGAGCAAAAGTGCCAATGTATCAATAATGGCTGCTGCGTGCATCCGATTTAATACAAAATGAAAGCGATACACTCCATAAACGGCGCAACAAGCAGCAATGACACCACTAAATAAAAAAAGAACTACGATTCCAAATCGGATCCATTCAAACATGACTCTTCTCCTTTCTCTCTTCCTCTCTTTGTTTTTTCCTCAAGTAAAGAGACATATGAATTTTCGTCAGTACAATAACAGCAAGGAAACTTAACATGGCATATACAAGGCATACATCAATTAAATATCCCTCTTTCAAATAAATGGCCAAAATTCCTATCATCATAATCGTCAATGTCCCAATCATATTGATTGCCACAATTCTATCCGCCATAGAAGGCCCTAGAATAGCTCGAAATAAGCATAAAATAACGAGCACTGCAAAAATAATAAGTGCTACAGTAAAAACACCTTGATAGGCATATAATAATTGGCTCATGATTCTTCCTCCATTTCTTTTAATAATTTCACAAAGGAAGAATCTTCTATTCCTTCGGATAATTCTTTATCAAGACAATGTACTTCATATGTGTCATCTTTTAAAGATACGGTAATCGTTCCTGGAGTCAGCGTAATCGAATTGGCTAACGCTACTTTTGCATTTTCTGTCTTTAAATCTGTTTTAAATGTTATAATCGCTGGCTCTACTTCCTCTTTTAGCGTAAAGATATAATGCAATACCTGTACATTTGCTTTTATAATTTCTCTTATCAATAAAAAAATATAGCGAATTCCCTTGCCACATTTTCTGATTCGCTTCCATTCTGTCTTAGGATTATAGTCCATATACTTACAAATAAACCAATAAAGTAGTCCAGACAAAAAAATTCCAAAAACCAAAATCTCCACAGTAATTCTTCCATTAAAAATAATCCAAATCGCTAGAAAAAATAAATACACCCTTATCACCATCTTTCTCAATAATATTTTCGAAATCCTACTTCTTTCGTATACCCCATCTTTTCATAAAAATGATGTGCTCTTTCTCGTATCATTCCCGACACTAAAATAGCATAATAGCAATCTCGCTCTTTTGACCAACATTCCATCGTTTCAAATAATTGCTTTGCAACTCCTTTCCCATGATAATTTTCATCTACAATGACATTTTCTATTACAAGAAATTTTCTACAATCACCGTAAACATCTTGACAACAAACTCCCATAACAAACCCTATCAGTTCCTCCCCTTCAAAAGCTCCAAACAGTCCATAGTTTTCATTTTTTTCTAAGTTCTTTATTGTTTCTTTTAATTGAATCAGACTCCCCTTTTCCTCTCCTAATTGAACAAAAAGCTCTTGTAGCTGTTTTGCATTTTGCTCTGCAACAAATCTAATTTCCATCAGTTCTCTCCTTTTGATTTCCATTTTCCGTCTTATATATAAAATATAACTAATTTCTCCTAATTTTTCCACATAAATTATGTATAAAATTGTATTTTTTATTTTTTCTCATATAATCTTCTTTTTTAGCTCTTTATTATAGGCTTTTCCCCCTTAATTTTTATAATATTTTCTCAAATTTACTATTTAACTGCTCTTTTTCTAAATCGAAATACAATCCTCTCTACTTCACTGGTTACCTCAGATAAATAGCTTCTATAATACAATAGAACAAAGTGTGAATTGCGCACTCTTTTTGACTTTAAGTTACTTGTAACAATGCACATTTTGGCACGCGCTAGTAGTTTGCGAAGCAAAAATTCGCTTTGCGAAGAATTTCTTATAAGATAAAAAAATAGCCAAAGTTTTACATCGTTTTCTCTTGTAAAACTTTGGCTAACAAAAATTTATCGATAATTAAAAGTAAATAAGATCATCTTCTGGTTTTTCTGCTTTTTCAATTCTTTCTGCATAAAGAACTGGGCCTTTTCCTTCGTATTCCTCATTATATTCACATACGATTTTAGCAGTCAGCATAATCCAGTCACGATTTTTCACACTCTTCATTGTGCTAGATTTTACATGTTCCATTTTACACATAATTCCTAAAAATTGAATATCATCTGCACAACAGGTCATAGCAAAACGTCCTGGAATAATAAGCCCCTTTGGAAACTCTGGTGGTTTACACACAATTGCTTTCATATGAATTTCTTTTCCATCATAACGTTCTGGATGATCCATTGCATCCATATACCAAATACCATAATCATCATCTTCCAATTCAATTTTTGGTAAATCCATATTATATGGAAGTGATTCTTCTACTGGTACATCATCATATCCATCTGCCATTTCAAACATTACTTGTAACTGACGATTTCCAGAACGAATCAGACGACGATAGCTACCGCGATCCATTTCTGGAGTGCAACGATTCATAATTACCATTTCGGAATATTTAAACATCTCTACTGCTAAAGAACGCATGTTGTTCATATAAACTTCAAACGTTGTAGCATCAACTAAAGCAATCGTCTGATAAAGTTCTAATAGGTTTGTATCTTGAATCGCATCAATACCATCTGCCACATTCCACATACCATTGTATTCAATCATAACACGCTCTGGAGTATGCTTTTTCAATAACTGTTTTAAATTTTCTGCTGTAAATTCCTCTTCATCTTCGATGGTTTCTATCACACAATTAGCTTCCTTTAGAATCTGATCATCATATTCTTCTTCGCCTTCTTCACAAGCAATCACTAATGTCTTTTGACCATCTGCAAAATAATCTTCCTGTAAAGTATCTTGAATAAAAGTTGTTTTACCACTTTCTAAGAACCCTAGGAATAAATAAACAGGTATTTCCATCTTTTTTTCCTCACAATTTTTATTTTTCTCTTTTTCTTATTTTTAGTTTTCTATTTTAAATGGAATAATTTTTCAATTTCTTCTGTCTTAATATTAGCTCCAATGACACAGAGACGTCCTGTATAATCTGGAGAACCTTCTCTCATTTCATATTCACCTGGAACTAAGTCAAAGTAAATCCAACCACCATCTGTTGCTGGTAACATCCCTTTTGCACGAAGAATCATACCATAGGAATCATCCGCAGAAAGAGTTTTTAAAATCTCTTCTACATCAGAACGCTCAAACTTCTTAGGTGTCTCTGTTCCCCAGCTTGTAAATACCTCATCTGCATGATGGTGATCATGGTGATGGTCATGTCCACAGCTACAGCCTTCGTGGTCATGGTCATGATGATGCTCGTGATGGTCATGTCCACAGCCACAGCCTTCATGATCATGGTCATGATGGTGGTCATGATGATCGTGTCCACAGCCACAGCCTTCATGGTCGTGATCATGATGATGCTCGTGATGGTCATGTCCACAGCCACAGCCTTCGTGGTCATGGTCATGATGATGCTCGTGATGGTCATGTCCACAGCCA
>CAJMOB010000028.1:0-41809 GCA_905214925.1 uncultured bacterium | reverse complement strand
CAGGGGCATGAGAGGCGAGCGCTAAAATAGCTGCGTGATGTTGTACGCTCATATCTTCTTTTCCACCAAAGCCACCGCCTACCATCATGGCAGTTACATGCACTTTATCCATCGGAAGGCCAGTTGCCTCAGAACATTCCTTTTTTGTCTGCCAAACGCTTTGATCGCTAGAATAAATATGTACACCATCCCCTTCTGGCATAGCAATTGCAGTTTCTGGTTCTAAGAAAGCGTGTTCTGTTGGTGGGACACTATAGTGTTTTGTCACAACATATTTGGAATTTTTTATTTTTTCTTCTGCATTTCCTCGAACTAAATGTTCATGAGCTAATAGATTGCCGTCTTCATGAACAAGGGGTGCATTTTCTCTTGCGGCTTCTTCAGGAGAAAAAACGCCTTCTAATTCTTTATATTCAATAGAAATCAGCTCTTTTGCTTTTTTTAAGGCTTCTTTTGTTGTAGCAGAAATTAATACAAGAGCATCTCCAAGGAAATGTGTGATACCTCCAACAGGAATTAATACATCATAATCCTTTTTTAAATGTCCAATTTTCTTGTTCCCTTTTAAGTCATCTGCCGTTAAAACAGCGACAACTCCTTCCACTTCTTTTGCTTTGCTTGTATCAATAGAAAGAACTCTAGCTCTTGGATAAGCAGAACGAACAGCACTTCCATAGAGCATATTTGGGAAGGTTAAGTCATCAACATAAGTTGCAGTTCCAAGTGCTTTATCGATGGCATCAATACGAGTGACATTTTCCCCTGTTACATTCAAGTTTTCTTCTTCTGGAACTGGAAGGTTTTCACGGAATAATTTTGCTGCAAGAAGAATGGCCTCTTCAATTTTTTGATAACCAGTACAGCGACAAATATTATTTCGAATTGCGTTTTTAACGTCTTCTTTTGTTGGATTGATTATTCTATCTAGAAGACCTTTGGCACTAATTACCATACCAGGAGTACAAAAACCGCATTGGACTGCTCCAACGTGTGCGAAAGCATATCCATAGACTTCTTTTTCACGTTTGCTTAAACCTTCCACCGTGACAATTTGTTTTCCATCGGACTTTGCAGTTGTTAAGACACAGGCTTTTGTTGGTTTTCCATCTACAAGGATCATACAAGTACCACAAGCCCCTTCTGAACAACCATTTTTTACAGATGTAAGCCCCATAGTTTCTCTGAGAAATGGGAGCATTTTTTCCTCTTTTTCTGTTTTTATTTCTACACCATTTACATAAAACGTATACATATATACTATCCTCCTAAAATAAATAAAAAGTCTGAGATAAGTATAACAAAAGATAAGAAAAATGCTGTTGGATATACAACAATTTATAAGAAAAGATGAATCTTAACTATTTCTTTATGTATAAAATAGAAAAAGAAAAGGATGATTTTAAGGAATTTATAAGGAAAATTAATAGGTAGAAAAAATAATAGTAGTAATCTTTATTAATAAGCGTAATATAAAGAACTATAAAATAACTTATTTGTGAAAGGTAAGAAATGAAAAAAATTTCTTGACATTTTTATGGGGAGGTGTTATAATTCAGACAGTTAGTAAACGCTAACTTTCGGTTATAAAATCTTCGTTATTAATAGGAACGATTGCTTCCGTTCCTATTAATAACAGATAAATACTTTATAAATAATATAGAAAAGACATTATATTTTGTAAACTTTTTTTAAAAGGGGACAAGACAAATAGAATAAGTGGAGAATTTTAAATGGAATCATTTGAAATTCAGAAAGGAAAAAAGATGAAAAAATATATTGAAATTGAAAAAGTAATTGGTAGAGAAATCATTGATTCTAGAGGAAATCCAACTGTGGAAGCAGAAGTTCATTTAACAGACGGTACTGTTGCTTTTGGTACAGCACCAAGTGGAGCTTCTACAGGAGAATTTGAAGCATTAGAACTTCGCGATGGAGAAAAAAATCGTTTCGGTGGTAAAGGTGTTTTAAAAGCGGTTACCAATATTAATGAAACAATTTCAAATGTTTTAAAAGGAATGGATGCTTCTGATATTTATGCTATTGATCAAGCGATGATTAAAGCTGATGGAACAAAAGATAAATCTAATTTAGGAGCAAATGCAATTTTAGCAGTTTCTATCGCTTGTGCAAGAGCGGCTTCTATTTCATTACAGATTCCTCTTTATCGTTTTTTAGGTGGAATTTCTGGAAATAAACTTCCAGTACCTATGATGAATATTTTAAATGGTGGAGCTCATGCAGGAAATACAGTGGATGTACAGGAATTTATGATTATGCCAGCAGGAGCACCTTCTTTTAGAGAAGGACTTCGTTGGTGTACAGAAGTATTCCATACATTACAAGCATTATTAAAATCAAAAGGGCTTGCTACATCTGTTGGAGATGAAGGTGGATTTGCACCAGACCTTCAAAGCGATGAAGAAGCAATTGAATACATATTAGAGGCAATTAGACAAGCTGGTTATGAACCAGGAAAAGACTTTGTTCTTGCGATGGATGCTGCTTCTAGTGAATGGAAAGGTGAGAAAAAAGGAGAATATATTCTTCCAAAATGCAAGAAAAAATTCACTTCTGCTGAATTAGTTGCTCATTGGAAAGAATTATGCGAAAAATATCCAATTTACTCTATTGAAGACGGTCTTGATGAAGAAGACTGGGAAGGATGGCAGTTGCTTACAAAAGAACTAGGAGATAAAGTCCAGTTAGTTGGTGATGATTTATTTGTTACAAATACAGAACGTTTAAGCAAAGGAATTGAAATGGGTTGTGGAAACTCTATTTTAATTAAATTAAATCAGATTGGTTCTGTATCAGAAACTTTAGAAGCAATTAAAATGGCGCATAAAGCTGGATATACAGCTGTTACTTCTCATCGTTCTGGTGAAACAGAAGATACAACAATTGCGGATTTAGCAGTTGCTTTAAATACTTGTCAGATTAAGACTGGAGCACCAAGTAGAAGTGAGCGTGTTGCAAAATACAATCAGCTTTTAAGAATTGAAGAAGAATTAGGCGCAAGTG
Source organism: uncultured bacterium (assembly GCA_905214925.1). Classification (GTDB taxonomy): domain Bacteria; phylum Bacillota; class Clostridia; order Lachnospirales; family Lachnospiraceae; genus Scybalomonas. The sequence continues at coordinate 38,788 of CAJMOB010000028.1, read as the reverse complement.
CTTGCTATCCAGCATTTGATGCTTTTAATGTAAAACGCTAAGAGGTAGATGCTATGGACGGTAAGAAACCATTATAATAGGTTTCTTACAGCGTCTATGCTTATGAAAACATAGTGAAAAAAGAAACCCGTAAGGAGAGTTTCTTATTACTTACATAAAGGTAACGAGCCATGCGGGAGCATTTATGCCCACATATGGCGACTACCTATGACCGTGAGAAGTTCGCAAAGCGCACTTCTCATCGTTATAAATAATAGTTAGTTTTGACTAACTAATAGAAAGAAGAAAGAAAAGGAGAAAAAGATATGTCATTAATAGGAAAAAAAGTAAGTGATTTTAAAGTACAGGCTTATGTGAATGGAGAATTTAAAGAAATTACAAGTGAGATGATCAAAGGAAGATGGAGTTTATTCTTCTTTTATCCAGCGGATTTTACTTTTGTTTGCCCAACAGAATTAGAAGATTTAGCAAATAAATATGAAGAATTCCAAAAAATTGGCTGTGATATTTATTCTGTTTCTTGTGATACTCATTTTGTGCATAAGGCATGGCATGATACATCTGATCGCATTAAAAAAATTCAGTATCCAATGCTCGCGGATCCAACTGGAAAGTTAGCTCGTGATTTTGATGTGATGATCGAAGAAGAAGGAGTAGCAGAAAGAGGCGATTTCATTGTGAATCCAGAAGGAGAAATTGTTGCATATGAAGTGACAGCAGGAAATGTTGGTAGAAATGCAGATGAGATTTTCCGCCGTGTACAAGCCTCTCAATTTGTAGCAGAACATGGAGATGAAGTTTGCCCAGCAAAATGGCAACCAGGAGCAGAAACATTAAAGCCAAGTCTTGATCTTGTTGGTTTGTTATAAAAAATAAGAAAACGTAGGAAAGTAACGACATTATCGTAAGAGAAAGAGGAGGTTGTAAAAAAGCAACATCCTCTTTTTTGTGTGATAGGAAATTTCTTGCAAAGCCAGTTATCCTAGTTTTAGAAGATAGTAAGCCAACAAAAGTTAAAGGAGGATCCATATATGTATCCGAATCGTATCGCATACTTAGCAGTGTTTCAAAAAAGAAAGGAGAGAATGGATTGAGAGATTTTTATGATGCAGTGATTGTTGGAGGAGGTCCAGCAGGGTTATCTGGGGCGATTTATTTAGCAAGAGCCCAGTATCGAGTTTTAGTAATTGAAAAAGAAACAATTGGTGGACAGATTACCATTACTTCTGAAGTTGTAAACTATCCAGGAGTTCCAATGACCGATGGCAAGAAATTGACCGAAGGGATGAGAAAGCAAGCGCAAAGTTTTGGGGCAGAGTTTTTACAAGGAGAAGTAAAGGAGATTAAATTCCATCAAAATGAAAAAGAGATCATAACGGATAAAGGAACGATTCGATGTTTTAGTGTTTTATTAGCGACGGGAGCAAGTCCTAGAAAAGCAGGTTTTATCGGAGAAGAGGAATTTCGCGGAAGAGGAGTTGCTTATTGTGCTACTTGTGATGGAGAGTTTTTCACTGGAAAAGATGTTTATGTGGTGGGTGGAGGATTTGCTGCTGCAGAAGAGGCAATTTTCTTAACAAGATATGCAAAGAAAGTAACAATTTTAGTGCTAACCAAACAGTTTACTTGTGCAGGTTCTATCGTCGATCAAGTGATGAATCACCCAAAGATTGAAGTGAAGTTTCAAACAAAGGTGTTAGAAGTAGGAGGAGAACAAACACTACAATATATTGTAACAGAAGAAGGGGAACAAAAGGAAAGACATCGCTACGAAGGGGAACATGGAGAAAATATTGGAGTGTTCGTATTTGCAGGGTATGAGCCAGCAACAGCTCTATTTAAAGAAATGGTAGAGTTAAATGAACAAGGCTATTTAGTGACCGATAGAAGGCAACAGACATCAAGAGAAGGAATATACGGTGCAGGAGATGTGTGCGTAAAAGAACTTCGACAAGTAGTGACAGCTGTTTCGGATGGTGCTATTGCGGCCACTTCAATGGAAAAGTATTTATTTTCGCTCTATGAGAATCTTGGCATCAAAAAAGAAGAAAAACCAAACAGAACAACAATACCAATGGAACAAGAAATGGAGCAACAAGAAGAGGAAACAGCTTTTTTATCAGAAGCTATGAAACAGGAGTTATATCCTATTTTTGAAAGATTTACGAAAAATGTAATGGTAAAAGTCTACTTAGATTCCTCTAATTTATCAAAAGAAGTAAAAGGTTTTGTAGAAGAGATGCGTGGTTTAAGCGAGAGAGTTTCTTTTGTAACAATAACAGATAAGGAAGAGAAAATCGTTTATCCAGCGTTATCAATTTGTAATGAGGCGGGGAAGGAGTTTGGAATACAATTCCATGGAGTGCCTGGAGGGCATGAGTTTAATTCCTTTATTATTGCATTATATAATGCAGGCAGCAATGGACAACCGATTTCACAAGAAATATTAAATAGAATCAAACAAATTCAAACAAAAATAAAAATGAAAATAGCAGTATCTCTTTCTTGTACTATGTGCCCAGAAGTTGTAATGTCTGCACAAAGAATTGCAATCGAAAACAAAAATATTGAAGCAGAAATGTATGATATATCCCATTATCCTGCATTAAAAGAACAATATAATATTATGAGTGTTCCTTGTATAATTATCAATGAGAAAGAAGTGTTTTTTGGAAAGAAAGGAGTAGAAGCAATACTTAATATTTTAGAGAAAATAGAAGATTGATAACGGACGTAAGAAGCTACGGTTTGCGAACTTCTCGGGTTCATGGACGGCGTCAACATTATAAATGTTTGCGGGCAGTCGTCTCATGTGAAAAAGGAAAAGACTATGGAGCATAAGGTTCATAGTCTTTTCCTTCGCTTTTGTCTGGAAGGTATCAGTCATGCAAAGCTATTTTTATAAAAAATAAAGTTTCATAGAGTGAAAAAAAGATTGATGAATTAGTAAAAGTAAAGTATACTGAAATGGCAAATCATTTTACAGGAACGTGAAAAATTCGCATTGTGTGTGGTATTCTTTATGAAGAATTTACGTTCAAAGAATTTTGCATATTTGCTAGAAGTTGTCATTGTAATCATAAGTACAACTCATATGAATATAAAAACTGAAAGAAAGGAAGAGTTCCAATGGCAAAAAACATAATCCCTGAAAGTTTTGAAGAATTAAGACAATATTGCCCTTACTTAAGTGATAAGTTTTTAGAAATATTTGATGACTATGCTTTAAACCGTTTTAAAAAACATAATACAAAATTACAATATCTTTATGCAATAGCAGCATTATGCAATTATTCCAAATGTGATTTTTTAGCTTTAACTGCCCAACATGTACAAGATTTTTTTCATAAATTTGAACAGAATGCAGATATTTCAACTGTTAAATATAATTTAAGAATCTATCGAGCGGTAGCTCGTTTTGTGGATGCAAAGGCAAAGGAATATGATATTTCTCCAATCTATACGGCTTATTTTACAACGCTTATTTTACCAGAAACCGAAGTGGAGTTAGATCCCAATGATCTTCCAACGTTTGAAGAAATTGACCAAGTGTTTCAATATGTAAAATCCAATAATGAAATGGCGTTATTTATCGCTATGTCATTAGCGCTTCGGTGTGGAATGACGATTCATGAGATCACATCTTTAAAAAGACCAATGTTTTTTCAAGATGCAAAAGGAAATTATGGAATTCGAATGAAAGTAAGTAATACAAGCGATCGTTTTGTGAAAGTTCCAGAAGATGTGGCAAATATTATTATGCATTATGTATCCGCTCGTTTTAGCGATGTACCGGATCTATTGCTCAATAAACAAAATCGTCCGGTTAGTATTCGGAGTTTGCAAAATTGGCTTCGTTCTGCCTGTCTTGCTTGTGATGTAGAGCCTTTTACGCTCAATCAACTTCGTGTCATTAGTGTCAGCCATATGTTAAAGTCGGGAGCGCCTGAAAAGAAAATCGCAGAATACATCAATGTAAAGGGGACTGCATGGTTTTTCCGTTATAATCGTGTTGTAAAAGAACTAGAAGATTCTGCTGTAGATTATACCCATATAAAGATTGTAGAATAAATAAAGATTGTAGAATAATTTTAGATTGTTAAGAAATCATCTTTACTTGCATTTTTAAAGAAATATGATAGAATTATTATTTAGTTTCACTGAGAATTGAAACGGATAGTTATGTTAAGATAATGAAATAAAATAATAAATGATCGAATCGGAATTATCGTTTAATATCACTCTTAGGAAGAAAGGAGCTTTTAATGAGCAATAAAAATATTGAGGAAACAAGACATCAGTTATCTTGTATCGAAGAACTTCGGGAACGCCTGGAAAAAAAGGTAGAAGAAACAGGAAAAAGACCAACATTTAAAGTAGTGAATTTTGGATGCCAGATGAATGCTAAAGATGCCGAAAAATTAGCTGGTATTTTAAGTAAAATCGGTTATGTGGAAGCAGAAACAGAAGAGGCAGATTTTGTCCTTTATAATACTTGTACCGTTCGTGAAAATGCAAACTTAAAAGTATATGGAAGACTCGGACATTTAAAGACATTAAAGAAAAAAAATCCAGATATGTTAATCGCTCTTTGTGGTTGCATGATGCAAGAAGCAGACGTCGTAGAAAAAATTAAAGAAAGTTATCGTTTTGTAGATATTATTTTTGGTACTCATAACATATTTAAATTAGCAGAACTTTTAAAGGCCAGACTGGATTCAGGAGAAATGATCATCGATATTTGGAAAGATACAACAGAAATCGTAGAAGATCTTCCTGCGGAAAGAAAATTCTCTTTCAAATGTGGAGTTAATATTATGTATGGATGTAATAACTTCTGTACATATTGTATTGTTCCATATGTTCGTGGACGTGAAAGAAGTCGTGAAATTAGCGATATTGTAAGAGAAGTAGAAGAATTAGTAGCAGATGGTGTTGTGGAAATTATGCTTCTTGGTCAAAATGTTAACTCTTATGGAAAAACATTAGAGCCAAAAGTGAATTTTGCAGATCTTTTAAGAGAACTTGATAAAGTAGAAGGATTAGAGAGAATTCGTTTTATGACACCACATCCAAAGGATATTACAGATGATTTTATTGAAGTGCTTGCCACATCCAAAAAAGTATGCAATCATCTTCATTTACCATTACAGTCTGGAAGTTCTAGATTGTTACAAAAGATGAATCGTCATTATACAAAAGAACGTTATTTAGAGATTGTAAAACAAGTTCGTGAAAGAATTCCAGATATTGCGATTACAACAGATATTATTGTTGGTTTCCCAGGGGAGACAGAGGAAGATTTCAAAGAGACAATTGATGTTGTAAAACAGGCACAGTATGATGGAGCGTTTACTTTTATTTATTCTAAGAGAACAGGAACACCAGCAGCAGCTATGGAGGATCAAGTTCCAGAGGATATTGTAAAAGAACGTTTTGATCGTCTCCTTCAAGTAGTACAGGAAGTTTCTGCATTATCCCATGGAAAATTACAAGGAACAACTCAAAAAGTTCTTGTAGAAGAAGTGAATCATCAAGATAATACAATGGTGACAGGACGCCTTACAAATAATACAACCGTTCATTTAAAAGGCTCTGAGTGCATGATAGGACAAATCTTTGATGTGAAATTAGTGGAATCTCGTGGTTTTTATTACATTGGAGAGCTGGCTTAATAGTCAGTTCTCTTTTGCGTAAAAGGCATAAGAAAGTAAAATAGCAAACAAAGAGAAGTGAAATAGAAGCGTCTATTAAGTAAGAAGAAAGAAAATAGAAATGAGGAACACGATGGCAAAATTGACTCCAATGATGGAACAATATTTTGAGATAAAGAAAAATTATCAAGATTGTATTTTATTTTATCGGCTTGGTGATTTTTATGAGATGTTTTTTGATGATGCGTTAATTGCTTCAAAAGAATTAGAAATTACTTTAACAGGAAAGGACTGTGGACAAGAAGAGCGAGCGCCAATGTGTGGGGTTCCTTACCATGCTTGTGAAGGGTATTTAAATAAGTTAATTGAAAAAGGATATAAAGTTGCGATTTGTGAGCAAGTGGAAGATCCAAAAAAATCAAAGGGAATTGTAAAGCGTGATGTAATTCGCATTGTAACGCCTGGAACGAATATGTCAGCCCAGACATTAGATGAAAGTAAAAACAACTATTTGATGGGAATTTTCCTCTTTGAGGGGTTGTATGGTATGGCCATTGTAGACGTATCAACAGGAGAATTTAAAGCGACTCAGTTTGATGATACAGGGAAGCTTTTAGATGAGATTTATAAATTTACTCCAGCAGAAATTATTTGCAATGAAGCTGTGCTTATGAGTACATTGCCGCTTGATTTTATTCACGATAAACTTGGAACGGCGATTTCCTATGTGGATAGTCGTTACTTTGAAGAAGAGGCGTGTAAAAGCTTAATTAAGCAACATTTTAAAGTGGAAACAATCGAAGGTCTTGGGTTGCAGGAATATGAACTTGGAGCAATTGCTTCTGGGGCCTTGTTGCAATATTTATATGAGACACAAAAAACGTCTCTGTCTCATTTAATTACCATTGAGCCATATTCTGCAAGTTCTTTTATGATTTTAGATAGTTCTACGAGAAGAAACTTAGAACTTTGTGAAACGTTGCGAGAAAAACAAAAGAAAGGTTCTCTTTTATGGGTGCTCGATAAGACAAAGACTGCCATGGGGGCTCGTCTATTGAGAAACTATATTGAACAACCGCTCATTTCAAAAGAACAAATTGAGGCCCGTTTAACAGCAATCGAATCATTAAATGAACAAGTATTTGTGCGAGAAGAATTGCGAGAATATTTTCGCCCGATTTACGATATGGAACGTTTGATGACGAGAATCACATTTAAGACAGCTAATCCGAGAGATTTTATCGCATTTAAAACATCTCTTCAATATTTACCATATATTAAAGAGCTATTAAAGACATTTAAGACAGGGCTTTTAAAAGACCTCTACGATGTTTTAGATCCGTTACAAGATATTTATGAATTGATTGATGCGGCTATTATCGAAGATCCACCCATTCCAATTCGGGAAGGCGGAATTATTAAAGAAGGCTTTAAAGAAGATATTGATTTATTAAAGAAAGCAAAGACGGATGGAAAGCAGTGGCTTGCGGATTTAGAAGCAAGAGAGCGTGAAAAGACAGGAATTAAAAATTTAAAAATTAAATACAATAAAGTATTTGGTTATTATTTAGAAGTGACAAATTCTTATAAATCTCTCGTTCCAGATTCTTATATTCGCCGTCAAACATTGGCAAATGCAGAGCGTTATACGACAGAAGAATTAAATGAACTAGCAGGAAATATTTTAGGCGCAGAAGATAAGTTATGTGCATTAGAATATGAAACATTTGTTTTAATTCGAGATACCATTGCAGAAGAAATTGAGCGAGTACAAAGAACAGCCCATGCAATTGCACAGGTGGATGTATTTACGTCACTTGCCTTAGTAGCGGAGCGAAATCAGTATGTACGTCCAAAATTAAATCAAAAAGGAATTTAAGATATTAAAGATGGCCGTCATCCTGTCGTTGAAAAAATGATCGATCATGATATGTTTGTTGCCAATGATACTTTTTTAGATCAAAAAGACCATAGAATTTCCATTATTACAGGACCAAACATGGCTGGAAAATCAACGTATATGCGTCAAACAGCGCTCATTGTATTAATGGCACAGATTGGAAGTTTTGTTCCAGCAAAAGAAGCGAATATTGGAATCGTTGATCGGATTTTTACAAGAGTAGGAGCATCCGACGATTTAGCATCGGGGCAGAGTACATTTATGGTGGAAATGAGCGAAGTTGCTAACATTTTAAGAAATGCTACGAAGAAAAGTTTATTGATTCTCGATGAAATTGGAAGAGGAACTTCCACGTTTGATGGACTTAGTATCGCATGGGCAGTGGTAGAATATATTAGCAATCCAAAGCTCCTTGGAGCAAAGGCGCTATTTGCAACTCATTATCATGAACTGACAGAGCTAGAAGGCAAGCTGGCAAGTGTTAATAATTATTGCATCGCGGTAAAAGAGCAAGGGGATGATATTATTTTCTTACGTAAGATCATAAAAGGTGGTGCGGATAAAAGTTATGGAATCCAAGTGGCTAGATTAGCAGGGATTCCAGAGCTTGTAATCGAGCGTGCAAAGGAGATTGTATCCGAGTTAAGCGATCATGATATTGCTACAAAAGTAAAAGGGATTCAAGTATCGAAGAAGCTAGAAGAGTACCAGCCAGAACCAGTACAGCTTTCTTTATTCCCAGAAAATAGCGCTCAAAAAGTGAGCAATCCAACCGAAGAAGAAGTATTACAACAGCTAAAAAATCTCGATCTTTCTCATATGACACCGTTAGATGCCATGAACTTATTGTTCACATTGCAAGGAAAGTTATCAAAAGGATAAAACATACACGTTTTAAAAGTGTAAAATTAGCACAGGTAAGGAAATCCTGTGCTAATTTTATGTTTATATTTTACGGGTAGGCAACGAGCAAGGGTAAGAATTTATGACTATATAAAATTAAAATATTTTCGCTCTATGAATATCTAACACAAAAAAAGAAAAAGATCCCATTAAACAAGGCATAAAATAAAAATCATATGCAATATATACATCATGACATTAAGTCACTTGGAAGTAATACAAATGTTTTCTTTTCAAGAAATAAAAAGAGAGAGGAAAGTTTAGAAAAAATTTAAGAAATTTCTCGAAAATTATTATTCTATTTAGTTGAATTAGGAGCTATGATGTAGTATTATTAATAATACTGTATCTTAAATACTTTTCGTTTTTAATAGAAACTATACAGATATCATATGATACAGTGCATTTATCACCTATCTTTTAATAAAAACGAAAAATTTATTATAGGAATCGTCTAAAATTGTTCACAGAATTTTAAAAATTATCTTGTATGATTAAAGAGAAAAAATAGAAAGGAGCCACATGGCACAAATACACGTTTTAGATCAACATACTATTAATCAGATTGCAGCAGGAGAAGTAATAGAACGTCCTGCTTCTGTTGTAAAAGAGCTAGTAGAAAATGCCATTGATGCTGGTTCCAATGGGATTACAGTTGAAATTAAAGAAGGTGGAATTTCCTTAATTCGTGTAACCGATAATGGAAAGGGAATTATAAGAGACGAAGTAAAAATTGCATTTCTTCGTCATGCTACAAGTAAAATCAAAAAGGCCGAAGATCTTCTTTATGTAAACTCATTAGGATTTCGTGGAGAGGCACTTTCTAGTATTGCAGCAATTGCAAAAGTTGAATTAGTAACGAAAACGGATGGTGATTTAACTGGCGTTCGTTATCAAATTCATGGTGGAAAAGAAGTTGGATATGAAGAGATCGGTTGTCCAGAAGGAACAACTTTTCTTGTAAGAGATTTATTTTATAATGTTCCAGCTCGTAAAAAGTTTTTGAAATCTCCTGCTACGGAGGCTTCTCATATTGATACTTTAATGCAAAGAATTGCTCTTTCTCATCCAAACATTTCTTTTAAATTCATTCACAATGGACAAATGAAATTACAAACATCTGGAAATGGAAATGTAAAAGACATTATCTATCATATTTATGGAAGAGAAGCAGCACTTTCTCTATTGCCATTAAAAGCCCAAAGAGAAACGATTGCTGTGGAAGGGTTTATTGGAAAGCCTATTTTTTCTCGTGGTAATCGTGGATTTGAAAATTATTTCGTCAATGGACGTTTTATTAAAAATAAAATTATTACCCAAGCGATTGAAGAAGCATATCGTACTTTTACAATGGTACATAAGTACCCATTTACAGCACTTAACATTACCATCGATAATTCTCTTATCGACGTCAATGTGCATCCTGCTAAATTGGAAGTTCGATTTCGAAATGGAGAAGAAATTTTTGCTTTTCTTACAGAAGTTATTCGAAAAACCCTTACAGAACAGGAATTAATCCCAGATGTTCCAATAGAACAAACAGAAAAAAAACGAGAAATTATTTTGAATGGAACGAGCCTAAATAGAACAGTTGAAAATGGAACTTATGGAATATTTGTTCCAAAGACATTTGCAGAACCATTTGAAAAACAAAGAATCCAACAGGAAAATGAATTTTTGAAAGAATATGTAAAACCGATTAACCCGTATTCCTTAAAAAATCCAAAGGTTGGGGATCGGTTTATTGAATCGGCAAAAGATCTTGTGGATCAAATGATTCCTGATAAAATGCCAAATCAAAGAAATGATAAGCAAATAGAAGAAACGGAAGAACTGCAAAAAGTTAACGTTCAAGATTCGTCTTCTCTAATGGAAGACAAAGATCCTATGAAATATCCAGTAGCCGAGGAAAAAGAAGTCCAGTCATCAGAGCCTTCCATAATTGCAGAAGAGCAACTCACTTTTTTAGAAGAGGTGGTAAAACCAAAAAAACGGTTAATTGGACAACTTTTTAAAACTTATTGGCTATTTGAGTTTGAAAACCAACTTTATATTTTAGATCAACATGCGGCTCATGAGAAAGTAAATTATGAGCATTTAATGAAAGAATATAAAAATAGACAAATTTGCAGTCAACAACTAGCACCTCCAATTCTTTTAACTTTAACAATGCAAGAACAGACGATATTAGAAGAATATAAATCGTATTTTAAACAGTTAGGATTTCATATAGAACCATTTGGCGGGAATGAATATCGCATTACAGCAGTACCTGCTACTCTATATGGAATGGAAGATAAGGAGGCTTTTTTAACATTATTGGATTCTATTTCCACTGATATGGAGATTACGGATCCTGAAAAAATTACGGATCGCATTGCAACTATGGCATGTAAAGCATCGGTAAAAGGAAATCAAAAACTCTCCTATGAAGAAGTAGAAGCTTTAATGGAACAGCTTATGACATTAGAAAATCCTTATACTTGTCCTCACGGGCGACCAACGATTATTTCTATGAGTCAAACAGAGATAGAAAAACGATTTAAACGAATCCAATGATGAGAAGCACGCTATGCGAGTTTCTCACGTTCTTTGGTGATGATAAACGTTGTGTAGGAGGAAGTATGAAAAAACCTTTAATTATATTAACGGGACCAACAGCAGTTGGAAAAACCTCTCTCTCCATTGGACTTGCAAAAGCGATTGGTGGAGAGATTATTTCAGCAGATTCCATGCAAATCTATCGTCATATGGATATTGGAACTGCTAAAATTATGCCAGAGGAGATGGAGGGCGTACCTCATTATTTAATCGATGAATTGGATCCAGATGAGGAATTTAACGTTGTTCGTTTCCAACATATGGCAAAGCAAGCGATGGAACAAATTTATGCCAACGGGCATATTCCGATTCTTGTTGGAGGAACAGGTTTTTATATCCAAGCCTTGCTTTATGATATTGATTTTTCAGAAACAGAAGAAGAGAACGAATATCGAAAACAATTAGAATTTTATGCAAAAGAATATGGGACAGAAGCTTTGCATGAAAAGCTACGAGAAATCGATCCCGTTTCTGCTAATAAAATTCATCCAAATAATGTGAAACGTGTAATTCGTGCAATCGAATATTTTGAACAGACAGGAGAACCTATTTCCAAACATAATGAAGAACAAGCGCAAAAAGAATCTCCATATGAATTTTTATATTTTGTATTAAATCATGAGCGTTCGATTCTATATGAGCGAATCGATCAAAGAGTCGATAAGATGATAGAACAAGGATTAGAACAAGAGGTAAAAGGATTATTGGAACAAGGATACTCTCCTTCCCTTGTCTCAATGCAAGGGCTTGGCTATAAGGAATTTGTGCCTTATTTTAAAGGGGAATATGACTTAGATCGCGCTATCTATATTTTAAAACGAGATACAAGACATTTTGCCAAACGACAACTAACTTGGTTTAAGCGAGAAAAAGATGTGATTTGGCTTTCAAAACAAGAATATCAAACGGAGGAAGAATTATTAAATATGATTCTTTCTTATGCCGTTTCAAAAAATATAATTTCGAAATCCGATTTGGATGCAGAAAGGGATAGAACATGATAAAAGACAAGATGAAAGAACATTATAGACAGCTAGGGATTAGTGAACAAGTATATGATTATTGTTCAAAAATTGAAGAAACATTAAAAGATCGTTTTGCTAAAATCGATCAAGTAACAGAATTAAATCAATTAAAAGTGATTCAAGCAATGCAAAAAAATCAGTTGAGCGAAGCGCATTTTATGGCTACGACAGGATATGGCTATAACGATATTGGAAGAGAATGTTTAGAAGCCATTTATGCCGATGTATTCCATACAGAAGACGCTCTTGTCCGTCCGACGATTACTTGTGGAACGCACGCTTTAAATGTTGCATTATCAAGTAATCTTCGCCCAGGAGATGAACTTCTTTCTCCAGCAGGAAAGCCTTATGATACATTAGAAGAAGTAATTGGAATTCGTGAATCAAAAGGTTCTTTAAAAGAATATGGCATTTCTTATCGTCAAGTGGATTTATTGCCAGATGGGACTTTTGATTATGAAAATATAAAAAAGGCCATTAATGAAAAAACAAAACTTGTAACCATTCAGCGTTCCAAAGGCTATCAAACACGTCCAACATTTTCCGTAAAACAGATTGGAGAATTAATTGCCTTTGTAAAAAATATCAAACCTGATGTTATCTGCATGGTGGATAACTGCTATGGAGAATTTGTAGAGGAAATCGAACCATCTGACGTAGGAGCGGATATGGTAGTTGGTTCTTTAATTAAAAACCCAGGTGGTGGACTTGCTCCAATCGGTGGCTATATTGCTGGTACAAAAGAATGTGTAGAAAATGCAGCCTATCGTTTGACAACGCCAGGACTTGGAAAAGAAGTTGGTGCTACTCTTGGTGTTACTGCTCAATTTCTTCAAGGATTATTTTTAGCACCTCAAACAGTAAATGGAGCATTAAAAGGAGCGATCTTTGCTGCAAATATTTATGAAAGTCTTGGGTTTAAAGTCGTGCCAAATGGGACAGAATCTAGACATGACATTATACAGGCAGTTGAATTTGGAAATCCAGAAGGAGTTATCGCTTTTTGTGAAGGGATTCAAGCAGCTGCACCAGTCGATAGTTTTGTTCGCCCAGAACCTTGGGCAATGCCAGGATATGATAGTGATGTTATTATGGCAGCAGGTGCTTTTGTTTCTGGTTCTTCCATTGAACTTAGTGCAGATGCGCCAATTAAACCACCATACGCGGTTTATTTCCAAGGAGGACTCACATGGTATCATGCAAAACTTGGAATTATGATGTCATTAGAAAAAGTAAAAGACGTATTACCAGTCTTTTCCTAATAACACTTAAAAGCCTTTCTTGTACTTGGAGAGGGAAAGGAAAGGTTTATGTACAAAAAAGTGAAAGAAATGCCGCTTGTTGAGCGCCCTTATGAAAAATGTCGGATGTATGGAGCAAAGTCACTGTCCGATCGAGAATTACTGGCTATTATTTTACGTTCGGGAACGAAAGACTGTAGTTCCATTGAACTTGCCGATGAAATTTATCATTTGCACCCAGTTCATCAAGGAATCATAGGACTTCCCTATCTTTCCTACGAAGCTCTTATTCGTATCAAAGGGATTGGTATGGTAAAAGCGGTACAAATACTATGTATCGTGGAATTATCAAAACGTCTTTCTATGTCAAAGGCAAAAACAAGGCTAAAATTAACATCTCCAGCTTCTATTGCAGACTACTATATGGAATCTATGAGACATTTACAGCAAGAACAATTGATTGTTATGATGTTAGATGGGAAGAATCAGTTGATTAAAGATTGTATTTTAACCGTTGGAACGATTAATTCTTCTTTAGTGAGTCCAAGAGAAATTTATTTAGAAGCTCTTCATTACGAAGCAGTTAATTTAATTCTTGTTCATAATCACCCATCGGGAGATTCCACCCCAAGCCAACAAGATATTCAAGTGACAAATCGGGTTTTAGAAGCAGGAAGATTAATAGGAATTCACCTGCTTGATCATATTATTTTGGGAGAGCATCAATATACAAGTCTTTATGAACAAGGGTTGATTCTCTACTAATGCTGAAATATGCAGACAGAAAGGAGTTTTATCAGTGTCAGATAAATCATTTGGTATGGATCTAGGTACCAACAGTTTTAAATTATATCGTAAGGGAAAGGGAATTGCCCTTCATCAAAAAAATATTATTGCGATTAAAAATGCAAAAGAAATAACCGCCTATGGAGATGAGGCATATGATATGTATGAAAGAGCACCAGAATCCATTGAAGTTTCTTTTCCGATGATTCACGGTGTCATCGCGCATTTTCAAAATATGCAATCATTACTTCGCATGTTCATGAGTGATCACTCCTTAAGACTTGCCTCTGTTGGAAAAAGAGATTATTATATCGCGGTTCCTTATAACATAACAGAAGTTGAGAAACGCGCTTTTTTAGATTTAGTTGCAGGTGCAGGAATCCGCGCAAGACAAATCTTTATGGTAGAAAAGCCAATTGCTGATGCATTAGGGGCAGGTGTTCCCGTAGAAGAAGCAAGAGGTGTTATGGTTGTCAATATTGGAGCGGATACAACCGAGATTTCCATTCTCTCACTTGGAGGAATTGTGCTTAGTAAATTATTGCACATTGGCGGAAATCAGTTAGATGATAGCATCTGTTCTCAAGTGAAGAAAAAGTACAACTTAATTATTGGTAGAAAAACAGCTTGTCGTTTAAAATGTATGTTAGCTTGTGCTTTTAACGATGAGGAAATTTTTAAAGAACCTAGAAAATTACGTCCTGTTTCTTTGGACAAAAAAGAAGAAAAAACTGCAAATGAGGAAGGACAAGAAGCGGAAGTGGTTACAGCAGAAGAAGTGCCAACAACGATGGTAATTTTAGGTCGTGATATTATTACAGGGCTTCCAATGAGAAAAGAAATCACATATCAGATGGTTTATGACGCCATTTCCGAATATTTACTTACGATCATCGATGCAGCAAAAGTGATTTTAGAACGCACACCACCAGAACTTGCCGCAGATATTATTCATAGTGGTATTTATTTAACTGGAGGTGGTTCTAGAATCCATCAAATCGATACTCTATTTGAAGAACACTTGGATTTAAAGGCAAACCTTGTGGAAAATCCAGAGGAATCCGTAATTCGTGGACTTGGAAAGATTATGGAAACAAAAGAATATGAAAGTCTTGCTGCTGTCATGAAATTGTAGTACAAAAGAATAATGAATGAGGTGTTACTATTATGAAATATTCTCCAAATAATAATCGGCTGTCACCAAAAATTTTATTTATCATCCTTTGTGTTTTATGCTTAGGAGCGGTGACAGCTAGTGCCTTATTCCCCAATATAACAAGTCCATTCCAAACGATTGCAGGAGTGACAGTTGTACCTATGCAAAAGGGAATAAATCGGATTGGTACAGAAATTGGAAAATTCTTTGACCAATTCGAGAGCATTCAGGAATTACAAGCAGAAAATGAAGAACTTCAAAAACGTGTGGATAATCTTTTATTAGAAAATCACGCATTATCTCAAGATCAAAATGAATTAGAAAGACTTCGCTCTCTTTATCAATTAGATAAAAAGTATTCGGATTATGATAAAGTAGCAGCTAGCATTATTAGCAGTGGATCAAGCAATTGGTTCAATACCTTTATTATTGATAAAGGAAAAAAAGATGGAATTAAAAAGAATATGAACGTGATCGCGGGATCAGGACTTGTTGGTATTGTAACAGAGGTCGGTCCAAATCATGCACAAGTTCGTTCCATTATTGATGATTCTAGCAATGTTGCAGCTATGTTTTCACGGACTTCTGATTTTTGTATTCTTGTTGGAAGTCAAAAGCAGATAGAAGAAGGATACATAAATGTTATCAATATTAATAAAGACGCAAAGGTAAAAGATGGAGATGAATTAGTAACATCCCCAACTAGTTCAAAATTCCTTCCTGGAATTACCATTGGTTATGTAAAAGATGTGAAAGTGGAGTCTTCGAATCTCGAAAAATCAGCAAAATTAGAGCCAGTTGTTGACTTTAAGCATTTAAGAGAAGTGTTTGTAATTAAAGAATTAAAAGAACAACCAAAATTAAATTAGGAGGGACAAAATGAAAAAAGTTATTACATGGATCGTAACTTGTCTTATTTGTTTCCTTCTACAAACAACGGTGTTCCAATGGTTAAAATTAGCGGGAATTTCACCGAATATTATTTTAATTGTCGTTGTATCGGTTGGACTTATGAGAGGAAGAACAGAAGGAATGCTTGTTGGCCTTTTTTGTGGACTTCTTCTTGATATCATGTATGGAAACATTCTTGGAATTTATGGAATTATCTATATGACAATTGGCTATATCAATGGATTTTTTAATCATATGTTTTATAGCGATGATATTGTGTTTCCGATGGGACTTGTAATTGGAAATGATTTAATATTAAATTTGGCAATCTATATTTTTTATTTTCTTATGAGAAATCGATTGGATTTTTTATTTTATTTCCGTTATACGATACTTCCAGAGATGATTTATACGATTGTGATCACCCTTGTACTTTATAAAATACTGTTAGCGATTCATTTAAGGTTAAAATCTAGTGAGAAAAGGAGCACTTGATAAATTATGTTAAAAGAAATAAAAGACTTTGTCATTCGATTAACAACAAGTCGATTTTTCATTTTATCAGTCGTATTCCTTGTGCTCTTTTCTATTTTGATCCATCGTCTGTTTGTTCTTCAGATTGTGGATGGAAAAGAGCACCTTGAAAACTTTGAATATAAAAGTTTAAAAGACTTAGATATCAAAAGTACTCGTGGTAATATTTATGATAAAAATGGAAAATTGCTTGCCTATAATCGACTTGCTTATCAGGTTGTCTATGATAGCAGTACAAGTTTTAGAAACCGTGTTATTGAAAAATACGGAACATTATCTGCTAACGAGATGACGGAAAAGATCAATTACGAAACAAACTTAACTTTTTATAACTTAATTAAAATGTTGGAGAAAAATGGAGATCAAATTATAAGCGATTTTCCAATTATCATTGGAAACGATGGAAAACTTCAATTTTCGACAGATTCCACATCAACGATAAAACGTTTTAAATATCAAGTTTTTGGAATTGATGCAACAAAAGATCCATCCGAATATAAAGATTATGAAAAAGCACAGATGGATTTTGATGCAGAACAAGTATTTGAATATTTACGCCATGGAACGGGAAGTTCTAGCAAGAAATTTAAAAAATACGATATTTCTGATGAGTATTCTACTGAGGATGCGTTAAAAATTATGACGATTCGTTATAATATTAGTTTAAATGCGTACTCCCAATATAAGACAACCGCAATTGCTAGTGATATTAGTGAGGAAAGTGTTGCCAAGATCAAAGAGAATCCAGATGTTTATTATGGAATTGATGTAGAAGCGGACTCTTTAAGACAATATAATGATAGTAAATATTTTGCGCATATTATTGGATACACAGGAAAGATCTCAGAAGAGCAAGTGGATGAATTAAATGAGGGAAAAGCAGAAGATGATAAAACTCGTTACGATAGCAACGATATTGTTGGAAAAGCAGGTATCGAAGCTACAATGGAAGAGTATTTACAAGGGGTAAAAGGTCATCGAGAAGTATTTGTCAATAATCTTGGACAAATTCTGGAAGAAACGAGCCGAACAGAGCCAGAAGCTGGAAACGATGTGTATTTAAGTATCGATGCTGATTTGCAAAAGTATTCTTATGATACATTAGAGCAAAATATTGCTAATATTTTAGTAGAACATTTGACAACAGGAACTTCTACAGGAACAACTAAAAATCGTTTAGTGCCAATTTATCAAGCCTATTTTGCCTTGATTGATAATAATGTTGTCGATCATAACCATTTTTCAGCCAAAGATGCTACAAGCACAGAACAAGGGATTTATAATAAGATGGTTTCTTATCGCCCAACATTAATTAGTAACCTACAGTCAAAATTGCATAACTCTACAACGCCATCCAATAGCTTAAGCGATGAAGATAAAGAGTATATGAGCTTTATTTATGATCTGTTAATCAATGATAAAGTTCTTATAAAGAGCAATATTGATTCCAGTGATTCCGTTGCTTCTGCTTATGCAGATGGAAAAATTAGTCTTGGAGAATTTTTAAACTATGCCATCCAAAAATCTTGGATTGATGTTTCAAAATTAGATATTTCAAGCGACTTTTACGATTTAGATACGATTTATAATGAGTTAATCAATTACATTGGAACAAAACTAGAAGACAATACCGATTTTGAAAAATTGATTTATAAATATCTTATTAAAAATGGAACAATCTCTGGGCGTGAAGTTTGCTTAACCCTTTATGATCAAGGAGTCTTAAATAAGAAAAAAGATGATGATTATGAAAAATTAAAAAATGGCTATATGAGTTCTTATACTTTTATGTATAATAAAATTAAAAATTTAGAGATTACGCCAGCTCAATTAGCATTAGATCCTTATTCAGGAACTGTTATCATTACTGATGTAGATACAGGAAAAGTATTAACCGCTGTTTCCTATCCAAGTTATGACAACAATAAAATGGCAAACCATGTGGATAGTTCGTATTTCCAAAAGATTAATACAGATAAATCTTCCCCAATGTTATTCCGTGCCACACAATCCCGTTCTGCTCCAGGATCTACTTTTAAACCTCTGATGGCGATAGCAGGATTGGAGGAAGGGGTTATCTCTGATGGAACAGCAATTTTCTGTAATCGTGTTTTTGATAAAATTGTACCATCACCAACTTGTCTTGGATATCATGGGAACGAAGTGGTAAGAAC
The DNA here is from genome assembly GCA_905214925.1 of uncultured bacterium. Taxonomy (GTDB): domain Bacteria; phylum Bacillota; class Clostridia; order Lachnospirales; family Lachnospiraceae; genus Scybalomonas. Next base: position 19,923 of record CAJMOB010000028.1, on the reverse strand, counting down.
GGCCATTCGAGATTCTTGTAATGTTTTCTTTTATGAAGTAGGATACCGTCTTGGGCTCGTAAATGGGCGTTACTCTAGTGAAACAGGTTTGGAAAAAATTAAAAAATATGCCCATATGTTTGGATTAGATGAAACAAGTGGTATTGAATTAAATGAATATTCTCCACAAGTTTCTACAGAAGATGCGGTTCGTTCTTCTATTGGACAAGGAACAAATAACTACACACCTTCTCAGATCGCTCGTTATGTAACAACAATTGCAAACCGTGGAACAACTTATAATTTAAGTCTTCTTGATAAAGTGAAAAATCAAGATGGAAAGACAATTAAGAAGTTTAAACCAGACGTACTTCACAAATTAGATGTCAAAGAAAGTACATGGGATGCGGTAGCAGATGGTATGTATTTAGTAGTAAATGGTGGCCATAGTGCAAGTTTAACAGCAAACTTTAAAAATGCAAAATTAGACGTATCTGGTAAAACAGGTACTGCACAGGAAGATAAACGTAGAGCCGATCACGCCCTCTTTATGTCTTATAGTCCATCAAAAGATCCAGAGATTTCAGTGACCGTTGTTGTACAAAATGGATATACTTCTGCGAATGCTGCTAAGATTGCAAGCGACATTTATAAATACTATTTCAAGACAGATACGGTGGACAATGTAGAATAATAAAACTATTTGACGTTTTATGCCGTACTTGTTCTTAGAATCGCCAATTGACAGAACTTTATAATCTAGTATATAGTATATAGGTAGAGGTGAAGATATGAAAAACCCAGTATTAATAAAGGGAAATAAATATGGTATTTCGCTTGCCTTGGATCAAAGCCTTGAATTTAATGAGTTGTTAGAACAAATTGGTCAAAAGTTTAAGGACTCTGCGAAATTTTTTGATTCTAGTCATCAGACCGCAATTTCATTTGAGGGGCGTATTTTGTCCAATGAAGAGATACAAGCGATTTTAGATACGATAAAAGAAAATTGTGATTTGGATATTGCTTATGTCATCGATAATTCAGAAGAGATCAATGAGCGATTTCAAACGGCTATCGCTTTAAATGATGCATTAAAGCAACAGATGGAATTACAGGAAAAAATGAAAGAACAAGAGCGAGAGGAAACAAGTTCTGAAATCGAAGAAACATATATTCCAAATTGTGATGATGGAAGATTCTATAAGGGAACTCTCCGTTCTGGACAAGCCATTGATTCTGATTCAAGCATTATTATTATTGGTGATGTGAATCCAGGTGCATCTGTAACAGCCAAGGGGAATATTATTGTCCTTGGCTGTTTAAAAGGAACCGCTTTTGCTGGTTCTGATGGAAATGAAAAATCATTTGTTGCAGCGCTTGACATGATTCCTATGCAGATTCGCATTGGAAATGTCATTGCAAGGGCGCCAGATAACAGTCGCCCGAAAAAAGGGTTCTTTAAGCGAGAGCAACCAGAGGCAGAGGCAAAAATCGCTTATGTAGAAGAGCAAAATATCTATATTGAACCAATTAGCAAAACGGTATTAAGCGATCTGAAACTATAATACCGTTTGCATACAGAGTACATATGTGGAGGAATAAGAATATGAGTGAAGTAATTGTAATTACATCAGGGAAGGGCGGGGTCGGCAAAACAACAACAACAGCAAATGTCGGAACCGGTCTTGCAAAATTAAATAAAAAAGTTGTATTAATTGACACGGATATTGGACTTCGTAACTTAGATGTAGTTATGGGACTAGAAAACCGGATTGTATATAACTTAGTCGATGTTATAGAAGGAAATTGTCGTGCAAAGCAAGCTATGATTAAAGATAAGCGCTACGAAAATCTATTCCTCCTACCATCTGCACAAACAAGAGACAAAACATCTGTAACACCAGAACAGATGAAAAAATTGGTAGATGAATTGAGAGAAGAATTTGATTATATTATTCTTGATTGCCCGGCTGGTATTGAACAAGGATTTAAAAATGCTATTGCAGGTGCGGATCGCGCTTTAATTGTTACAACACCAGAAGTTTCTGCCATTCGTGACGCCGATCGCATTATTGGTCTTTTAGAAGCCCATGGCTTAAAACAAATTGAGCTTATTGTCAATCGTATTCGTATGGATATGGTAAAACGTGGAGAAATGATGTCAAAAGAAGACGTTGTTGATATTCTTGCTATCGATTTAATTGGAGCAGTTCCAGATGATGAACATATTGTTATTTCTACAAACCAAGGAGAACCTTTAGTTGGAAATGACTCACTGGCAGGACAAGCCTATATGAATATTTGTCATCGTATTTTAGGAGAAGAAGTGCCATATTTAAATCTTGATAATGAAGGATTATTTAAAAAACTTGCCAATATATTCAAACGATAAAAGGGGGGAGAAGATTTGGGCTTAATGGACGTTTTTTTTAAGAAAAAAGCTTCTGGAGATATGGCAAAGGACCGATTGAAACTTTTACTTGTTTCGGATCGGGCAAATTGTTCACCAGAGATTATGGAAATGATAAAAAATGATATTATTAAAGTGATTTCAAAATATATGGAAATTGATGCAGAAGCCTTAGACATTCAGATTACTCAGACAGAATCTGATGAAGGGAATGGTGCTGTCCCAGCTCTTTATGCGAACATCCCAATTAAAGATATGAAAAATAAAGGAAACAATGAATAATGTGCATAAAGGTGATAAAATATGTTAAAAAAATACCACTGGAGAAACTATAGTTTTAAATTATTTTTAACAGTAATGATTCTTTGTGGTTTAGGAACTGTTTATATCTATGCAGCGAAACCTGAGTATATTAACAAACAATTATTAGGAATGGTGATGGCATTTTTCATCATCACAATTGTATCATTGATTGATTATAACCTGATTTTAAAATATATATGGGTGATTTATGCAATCAATGTAGTCATGTTAATTGGCGTAAAATTGTTTGGTCTTAATGTCAATGGTGCTACCCGTTGGTTTTCGATCAAAGGGTTTGGTACGTTACAGCCATCGGAGTTTAGCAAAATCATTATGATTTTATTTGCTGCTTATTTTCTTGATAAACACAAAGATAGCTTAAATGAATGGAAAACAATTGGTAAATTTGCTATTCTTTGTTTATTTCCAGTTAGTTTGATTCTAATCGAGACGGATTTATCGACAAGTATTGATATTTGTATGATTTTAGCAGCGATTTATTTTGTTGCTGGACTCAGTTGGAAGCGGATTATTCTGATTTTAAGTGTGGCTCTCGCAATCGGTGGTGTTTTTATTGCAGATGCTACAAGAGAGAATCCTATTATCCCAGATTATATGGTAAACCGTATTCTTTCCTTTATCGATCCAGCAGAACATCATGATGCTGGTGCTTATCAGCAGACAAACTCTGTTATGGCAATTGGATCGGGACAGTTAAAAGGAAAAGGTCTTTTTTCGGATTCACTTGCCACTGTAAAAGATGCAAAATTAGTATCCGAACAGCAAACGGACTTTATTTTTTCCATTGTTGGAGAGATGACAGGATTTATTGGATGTATGATAGTTATTGCATTATTGGTATTAATAGTGTTACAATGTATAGGAATAGCTAGAAAGGCAAAAGATATGCAGGGAATTCTTATTGCAACAGGGGTTTCCGCGCTATTTGCTTTCCAGTCTTTTATGAATATTGGGGTAGCAACACAGCTTTTGCCAAATACAGGACTTCCATTACCGTTTGTTAGTTATGGCTTAAGTTCCTTAGTTGGATCATCGATTGGTATTGGCTTAGTGATTAACATTGGGTTACAACGAAGAAAGTATTAGGAGGGAATTCATATGAATATAGGATTAATTGCCCATAACGCAAAAAAGAAATTAATGCAAAATTTTTGTATCGCCTATCGTGGGATTTTGAGCAAACACGAATTATACGCAACAGGAACAACAGGTCGTTTAATTGAAGAAGTAACGAATTTGAATGTCCATAAATATTTAGCAGGACATTTAGGCGGTGCTCAACAACTTAGCTCTCAAATTGAACATAATCAAATTGATATGGTAATCTTTTTAAGAGATCCACATAAACCATCTAGCCATGAGCCAGATATTAGCAATGTGATGCGTTTATGTGATACTTATAATATTCCAGTTGCTACCAATCTTGCAACAGCAGAGCTTTTAATTAAAGCATTAGAACGTGGAGATCTTGATTGGAGACAATACGTATAATTAACGATGTAAGGAAAGAGAAGTTGTTTAACAAGAGAGATATTTCTTGTTAAACAACTTTTTTTCCATAGTTTATGAATGGAGGTTCTCTTAAATGATGTTAAAAAAAATATCCGCTGTTTTATTAACGGTTGGTTTAACATTTTCTCTAGCAGGATGTGGGAATGGATTAAACAATGCGTATGTGAAAAATGATGGTTCTTTTTATTTTTTGGAAGATACGGTAAGTCACTCGGATCGATTTGCCGCTAATTTAGCGGTTGTTCCGAAATTATCGTATTTAGATCAAGACTTTAATGATGATGTTAGTTCTGCTTTATTAGTGGATAACACAACGAATACGCCGATTATAGCATCCAGTGCTCATGCAAAAATTTATCCTGCCAGTCTTACCAAATTAATGACGGCTTATTTGACAACAAAATATGCAAAAATGGATGATGTTGTAACATTAAATGAAAATTTAACATTTGAATCAGGAGCACAAATTCTTCATTTGAAAAAAGGAGATACGGTAACCGTTTCTGAACTTTACCATGGTCTTTTAATTTACTCTGCCAACGACTGCGCATCTATGTTAGCATTACATATTTCCGGTAGTGAGGAAGAGTTTGTTAAGTTAATGAATAAAGAAGCAAAGGCACTTGGAGCGACAAACACTCATTTTGCCAATGCCCACGGTCTTCATGATCCAGACCATTATACAACCGCTTATGATTTATATTTAATGTTTAAGGCAAATTTACAATATCCAGAGTTTCAAGAAACTGTGTCCATTCCACAATATACAATGAAATATACCAATGCCAGTGGAAACCCAGTCTCCGTTACATTTAACACGACAAACCTTTATCTTGCTGGAGAATATCCAGTGCCAAAAGGAGTGACGATGGTTGGTGGAAAAACGGGAACAACACAAGCAGCAGGGTCTTGTCTTGTTATTTTAACAAAGAATAAAGAAGGGCATGAATTTATCTCTGTTATTACAGGTGCATTGGATAAACCTAGTTTATACTCAAGTATGACTAAATTATTAGTGAAAGAAAACAGTTAGACGTTTTTTTGAGAAGTTCAAAAAACGAGCATCTAATTTTTATATTAGAACAAAGTGTGCGTTCAACACTCTTTGCGAGAAATTTCTTATAACATAAAAAAAATCTTGCATATTTATTCGTATTGTATTATAATACCAATGTATGGAAAACGAAGATAGGTTAAGAGCAGAGTTCTCCATGCAAATATTTTGTTGGCGACTTTCGTTGCCTTATTGATTGAGTTAAAAGCTCAAATTTTATAAGTTGGTCACTTTATAACCTCATATGCATATCGCATGTACAACTTGTGAAACGGTCAATAAGAGTAGTAAAAGTAAAATATTTGCTATATAGACTCTAGCCCATCTCGGATATTATAATAATAATATGTTTTTTCCTATCAAGGTTTTATAGATTGATAATTCTATGTATTAATTTTATTGTTTTATCTATCATAAAATTGAACTAGAATAGAATACTTGAAAGAAAAATGAAATAATATAATAGTAAAAATTAAAATAGATCCGAACGATAGAAAGAGAAAACGCAAGTCAAGGCATAAAATATGCAGTGGCTTGCGTTTTTTCTTTTGCGTGGAAAGAAAATCGTAAGCCAAGTCAAAAGAAATAGGTTGTTTTCAGAACGGTGAAAAAGAAAGCAACAGGGAAAGGAGGCAATAAAATGGGGCAGAATTTACAAAAAAAAGCTCCAATTTATGAGGCGTTAGAACAATTCCGAAAGATGAGGGTTGTTCCATTTGATGTTCCGGGGCATAAGCATGGTAGAGGAAATCCAGAGCTTGTCAAGTTATTAGGACAACAATGTGTAGGAATCGATGTCAATTCCATGAAACCATTGGACAATTTATGTCACCCGATTTCTGTGATTAAAGAGGCAGAAGAACTTGCAGCAGAAGCCTTTCATGCAAGCTATGCGTTTTTGATGGTTGGAGGGACAACTTCTTCGGTTCAAAGTATGATTTTATCCTGTTGTAAAAGAGGAGACAAAATCATACTTCCAAGAAATGTCCATCGAAGTGTAATCAATGCCCTTGTGCTTTGTGGTGCAAAACCAATCTATGTAAATCCCGATGTGGATCATCATTTAGGAATTGCCCTTGGTATGAAAGTATCCCAAGTCGAACAAGCGATCAAAGACAATCCAGATGCGGTTGCCGTATTTGTCAATAATCCAACCTATTATGGCATTTGTTCGGATTTAAAGACGATTGTAACAATGGCACATGAGTACCATATGAAAGTTTTAGTCGATGAGGCACATGGAACCCATTTTTATTTTGGGGAAAATCTTCCGATTTCCGCCATGGATGCAGGGGCAGATATGGCATCTGTTAGTATGCATAAATCAGGAGGAAGTTTAACACAAAGTTCCCTTTTGTTAATCGGAGAGCATATGAATGTTGGATATGTAAGACAGATTATTAATCTAACTCAGACAACAAGCGGATCTTATTTACTTCTTTCAAGCCTTGATATTTCAAGAAGAAATTTGGCATTGAGAGGAAAAGAAGAATTTCAAAAAGTAATGGATTTAGCGGAGTATGCAAGGGAAGAAATTGAAAAGATCGGAGGGTATAACGTTTTTTCTAAGGCATTGATCAATGGAAATAGTGTGTACGATTTTGACTCTACAAAATTAGCGATTCATACTTTGGACATCGGATTAGCTGGAATTGAAGTCTATGACATTTTAAGAGATGAATATGATATTCAAATTGAATTTGGAGATCTTGGCAATATTTTAGCCTATCTGTCTATTGGAGATCGAAAACAAGAAGTAGAACGCCTTGTCAGCGCCCTTGCCGATATTAAAAGACGATATCAAAAAAATAGCACGGGGTTATTATCTCAAGAATATATCACACCAAAGGTAATTATGACCCCACAAGATTCCTTTTATGCAGAAAAAGAATCTTTAAAATTAGAAGACACCGTTGGAAGAATTTGTAGTGAGTTTGTCATGTGTTATCCACCGGGAATTCCAATTTTATCACCAGGAGAAGAGATTACCGAAAAGATTCTTGATTATATTTTATATGCAAAGAAAAAAGGTTGTTCCATGACAGGGCCAGAAGATGCGAAGATTGAACATCTGAATGTTATAAAGGAGAGATAACAATGGAAATGTGGTTTTCTGATGAACATACTTCGGATGTCAAATTATCCATTCGGATTGAAAAACAACTATTTAGTGGAACGAGTGAATATCAAAGAATTGATGTATTAGCTTCCAAAGAATTTGGGAAAATTCTCGTTGTGGATGGAGATTTGATGTTAACGGAAAAAGATGAATTTATTTATCACGAAATGATTGCTCACGTTCCTATGGCGGTACATCCAAACGTGAAAAAAGTATTAGTCATTGGTGGAGGAGATGGGGCAGTCGTTCGAGAGCTGATCAAATATAACGAAATCGATGCCATTGATGTAGTAGAAGTGGATCCATTATTAGTAGAAGTATGTTTTAAATATTTACCAGAGATTGCTTGTAGTTTAAAAGATAAAAGAGTAACGATTTATAATGAAGATGGACTGCGGTTTATTCGTTCGAAAACAGATGCCTATGATTTGATTATTATTGACTCTCCAAACCCGTTTGGAGCAGGAGAAGGATATTTTACAAAAGAATTTTATGGAAACTGTTATAACGCCCTCCATGAAGATGGAATTATGGTCAATCAAAATGAGAGTCCTTTTTATTATGAAGAGGCGTTTCAATGTCAACGGATGCATAAAAGAATTTTAGAATCTTTTCCAATTTCAAGAATTTATCAAGCCCATTTGCCATCGTACCCATCTGGACATTGGCTCTTTGGATTTGCATCGAAAAAATATCATCCGATTGATGATTTACGAGATGTGCAATGGAATTTAAAAGGAATTGAAACGAAATATTATGTGACACGTTTACATAAAGGAGTGTTTGCGCTCCCAGCATATGTGGAGGAATTAGTAAAAGATGTTGAATAAAAATGTTGTGAATTTTATTGGATGTGATTCAGAATATGAAGATGCAAAAGTTGTGCTGTTTGGGGCACCATTTGATTCCACTACTTCCTATCGACCAGGGACAAGGTTTGCGAGTCAAACAATTAGAAATGAGTCTTATGGATTAGAGACTTATAGTCCTTATAAAGATAAAGATATGGAAGAAGGCGCTTTTTTTGACAGCGGTGATTTAGAATTGCCAATTGGCGATTCGGAACAAGTGCTTCATAAGATTACCGAGCGTGTCAATATTATATTGGAAGATGGAAAAATCCCATTTATGATTGGTGGAGAACATCTTGTAACATTAGGAAGCGTTCGTGCTATTGCAAAAAAATATCCTGAATTTCATATTATTCATTTTGATGCTCATACTGATTTGCGTGAAGATTATTTAGGAGTGAAGTTGTCCCATGCAAGTGTCATTCGCCGATGCTGGGAGATTGTAGGAGATGGAAGAATTCATCAATTTGGAATTCGCTCAGGAGAACGCGATGAATTTTTGTGGGCAACCATTCATACCAATATGCATAAATTTAATTTTGATGGGTTAAAGGAAACCGTAGAAAAATTAAAAGGAAAACCAGTCTATTTTACGATTGATTTGGATGTGTTAGATCCTTCTATTTTTCCAGGGACAGGAACGCCAGAAGCAGGTGGTGTCACCTTTATGGAACTTTTAGAGGCGGTTCATCTCGTGCTCTCAGAATGTAATGTCATTAGCTGTGATGTCAATGAATTGTGTCCTCCATTGGATCCAAGTGGAACATCAACAGCAGTTGCTTGTAAAATAATTCGTGAGATGTTGTTAGATTTCATAAAAGAATAGAATCAAAAACACAAAAAACATAGAGAAAGAAAGGGAAGAAAAAATGGGAAAATGTTTAATTATCGGTTGTGGTGGAGTTGCAAGTGTAGCCATTCATAAATGTTGTCAAAATAGTGAGGTGTTTGAAGAAATCTGTATTGCCAGCCGTACGGTTTCCAAATGTGATGACTTAAAAAGCAAATTGGAAGGGACGACAAGGACAAAGATTACAACGGCACAAGTCGACGCAAACAACGTAGAAGAGCTGATTGCTTTAATTCAGAAAGTAAAACCAGAAGTAGTATTAAACTTAGCACTTCCTTATCAAGATCTTACGATTATGGATGCTTGTCTTGCAACGGGAGTTCATTATGTGGATACCGCCAATTATGAGCCAGAAGATACCGCAAAATTTGAATATAAATGGCAGTGGGCATATCGTGAACGCTTTGAAAAAGCAGGAATTACCGCGCTTCTTGGCAGTGGATTTGATCCAGGGGTAACCAGCGTGTTTTCTGCCTATGCTTTAAAACATTATTTTGATGAAATTAATTATATTGATATTTTAGATTGCAATGCAGGGGATCATGGCTATCCATTTGCAACAAATTTTAATCCAGAAATTAATATTCGAGAAGTATCTGCAAATGGATCTTATTGGGAAGATGGTCACTGGGTGGAAACAAAGCCAATGGAAATTAAACGAGTTTATGATTTTCCTCAAATTGGAGAAAAAGATATGTATCTATTGCATCATGAAGAGATTGAATCTTTGGCATTAAATATTCCAGGGATTAAGAGAATCCGTTTCTTTATGACGTTTGGTGAAAGTTACTTAAACCACTTAAAATGCCTTGAAAATGTAGGGATGACTTCGATAGAACCCATTATGTATGAAGGAAAAGAAATTATCCCATTACAATTTTTAAAAGCAGTCCTTCCAGATCCTTCTTCTTTAGGACCAAGAACAAAAGGAAAAACAAACATTGGCTGCATTTTTATTGGAAAAAAAGATGGGAAAGAGAAAAAACTCTATATTTATAATGTGTGTGACCATGAAAGCTGTTATAAAGAAGTTGGTTCTCAAGCAGTTGCTTATACAACAGGAGTGCCAGCTATGATCGGAGCTATGATGCTTTTAACAGGCACATGGAAAAAAGCAGGGGTTTATAATATTGAAGAATTTGATCCGGATCCATTTATGGATGCTTTAAATCAATGGGGACTTCCTTGGATTATCGAGGAAAATCCTGTTTTAGTAGACTAGAAAGGAGAAAACTTTTTGAAAAAAGAGCAATTAAGAACTCCTTGTTATGTGATACAAGAACAAAAAATTAGAGAAAACTTAGAGCGATTAAAGCAGATAAAAGAAGCAACAGGCTGTAAAATTCTATTGGCGCAAAAAGCGTTTTCTATGTATTCTTTGTATCCATTGATCGGACAGTATTTAGATGGAACAACTGCTAGTGGTCTTTATGAAGCAAGGCTTGGAAAAGAAGAAATGAAGAAAGAAAATCACGTCTATGCTCCTGCTTATCGGGAAGAGGAAATCGATGAGATTATTTCTTATTGCGATCATATTGTTTTTAATTCTTTTTCACAGCTAACAAAATATAAAGAAAAAGTAAAGCAAAAAGGGAAGAGTATTGGAATTCGCATTAATCCTGAGTGCTCCACCCAAGAAGGACATGCCATATACGATCCTTGTGCAGCAGGATCAAGACTGGGTATTACAAAAGCAAACTTCTGCCCTGAGTTATTAGAAGATGTAGAAGGCATTCATTTTCATACGTTATGTGAACAAAATTCCAATGATTTAAAAACCACATTGCAGGCAGTGGAAGAAAAATTCGGCCCATGGCTATCCAAAATGAAATGGATTAATTTTGGTGGTGGACACCATATTACAAGAGAAGATTATGATATAGAAACGCTGATTACTTGTATTAATGATATCAAGGAGAAATACCATGTTCAAGTTTATTTAGAGCCAGGGGAAGCCATTGCTTTAAATGCTGGAAGTCTTTTCACAACCGTATTAGATGTGGTACATAATGGGATAGAGATTGCCATTTTAGATACCTCTGCTTCTTGTCATATGCCAGATGTATTAGAGATGCCATATCGCCCTCCATTAAAAGACTCAGGTAAGTCGGGAGAAAAAGCCTATACTTATCGATTAGGTGCACCAACTTGCTTAGCAGGAGATATCATTGGAGATTACTCTTTTGATGAGCCTCTCACTTGTGGACAGCGTTTAGAGTTTCTTGATATGGCGATTTATACTATGGTAAAAAACAATACGTTTAATGGCATGCCATTGCCATCCATTGTATTGGAGAGAGAAAATGGGGAATGTCAGATCATACGAACATTTGGATATGAAGATTTTAAAATGAGAATATAAACAAAAATATTTACAAAATAAAATAATTAACCATTGTTTTTTTGTTAAAATTATACTATACTATTGTTAACACGGTAGGTATGTTGTTATCAATTTTAAGGAGGTAACGAGTATGATCGAAATTATTGCAGGTGAAAAAGGAAAAGGGAAAACAAAAGAACTCATTGCAAAAGTAAATAAAGATATTCAGTCTACCAATGGACATATTATTTACTTAGATAAAAATAGCAAACATATGTTTGAACTTAATAACCGAATTCGGCTGATCAATGTATTCGACTATCCAGTGACCAATACGGATATGTTTCTTGGTTTTATTGCTGGAACAGTATCCACCGATCACGATATTGAGAAGATTTACTTAGATAGTTTTCTAACAATTGCATATCTTGATCCAGAGAAGGTTGAGTCAGCGGTTATGAAACTTCAAGAAATTTCTAACGTTTTTGATGTTGATTTTGTTCTTAGCATTTCCATGGATCAAGAACAATTACCAGCAAGCATACGATCTATGATTACAGTATCTTTATAATTGAAAACAGATGAAAAGCAGATTGGAAAAAGGGGCTTATGAAAAGATAAGTCTCTTTTTTCATGGTTTATCACCATTTAAGGAAGTCGATGAGGAAAAGTTGATATTCGTTTTTATTTTTGGTATAGTAGGAGAAAGAAAAAATGAATCAATAAAGGAGAATCCATGAACGAACAGAACTATTATAAAACTTATTCGGATTATCTAAAAAACATTTATAAAGAAAAGGTATATAAATTGCCAATTAATTTACCACTGACTTGTCCCAATCGAAAAGACGGAACTGGTGGATGTACTTTTTGTTCCGAAGTTGGAACTGGGTTTGAAGCGATGGAAAATCATATATCCATTACTGAACAATTAAATCAGACAAAAGAGAAAATCCAAAAAAAATATAAAGCCAATAAATTTATTGCTTATTTTCAAAATTATACAAACACCTTTTTACCATTAGAGGCATTTAAACGCGCCATTGAGGAAGCGTGTGCCTTTCCTGATATTGTGGAAATTTCGATTTCTACAAGACCAGATTGTATCCATGATGATTATTTAGAATTTTTAAACGATGTGATGAAAAGAACAGGGATTCATATTAATATCGAGTTAGGATTGCAAACTGTGAATTATCATACATTAAAAAAGATCCATCGAGGCCATGGGTTAGCTGAATATGTGGATGCCGTACTTCGCATTGCTCGTTATCCGATGACGATTTGCACCCATATGATTTTAAATCTTCCTTATGATACAAAGGAGGATGCCCTAGAATCTGCTCGGTTTTTATCTACTTTACCAATTCATATTGTAAAATTCCACTCGCTATACATACCAAAAAACACAGTATTGTATAAGGAATACAAAAATGGTAAAATAACATTATGCACAAAAGATGAATATTTAGACCGTTTAACAGAATGCATTGCGTTACTTCGCGATGATATCGCAATTGAGCGTCTCTTTAGTCGAGTGCCAGAAGAATATGCAGAATTCTCAAATTGGAATACTAGTTGGTGGAAATTAAAAGATGAGTTTCTTGCATTAATGGAAGAGAAGCAATATATCCAAGGATGCAAGTGCCATTATTTAAATGGTTCCGCCTTGAAAGAGTGGGGGGTTCATAATGCCGACTAAAAACAAAAGAAAAAAGAGAAAGATCATTCGATTTAGCCCATTTAAAACTCGTTTTAAGAAAAGGCATTGGAATTTAGGAACGGTGACTTTTGGTATTATTTTTATTTATCTCGTTATTAATTTTATTATGTACTTAAATGAAGATACTCTTTCCACTTACGAAGTTACTAAAAATTCCATGGAGAAGACCATAACAACAAAAGGGCTTGTTTTGCGAGATGAAACAATTATAAAAAATAAAGCGGATGGCTATTTAAATTATTATGCACAAGAGGGAGAACGTGTTCGAAAACAAGGCTATGTCTATTCGGTCGATGAAACAGGAAAAGTTCATGAATATTTATCTCAGACAGCATCAGAAGAGGGGATTTTAGACGGTGATAGCTACTTAGAATTAAAAGAAACGATTTCTGTTTTTAATAACTATTATAGTGATAATAACTTTTATGAGGTATATGACTTTAAATATGATCTCAATAATACAATTTTAGAAATCACAAACGAAACAACCATGAAAAAATTGGAACAAGCATTAAAAGACTCAGGAATTACGGAAAGCTATCAAAAAATAAAAGCACCTGCTAGTGGACTTATTTCGTTTTTGGAAGATGGATATGAATCACTAACTCCTAAAAATGTGACAAAAAAATCATTTGATGATACCAATTATAAAAAACAACAGCTAAAGACAAATAACCTTGTACAAAAAGGAGAACCTGTTTATAAAATCATTCAAGGAAATTCATGGGATATTGTAATTCCAATTAATGAAGAAGAAAAGAAGATTTTAGAGGAAAAAACAAGTGTACAAGTCAATTTCTTAAAAGATGACACGACGTTAACAGCAACCGTATCTATTTTAGATAATAAAGATGGCACTTATGCACAGCTTCATTTTACGAACTATCTTGTTCGATATTTTAGCGATCGCTTCTTAAATATCGAAGTCATTCTTCAATCAAAAACAGGATTAAAAATTCCAAATACCGCTCTTGTAACAAGAGAGATGTTCCGAATTCCAATTGATTATTTATATACCGATAGCAGTTCAGATGAGGCATTATTCCGAATTCGAACGCTGAATAGCCGAGGAAAAGTAGCTGTAAAACAAGTAGTAGCAGAAGTCGTTATGAAAGATGACAAGTACTGCTATGTATCGACTGTACCGATTAGTGATAATTCGCTAACAAAAGGAACGATCCTTTTACGAAATGATTCCAAAAAGACATTTAAAGTTTCTGCTACAAAAGAAGTGAATGGTGTCTACTGTGTGAATAAAGGATATGCTGCTTTTAAAATGGTAAATGTTCTTTATTCCAATAAAGACTATAGTATCGTAGAAGATACCCAAGAACTAAATGCATTAGCCATTTATGATCACATTGTATTAAACAGTAATACAATCCATGAAAATGATAAAATATACTAGGAGTGATAGGGATGATAAAAGAAAATTTAGAACAGGTGGAGAAAAAGATTGAAGCCGCCTGTAAACGTGCAGGGAGAAAGAGAGAAGAGGTTACATTAATAGCGGTCAGCAAAACAAAACCATTAGAAATGGTAGAAGAAGTGCTGGATCTTGGAATTTTGGAGTTTGGAGAAAATAAAGTACAAGAGATGGTAGATAAATATGAACGCATAAAATCCCCTGTTCATTGGCATATGATCGGCCATCTACAGACAAATAAAGTAAAGTATATTGTAGATAAAGTTGTTCTCATTCATTCGGTTGACTCTTTAAAATTAGCACAGCAGATTCAAAAGGAAGCCGAAAAAAAATCGGTTGTTGTGGATATTTTAATTGAAGTTAATATTGCTGGGGAAGAAACGAAGTTTGGTGTGACAAAGGAAGAAACTCTTCCGTTAGTTGAAGAAATTGCAAAATTTCCAAATGTTCATGTATGTGGATTGATGACAAGCGCTCCTTTTGTAGAAGATCCAGAAGAAGATCGAGTACATTTTAAAGCACTTCATCAATTATTTGTTGACATAAAAGAAAAAAACATTGATAATATAGACATGAATATTTTATCAATGGGAATGACAAATGACTATGAGGTTGCCATTGAAGAAGGCTCCACGATGGTTCGAATTGGAACTGCTATTTTCGGAGCAAGACAATATAAGATCGAGGGAGAAGCATAATGAGCAAAGGTATTAATAAATTTTTAGATTTAATGAAATTAAATGAACCAGAAGATGACTACGAAGATGATTTAATGGAAGATGAGGACGATTACGAAGATGATGAAGCGCCTGCAAAATCATTTTTTAGTCGTAATAAAGAACGAGACGCAGATACAATAAGAACAGAGACTGCTATTCCTTCTAATTTTGCAGATAAGAAGAAATCAAAGGCAATTAGTAAAAGTAAACTCGTTCCGTTAAGCGGTGGAAGAGGTGGAGAAGTGTACGTTATTAAACCACAAGAATTCAATGAAGCACAGATTGTTGCAGATTTCTTAAAAGATGGTAAAACAATCGTTATCAATATGGAAGGAATTGAAATTTACGCAGCACAGCGTATTATCGATTTTATTAGCGGTGCTTGTTATGCGTTAAATGGAACATTACAAGCAATTTCCAGCAATATTTTTATCGCCGCTCCAGAAGCAATCGATGTTACTGGTGATTTAAGAGAAGAAATTTTAAATGACAATATGATTTCACCAGAAATTGGAAAATATCGTGTTTAATCTTCTGAAAGAAAAAACAAGGAGATAAGAGAAAGAGTATGGACAAGGATACTATCATTTTAAAAAAACGATTGAGAGAATTAGCGGAAAAATCCTATCAACAAAATCGTTATACCTATACTCCTTTTTTGGATCTCTATGAACAAAGTATTTATCAAGAGGAGCGTTCTTCCTTTGCCTATGTGGGCAGTCAACTTTACGGTGGACATGAGTTTGCTGATCGGCAATTCGTTTGTTTTGGAAAAGAAGAAACGCTTGGATATGTAGAACAACCACCAATTGCTTGTATCGAAATCAAACCGATTTCAAAGAAATTCTCGGATTCTTTATCTCATCGGGATTTTTTAGGGGCATTGATGAATTTAGGAATTGAGCGAGCAATGTTAGGAGATATTTTAGTTTTTGATAAAGTTGGTTATGTCTTTTGCTTAGAGCATATCGCGGATGTGATTGTGGATCAACTTTTTAAAGTAAAACATACACAAGTAAGTTGTGAAAAGACATTAAAACAGCTACATATAGAACCGAAGTATCAAGAGGTAACAGGATTTGTTACCTCTTGCCGTTTAGATTCTATTATTGGACTGGCTTTTCAACTATCAAGAAGCCAGTCCATTCCCTATATTCAAGGGAAAAAAGTATTTGTAAATGGAAGGCTTGTTCAAAGCAATAGTTTATTATTAAAAGATAGTGATATCATATCCGTTCGAGGGCTTGGTAAATTTATTTTTGCTGGCGTAGATGGAATGACCAAAAAAGGCAGAAATCGTATTTTGCTTCGTAAATTTATATAAAGGGCTATTAGGGAGGTTTAGGTGTCTATGAAAACAGAAAAAATAGAACAGCAATTGACAATTCATTTGGATCAAAAACCAATTTATGATATTTTGTTTGAACAGGATTTTTTTAGGTTAAAAGAGGCTTTAAAAGATCTTGGATACGAAAATCGAAAACTATTAATTGTAACAGAGACAAATGTAGCCCCACTTTATTTGGAGGAAATAAAGGAAGTATTAGAACCGATGTTTCGAGAAATTGTATGTTTTACTTTTCAAGCAGGAGAAAAACAAAAACAACTTTCTACCGTTTCCCAAATTTATACAACATTAATCGAGCATCAGTTTGATCGAAAAGACATTTTGCTGGCATTAGGCGGAGGTGTCACTGGTGATCTAACAGGATTTGCTGCTGCCACTTATTTACGAGGAGTGGATTTTGTGCAAGTTCCAACTTCTTTACTTGCACAAGTGGATAGCAGTATTGGAGGAAAAACGGGTGTAGACTATGAGTCTTATAAAAATATGGTGGGTGCGTTTTACCAACCTTCATTAGTCTATATTAATACGTCAACACTTCAGACACTTCCAGAGAAAGAATTTATTTCTGGACTTGGAGAAGTTATCAAACACGGTTTAATTAAAGATCGCGATTATTTCCACTGGATCAAAGATCAGAAAGAAGCCATCAAAAATCGCAAAACAGAAGTTTTACAAGAGATGATCTATCGCAGTTGCCAAATTAAAGGGGCGGTTGTAGAACGAGATCCAAAAGAACAAGGAGAGCGTGCGTTATTAAATTTTGGACATACGCTTGGACATTCCATCGAAAAATTAATAGATTTTTCGATGCTACATGGGAATTGTGTCGTTATTGGTTCTGAGCTTGCTAGTTTCATTTCTTGGAAACGAGGATTGATTTCTAAAGAAGAACAAAAAGAAATCCAAGAGCTGTTTACTTATTTCCATTTTGATACCCTCCCTATGAATCTTGATCCAAAAGAGATTGTAAAAGCCACAAAGTTGGATAAAAAAATGGAGCAAGGTCAAATTAAATTTATTTTATTAAAACAAATTGGAGAGGCTTTTATTGATAAAACAGTGACCGAAGAAGAAATGCTTTTTGCACTCTCTTGTTACGGTGGTGCAAAAAGTTAAGACGATAACATTTGGAGGTAACATGAAAAAGTATATACAAGCACTGATTGGACTGCTGATTTTATTAGGACTTGATCAGTGGACGAAATATTTAGCCGTTGTTCATTTAAAAGGAACAGGAGGAATTACACTGATTGAGGACGTATTTCGGCTTCAATATTTAGAAAATCGAGGAGTGGCATTTGGAATGTTTCAAAATCAAACTTGGTTTTTCTTACCATTTACCATTTTGATTGCGCTACTTATGATTTTTCTTTATTATAAAATACCAGCGTCAAAAAAATATTTTCCTCTTCGCCTTTGTATTATTCTCGTAACAGCAGGAGCTTTTGGAAACATCATTGATCGAGCGAGACAACAATATGTTGTGGACTTTTTCTATTTTAAATTAATTGACTTTCCAATTTTTAATGTAGCTGATTGTTATGTAGTAATTGCAGTTATTTTATTTGTAATTTTAATTTTATTCTACTATAAAGAAGAGGATTTAGAACGAGATATTCCGTTCTTTTCAAATAAGAAAAAACAATGAGGAGCACGCTTTACGATCTTCTCATGTTTGCCAGCAGTCGTCAGAAACTTATGCAAGTATAGTTTCTGACTCGTTGCTTTGGTGCAAATAAAATTTTTTTAAAAAGTGTCAGAGTAAAGTTGCTTTGGCATTTTTTTAAAGCCAAAAATATAATAGAGCGAATAGATTGTATATTTTGGGCTCTGTATAAATAAATCTGAACTTGAAAAGAGGGATGAGATTCGTTTAATATAAGAGTAAAAAATAAATGAAAGAAATAGGGTGGGAAATATGATCAAACAAAAGTGTGCATCCACATCAGGTGCGTCCTTGTTAATTGCCTTATTTTTTCTTTTATTATGTGCCATCGTTGGATCTATTGTTTTAACTTCTGCTTCTGTCGCTTCTGGACGTTTTGCCAATTTAAAAGAAGCGGAACAGTCTTATTATTCTGTATCGTCTGCTAGTAAATTATTAAAAGCAGAATTAGAAGGAGAAAAATACTCCAAATACGAAATTCTTTCAAAGGATGGAATGCCTTTAGAAAATGAATATTACGCACTTCCTCAAAATAAAATGAAGGAATTTTTAATAAAAGGGGTAGAGCAGGTCATGACATCACAAACGGAATATTCTGATATTTTTACAATTTATTCTTCAGAGCAAGTAATGGAAGAAGTTACGGCTTATTTTTCTATGGACTCCCAATACAACATTTCGATTACAGTGACACAAGGACGTACAAAATGTATGGTAACCATTCCTGCTGTTTATTCTGAAAATACAGAAACTATCTTATATGAAGATTCTTCAAAAGAAGAAATGGAAGGAATTCGTATAACAAAGACGATTTTATGGACAGAAGGTGAGATATCATGAAGAAGATTCAAGAAATATTAAAAGAGACAAAAGGCGAAACGTTAGTAGAAGTGCTTGTTGCTTCTTTATTATCAGGAATGGCTCTTATGACTCTTTTTTTTATGATTCAAGTTTCTCATCATTTAATTGAGAAGGGAAATCGTTCCGTTCAAGCGAGCTATGATGCTTTTAATCAGATTGAAAAACAAGAGATGGCACCAGAAGCAGGAACGATTACAATCAAAGATTCTAATCAGATGCAGGTGGAAATAGAAGTTTCCGTTTATAAAACAAAAGATGGAAAGTTGGCTGTTTATGCAAAAAAATAAAAAGAAGATGATGAGAAAGTTAAAATCAGATCAAGGGTTTACTCTAGTAGAAATGGTATTAGCACTTTTCATTCTCTCCCTTATTGTGACTGTTATTGGGGGAGGCGTTACTGTTGTAAAAAGTGCCTATGAAAAAATTACATTGCAGGCAGAAGCACAAGTGCTAGTATCCACCTTGGTAACCGCTATTAACGATGAATTGCGACAAGCCGAGCACATAGAACAAAAGGAAAGTAACCAGGAGCAATATTGGAGTTTTTATCATGCAAAAAAAGGATATCGAATGTACTTTATGAATAAAAATAACAATATTTATTATAAGACTGAAATTTCTGCAAATGAAAGGCCACTTGTATCGGATAAGACGATTACAAATGGTCTTTTACCTCAAATAGAAGATTTGACTTATGAAAATCATGTTCCAGGATCCGGGCTCCTCGTTCAACCCGCTGATGACCATCGCGGAGAATG
>CAJMOB010000027.1:0-43950 GCA_905214925.1 uncultured bacterium | reverse complement strand
AGCTAAATTTTCGGCTTCTATTTATATTATATTAGCAGGTGTACGATTGACTGTTGCTGAAGTGGTTCCAGCATTTAAGGGAATTGCAAAGAAGATAGCACCAAATGCGAAACCAGCAGTGGATTGTCCTATTCTTTATTCTTATGCACCTAATGCTACCATGATTGGTTTTTTAATGTCATTTTTAGGTGGAATTGTAACGATGCTTGTATTGATTGGAATAAATGCGTGGCATGGTTCTAGTTTTATTCCTGTTATTGTACCAGGAGTTGTTGCAAATGCAGAAGGTGGAATAAAAGGCTGTATATTTGGAGCATTTGTACATGGAATTTTGATTTCTGTATTAGCTTTGATGGTAATGCCAGTGCTTGGAGTTTTAAATGTTTCAGGAACTTCTTTTTCAGATACGGATTTTTGTATAGCAGGTATTTTATTTGGAAATTTAGCTACTTTTTTACCTTCAAATGGTATATTTCTCTTATGCGTCTTTAGTTTTATAATTCCTATTTTTTGGGAACAAGTAAAGAAATACAAAAAATAATAAAAAGGACAAAAAGCTAACAAATATCTTAATAGATATTTGTTAGCTTTTTGTCCTTTTTGTCTTTTTAAATGATATCAGTACAGTACCTTGCAAATGAAATTGAAAGCTTCTGGACTTCTGTTTTTATATCTAAAATGATATAGTGAAATCAAAGAAAAGAACAACAATTTATTAAATAATATAGGAGGAAATATATATGAAGATTGTAGGAGTTTGCGCATGTACAGTGGGAATTGCCCATACCTATATTGCACAGGAAAAATTAGAAAATGCAGCAAAAAAGGCAGGTTTTGAAGCAAAGTTTGAAACACAGGGAAGTATTGGTAAAGAAAATGCCTTAACGGCAGAAGAAATTGAAGCAGCAGATATTGTTATATTGGCAATTGACGTAAAGATTGCAGATCGTGATAGATTTGAAGGAAAGAGAGTTATTCAAGTTTCTACAGATGTGGCAATTAAGTCACCAAATAAATTAATGGAAAAGGCAAAGCAAGTGGTGGAATCAGCAAAATAAGGAGGAAAGAAGATGGAGTTTACACAGATATTGAATCCAAAAACCATTATGACACACTTAAATGTCACTAATAAAGCGGAAGCACTTGATATAATGGCGGAGATGTTTGTTGAGGCCAACGTTATAAATAATAAAGCAGAATTTATCAAAGATGTTTATGTGAGAGAAGAATTTGGAGAAACTGGAATCGGAAATTATGTGGCCATTCCACACGGTAAAAGTGAATCTGTTTTAACACCAGGAGTTGCTATAGCAGTGCTTGAACATGAAATTGAATGGGAAAGTTTAGATGGTACAGGGGCTAAAGTAATTATACTTTTTGCAGTAGGAGCAGATAATGAGGCGGCGCAAGAACATTTAAAACTTTTAGCAATGTTTTCAAAACGGTTGGGAGATCCAACGGTTGTTAGTAGGTTAATAAGGGCATATGACGTAGAAGATGTTATACGTGCCTTTGTGGAAGAAAATGACACATCAGAACAAGAAACAGAGGAAGAAGCAGAATTGGATTTAGATGAAATTGCCATTCTGTAAAAAGGATTGTGGAGGTAAAAAATTATGGTAACATTTTCACCATCACTTATGTGTATGAATTTAGGAAAGATGAAAGAGCAGTTTACAATTATGGATAACTATATTGATCTTTATCATGTGGATATTATGGATGGACATTTTTGTAAAAATATGGCTCTTACACCAGGGTTAATTAAAAGTTTTCGTGAAAATACAAAAAAAGATATGGATGTACATTTGATGACTACCAATCCATCTGATTGGATTGAAATGTGTGCAAAATCAGGAGCAACTTATATTAGTCCTCATGCAGAGACAATTAATACAGATGCTTTTCGGACCATGCAATTGATTCAATCACTTGGTTGTAAATGTGGGGTTGTTTTAAATCCAGCTACGCCACTTAGCTATGTAGAATCTTATTTAGAATATATTGATATATTGACAATTATGACAGTTGATATTGGATTTGCTGGACAAAAATTTATTGATCAAATGTATGAAAAAATTATACAAGCAAAAGAAATTCGTGAAGCCAAGGGATATCATTATAAAATTCAAATTGATGGACATTGTAACAAAGAAAACTATAGACAACTTGTTGAGGCAGGTGCAGATGTATTAGTAGTTGGTAATGCAGGATTATTTGGGCTAGATAAGGATTTAGATATTGCATGCAAGAAAATGAATATGGAGTTTGAACAGTGTATGTTAAATGAAAAGGTTTAATGGAGGTGTATACAGAATGGACAAATTAAAAAGTTTAAATTTGAAAAGTCATTTGTTAACAGCCATTTCCTATATGCTCCCAATTGTATGTGGAGGAGGTTTTTTAGTAGCTATTGGAATGGCTTTAGGCGGAACGAATTTATATGCTAATGGTCTTATACAAGGAGAGTTTACATTTTGGGATGCTCTTGCCACCATGGGGGGAGCTGCATTAGGATTACTTCCATTGATTATTTCAGTAGGAATTTCTTTTTCTATCGCAGGAAAACCCGGAATTGCACCTGGCTTCGTTGTTGGTCTATCAGCGATTGCGATTAGTGCAGGATTTATTGGAGGTATTTTAGGTGGATATATCGCTGGTTATCTTGCAGTGATTATTATTAAAAAGTTAAAACTTCCTGATTGGGCAAAAGGATTGATGCCAACAGTTATTGTACCTTTAATTGCATCTTTTATTGCAGGATTAGTTATGATTTATGTATTTGGTGTACCAATTGCAGCATTTACAAATTGGTTAACAAATGTATTATTAGGACTTGGTACGTCATCAAAATTAGTTCTTGGTCTTGTTATTGGTAGTTTGTGTATTGTGGATTTTGGAGGTCCGATTAATAAAACAGTGTATGCGTTTACCTTGACACTTCTTGCATCAGGAATTAAAGAACCTGTAACAGCACTGCAACTTGTAAATACAGCAACTCCAATTGGGTTTGGCTTCGCTTACTTTGTAGCAAAAGGATTGCATAAAAATATTTATGAGAGAGAACAGATTGAAAATTTAAAATCAGCCGTTCCAATGGGGGTATTAAATATCGTAGAAGGCGTTATTCCAATTGTTATGAGTGACTTAGTACGTGGTTTAATTGCAGCAGCAGTTGGTGGAGCTTGTGGTGGAGCTGTCACAATGGTGTTAGGTGCTGATTCTACAGTTCCATTTGGTGGATTTTTAATGCTTCCAACGATGACTCGTCCATGGACAGGATTAGTAGCGATTCTTGTAAACGTTGTTGTGACAGGTACTTTATATGCAGTTATTGCAAAAAATAAAGAAGAAATTGTTACAAATGGAATGCAAGAAGAGGAAGAACCAGACATTGATGAAATTCAGATATTTTAAATAGAAATGGAGGGAAAAAATGAAATTTTTTATTGACACGGCAAAAGTAGAAGATATAAAAAAAGCAAATGATATGGGTGTCATTTGCGGAGTAACTACAAATCCATCTTTAATTGCAAAGGAAGGGAGAGAATTCAATGAGGTCATTAAAGAGATTACCTCTATTGTAGATGGTCCGATCAGTGGAGAAGTAAAGGCGACAACCGTTGATGCAGAAGGAATCATCGCAGAGGGAAGAGAAATTGCAAAAATTCATCCAAACATGGTTGTAAAAATTCCTATGACAGTGGAAGGATTAAAAGCAGTAAAAGTGCTTTCAGAAGAAGGAATTAAAACAAATGTCACTTTAATTTTTACAGCAACACAAGCATTACTAGCAGCTAGAGCAGGGGCAACTTATGTGTCTCCATTTTTAGGACGCCTCGATGATATTTCTACAGATGGTGTGGAACTCATTCGAACAATTGCAGAAATGTTTGAAGTGGCAGAAATTGAAACAGAAATTATTGCAGCCAGTGTAAGACATCCAATTCATATTATTCAGTGTGCTTTGGTAGGAGCGGATATTGCAACAGTACCATACAAAGTATTAGAACAAATGGTGCATCATCCATTAACAGATGCGGGGATTGAAAAATTTCAATCAGATTATAATAAAGTATTTGGAAGATAAACAATATTTGAATTATAAATGACTATATTTAAAAAAAGTTGCAAAATATTTAAAAAGAAATCTACAAAAGTAGAAGGTATTGGAAAGGATAAAATTATGGTATCAACAAAAATAATTGTGAAGAATTTATCTGTATTTCATGCACGACCTGCCTTTGTACTAGCTCAGGAAGCTAAAAAATGTAATTCTAGAGTAACAATTATTGTGGGAGAAAAAATAATCAATGCCAAAAGTGCTTTGAATATTATAGAAGCTACAATTAAAAAAGGGATGGAAATTGAACTTTTGTGTGAGGGAGAAACAGAAGTAGAAGACTTAAAAAGACTAGTTTTTCTAATCGAAAAAATAAGAGAATGATGAATTTTAAGGAACTATTTATTATAAAATTAGCACAAAAGAAGAGATAGAGAACAAAGATTATTATAAAGATTCCGTTCGGTGGCAACTATATTTTTAAATATTTCCTTGTTATTTGATAATGTATAAAATATGATATAGAGAAATGATACTTAAAATGGAATTTATCCGAAACCGAAAAAAGTAAATATAGGTAACAAAGGGCAGTAAGTCTAAAGAAATAATGAGTAGACTTACTGCTCTTTTCTATTATATAAATATTATCCGTTATAGTCATAAACAAGGATTATGACATGATAAATACATGAAATTTTATATTGTTTAATATCACATAAATTATGGGAAGTTTATAAAGTGTGAAGTTCACTGTTTATATAATAGTTGTACATAAGATATAAATCCCAATTTAAGAACATATGTTTGTAAAAATATTGATTTCTCTCATGCCATATGATAGTATAGTATATTAAGGAACGATATAAAATAAACAGAAATCGATTTGATAAAAAATAAGAGAATAATAAACATAATGATAAGGAGGTTTTAGGTTATGCAGGAATTTGAATTAGTATCGGAATATCAACCCACTGGAGATCAGCCACAGGCAATCGGTGAGCTAGTAAAAGGTTTTCAAGAAGGCAATCAGTTTCAAACATTATTAGGCGTGACTGGATCTGGAAAGACGTTTACAATGGCAAATATTATTCAAAAATTGAATAAACCTACATTAATTATTGCTCATAATAAAACGCTAGCAGCACAGCTTTATAGTGAATTTAAAGCATTTTTTCCGAATAATGCGGTAGAGTATTTTGTCTCCTACTACGATTATTACCAGCCAGAGGCATATGTGCCATCAACAGACACTTATATTGAAAAAGATTCTGCTGTCAATGATGAAATTGATAAATTGCGTCATAGTGCAACAGCCGCTTTGATTGAACGAAAAGATGTTATTGTTGTTTCCTCTGTTTCTTGTATTTATGGAATCGGTAGTAAAGAAGATTATACGGAGATGATGATTTCTTTACGACCTGGTATGCAAAAAGATCGAGATGATGTCATAAAAGAATTAATTGATATTCAATACACAAGAAATGAAATGGATTTTAAGAGAGGAAGTTTCCGTGTAAAAGGAGATGTGCTTGAAATTCTTCCTGTTTCTACGTTTGAAGATGTGGTTCGTGTAGAATTCTTTGGGGATGAAATTGATCGTATTGTGCAAGTAGATGTATTGACAGGAGAAATGAAGGCAACTTTAAATTTTGTGGCTATTTTTCCAGCTTCTCATTACGTTGTTCCACAGGAGAAAATTGAACAAGCAGTAAAAGAGATTAAAAAAGAGATGGAAGAGCAGGTGCTTTATTTTAAAGAAAATGATAAGCTTTTAGAAGCACAAAGAATTGCAGAGCGTACGAACTTTGATATGGAAATGTTAAAAGAAACAGGATTTTGTTCGGGGATTGAGAATTATTCAAGACATTTAACAGGTGGAAAGGCAGGAGAACCGCCAAATACTCTCATTGATTTCTTTGGAGATGATTTTTTAATTATTGTAGACGAGTCTCATATTACCATTCCGCAGATTCGGGGAATGTACGCGGGGGATCAGGCTAGAAAGACAACCCTTGTGGATTATGGATTCCGTCTTCCATCAGCAAAAGATAATCGACCTTTGAATTTTAATGAGTTTGAAAGTAAGATTGATCAGATGCTTTTTGTATCTGCCACTCCAAATGTATATGAAGCGGAACATGAATTATTACGAGCCGAGCAGATTATTCGTCCAACAGGGCTTTTAGATCCAAAGATTGAAGTTCGGCCAGTCGAAGGACAGATCGATGATTTATTATCTGAAGTCAATAAAGAAGTGGCAAAAGGTAATAAAGTGCTTGTAACAACCCTTACAAAGCGCATGGCAGAAGATTTAACCGACTATATGCGAGAGGCAGGGGTAAAGGTAAAATATTTGCATTCCGATATTGATACGATGGAGCGAATGGAAATTGTAAGAGATCTTCGTATGGGAGTTTTTGATGTGCTTGTTGGAATCAACCTTTTAAGAGAAGGGCTTGATATTCCAGAAATTACATTAGTTGCTATTTTAGATGCGGATAAAGAAGGATTTTTACGTTCGGAAACCTCCCTTGTTCAGACCATTGGACGTGCTGCAAGAAATAGTGAGGGGCATGTAATTATGTATGCGGATACGATAACACGTTCTATGAAATTTGCCATTGGTGAAACAGAGAGAAGACGTTCCATTCAGGAGCAATATAATAAAGAACATGGAATTACACCAAAAACAATCGTAAAAGCGGTTCGTGATCTAATTAAAGTGACAAACGAAGAAGTGGTGGAAAAAGATACAAGAGAAAAAGATGTAGAATCCATGACAGAAAAAGAATTAAAGGCAGAAATCGCGAAAATAACAAAGAAGATGAACCAAGCGGCAGCGGATTTAAACTTTGAATTGGCAGCAGAACTTCGTGATGAACTGATGGAATTGAAAATTGTTTTAAGAGATTATCATAAGTAGTAATTTTATAGTAATTGTTTCATTTTTTCTAGAACAGAAAAGAAAATATTAAGTATTGGACAGAATTAGAAAGTATAAAAATATACTATGAATTTTTTAAGAAACATGAAAAAGAATTTCACAATAGATATGATACATGAGAAAAGATTAGAAAGAGGAAACTATGAGCGAAAAGAAAGAATATATAAAAATTAAAGGAGCAAGAGAACACAATTTAAAAGATGTCAGTTTAAACATTCCAAGAAATGAGTTTGTTGTGTTAACAGGGCTTAGTGGTTCAGGAAAATCTTCTCTTGCATTTGATACGATTTATGCAGAAGGACAAAGGCGCTATATGGAATCATTGTCTTCCTATGCAAGACAGTTTTTAGGTCAAATGGAAAAGCCTGATGTGGATAAAATCGATGGATTATCGCCAGCCATTTCTATTGATCAAAAATCAACCAATCGAAACCCTCGTTCTACTGTTGGAACGGTAACAGAAATTTATGATTATTTCCGTCTCCTTTATGCGAGAATCGGAATTCCTCATTGTCCAAAGTGTGGGAAAGAGATTAAAAAACAGACGGTGGATCAGATGGTGGATGAAATCATGCGTTTAGAAGAAGGAACGAAGTTTCAACTTCTTGCACCAATTGTAAGAGGAAGAAAAGGGGAGCATGTGAAAGTATTCCAAAATGCAAAGAGAAGCGGATATGTCCGTGTTCGTGTAGATGGAAACTTATATGATCTATCCGAAGAAATTAAATTAGAGAAAAATAAAAAGCATAATATAGAAATTATTGTCGATCGCCTTGTAAGAAGAGAAGGCATTGAAAAACGTCTTGCAGATTCCATTGAAACTGTTATGGAGTTGGCAGAAGGTTTGATGATTGTCGATATAATTGGAGGAGAGGAAGTTCAGATGAGTCAAAGTTTCTCTTGTCCAGATTGTAATATTAGCATTGATGAAGTAGAGCCTAGAAGTTTTTCCTTTAATAATCCGTTTGGAGCGTGTCCAACTTGTCATGGATTAGGAAATAAAATGGAGTTTGACTTAGAATTAATGATTCCCGATCCAAAACTTAGCATTGCCCAAGGTGCCATTGCCGTTCTTGGATGGCAGTCTTGTACCGATAAAAAAAGTTATACAAGAGCGATTTTAGATGCATTGGCAAAAGAATATCACTTTAGCTTAGAAACACCATTTGAAGAGTTAACAGAACAAGCCAAAAACATTATTTTATATGGAACGGATGGACAGTCTGTTAAAGTATTTTATAAAGGGCAAAGAGGAGAAGGCGTATACGATGTGGCATTCGAAGGTCTAATTAAAAACGTACAGCGTCGTTATCGAGAATCCTCTGAAAGTATGAAACAAGAATACGAAACGTATATGACAGTAACTCCATGTGAAACTTGTCATGGACAGCGTTTAAAGGCGGAATCTTTAGCAGTAACGGTCGGGGATAAAAATATTGCAGAAGTGACAGAAATGTCCGTGGATCATGTAAATGAATTTTTAGAAACGATGACATTGACAGAGCGACAACAGTTTATTGGAAAGGGAATTTTAAAAGAGATTCAAGCAAGAATTGGATTTTTAATCGATGTAGGGCTTGATTACCTTTCTTTATCAAGAGCAACAGGAACGTTATCCGGTGGGGAAGCACAGAGAATTCGATTGGCCACACAGATAGGTTCTGGACTTGTAGGAGTTGCTTATATTTTAGATGAGCCAAGTATTGGACTTCATCAAAGAGACAATGATAAATTAATCCACACGTTAAAAAATTTAAAAGATCTTGGAAATAGCCTTCTTGTTGTAGAGCATGATGAAGACACCATGTGGGCAGCGGATCATATTGTGGATATTGGTCCAGGGGCAGGATCTCGAGGCGGTGTTGTTGTAGCTCAGGGAACAGCTGAAGAGATTATGCAAGTTCCAGAGTCCATTACAGGGGCTTATTTAAGTGGAAGAATTAAGATTCCAGTGCCGACAGAGAGAAGAAAACCAGAAGGATATTTAAAAGTCATAGGGGCATCGGAAAACAATTTAAAACAGATCGATGTGAAATTTCCACTAGGGGTCTTTACTTGTGTAACAGGAGTATCTGGTTCAGGAAAGAGTTCGCTTGTCAATGAAATTTTATATAAACGATTGGCAAAAGAATTAAATCGTGCAAAATGTAAACCAGGAGCTCATAAAAAAATTGTTGGCATCGAAAAACTGGATAAAGTCATCAACATTGATCAATCTCCGATTGGAAGAACGCCTCGTTCGAATCCAGCTACTTATACAGGAGTGTTTGATCAGATTCGTGATCTTTTTGCCATGACAAAAGATGCAAAAGCAAGAGGATATGATAAAGGAAGATTTAGTTTTAATAAAAAAGGTGGCCGTTGTGAAGCCTGTGGTGGCGATGGAATTATTAAAATTGAAATGCATTTCTTACCAGATGTTTATGTTCCTTGTGAAGTGTGCCATGGTCATCGCTATAATCGAGAGACATTAGAAGTAAAATATAAAGATAAAAGCATTTACGATGTCCTTGAAATGACAGTGGAAGAGGCGTGTGATTTCTTCTCTAATGTGCCATCGATTAGTAGAAAGATTGAGACATTAAAAGAGGTAGGACTTGGATATATTAAACTTGGACAGCCTTCTACTACTTTATCTGGAGGGGAAGCGCAGCGTATTAAGTTAGCAACAGAGCTGAGTAAACGAAGTACAGGAAAAACAATTTATATTTTAGATGAACCAACAACAGGGCTTCATTTTGCAGACGTTCACAAATTAGTTGATATTTTAGGAAAACT
Organism: uncultured bacterium; assembly: GCA_905214925.1. Classification (GTDB taxonomy): domain Bacteria; phylum Bacillota; class Clostridia; order Lachnospirales; family Lachnospiraceae; genus Scybalomonas. The sequence continues at coordinate 34,165 of CAJMOB010000027.1, read as the reverse complement.
AAAAGAAGGCGGAAATACCATTGTTGTCATTGAGCATAACTTAGAGGTTATAAAAACCGCCGATTATATTATTGATATTGGACCAGAAGGCGGAGCAAAAGGTGGAACTGTTGTAGCTAGTGGGACACCAGAAGAAATCTGCAAAGTGGAACAATCTTATACAGGAAAATATTTAAAAAAATATTTAGAGTAATGAAGAAAAAAATATGTTATGATAATAAGTAACGCAAGTTTTATTTGCCTAAAAAACAGAAAAATCATAATAGAATAATAGCTATAATAAGATAAGAATCTATTTGGAATAGGAATAGGCTATAGCAGGTAATATTTTTTTAGAGTTATTCTATATAAGCAAGAAGTGCTATGATAAGTGAGCAGAAAATAAAAGGCAAGAAAACAGGGGGAGTGTATGATGGGCGTGTACTATGGTTGGAAATTCCGAGTATAGGAATGAGATAGTGAGAACATGATTGCTCCACTCTAAATAGCTATATAGGAATAAAATTGGATAGGGCATGCTTTGTGAGTGAGAGATCAGATAAAAAATAAGACTTACAAGGCATGCTTTCCTATGCTAAAAAATAGACTAGGAGACAACATGGAAACAAATATGCGAAATAAAAATTTTGGAGGTGATCCTAATGTAAAAGAAAGATAAAAGAAAAAGGAACAAAATAAATAAGAAAAAATATTAAAAACCGAGTAGGAGGGGAATCCGTGCAACAGGAATTTTTTGCAAAATTTTTAAAAATTAGTGATATTAGAACGATTATTTTTCTTGCAGTTTTAGCGGGATTATTTTATGTGATTCATGTGTTATATCGTAAGAAGAAAATGAGTTTTTCAAAAGTAGTGTTAATTGGAACGTTTCTTGGGCTATTACTTGGATTAGCGATTCAAATGGTTGCAGGTTTTCCAAAAGATCCAGCAGAAACCGTATGGATTCAGGAAGTAAGTAATTGGTATCAATTATTTGGAAGTGGATTTCTCCATTTGATTCGAATGATTGTAGTTCCACTTGTATTAGTATCTATTTGCCATGTCATTATTCATTTACAACAAGGAAAAATGATGGGGAAACTTGTGAAATATACGATAGTAGTCACATTACTTATGGTTGCCCTTGCAAGTGTGGTAGGAATTGTTGTAGGTCTTATATTCCAAGTAGGAGTCGGTGCAGATACTGTTACAGAAGCAAGTGCAGAAGCGAAAGAAATTTCATCCGTAGCCACAACACTTCTCAACTTAGTTCCAGATAATATCGTATCTGCTATGGTAGATAGCAATATTTTAGGCGTTGTTATTTTTGCAGGAATCTTTGGAACAGCAGTGTGGTGGATTAATCAAGAAGATAAAGAGTTGGCAAAACCACTCTATAATGGAATTGATGCATTTCATAAAGCTATGGTAAATATGGCAGATTTAATTTTAGACTATATGCCATGGGCCGTTATTTGTATGCTATCAAATACAATTGCAAATCGAGGATTGTCTTCTATTATTGATGTAGGTAAATTTATTATAGCAATCTATGTAGCTACAGCGGTTCAATTTATACTTCATTTAGTTATTTTAGTAATGAATGGTTGTAATCCCGTTTGCTATTTGAAGAAGGCAAGTTCCACTATGTTATTAGCCTTTACTTCTCGTTCAAGTGTAGGCTGTCTTTCTTCCACAATTGGGACACTTACCGATGAAATGGGAGTGGATAAGAGTACAGCAACGTTTGTTTCTAGCTTTGGAACAACAGCAGGAATGCAAGGATGTGCTGGTATCTTTCCATCTTTATTAATTGTATATGTATGCCATTTAACAGGGACGCCATTTGACTTTACAATGGCAGTGATGACAGTAATTGTAGTATCCATCGGTTCTCTTGGAATTGCAGGAATTCCAGGAACTGCTACAATGGCAGCATCTGTTTCTCTTTCTGGAATGGGTATGGGAGCAAAATTCCCTCTTATTAGTCCTATTCTTGCAATTGATCCAATTATTGATATGCCAAGAACAATGTTAAATGTATGTGGTTCTATGATCAATGCAGTTATTGTTGATAAAAAACTTGGAACTTTTAATTCAAAGAAATATCATGATATGACAGAGAAATAAGAAGAAAATACATATATTGATTTTATATGTAGATTAAAAAAATAGAGCAAAAAGGTGCCAAGATAGGCATCAAAAACAAATATTTTATAGCATATGGTGTAGCTATTTGGTTACGCCATATGCTATTTTTATCGTATAGGAATAAATTTGATCTTATGCTAAAATAAGTATATTGTGTTAAAATGTAAAATAATTAAAGATTAATAAGGCAAAGATTTGAGGAGGTTTTTGTTTGGAACAGATTATTTATAGAAAATTAAAAGTAGAAGAAGCACAAAAATTTTGGGACATGATGAATGAACTTGACAAAGAAACGAAGTTTATGATGTATGAAGTAGGTGAACGAAAAGAAAAGACTGCCAACTTGCAAGCACTCGAGTGTCAGATTCAAAATTCAATTGAGGATAACGATTTTTTGGTAATAGCAGAAGTAGAAGGTCAGATAGTCGGATATTTGTCGGCGGAGCGTGGAGTGCCAAATCGGATTAAACATACCGCATATATAGTGACAGGAGTAAGAGAGAAATATAGAGGGTGTGGGATTGGAAAGGAGCTGTTTCAAAGATTAGATTTGTGGGCGAAAGAAAATGATGTAACAAGGTTAGAACTGACTGTAATCTGTAATAATACTATTGCAAAAAAACTATATGAAAAAAATGGTTTTGTAGTAGAAGGAATTAAGAAAAATTCTATGATAATCGATGGCAAATATGTAGATGAATTTTATATGGCAAAACTATTTTAAGTTCTAATATTTCAAAAAAAGATACAACAGGAGAAAAAATATATGATTTTAGAGACGGAAAGATTATATTTGAGAAAAATGGAACAATCGGACTATTCTGCGTTGTGTAAAATTTTACAGGACGAAGAAGTAATGTACGCTTATGAACACGCTTTTTCTGATGAGGAAGTGCAAGAATGGTTAGATAGACAAAGAAAACGATATGAAGATTATGGATTTGGTCTATGGTTAGTTGTATTGAAAGATACCGATGAAGTGATTGGGCAATGTGGTCTTACAATGCAAGAGTGTAACGGAAAGCAAGTGCTTGAAATCGGTTATCTTTTTCAAAAGGCATATTGGCATAAAGGTTATGCGACAGAAGCAGCAGTTGCTTGTAAAAAATATGCATTTGAAACATTAAAGGCAAAGGAAGTATTTTCTATTATTCGAGATAATAATATACCATCACAAAAGGTAGCAAAAAGAAATGGCATGAAAGTGGTGGATCAATTTGTAAAGCATTATTATGGAATGGATATGCCACATTTGGTATTTTCCATAAAGTGTGACGAAGTGTAAAAAATATCTATTGTAGTATTCTATTGTTAAATTTTATTATCTATTAAAAAGTTAAAATTTAAGATAAAATTTTATGCGGGAGAACGAAAGAAGGAGGAATGGTATATGAATGAGAACGTTATAATCCGAGAGTGTACTTTCAATGATATTGATAAGATAAGAGGTATCGGTCAGAAGACATTTAAAGAGACGTATGCTGGTAATAATACAGAAGAAGATATGAAAAATTATTTAGAGAAAAATTTTAATGTTTCAAAAATAAAAGAAGAGTTCCAAAATCCAGAATCTAAATTTTTTATTTTGGAAGCAAAAGATAAGGTTCTAGCTTATCTAAAGCTAAATGTTGGAACAGCACAGACAGAGCAAGATTACAATAATTCGCTAGAAGTTGAGCGAATCTATGTTAGTAAAGAGTATAAAAATATGCATCTAGGAAGCCAGTTAATAAAGAGGGCAATTGCCTTTGGAAAAGATTTAGACTTAGATTATATCTGGCTAGGAGTATGGGAGAATAATACAAAAGCGATTGGATTTTATGAGAAAATGGGATTTCAAAAGTTTGGTTCTCATGTTTTTGTACTCGGTAATGATGAACAAACGGATTATCTGATGAAATTACCTTTAAAATGATAGAAAAGGAGCATTTGATAAAAAGAGGGTTAGAAGAGGAAACAAAAGTATTTTAACAATGAGGTGTATTGTTTTTCATCGTTGATATTATTTTTATAGTATCATAGAAGAAAAAATATATGAGGATTTTAAGATGTGGAAAAAAAATAATATATTTTTGATTGTAGGGTTTTTATTACTTTCTGGAAGTATTATAAATGATCCGATGTCTGTTGCAGCAAAGTACAGTACGATTCAAAAACAAGAAGACAGAAATAAAAATCAAAATAAAGATAACAGTGGAAATCGAAATAAGAACCAGACAAAAGATAAGAATCAAGAGAAAAATAAAAATGAGGGCAAAAATGAAGTTCAATATAAAAAAATCGATAAAAAACAACAGCTCTCTGTGAAAGCGTTTCATAAAAAAATGATAAAGTTAGGGTTTAGTGATGATGGATTCTACTTTGAAAAAGGAAAATTGATGGGAGTTATCAGTATCGAGAGAGATGGTATGAGATTCGTCATTCACAACAACTCATCTAAATTTAATAAAGTGATTAAAAAATGTTTTCAGATGGTGTTACCAAAAAGTGCTACGAAACTTTACAAGATAGTAGTCGATCCATTAAAAATGCAAGATAAAACTCTATTTATGGATAGTAGAGAGGTGGTTCTTATAAAATATCCTGAAAACATAGAAATTGATATTTATGGAATCGGAGGAAGTCTATGGAGATAGAGAGGCTTCCATTTTAAGGAAAGTAAGAAAAAATAGCATAAAATTTTGTAAGGAAAACCCAAATCCTATGTAAATATGGGAAAAAATGAAGGATAAATATAGATTCTGCTTGTATAAACTTTGAATCTATATTATTATGAGAATAGGAATTTTTACACTTTTTATGTTCTTAGCTGAGGGAAGTATAAAATTTTTCTTTTTCATGAAAGATATAGGTAGGATAAAGATGATAGTATCGTTATTTGACACTTATCTATCCATGTGAGAAGAACGTGAAATGTGCTTTTGATTTGCATTAAAATATATTTAGGAGGAAGACTCGTGGAGAAAGAAAACATTATTGTTCTTGACTTTGGTGGTCAGTATAATCAATTAATCGCTAGACGTGTTAGAGAGTGCAATGTATACTGTGAAGTTCACCCACATACATTGAGCTTAGATAAAATCAAAGAGATGAATCCAAAAGGAATTATTTTTACTGGCGGACCAAATAGTGTGTATGGAGAAGATTCTCCAAGATGTGAAAAAGAAATTTTTGAACTTGGAATTCCAATTCTTGGAATCTGCTATGGTTCTCAGTTAATGGCTTATATGCTTGGAGGGACTGTAGAAACAGCTCCAGTAAGTGAATATGGAAAAACAGAAGTTGCTGTTGATACAACATCAAAATTATTTGACGGTGTGTCTGAAAATACAATCTGCTGGATGAGCCATACAGATTATATTGCAAAAGCACCAGAAGGCTTTACAATTACAGGACATACACCAGTTTGTCCAGTAGCAGCAATGGAACTTCCAGAAAAGAAATTTTATGCAGTGCAATATCATCCAGAAGTTATGCATACACAAGAAGGAACAAAAATGATTCGCAACTTCTTATATAATGTATGTGAATGTGCTGGAGATTGGCAGATGGATTCTTTCGTGGAAAGAACAATTGAAGCTATTCGTGAAAAAGTTGGTAACGGTAAAGTGTTATGCGCATTATCAGGTGGAGTTGACTCTTCTGTTGCAGCCGTTATGCTTGCAAAAGCAGTAGGAAAACAGCTTACTTGTGTATTCGTAGATCATGGTTTACTTCGTAAAAATGAAGGTGATGAAGTAGAAGCTGTATTTGGACCAGAAGGACCATATGACTTAAACTTTATTCGTGTAAATGCACAAGATAGATTTTATGAGAAATTAGCAGGAGTAGAAGATCCTGAAACAAAGAGAAAAATTATCGGTGAAGAATTCATTCGCGTATTCGAAGAAGAAGCGAAGAAAATCGGAGCAGTTGATTTCTTAGTACAAGGAACAATCTACCCAGACGTTATTGAATCTGGACTTGGAAAATCTGCAGTAATCAAATCCCACCACAACGTTGGAGGACTTCCTGACTATGTAGATTTTAAAGAAATTATTGAACCACTTCGTGACTTATTCAAAGACGAAGTAAGAAGAGCAGGTCTTGAACTTGGAATTCCAGAATACTTAGTATATCGTCAACCATTCCCAGGACCAGGACTTGGAATCCGTATTATCGGAGTAGTAACACCAGAAAAAGTACGTATCGTACAAGATGCAGACTTCATCTATCGTGAAGAAGTTGCAAAGGCAGGTGTTGACAAAGAACTTGGACAATACTTTGCAGCATTAACAAATATGAGATCCGTAGGTGCTATGGGTGATGAAAGAACATACGACTATGCAGTCGTATTAAGAGCAGTTACAACATCAGACTTCATGACAGCGGAATCAGCAGAACTTCCATGGGAAGTGTTAAATGTTGTGACAAGAAGAATTGTCAATGAAGTAAAAGGGGTAAATCGAGTGCTTTATGATTGCACTGGAAAACCACCAGCAACAATTGAATTTGAATAGACTAAAAACAGCGGGAAGCCAGTGAAATTAAGGCTTCCCGTTTTCTTCGTCTATAAAATGTCTACAATATTTGGCTCTATGTCAATAGTTGGGGTGGATATGTCCAGTGGTTCCTTAGGACAGGGAATTTCTGCAGCCGTAGGTATAGCACACACCTGTTGCCGCTATGTATGCACTCATTGTGGGGATTGTGGGAAAGCAGACGCAAAAACTTATACCACTCATAGAAGAAAAATATGATGAGATTTATAAAATATGTGAAAAAGGAAATAAATTGTTGTATTGAGTTAGAGGAAAAAAGTCATTCAACACGATTGTGTTGGATGGCTTTTTTTATAGGGCTTTGCAGTTAATAATACTTAAACAATATGGAAATAAAAAGCAAAAAATTTAATGCTAGTATATGTGCATAATCAAAAAATTCAAGGAGGACAAAGAGATGGCAAAAGGATTGTAGTTGTATTGATTGCAGTAGTAGTGATTATTGCGGGTGTTATTATTTCAAAGAAACGTAACTAATAAAAAATAATTTATGAATCAAGAACATTCAAAATCAGGATCTTAGTAATTACATGAAAGGTGGAAATGAAAATGAATTTTAAAGAGCAGATTGCAGATAGATTGAAAAATGGGTTTGGTAATTGGAATGATGGATACGAAGCATGGATTGAATGGTGTGATATCTTATATGAGCCGGACGCACATTATAATGTATATGGTAAACGGCTCACTTTACAAGAGTACAAAGATATGATGAAAATGCTGTTCGGGCATTTCACAATGGAGTTGGGTGATTTTGATAACATGCTTATTCAGGATGATTGGGCAGCAATCCGTTATACAGTTTTCATTACAAATCTGGACACAGGGGAGAAGATCGAACAAAAAACAATGGAGTTTGTGCATTTTAAGGATAACGGCGGAGATATTGGTGCAAGAGTAATTGAAGGATGGGCATTATCTGATAAGCCACTGGCTTAAATTTTATAAAATACAACATTCTGTTTCTTTATTAAAAAAGGGAACCAATACATTTGAAAGCTGGGATGAAGAAATGGTTACAGAATGGAAGGTTCAATATTGAAATAGACCAGCAATGATGGATGAATTGAGAAAACTATAAGAAGAATGGAAGAGAGATAGAAAAATTTATTTGTTACCATGGACAGAGACCAGTTTGTAGGTTTCTGTCCATATTTGTATTGATGCGGAAGAATTATTTAGAGGAACCGAAGGATTCAGAACTTTGTTTTTATTCCTTTATTGCTTTTTTCAATTGTTCTGTTAGAAATATAGATACAGAGATTTTAAGTAGATCTGGTATGATAAAAGGAATCACGCACCATCCTAAAATTGTCATAATTCCAATCGCACCATTCTTGGCTGTGTAGATAAACAGAAACCATAGAGTTCCAAATCCATAGCATACGAGAAGACCTAGTAACATTGAAAGAATTAATACGATTCTACTTCTTCCAAAGATCTTTTCCATTCCCCACATAAGCAGAGCAGAAAATAAAAATCCTATAATATATCCACCGGATAAGCCAAGGATACTATGAATTCCTCCTGTGAATCCAGCAAAAACTGGAACTCCAATTGTACCAAGAAGAATATAGATTAGAACAGATAGGGTGCCTTTTTTTCCTCCTAATACGCCAACAGTAGTAAATACTCCCATTGTTTGTAGTGTAAATGGGACTACTGTAGGAATTGAGATCCAGGAACAAAGTGCAATAAGAACTGCAAAAATGCTAATATGAACGATATCTTGAGTTGTTATTTTTGTTATTGTACGTTCCATGATAATAAATACCTCATTTCTTAATATTTTTTTAGTATAGCAAAGATTAATTTGATTGTAAACATATTTTTAAAATCAGTTTACAATTGAGAAGCTTATTATATATCAGAGTTTTTAAGTATATTTCTGGAGAACAGTTAAACGAAAAGTTAGAGAACCTATTGAGTAAAATACTAAAAGGCTATAGAGAAGAAGATTGAGTTGAATTCATAGAATATTTTGTGGGAAATGTAGATAATATTATTGTAAGAATGAGAAATGTAGCAGAATACGGAACGCTGTATTATGTGTTATGGAATGGGGAGTTTGGGGAAGTAAAAATATTAAAAAATGTTTAGAGAGTTTAACACAGCACAATACAAGTAAGAGAGGTGAGTGTTAAATATGTCCAAAAACGGAATTCGATATTCAGAAGAATTCAAACAACAAATCATAGATTTATATCAAGCAGATAGCTCTGTAAGCTATCTAAGTCGTGAGTATGGTGTAGCAAATGTAACGATCTATAAATGGATTAAGGAGTTTTCAAATGTATAAGTATCTGATACAGAAGCAATGTCTGTAAAAGAGTATAAAAAAATGAAAAAACGAATTGCAGAACTCGAAATGGGAAATGAAATCTTAAAAAAAGCTACCGCCATATTCGCAAGAGAACGATAGAAGAAATCGTTACCTTCATCGAAAAGCATAAAAAAATCCTTCGATATGCTTATGATAGATCCATGACAGCAGAATTAGCAATCAAAGCCATAAAAAATGTTTGTTTGAATGTAAAGGATACCGAAGAAATTCTATGGTATAGCGATCTTGGAATCCAATATACAAGCCATGCATTTGAAATATATCTGAAAGAAAGAGGAATTTAATCTATTAGTAGATGGGGGATATACCATTAAGTAATCATTCTATTGCTAAAAAAGCAGAAAATAAAACTAATTAAGGTAAGAGATGATAGGAATCATAAATACATAATAAAATTAAAAAATATAATAAATTGCATACTACCATTAAAAATCCATTTTATCAAAGAACCATGATAAAATGGATTTTTTTATCTCTGAACTTGTTTTGGTATATTTGCATAAAAACCAAAAGAAGAAAAAACGAGAACATCGCATTTGTTAATCATAAAAAAATATAAAAATTGTGATTTTGTACAATTCGTCAAAAATGAATCCAAAAATGATAAAAATACATTGATATTTACTAAAAACTTATTAAACTGTAGTTAGTTAATAGTTAAGCAAATTAAATATAAAGTTACTACTTAGTGTAGTGGTTAAGAAATAGAAAAAGTGAGGTAAATACTATGAAGTATGATTTTACAAGTATTATGGATAGAAGAGGGAAAGATGCCATTGCCATTGATGGTCTTGGTACAAGACCTGGTTTTGCACCAGAACGACCAAAAGAAGGGTTTGATATTATTCCTATGTGGGTTGCAGACATGAATTTCCCGACAGTTCCTACGATTCCAGAGACAATTATCAAGCGTGTGGAGCATCCTGCTTATGGATACTTTGATGCAACTGACGCTTATTATGATGCTATTATCCGATGGCATGAGGAACAAAACCATGTAACAGGACTTGGAAAAGAATGTATTGGTTATGAAAACGGGGTATTAGGAGGAGTTATTAGTGCTTTAAACGTCTTATGCTCTAAGGGAGATAAAGTGCTTATTCATACACCGACTTATATTGGATTTACTATGAGTTTGACAAACAATGGCTATGATATGGTGCACAGTCCTTTAAAGAAAGATGAAAAGGGAATTTGGCGTATGGATTATGAAGATATGGAAGAAAAGTTAAAGACCGAGAAGATTCATGCAGCGATCTTTTGTTCTCCTCATAATCCATGTGGTCGTGTATGGGAGCGTTGGGAATTAGAAAAGGCGATGGAATTATTTAAGAAATATGATGTATACGTTATTTCTGATGAAATTTGGTCGGATTTGACTTTGCCAAATCATCAGCATATCCCAACTCAATCCGTCAGCGAAGATGCACGAATGAGAACGGTGGCATTATATGCACCAAGTAAGACGTTTAATCTAGCAGGTTTGATTGGAAGTTACCATATTATCTACAACTCATGGCTTCGTGATAGGGTAGAAAAAGAATCTTCTCTTTGCCATTATAATGATATGAATGTTTTAAGTATGCACGCATTAATTGGTGCTTATAAACAAGAAGGAAAAGAGTGGTTAAAAGAGCTAAGAGAAGTGATGGAAGAAAATATCACTTATGCTTGTGAGTTTATTAAAACAGAGTTTAGAGGGGTGGAAGTTACAAAACCAGAAGGAACTTATATGTTATTTATTGATTGTGAGAAATGGTGTAAGGAACAAAATATTACAATCGAAGAAGTGGAAAAGAAGGCATGGGAAGTTGGCGTTGCTGTACAAGATGGAAGAATGTTCCATGGAGATTATGCAATCCGTATGAATTTGGCACTTCCACTTTCTAGAGTGAAAGAAGCCTTTGAACGATTAAAAACTTATGTGTTTTGTGAAGAACAATAAGATAAATGATAAGAAAATAGAAATAATTAAAAAAATAAAATAAAAGAAAAAGTGTGAATGTGAGAAGGAGGTATTTTTATGGGCAAGGTTGCAGAAAAATACAAAGAGGTAGAAGCGTATATTATTGAAATGAGAAGATGGTTTCATGCACATCCTGAGTTATCGTTAGAAGAAAAAGAGACTTCTGCAAAAATCAAAGAGGAGTTGACAAAGATGGACATTCCTTTTGAAGAACTAAAACCAAACTATGGAATCGTTGCGACTATTGAAGGGGTAGAAACAGGAAAGACGATTGTAGTAAGAGGGGATATCGATGCTCTTCCAGTAAAGGAAGATACAGGTTTAGACTTTGCCTCTGAAAATGAAGGTTTCATGCATGCTTGTGGTCATGATGCCCACATTGCTATGTTACTTGGAACTGCAAAAGTCTTGAAAAGTTTCCAAAAAGAGCTACATGGAACTGTAAAATTATTTTTCCAAGTGGCAGAAGAGATTGGAAAAGGTGTAGAAGAAGCACTGACATATTTTGATACGATAGGTGGAGTTGATCAAGTGATCGGATTACATATTTGGAGCACGATGCCAGAGGGTGAAATTCTTTTGATTCCAGATGCTGTATTTGCAGGAGGAAGTGGATTTGAGTGCAAGATTCATGGACAGGGTGGACATGGGGCAAGACCAGACTTAGTAAACGATCCGATTAAAGCAGCTTGTGATCTCGTATTACAGATTTCTTCTATTCCAAGTAATTACTATGATGTATTGGATCATAGTGTCGTATCTGTTGGAGCGATTCAGAGCGGAACTGTTGGAAATGTATTTCCTTCGGAAGCCGTAATAAAAGGAACGACTCGCTATTACAAAGAAGGTGGACAGAAGAAATTAGAAAAGATTATGAGAAATATGTGCGAGGGAGTTGGAAAAATTCACGATGTGGATGTGGAACTCGTTTATACAGGAGGAGTTATCCCTGTTATAAATAACAGGAAAATGATTGAGCATGCTAGAGCATTAGTGAATGACGTGGAAGGTTTAGTTGTATCCCCGCAGACGGAGCCAATTTGTGCAGGAGATAACTTTGGATATATTCTGGAAAAATATGATGGATTTTATGGTGTGCTTGGAGCAGGAAAAAGGGATGATTATAATTATCCTCAACATCACTGCAAGTTTGATATCCAAGAAGATTCCCTTAGAAAAGGTTCTGAATTTATGACACGGTATGTGTTAGATTATTTAAAAGCATAAGAAAGAAAATGACAAAAGTTTTATCCACAGGAGGCAGGTATGGGAGTGAATAAGGCAGAAAAAAAGCAGGCATTTAAGATGCCACATTTATTTTGGATTATGATAGGATTACTACTTATAGCTAGTTTATTGACCTATGTGATTCCAGCAGGGGAATTTGGGAAAGATGCAAATGGAACTATTATCGGTACGGAGTTTTCCTATTTAGGTTATCAGACACCTGTTAGTCCATGGAAAATGTTTATGCTAGTGTTACAAGGAATGATAAATTCAGGTGCTGTTATTTGGACGGTTCTTGTAATGGGAGCGATGACAGCTGTTGTTATGGCAACAGGAGCTATTGATGAGTTATTGAACTGGGCTATTTATAAATTAAAAGATAAGAATGAGAATATTCTCATTTCCATCATGTTTATTCTCATGGTTTATTTAGGCGGGTTTGGTGGTTCTGATGCCCTGATCGCGGTAGTCCCAATTGGAGTAGTATTTTGTAAAAAGTTAAAGTTAGATCCGATTTGTGCCATTGGTGTGTCAACGTATGCTACATTAATTGGATTCGGTACAGGACCTACAAAACAGTTTATTACACAGATGATGATGGACGTACCAGTCTATGGAGCATTTTTTACTATGTTTATTAGTATGAACTTTTTCATGGTAATCGGATTGATTTTCTTATTACGATATGTAAAGAAAATCCGTAAAGACCCTACAAAATCTTTGATGTGGTCAGAAGGTTGGAATCCAGCAAATATGGTTGTTAGTAAAGAGGAAGAAGAGATGCTTAATAAAGGAACAAAACTTTCTCTTAGAACAATTTTGATTCTTGTTGTGTTCCTCGGACAGTACATAATTGTAGTTGCTTATCCGTTGATTACAGGAGATACGGGTAGCATTTTATATCTTATGGTAGCCCTTTCCCTTCTCGTTTCTATTATTACTGGATTTTTAGGAGGATTCTCTTTTGATCGCATTGGGGATGAAATTGTAAAAGGACTTCAAAGTATGGTATTTGTCGGCTTTGTAATAGGTCTAGCAATGGTAATGTCACTTGTTATGACAGAAGGTCATATTATTCATACCATTGTATATGTGCTTTCTCGTCCATTGATGGACTTACCACGAGCAGTTGCAGGAATTGGTATGACAGTAATTGTAGCTCTTGTAGGATTTATTATTCCATCTGCAACCTCAAAAGCTGCGATTCTTGTTCCAATTATTAAGCCAATTTCAGATGCGCTAAATCTCGATCCGAATCTTGCAGTACAGGCATTTCAATATGGAGATGGTTTTACACATTTGATTACACCATTCCTTGGTTGGATGATTGGTTCTTGTATTATGGCAGGCGTTCCATTTACAAAATGGTTCCAATGGGTCATTCCAAAGGTTGTAGTATTTATAGCGATTTCTTTTGGCATTATGTATTTCTTGACAGAATCTGGATGGACTGCCTTCTAGAAAAGTGAAATAAAAAGATAAAGAAATAAATAAAATTATCAATTATAATAAATGCATATTACTATGAAAAGATCCATTTTATCATTGTTTTGATAAAATGGATCTTTTGATTTACGCAAAGATAAGAAGTCAAATAGCGAATAAAAGAATTTTAAAGAAGGGATTTCAAAATAGATAAAAGAATAGTATTAACAAAAGAAATAGTTTATATTGTATGATAAGAATAGGGATTAGTAGAAGGAGGGAATTTACTTGAAAACGAGAGAAGAAGTGTTAGCTTACGGTTTGTCTTTTAAGGATAGCTATCAAGATGCACCATTTCATGCTCCAAATTGGATATTGGTGCGCTATAAGAAAAATAAAAAGGCGTTTCTTTGGACTTATGAGTATGAAGGACAAATGCGAATCAATATTAAAGTGGATCCAGAATGGCGAGATGTTTGGCGAAATGCATTTGAGTCCGTTATTCCAGCTTATCACCAAAATAAAAAGTATTGGAATACCGTTATTTTAGATGGTAGTATTCCAGATGAAGATATCAAAAGAATGATAGCGGAAAGCTATGATTTCATTGTTGGAAAGAAAGGTTGAAAAAATCTTAATTTTGGGTATATTGGAAGTAGCAAAAGAAAATGAGCAAAGGAAAATAATAATTACTATAAGGAGGATTTATAATGAGAACAATAGAACTTGGAAAAAGTAATATGCAAGTACCCGTAATTGCCTCAGGATGTATGCGGATGAATGGGTTAGATGAAAAACAAGCAGCTTCTTTTATAGAAAAAGCGTTATCTCTTGGTGTTAATTTTTTTGAGCACGCAGATATTTATGGAAAAGGAGAATGTGAAAAAATTTTCTCAAAAGCCATTGATATGAAACCATCCATTCGTGAAAAAATAATATTACAATCAAAATGTGGTATTGTCCCAGGAAAAATGTATGATCTTTCAAAAGAATATATATTAAAAAGTGTGGATGAAATTTTAAAACGTTTACAAACAGAATATTTAGATGTGCTTGCATTGCATCGCCCAGATGCTTTAGTGGAGCCAGAAGAAGTGGCAGAAGCATTTCGTGTTTTAAAAGAAAGTGGAAAAGTACGTCACTTTGGAGTTTCCAATCATAAACCATTGCAGATGGAGTTACTCCGTAAATATTTGGACGAGCCACTTGTCACCGATCAACTTCAATTTTCCATTACCAATTCTTCTATGGTAGAAAACGGATTAGAAGTGAATATGACAACAAAAGGTGCCGTTGATCGTGATGGAAGTGTACTGGATTATTGTCGATTCCATGATATTACCATTCAGACATGGTCACCATTTCAATATGGATTTTTTGAAGGCGTATTTCTTAATAATGAGAAATTCCCTGAATTAAATCAGATATTGGAGGAAATCGCTACCCGATATGAAGTAACACCGACAACGATTGCTACGGCATGGATTTTAAGACATCCTGCTCATATGCAAGTCATTGCGGGAACGATGAATGAAAAGCGTTTAGAAGAAATTTGTAAAGCTTCTGAAATTACACTGAGTCGGGAAGAATGGTATCAAATTTATCTTGCCGCTGGACATATGCTCCCTTAAAGTTATAGATAGGTTGTAGCTTGGTATGGGATAAGAATTTATGTTATTTATATAGATAATGCTGATTTAATCTTAGCAAGTAATTCAGGTGAAATTAGATAAGAACTGAATTTGATAATATGAAACAATAGGAGATTTTAAAGGAATATCCTTGTGTTTTTGTAGACTTACCAAAGAATAGAATTTTGGGAACAGGAACGTCTTTGGATACGGCTCGTCTTAAATTAACATTACATCGTTTAACAGGGGTTGCGGTTCATTCCATTCAATGTTTTGCATAGAGAATTTTCCTTACAACAAAAGTTTGGATTAAACATTAAGGAAGGGATATTACCATCATAGAAAGAGTGGTGATATCCCTTCCTTTTTGTGACACAAAGTGTGCCTTTAGTCGTTTTTATGTATCAGGTTTCCATCAATGAAGACATATTTAATTTCAGTTTCTAAAGAGAGAGGATTCCCTGTTGTAATAACAAGATCTGCATCCTTTCCGGCAAGAAGACTTCCCACTCTATCTTCAATTCCTAAGTGTTTTGCAGGATTAATAGTGATGGCTTTTAATGCTTCATATGGATCCATGCCTGATTTCACAGCTAATCCAGCACAAAGTGGCAAGTATTCTTGTGGAATAAAAGGAGAATCTGTAATAATAGAAACTTGACAGCCAAGTTTCGCAAGCACACCAGGAGTTTCAAATGTTTTATTTTGTAACTCAAATTTTGTAGCATGAGTAAGCGTTGGTCCAACTGCTAATGGAACATTTTCTTTGGCTAATGCTTCCGCAATTAAATGTCCTTCTGTTACGTGCTCTAGTGTAATATCCAAGTCAAATTCTTTAGCGATTCTAAGAGCAGTAAAAATATCATTTGCTTGATGTGCATGAGCCTTTAAAGGGATTTCTTTCTTTAAAACGGGAAGAAGTGCTTCTGATTTCATATCAAAGGCTGGTTCTTTTGCTGGATCACCATGAGCATTTTCTAATTTTTTTTGATATTGAGTTGCTTTAAACAGTGCCTCTCTAAGAACGGAAGCTGTTGTCATACGAGAAGTGATGCCATTTGTTCGATAGCAGTTTTTTGGATTTTCTCCAAATGCACATTTCATTGCAACTGGATCTTTTACAATCATATCATCCACACATTTTCCATAGGTTTTTAAAGCGACAAATGTTCCTCCAAGAACATCCGCACTGCCTGGGCCAGTACCAACACAAGTGACACCAGCTCTTGAAGCGTGTTCAAAGCAAGGATCGAATGGGTTAATTCCATCGATTCCACGAAGATGTGGGGTGGAATAATCATTGAGTTCGCAATAATCTCGTCCTTCATATCCGATTCCATATCCATCAAGACCAATATGGCAATGGGCTTCTACAAATCCAGGATAAATGGATAAGTTGGTAGCATCTAATATTTCCATATCTTCAGTAGTAGAAATTTGAGGTGCAATAGAGATGATTTTTCCATCTTCAATGAGGATATCTCCATAAAAAGCATCTTTTTGTTCCATAGTGTGAAGGAGACCATTTTTTATACAAATCATAATACAGACCTTCTTTCTTATGTAATTACTTTCCAAATGTTTGGAAATGTTTCATGTCACCATAAAGTTCTAATAAATGTTGGTATTCTTCTTCGTTATAAAAAGAAATGGTACCTTCTCCATAACCCTTTGCAACTTCAACAGCAAAGCGAGCAGCGGATTCAATATCAAGTGGATGACTTGCACCAGTAGCACATCCAGCAACAGGTTGTTCTGTTGTAATTGCCACACCCACAACAGGGGCATCTGTAGCAGTAGCCGGTTGTAAAATACTATTTAAGTGATGAAGGTTATTTCCATAAGGGGTAATATCTTGCTGAGAGACAGGGAATACGGCAGGAAGTTTGCCAGTTACTCTGGACATGACATCAAGTAAAGTATCGCTAACTTCTAAAATATAACCGCTTTTTATTGTTGGAGAAATAGCAAATCCATTGATGTTGATTACTTTATTACCTTTTGTTGTATCAATGGATAAGATGGCATCCATTCGTTCATCTACTTCTTTTTCATTATTTGTTTGCATATCGATTGGTGAATCCATAAATGGCACTGGATAATGATCCTGTGTTGGAGCATTTGGGCAAATATGGGTAGCAATAATGATATCTCCTTTTAAAATATCACCATTAGCATTCATTTCTGCTAATTTTAAACCAGCGGAAAGAGCAGCTAAAGCACCATCTCCATCGGATACAAAGCCAGTGACTTCAGGGCGTGCGCCAAGGCCTCCAAGTCGTCCAATAATTCCCAATGTTTTGGCATGACCACCATTACTCTTTCCTTCGCTTCCTTTGATAAGAATTTTTATGCAGTCAGTCTTTCCTTTTTTGCTAGTAACAGTTTCTAATGAAACATCATGTGCACCACGACTTTTAAAAAGATCTAGGATGTCTTGTCCATTTGCAGACGGTGTATCCAGGTGATCAAAAAGTTCAATAACTTGTCGTAAAATCATAGAATTTCCTCCTAAAAAGTAAAATATTATTAGTAATAGTCTATAATAGGAATTAAAAATGATCAATATATTTATTAGATAAAAATTTTTTGAACTTTATTTTTGTGAAAACAAAAAAGAATTATTTGGTTTTTTTTGTAAATAAATTGTCGATGATATATAAAAAAATAGTATAATTATACAATAAAAAGGAATAAAAACTATATATATTTTACAAAAAATTCTTTAGCGATAAAATTCGCTTGCATATTAGCGTGATAAAGAGTAGAATTGTTTTTAAAAAAGTAAAAGTGTAAAAAGGTAGAATTTAGACAATAAAAGTCTAAAAATGGAGCAGTGAATTATTTTAAGGAGGATTCATATGAAAAGAAAAAATATTGCAATGGCATTGATTGCAGCTTTAACCTTATCTTTGGTAGGGTGTGGAAGTGCAAAAGGAAAGGGCCAAGCAGATGGCACTTCACAAGCAGAAGTTGAGAAAGTAACAGTTGAAGTTCCTAGTGAACCAACCAAAGGAGGAACATTAACCGTTTCTCTTTCTGCGTCGCCAAGAAATTTAGATCCTGTTTTATATACGGGAGCTTATGAGGGACAGGTCATTCAAAATGTCTGCGATCGTCTTGTGGGATATAATAAAGATTTAACAGAAATCGTTCCTTCCTTGGCAGAGAAATGGGAAATTAGCAAAGATGGCACAAAGTATGTGTTCACTATTCGACAAGGAGTTCATTTTCAAAAAGGAAAATACCAAGATGGAAGAGAGTTAACAGCAGAAGATGTTGCATATTCTCTCAATCGTTCTGCTAAGGAATCTGCTCTGAATCGTTTAGATATGCTAAAAGAAGTAAAAGCTACGGGGGATTATGAAGTAACTTGTGTATTAAAAAGTGCGAACTCTTCTTTTTTAACAGCATTAACAGATGCAGGTAACTCTATTGTACCAAAAGAAGAAGTAGAGGGCTGGGGAGATGAGTTTGGTGCTCACTTAGTTGGTACAGGGCCATTTGCATTAGAATCGTTTAAATTGGATCAAGAATCTGTGCTTGTAAAAAATCCAGATTATTGGGTAGCAGAACCAAACCTCGATAAATTAGTATTCAAGGTTATTACAGACTCTAACCAAGCAGTCAATGCTTTAAAAACAGGGGAAATTGATATTGCTTCTAGCATTTCAGGAGAATCAGTGGAATCTGTAAGACAAGATCCAAACTTACAATTATTAGAGATGCCAGGGCTTCATGTGGCATATTTATATTTTAATCAAGTAAACGGACCTACAAAAGATAAAAAAGTTCGTGAAGCATTAATTAAAGCTATTAACGTAGAAGAAATGACAGCAAGTATTTATCAATATGGAGAGGCTACACCAGCAAAACTTTCTCTACCACCAGGATCTTGGGGATATGATGAAAGTTTGGAAAGTCTTGTTCCAGAATATGATCCAGAAGGTGCAAAGAAGTTATTAGAAGAGGCTGGCTATCCAGATGGATTTACTTGTGATTTATATATTGCAAATACAGCACTTCGTGAAAAGATGGCAACTTTAGTACAGGCGTATTTAAAACAAAATTTAAATGTAACAGTTAACATTAAAAAGAGTGAGTGGGGAACTTTTAGTGAGGAAGCATCTTCTGGAAAGGCGGATATGTACGGTATGTCATGGTCTTGGTATCCTGATCCATACTTTTTCTTAAATAAAATGTTTGCATCAAGTGAAATTGGGGCTCTTGGCAATGGACAAGGTTTCTCAAATGCAGAGGTTGATGCGTTATTAGATCAAGGATTGAAAGAAACAGATCAAAGTAAACGTGCAGAGTGTTATAAAAAGGCTTTAAAAATTATTACAGAAGAATTACCAGGTATCTATTATGCAAATGAAAAAGTTCTTCATGGTGTAAATCCAAAAGTACAGGACTTTACACAAAGAGCGGATAGTCAAATGTATTTTGTAACACCAGAATTTAATGTCTGGAAGATACAATAAGTAGACCGAAAAAATAGGGACGGGATAAGTGGTTTATCACGTCCCTATTTAGAATCATAAAAGAAATGGTGGTGTAAATTTGTGTTAAAAACGATTTTAAAGAGAATGCTTCAAAGCATACCAACTTTGTTTATTGTTGTGACGCTGACTTTCATTTTGACACGGATGATACCGGGAAATCCTGCAAAAACCATACTAGGACCACAGGCTTCACCGGATGCAATAGAAAAAATGGAAAAAGAGTTAGGGCTTGATAAAAGTAAAGCCGAGCAATATATCAATTATATTGGAGATATTTTACATGGGGATTTTGGATATTCGTATGTTGATAAAAAACCAGTTACAACAGCTATTGCAGAAAGAATTCCTAATACACTATTAATTGCAATTACGAGTTTAGTGATCGCTGTTGTAATAGGGGTATCCATTGGTGTATTTTCAGCCTTACACCAATATTCTGTCCTTGATTATATATTTATGATATTAGCATTAGTTGGAGTGTCTATGCCAATTTTTTGGCTTGGTATGATGCTCGTTATGCAATTTAGTGTTAATCTTGGCTGGTTACCAGCACTTGGAATGGGAAGTATGGAAAATGGAATTGGTGATGTGGTATCTCATATGATTTTACCTTGTTTTTGTTTAGCCACCATTCCAATGGCGACGTTTGCGCGTATTACCCGTTCTAGTATGCTTGAAGTGGTCAATAGTGATTCCATTAAATCTTTACGTGCAAGAGGAATAAAAGAGAGTAAAATTGTATGGAAACATGCCTTAAAAAATGCGTTACCTCCTATTGTAACAGTTTTAGGATTACAAATTGCTCAGGCATTTACAGGAGCTATCTTAACAGAAAGTATTTTTTCATGGCCTGGGATGGGAACGATGATTGTCAATGCGATTAACAATCGTGACTATCAACTAATTCAAGGAACGGTATTATTTATTGCAGTCGTATTTGTGCTTGTGAACTTAATTGTTGATATTGTGTATACTTTGATTAATCCACGAGTGAATTATGAAAGTGGGAGAGGAGGCAATTAGATGGAAGCAAAAAGACAATCCGAAGTACTAAGTGTGAGTGCACATGAAGAGATGATAAAAAAAGAAAGACGTGCCAATAATGTATGGAATAAATTAAAGAGAAACAAAACGGCTATGATTGGGCTTGTTATCGTTGTCTTCATGATTTTTATTGCAATTTTTGCTCCCTTATTAACTTCAAATGATCCCGATGAAATTAGTCCGTTAAATGCCTTTTTACTTCCAGGAGAGGATGGACATATTTTTGGAACAGATGAATTTGGACGAGATTTATTTGCACGTATCTTATATGGTGCTAGAGTATCTATGATTGTAGCGGTCGGAGGAACTATTGTCGCTGGGATTATAGGAATTTTATTAGGTCTGATCGCTGGGTATATGGGAGGAATTGTGGATTCCATTATTATGCGTATTATGGATGGACTCTTAGCATTTCCATTTGTATTGTTATCCATTATTTTGATGACTGTCTTAGGTTCTGGTATTATCAATGTTATTATTGCAATTGGTATTGGAAATATTCCAAGTTTTGCTCGTGTTGTTCGTGGAGAAGTACATATTGTAAAAAATGAAGAGTATTGTAATGCCGGCCGTGTCATTGGGGTTTCCAATACAAGAATGTTATTTTCACATATTTTACCTAATACAATTTCTCCAATTATCGTCTATGCAACATTAAACATTGCAGGGGCAATTATTTCAGAAGCTGCACTTAGTTTTTTAGGACTTGGAATTGCTACACCAATGTCATCTTGGGGAAGTATTTTAAGACAGGGAAAAGACTGTTTAAATACAGCGCCTCATGTAGCAACAATTTCAGGACTATTTATTTTAATTACAGTATTAGGATTTAATTTACTTGGTGATGGAATCCGTGATGTATTAGATCCAAAAATGAAGAAATAAGAAGTATAAAAGGAGTTTTTATGAGTGAAGTATTATTGAAAGTAAAAGATTTAAAAACTTACTTTTTTCTTGCGAGTGGAGTGGCAAAAGCAGTAGATGGTGTTAGTTTCACCTTAAAAAAGGGAGAGACAATGGGAATAGTGGGAGAATCAGGTTCTGGAAAGAGTGTCACCTCTTCTTCTATTATTCGTTTACTACCACCTCGAACTGGGAAAATTGTAGGTGGAGAGATTCATTTTGATGGTAAAGATGTCTTAAAATTAGGAAAAAAAGAGTTATTAGATTTTCGTGGAAAAGATATTGCAGTTATTTTTCAAGATCCGATGACAAGTCTTGATCCAGTGTTTAAAATTGGAAATCAAATGGTAGAAATGATCTGTGCTCACCAAGATGTTTCCAAAAAAGAGGCATGGAATATTGCAGTGGAAGCATTAAAAAAGGTTGGGATTCCACAACCAGAAAAAAGAATGGAATCTTATCCACATGAGCTTTCTGGTGGTATGTGTCAAAGAGTTATTATTGCTATGGCAGTATGTTGTAAACCCAAAATGGTGATAGCGGATGAACCAACAACAGCCCTTGATGTAACGGTACAGGCACAAGTATTAGAATTGTTAAAAGAATTACAAGATGAATACAACACCTCGATTCTTTTGATTACACATAATCTAGGCGTTGTATGGGAAATGTGTGATACAGTTATGGTGTTGTATGCAGGGCACACCGTAGAGTATGCCACAACAAAAGACTTGTATCAAAAACCATTACATCCATATACATGGGGGCTTTTGGATTCTATGCCAAAACTTTCTGAAGAAAAGAAGGGAGAGTTAAATGCGATTCCAGGTGCACCACCAGATTTACGGTTAACAGGAAATTGTTGTAATTTTTATAATCGTTGTCCTTATGCAACAGAACAGTGCAAACAAGAAGAACCACCACTTGTGGAAGTAGAAGAAGGACATTTTGTTGCTTGTCATAGACAAAATAAGGAGAATACTTTAGTCAGAGGGGAAGTGAATCAGAGTGAGTGATGAGAAAAAAGTATTATTAAAAGTGAGAAATCTGACAAAGGAATTTACCTTAAAAGCCAATAAGTTCGGAGAAAAGCCACAAGTGCTTCATGCCCTAAATGATGTGTCAATTGATATTTATGAAGGGGAAACCTTAGGCGTGATTGGGGAGTCTGGATGTGGAAAGTCTACATTTGGAAAAACCATTATCCAACTACATAAGGCTACAAAAGGTGTTGTCGAATACAATGGAACAAATATTTTTCAATTAAAGGGTTCAGAATTAAAGCGATTAAAAAGAGATATTCAAATGGTATTCCAAGATCCCTATTCTTCCTTAGATCCGAGAAAGACAGCGTTTAAGTTGATTGAGGAGCCTCTTCTTGTACATAAATTAATGCCTAATAAAAAAGAACGAGAAGAAAAAGTGTTGGGATTATTAAGAGAAGTTGGACTTGATATTCATCATGCACATCGCTTTCCACATGAGTTTTCAGGAGGACAGCGCCAAAGGATCAACGTTGCAAGAGCATTATCTATGAATCCGAAGTTAATTGTTTGTGATGAACCAGTTTCAGCATTAGACGTTTCCGTACAAGCACAAGTTCTTAATTTATTCAATCGCTTACAAAAAGAACATAACTTAACTTATATTTTTATTTCCCATGATTTGGGTGTTATCAAGCATATTAGTGATAGAATTGCCATTATGTATTTAGGAAGAATTGTGGAATTATGCGATGCAAAAACAATTTATGACAACCCACTTCATCCATATACAAAGGCATTATTATCTGCAATACCAAAAGAATCTCCATTTGAAAAGAAAGAGAGAATTGTGTTAAAAGGAGAGATTCCAAGTCCAATTGGTGATCAAATTGGATGTCCGCTTGCAGGTAGATGCCCACACTGTAAGGAAGAGTGTAAAAATAACATACCACAATTAAAAGAAGTAGAAAAAGGACATCAAGTTGCTTGTTTTTTATATGATAAGGAATAAGAAAGTAGGGTGAAATATGAGCGTTTCAAGACAAGAAATATTTGAATTAGCAAAAAGTAAAAGTGATGAATTGGTTCAGCTTGTTTCAGAATTGATTCAAATTCCAAGTGAAAATCCAACAGGCACACAAAGAGAAGTTGTTGATTATGTAAAAAAATATTTACAAGATGCAGGAATTGTGTGCGAAGAAGTTGCATGTAATGAAGACTATCCTTGTGTACTCGCTAAAATAGGGAAAGAAGAAGGATTCAGTGTGATTTTAAATGGCCATGTTGATGTCGTTCCAGCAGGAGATAGAAATCAATGGAACTTTGATCCATTTTCAGGAGAAGTGACAGACACATTGATTTTAGGACGTGGAACTTCTGATATGAAAGCAGGAGTTGCCGGTTTATTATTCGCTATGAAGATTTTAGTGGAGTCAAAGGCAACATTAAATGGGAATATAAGACTTCATATCGTATCCGATGAAGAGAGTGGAGGAGAGTATGGTTCTCGTTGGCTTTGTGAAAATGGATATGCTGATGGAGCAAATGCTTGTTTAATTGCAGAGCCAACTTCCAATAACACAATTGAAATTGGACAAAAAGGTGGATTGCATTTGATTTTAAAATCCTATGGAAAATCTGCGCATGGAAGTCTTGGAGGATTTAAAGGAGACAATGCGATTATTAAATTAAGTAAAGTATTAGAACGATTACAAGCTCTAACAAAAATTGAGGGGCATTATAAAGAAAGTCAGGCAAATGCCTTAAAAAATTCAAAAATGATTGCAGAACAAGAAATTGGTGAAGCAGGAGTAGGAGAAGTTATTAATCATGTATCCGCCAATGTCGGTGTGATTCATGGAGGTACAAGACCGAATATGGTTCCAGATTATTGTGAAGCTACAGTTGATGTTCGTCTTCCAATTGGAGTAGAGCATCAAGAAATTATCGATGTTGTAAATCAATGTTTAGAGGGAACGCAAGGAATTGAATGCGAGTATCATTGGAATAGTGAGGGTAATTACACAGAAGAAGAAGAAGCTATTGTACAAGCAGTTAAGAAAAATGCAGAAGCACTTTGGGGAATAGATGTAATACCAGCATATCAATGGGCATCAAGTGATGCAAGAGAATATCGTGCAAAGGGAATACCAACAATACAATATGGACCTTCCAATACAGAAGGAATTCATTCTTATAATGAAAATGTGGATATTGAGGACGTAATAAATGCAGGTCAAATTTATATATTATCCCTTTGTGATTTAATGGGAATTGAATAAAGATTTTATTCAGCATTATGCATAGAGTTTAATTTTCTATTACGAATTCGTCTATGGTGCAAAATAGATTAGAAGTTAATATGACAACAGAAGGTGCCGTTGATCAGGATGGAAGTGTACTGGATTATTGCCGAAAAGCATTTAAAAAAAATTTGTAAAGCTACAGAAATTACATTAAGTTGAGAAGAAAGATAATATTTACTAAAAAAATCATATATTAAAGTAAAAGGTTCTATATACTAAGAAAATTAGTATGATAGAACCTTTTTTATTTCATAGGAGATGGTGTTTCCTATCACATAAAAAGCACTATGTAGAAAGGAAGGCAGCTTTTAGAGAAGAAATTTTTACTAAGTAAACTGCTCGCCTACGACAAAGTGTACATTGTTAGAAGAAATCTAAAGTTCCTAAGAGTGTGGGGCTCACACTTTGCTCTACAAATAGTAAAAAACGTAATCTAAAACAAAAATATGATATTTAATTAACAAATGATGGAAAAGGTAAACAAGAAAATAATGGAACTAAATTCAAATTATCTAGATTAAAAAATATAAATATAATAAAAATAAATAGATTGCAGTATAAAAATAGGAAGAAATTGGATATAAAAATTTTAAAAAAACAATTGACATTTATTTAACAATGAAATACAATACGACTATGACAAAAAAATAACAATAAAGTTAAAAAAATATCAAAGGAACACAGTTTAATTTTAGTGTGTTTTATAAAGCAATTTCTTAGAACAAAAGAGGAGAAGAAGATATGGCAAAAAAAGATATGACAAAAAAAGATATGGTTTCACCTCAGATCGTAGATAGTGTGGAAGCTTTAAAAGCGAGAATGGAAGAGCTACGTCAGGCTCAAAGGGAATTTGCAACATTTACACAAGAACAAGTGGATAAGATTTTCCTTGCAGCAGCAACTGCAGCGAATAAGAATAGAATTCCATTAGCCAAGATGGCAGTGGAAGAAACCGGTATGGGAATTGTTGAAGATAAAGTAATTAAAAATCACTATGCAGCAGAATATATCTACAATGCATATAAGGATACAAAAACTTGTGGTGTTATTGAAGAAGATAAAGCATTTGGAATTAAGAAGATTGCAGAGCCAATTGGTTTAATTGCAGCAGTAATTCCAACAACAAACCCAACATCTACAGCGATTTTCAAAACATTAATTGCTTTAAAAACTAGAAATGCTATTATTATTAGTCCGCATCCACGTGCAAAGGCTTCTACAATTGCAGCAGCTAGCATTGTAAAGGAAGCGGCAGAAGCGGCAGGAGCACCAAAAGGATTAATTAGCTGGATTGATGTTCCATCATTAGAGTTAACAAATGAAGTTATGGCCAATGCTGATATTATTTTAGCAACAGGTGGCCCAGGAATGGTGAAAGCTGCTTATTCTTCTGGAAAGCCAGCTTTAGGGGTAGGTGCAGGAAATACACCAGTTATTATTGATGAAACAGCAAATATTAAGATGGCAGTATCTTCTATTATTCACTCAAAGACTTTTGATAATGGTATGATTTGTGCATCTGAACAATCTGTAACAGTATTAGAGCCTATTTATAAAGAAGTTAAGAAAGAATTTGTAGATAAAGGATGTTATTTCTTAAACAAGGACGAAATTGATAAGGTTCGTAAAACAATTATTATTGATGGTGTATTAAATGCTAAGATTGTAGGTCAATCTGCTCATACAATTGCAAAGTTAGCAGGAGTTGATGTTCCTGTTGATACTAAGATTTTAATTGGAGAAGTAGAATCTGTAGATATTTCAGAAGAATTTGCTCATGAAAAGTTATCTCCGGTTCTGGCAATGTATAAAGCAAAGACATTTGATGAAGCAATTGAAAAGGCTGAACATTTAGTTGCAGGCGGAGGATATGGTCATACAGCTTCTATTTATATAAATGTAAATGAAAGAGAAAAGTTAGAAAAGCATGCAAATGCTATGAAGACTTGTCGTATTTTAGTAAATACACCAGCAGCACAAGGTGGAATTGGTGATATTTATAACTTTAAATTAGCACCATCATTAACACTTGGTTGTGGTTCATGGGGTGGAAACTCTGTATCTGAAAACGTAGGTGTAAAACACTTAATTAATATTAAGACAGTTGCTGAGAGGAGAGAAAATATGCTTTGGTTTAGGTCACCTGAAAAGGTTTACTTCAAGAAAGGATGTCTTCCAGTAGCTCTTGATGAATTAAAAACAGTACTAGGAAAGAAGAGAGCATTTATCGTAACTGACTCCTTCTTATATATGAATGGATATACAAAACCAGTTACAGATAAATTAGATGAAATGGGTATTTGTTATGAAGTATTTTCTAATGTTCAACCAGACCCAACACTTGCAAATGCACAGGAAGGTGCTGCCGCTATGACAAGATTCCAACCAGATGTTATTTTAGCATTAGGTGGTGGTTCTGCGATGGATGCTGGTAAAATTATGTGGGTAATGTATGAACATCCAGAAGTAGATTTCCAAGACTTAGCAATGAGATTTATGGACATTCGTAAGAGAGTGTATACATTCCCTAAGATGGGAGAAAAAGCTTACTTCGTAGCTATCCCAACTTCTTCAGGAACAGGTTCAGAAGTAACACCATTTGCGGTTATTACGGATCAGGAAACAGGTGTAAAATATCCATTAGCAGATTATGAATTGCTTCCAAATATGGCGATTGTTGATGTAGATAATATGATGACTCAGCCTAAAGGATTAACAAGTGCATCTGGTGTAGACGTTTTAACTCATGCGTTAGAAGCATATGTTTCAATTTTAGCATCTGATTATACAGATGGTTTAGCATTAAAAGCGATGAAAAATGTATTTGATTATTTGCCAATCGCTTACAATGATGGTTCAAATGTAGAGGCAAGAGCAAAAATGGCAGATGCTTCTTGTATGGCAGGTATGGCATTTGCGAATGCATTCTTAGGAGTGTGTCACTCTATGGCACATAAATTAGGAGCATTCCATCACTTACCACACGGTATTGCAAATGCATTGTTAATTTCCTTAGTAGTAGAATTTAATTCAAATGATTGCCCACCTAAGATGGGTACATTCTCTCAATATGAATATCCACATACAAAAGAACGCTATGCAGAATGTGCACGTTTCTGTGGATTTGGTGGAAAGAATGACGATGAATCTGTCAAGAATTTAATTGAAAAAATTGAAGAATTAAAAGCGTCTGTTGGAGTTAGAAAATCAATTAAAGAATATGGAGTAGATGAAAGCTACTTCTTGGAAACATTAGACGAAATGGTTGAGCAAGCATTTGATGATCAATGTACAGGGGCTAACCCAAGATATCCATTAATGAGCGAAATTAAGGAATTATATTTAAGAGCTTATTACGGAAAATAATTTGCTCTTCCTTTTCAACTCTGTGTCAAGTTAGTTCTTGGCACGGAGTCCTATCAATAAAATACTCTAACCTTATGTCAAAGGAGCTACTATACTAAGTAATTAGTATAGGGCTTCTTTTTTGTTTGGATTTGATAGCCAGTTACTCATTATAGAGTCTTTTTAAATAATCATTTTGCGATTTTTAAAAATAATTATTTCATTTTGGTTTTTTGTGGTATGATAGAAAGAAAGCCTTTACAAAGAATCGTATATGATATAATTTCTTGAAAAATAAGGATGTTCCATAATTTTGATGGAAACATTTTGTAAAATTTCAATTCAATTTCAAATTTTCAAGAAGGATTTGGTAAAGGCGTTGGGAAGGAGTAAAAAATGAGTAAAATTGTAATTATTGGTGCGGGACATGTGGGTTCTATGTGTGCACTAAATTTAGCGCAAGTTGGGATTTGTGATGAGATTGTACTAATTGATATTGTAGAAGGAAAAGCAGATGCACAAGCAAAAGATGTGGCGGATGCTACGGTATTTATGAGTAGAACTCCGGTAGTAAGAGCAGGTGGATATGAAGATTGTAATGATGCAGATATCATTGTCAACGCTGTTGGAATGTCAAGAAAGAAAGGTCAAACTCGTCTTGATATGTTAGATGATAGCATTCAGATGATGAAGGATGTTATTGAGAAATTAAATAAGACAAAGTTTTCAGGTTATTTTATTTCTATTACAAATCCATGTGATGTCATTGTAAATTATGCAAGAAAGCATTTAGACTTGCCAAAGAATAGAATTTTTGGAACAGGAACCTCTTTGGATACGGCTCGTCTTAAATTGACATTACATCGTTTAACAGGAGTTGCGGTTAATTCTATTCAATGTTTTGCATTAGGAGAACATGGGGATTCTTCTATGGTTCCAATGTCTCATATTTCCTTTATGGGAAAACCTCTTTTGGAGTTACAAGAGGAGAAACCAAAAGTTTATGGCAAAGTGACAGAAGAATTATTGCTTGATAGAACTCATCAGCTTGGCATGGAGATTGTCATTGGAAAAGGTTCTACCGAGTTTGGAATAGGAGCAGCAGTAGCCGACATTTGTAAAGCGATTTTCTATGATGAAAAGAAAATTATTCCTGTATGTGCGTTACTAGAAGGCGAGTATGGAGAAGAAGAAATCATGATAGGTGTGCCAGCTGTTATTGGAAAAAATGGGATGGAAGGAGTTATTTCCCTTCGTCTTACTGAGAGTGAACTGGAAAAATTCCATGCATCTTGTGAAGTTGTGCGCTCTTATATAAGAAGAGCAGAGTTAAAGGAATAATGGAAAGCTAGTAAGTTTGTTCAGAAAACCTATATCAAGAAAAATATTTTAGTTAACGTAATATTGAGTAGCTAGGAAGTGTATGAATCATAGGAAAGTCAGATGAGACTTACTTCTAAAAGAAAGATAAGTAGGAGTAGATCTCATCTAGTACACTTTTAGCGCGCTTTTAGTATACTTACATAATAAAATCTTTTAGTGCTTAGTTTATGATCCCTTCTAGGAATCGTTTATTTTCTTTTTTTACACTACAATAAAAGGTGATTTTTGCATCTTCATCAAGAATTGGAAGAATAATACGATTGTTTAAAATATCATTAGGTTCTGAAGTCAAATTAGTTGTAAAAGAAGGGAGAGTAGAGGCTTTTATTAATTCTTGAAAGGCAAGTCGTTCGTTTTGCCGAATAAAAGTTGTCTTTGTCATCTTGGTATTCACTAAATTTTCCCAGAGCCCTATTTCTGTATATAAAAGCATCGTTTCTCCATCAAGTTCCCTAAGAAAAATTCCATCTTTTTTACTTGCAAGTGGATGTGATATAGGAAGTGTAATGGATAAGACTTCATCACAATATTTTTTTGATAGTATTTGTGAGTCATGAATCGGAGATGTTGTGATAATAATATCATAAAGATTATTATATAGTTTATTAATGATTGTATCTGGCTCGTCCATTTCTGTTGTAATCGTCATATTTGGAAAAAGTCGCATCATATGGGAAGTTAAACTCCATAATGGACCTGGTGCACAAGAGCCAATCGTCAATGTCCGAAGACTTTTTTCATAGTCTTGAAGTGTTTTTGTCATACTATCTACATCGCTCATAATCTTTTTTGCATAAGTCACAGCGATTTCACCAGCAGGATTTAATGCAATCTTATTTTTAGTTCTAGAAAACAAGGTAACATTTAAATTAGCTTCTAATTTTTGCATAGAACGACTAAGAGCGGGTTGTGATAGGTGTAATTCTTCAGATGCTTTTGATAACGTGCCATAGTTAGCAATGGCAATTAGTTGTGCCAGTTGGTTTAATTCTATCATAAATTGTCCTCCTAATAATTTCACTATGCATTTTTATTATAGCATAATGCAAAAAGAACATTGTACTTTTTTATGAAAAAAATTTATAGTAATAAATATATGTAACTCTCATGGTTTGTTAAAATGGTAGAAGAACGCAAGAAGTAATAAAGAAGTAGGATGAAAGATAATTTTTAAAATTATCATGATAAAATAATAAATATAAAATATGTGACTTTATGAAACGGAGGAATATTTCATGAGAAAGAATTTTGGAGCAAAACCTTTTTTATATCCACAGCCAGTGTTAATTATTGCAACCTATGACGAAGCAGGAAATCCTGATGCCATGAATGCAGCTTGGGGAGGAGTTTGTGATCATAAAAAAATTGCAGTGTGTTTGAGTCCAGAGCATAAGACAGTAAAAAATATTTTAGCAAAAAAAGCGTTTACTGTTAGCATGGCAGATGAAAAGCATGTGGTAGAGTCTGATTATGTAGGACTGGTATCTGCAAATACAGTGCCAGATAAATTAGAAAGAGCAGGATTTCATACGATAAAGAGTGAAAATGTAGATGCACCAATCATTGAAGAGTTACCACTTACGCTAGAGTGCAAGTTGGAGAGTTATGATGAGGAAACCGATATTATGATTGCTGAGATTATCAATGTGAGTGCCGATGAATCAATTCTTACCGATGGAAAGATTGATCCAGCGAAGCTAAGTCCCATTACATTGGATCCAGTAAACTATGCGTATTTAAAATTAGGTGAAAAAGTTGGGAATGCTTTTAAGGATGGTACAAGATTAAAATAAAAAGTGGAGCTATGGAAAATAGCAGGTAATCGATATGGTTACCTGTTATTTTTTATGTGAAACAATTAGTTAATTAGTAGAACTCTATGATAGATTTAATTATTAAAAACAATATACCAAAATAGTACAATTTTATAAAAAATATTGGAAATATGAGTAATCTTATTATACAATAATAGTCAGGCTAAATAATAATGTAGGTGCTCAAAAAGAATGAGATATTTTTTGTTGTTGGCTATCATGGAAAGAAGGCTCTTTAAAAGGATAGATGGGAAAAAGTAGAAGTAAAAGGAGTAAGAGAGGATGTTAAAGAAATTCATTCAAATTTTTCCAGTATTCTCAGGTATATGCTTTGGGTCCGCTGGAATTTTTGTAAGAGAATTAAGTGCTAGGGGGATGGATAGTTATACGGTTGTATCATCAAGAACTTATGTGGCTATTATCATTTTAGCAATTGGAATGTTGCTTTTTAATAAGGAACTATTTCGAGTTCGATTAAAAGATGTATGGGTATTTATCTGTTCTGGAATTCTTGGAACGCTAGGAGTAAACCTTTGTTATAATATGGCCATTGAAGAGTTGACGTTATCATTATCTGCGGTACTTCTTACGATTGCACCTGTTTTTGTTGTGTTTTTTGCAGCTGTATTTTTCAAAGAGAAGGTTACAATGCGAAAAGTAGTCTGCATGATATTTGCTATTATCGGTTGCGTGCTTTGTAGTGGAGTTTTAGAAGGCGCTTCTGGGATGAAGTGGACGGTAAAAGGAATTATAATAGGAACAATGGGGGCTGTATTTTATGCATTATATAGTCTATTTAGTAAAATTGCGATGCAAAAAGGCTATCAAGCATTTACCATTACTTTTTATAGTATGTTAGCCATTGGGATTGCTCTATTACCATTTACAGATTGGGGAAGTTTAATAGGGATTGTAAAAGACGATCCGATTACAATGTCAGGTTTTATGATTTTACATTCCTTATTTACATCCGTATTTCCATATACCTGTTATACGGTGGCGTTAAATTATATGGAAGCTGGAAAAGCCTCTATTTTATGTTCATGTGAACCAGTAGCGGCCACATTTTTTGGAGTCTTTTTCTTCGGAGAAGTTCCAACGGTATTAGCCTTAGTTGGTTTGGCAGTCACTTTGATAGCATTGGGAGCCCTCAGTTTAGATAAAGGAACAATAGAAGATAAGGGGAGTAAGACAAAAGAGTGTATGAGTCAGTAATGATTCATACACTCCTTTGTATTTGTGTGGGAAGGATAAGGCAAGCAGAAATATTTGTAAACACAAAAAAGTTTGTTCCATGGAGAATAAAAAACAATATTTAGAAGCGATTCATATATTAATAGAAACAATCGATTTTGTAACAGCCCATAAAAAGTTTTCTATTCTATTCTGTTATGATATCTTGTAGAAACGTTTATTAAGAAGTTTATTAAAAAGGAAGTGCCGCTTGTTTATACTGTACGGTAATCCATTTGAGTTCTGTAAATTCTTCTATAGAGTAAGTGCCTCCTTCTCGACCAACTCCACTATTTTTTATTCCTCCGAATGCAACGGTGGAGTTATCAGCAACGGTTGCATTATTGATATGTACCATGCCTGCCTCAATCAATAAAGATAATTCCATTGCCTTTGAAAGATCATTTGTCAATAAAGAAGAGGATAGACCATATTCATTATCATTGCATAGGCGGACGGCATCTTCTGGGCTTTTGGCTTTGATAATGGAAGTGACTGGACCAAAACTTTCTTCATAGAAAATACGCATATCTGGAGTTACATCTTTTAAAACGGTTGGCTGATAATAATTTCCTTCATGTGTACCTCCTGTCATTAGAATAGCTCCTTTTTCAATGGCATCTTTTATTTGACTATCGATGTGTTCACACTGTTCTTTCTTAATCAAAGGACCTATAATGGTATCTTTTTGATGAGGATCTCCTACTTTCATAGTTTTGGTATAGGCTGTGAATTTCTCACAAAATTCATTATAGATAGGTTCCTCTACAATAATTCTTGATGTACACATACAAATCTGACCTTGATGGAAAAACGCTCCAAATCCTGCGATTTTTATTGCTTGTTCTACGTCAAAATCTTTTAAGAGAATGAGGGGATTTTTTCCGCCCATTTCTAAAGAATATTTTTTAAATAAAGTAGATGCTTTTGCTGCAATATTCCTTCCAACTTCTGTTGAACCAGTAAATGCAATCATTTTCACTCGCTTATCTTCGATGAGACGATTTCCGACTACATCACCAGATCCAGGTACTAGATTGAAAACTCCTGCTGGAAGTCCAGCGGCATCTAAGGCTTTTGCAATCATCACTCCAGATACTGGGGTTGCGCTTGCTGGTTTTAAGATAAAGGTATTTCCTGCTGCAATAGCGAATGCTACTTTTTTTAGTGCCAATATTAATGGAAAGTTAAATGGAGCAATTCCTGCTACGACTCCAAGAGGGAGTCTGCGCATCATGGAGATTTCTCCAGGGATTTGTTGTTGTAATTCTCCAAAAATTCTTCGGCACTCTCCAGCAGCCGTTTTAAAAATATCAACGGCAAATCTTGCTTCAAAATATGCCTTTCCAAAAGCAGAACCGCTTTCACACATTAAAACTTCTGCT
>CAJMOB010000026.1:0-48063 GCA_905214925.1 uncultured bacterium | reverse complement strand
AATGACCCTTATAGGGTCAAATCAAGCCACCGGCTAAGCCGGTGGTCTTGACTATATATGCTATTTTATTTAATTGTTACGAATGAAGAATATTATTTTGCAAAAAAAAATGCAAAAATTTCCGATTTATATGTTATTTTGGTATAACTATTGAATATTTTAATAGTTTATAGTATAAAATAATAAAATTTATTGATAATAAACAGATAAATATTTTTGTAGTAGTATTTAGAATATTTTATTTAAAAATAAAATTCTTAAATATAAAAAATATATTGCTATTAAAAAGATAATGTCTACTTCAATAATATTATCATTATTTTTAGTTTAATATTTAATTTTAATTATTTATGTATTATGAATAAAAATTCTATAAGGTGCTAATACAATAATATTTTAGTTAAGAAAGGAGAAAAATATGAATAATGATTTTAAAAAGGATATTTTTACAAAAATTTTAAAAGGGATTAATGCAATCGCATTGTGTTTAGCTATGTTATCTGTTGAGAGTACATGTGTATGGGTACATCATCAACCCAAAGTACCCGAAAATCTAAAGAAAATGGCAAGAAATAATGAAAGTTTTAATAAATAGAATATTAGAGTATCAAATAAAAAATAGAAGTATATTGGAACATGAAAAAGATATATACATTTATGCATATACAATTCTTGTAGAAGAATGTATTAATATAGCTATAGCTATAGTTATAGGTTTGTTTTTTAGACAATTAAATTTGGTTGTATGTTTTCTATGTGCATATATTCCTCTAAGACAATTTTCAGGTGGATATCATGCAGAACACTGGAAAACATGTAGAGCTATATCAACATTAATAATAGTTTTTTTATGTATCTTTTTTTATATGAATATTAAAAATTCTATGTATGATAACACATATATTATTCTGATTTTTTCTCAATTGTGTATATTTATCTTGTCACCTGTTGATTCAGTGAATAAAAGATTAAATGATAGAGAAAAAATGGAGTATCATAAAATTACTATGAGAATATTGATAGTTCAAATATTGATTTTGATTTTTGGTATATGGACAAAAATGAGATTTCTATATATAGGAATTATTTACTCTCATATAGTTTTATCTCTGATGTTGATTATAGGGCTTTATAAAAATTGTGAGGTAAGGAGGAAAATTGAATAATGAGCAGTGGTAATTATTTAATGGGATCAGGAATTAGCCAATGGAAAGATGGAAAAGCATATGAGGTCACATTTATTGTAACTGAAGATTGCAATTTAAGGTGCTCTTATTGCTATCAGATTCATAAAAATAATAAACATAGAATGTTATTTGAAACTGCACAGAAAGCGGTGGATTATTTGCTGGAGAATCAACAAATTTTTTCTGCTGAAGCGGTATTATGGGATTTTATCGGTGGAGAACCCTTATTAGAAATTGATTTAATAGATCAAATAATGGATTATATTAAAATCAAAACATATAAAATGGGACACAAGTGGGCTAAGAATTATCGAATTAATATAGGTACAAATGGTACGTTATATAATGAGCCTAAAGTGCAGAAATTCATAAAAAAGAATAAAGAAAAATTGAATATAGGAATTACTATTGATGGAACAAAAAGAAAACATGATATGCATAGGGTTTACCAAAATGGTAAAGGTTCATATGATGATGTTTCCAAAAACTTAGCACAGTGGATGGACGATTTTCCTAACTCGACCACAAAGGTGACTTTTGGAAGTGAGGATTTGATATATCTTAAAGAAAGTATCGTTCACCTGTGGGAAAGAGGACTCTCAATTATTCCTGCAAATGTAGTATTTGAAGATGCATGGAAAGAGGGAGATGATGTTATTTTTGAAGAACAGTTGCGGGAATTAGCTGACTATATTATTGACAATAAATTATGGGATAAAGTTAATTGTACATTATTTGATGATCGTATTGGAATGCCAAATGATAGTACAACAATTAACTCCAATTATTGTGGAACTGGAAGAATGCTTGCAATAGATGCAAATGGAAATTTTTATCCATGTTTACGTTTTTCAGACTTTACACTTTGTGAAAAAAATGGTGTTTCAATTGGGAATGTTGAAACGGGGATTGAGCATGATAAGGTAAGACCATTTTTAGCATTGTCTACCAGAGCAATAAGCAATGAGGAGTGTTTAAAATGTGAAATAGCAAGCGGTTGCGGATGGTGTCAGGGATGTAATTATGACTGTGCCACAGAGGATACAATTTATACTAGAGCTACATATATCTGTAAAATGCATAAAGCCCGAGTTAGGGCAAATAACTACTACTGGGATAGATTAAGAAAAGAAGAAGGAATTGATCGACAATATCCATTGTTAAATAGAAAGCATTTGTACTTTATCATGAGTGATGATGCCGTAGAATGTTGCAATTATTTATCAAATGGTAATACAGAAATAGTTATGGACAAAAAAATTGCTAAAAAGGGATTGGATTTCTGTGAAAAGAATTTTTATAAACCAATTATTTTAAATTCAAGAACGCAGGAAAATTTATTGGATTTAGATAAATTATCATCCATTTCTCGAATCGAGTTATGCAATAATGATATTCAACTTCCCTACTTAAATTATGATAAGTACATTGTTATTGAACCTGAAGAAATTGCTAGATTTAAAGGAAATGAAATAGTTTTATTAAATGTTTATAAAGATTCACTTCCTAACTTGGCAAAAATGGTTAGTAGTTTATTTTCTTGTTGTCAGAGAATAAATATCATTTTTAAATTTGATTTCCAGAAGGAATATTCTGATATTTATAAAAAACAGCTAGAATTAATTTCGGAAGAATTGATAATATATCTTAGAAAAAATGAATTTAAAGAAGTGAATGTATTAACAGATCGTTTATTTATAAACGAAATGAATAACTGTAATTGTGGTGTTGATAATTATGCATTAGCGCCGAATGGAAAATTATATGTTTGTCCAGCTTTTTATTATGATAATCCAGAGAATTATGTGGGCGATATAGAAACTGGATTCATAAACACTAAACTTGTGGATATGCTAAGTTTATCAAATGCACCTTTATGTAAACAATGTGATGCTTATCATTGTAATAGATGTGTTTTATCTAATAAAAAAAGGACAAGAGAATTTAATACACCTGGTACTGCTGAATGTATTAAAAGTCATATTGAAAGGAATATTTCTATGAAATTAAGTCAACTTCTGCATAAAGAAGAGATAGAATATGGTGCAGGTATTGATATACTCCCAATCGATTATTTAGATCCGATGGAGCTTATAATTAAGGAACTTCAATGCAACCCATATACAAGGCATTATTGTTAAAGATGGAGGTAAATATGAATACATTGGCAAAAATAAATGAAAAAGAGAATGAAAGAATGATGGATATTATAGAAGATATAAATGCACTAAAAGTTTTAGTACAAACATTATCTACTAATAATGAACTTTATAATGAAAATTCAGAAATGTATGAAAAGATAAAAAATGATTTGAAAGCTAGTATGTTGGCATATCGTGCTGCATGGGATGAAATCATTCAAAAATATGAGCTTGATCCAGAAAAAGGGGATAATTATGTTCTCAATTTTAATAATCGAAGCGTTCATTATGTTGAAAATCAATAATTCTGAGATTATGGATATAAGTGGAAGCACTTGATACCTTAATTAAATATAAAAGGATGGTGATATTATGCAGTTTAGTTCAATGATGAATTCAGCTACAGTACAGCCAAGATGGTGCCCATGCCAGGGGACATGTGGATTTACATGTGCAAAATCTTGTACAGGATGCAGTGGTACATGTAGTGGTTACTGTTCAGGTAAGGTAATGAGTTATCCAGGAAATTAGTCCTGATGAATTTTTGAGAAAGGAGGGATGTAAAATGAAATTATCTTCTATGACATATTCTTCATCAGTACAGCCAAGATGGTGTCCATGCCAGGGTGGGTGTACAGGATGTAAAGGACAGTGTACAAGTTGTAAAGGTTGTATGATATTAAGTGCAATATAAGGTTATACATATATTAAGAAATAGTATATTCATAATCTGATTTGGAGAGGAGGTATATATATCTCCTCCCCTTAATTTATTTGTTGAAAGAGGTGGCTCAGTTGAAAGACAAGCGAAAACCTGCACATTATAATTTGTTGATACGTTATATTAAACCATATAAGAATAAATTTATAATACTTTATGTGATTACTATGTTAGGAAATGTTATGGGATTACTTCCAGTATATTTTATGGGAGATATTATAGATTATGTTACTGCACAAAGATTTGAGAAAATATTATACACTATTTGTGTACTATTTTTTTTGTTTTTAGGAACTTCTATTTTTAATATAGCAGAAACATACTTGGCTAGTTGGTTGAATAATGAGATAACGAAAAAAATAAAAGAAGATATTTATAGTAAAGCGAATCAGATATCTATTACGGAATTTCAAAAGTTATCATCAGGTCATATTATTTCATTAATAGAAGGGGATTCCACAACAATTTCAGATTTTTTTGTATCTAAAATTATTGGAGTTTTAGTAGCTGTGGTTACATTAATAGTATCTCTTTTTTTTCTATTCAAGCTATCTATTTCTTTATCATTTATTGCGATAATGGCATTTCCATTGGGATTTATAGGTAATTTATTTTGTGGAAGTAAAATTACTAGACAGTCAGACATATTGAGAAAAATAAGCGATGAAAATTATACTTTTTTAAATAAAACACTTAATGGTATAAAGGAGGTGAAATCTTATGTTGTTGAATATAAAATGATAGATAAATTCAAGGTGTATACAGAACAGATGAAAAAAAATAATATGAAGATAACTATTTTAGAAATTTTTTCAAGTATGGTTAACTCTATAGTTTCATCGATTTCTGACTGGTTAATAATAGGATATGGAACTTGGAAGATAATAACAGGAACTTTTTCAATAGGATCTTATGTTGCTTTTAATGGCTATTCTGGTTTTATGTTTAATGCTATTAGAGAGTTATTACAGATGAATGTAGCATTTAGAACAATTGAAATTTCTCTAGAGAGAATTAGAATGTTTTTGGAAATACCTGATGAAAAAATTGGAAGGAATGAAAATATAGACTCTTTCCAGGATAAAAATATTGTATTCAATAATGTTAATTATTCTTATCTGGAGAATTCTAAAAAAGTATTACAGAATTTTTCTGCAACATTTAAAAGTAGGGATATTTCTGTACTTGTTGGAGCAAATGGTACTGGAAAAAGTACTGTTTTTTCATTGATAGAACAATTTTATCAGCCAAATTCTGGAGATATATGTATTGGGAATACTAATTTAAAGGATATAAATTTAGAATGCTTGAGACAAAATATTGGAATGGTACAACAACATCCTATAATACTTTCTGGTACTTTAAGAGAAAATTTAGAATATGGAAATGAAAATGTAGAAGAGAAAATTTTGGATTATATTTGTGAAGAAGTGGGATTGACAGAATTTGTTAATTCACTTCCGCATGGATATGATACTCAATTAAGTGAAATATCCGGGGGACAACAACAGAGAATTGCAATTGCAAGAGTATTAATTAAGAATCCATCTATATTATTGTTGGATGAAGTAACTTCAGATTTAGATGGGAAAAGTGAAAATGAAATAATAAATCTTTTAAAAAAGCTAGCAGGAACGAAGACAATCATTTTGATTTCACACAGAGTAAATGCAATTGTTGACATTCCAAATATATACGTGATGGATCAAGGGAAAATTATTGCTCAAGGAAATCATAAAGATTTATCTGAAAATTGTTTTTTATACTCAATGTTAGTAAATAGTAAGGAGTGAGATATTTGGAAATTATAATAGATGGAAATGAATTAAAAAAAGTGATTAAAAATCCAAGTGGCATATATACCATTTTAGATGGCATATCATTGGAAATTTATAAGGGAGAATTTGTTTCTGTTATGGGACCTAGTGGAAGTGGAAAAAGTTCACTGCTGAATATATTAGGTGGATTGGATGTATCTTATTCAGGTCGATTGAGTATATTAGGTCAAAATTTGCATGAGCTAAACGAAGATAGATTATTGATATTTCGTAGAAAACATATTGGTATGATTTTTCAAGATTTTAATTTGATTCAAACAATAAGTGTTCGTGATAATTTAAGACTTCCAAATTTATTTGCTAGGCAGAAAAGTAATGATGATAAAATCGATTATTTGTTGAATCTGGTTGGTATGTATGATAAGAAGAACGAAAATTGTTCCTATTTGTCGGGAGGAGAAAAACAACGAGTAGCAATAGCAAGAGCCTTTATGAACGAACCAGAAATACTTTTAGCAGATGAGCCAACAGGAGCATTAGACAGTAAAAATAGTATCAAAGTTATGGAATTGCTTAAATATGCGAATGAGAAAATGCAAACGACTGTAGTTTTGGTAACACATGATGAAAAGATGGCTTCTTATGGTAGTCGAAGACTTTTTTTAAAAGATGGATCATTTGAATGAATACTGCTTTTATATTAAGTTCTTGAAAGAATAGGAGTAATATTATATGGTATTTGAGTTATATCAGATGTATAGCAGAAAAAGTATTAAAAAGAATATTATTTTTAAATACGCATGTGTTTTCTCAGTAATATTAGCAGTAGCTATTATGCTATTTATGCAGATCATATTAGACAGCTATCAGAATACTTTGTCTGATCGGATAAGATTAATGAATGGTGCAGATGTAAAAATTCTAGATAAAGGATACTTGGAACATATCTTTACTGAAAAAGAATTGAAAATCATAGAGAATACAATTGGAAAAGATAATTACACACTTGCATACTGTAATAATAGTAATTTAATTGCTGATGGAAAAGAAGATACAGTTGCTATGACTATTTTTAATCGCCCCGACTTGGTTTTAGAGTTTGGGATTAAACATTTGAATATTGGTGAGGTCGTAGTTTCAAGCAGTGTTGCAAAACGTCTAAATATTAGTGTTGGCGATGAGATATATATTAAATTATACTCGAACAATTACAGTGATAGAAAATTTAAAGTCGTACAAATATTAAATGATAACATATATTTTAGCGTGGCAGGAAATGAGTATGAAATTGCACAGGAAACATTGGGGTGCGTATATGTAATGCTACCGAAGTATGATACCTTTAATACCGCGTATTTTCAAGGAATAGATACCGAAAAAATAAATCTATTGGAAGAAAATATTGGTGCATCGTTTGATATTCGTACTGTAAAAGAATTGACCGACATAGTTGTTCCTAGAATACAGATACAAGTTGCAATACTTAAATTGATTTCTAATTTAGCAATGCTTATAAGTAGTGTTTGTTTGGTATGGTCATTTCTTATTTTTATTTTAGATAGGAAAGATGATTTTCTTATCTTTAAAAAAATTGGCATGCGTACAATTGATTTGTCAAAATTAGTGTTATTAGAAATATATGCTATGGTGATAAAAGGTATTATTGGAGGAATACCTTTTGGAGTGTTAATGGCGGTAGGGTATTTGCAGAAAAATGGTGGAATTGATGGATTGACAGCGTTTTCAGTTTTAGAAAATACTTTAGTCATAATTTTATTGATATTATTTGAAGCGGCAGTTTTTTCTTTGATTCCTATATTTAAGATAAAAAAGATTATGGATTGTAATAATTTAAGCGCCTCTACGAATATACCTATGGGGATAATATTAGTTGTTATTATAAATATGATGATAATATCTTGTATTTATGTGAAGTCTTATGCAGGTATCATTTTTTTTATTAGTATTGGTATTATTTTTGGTATATTTTATTTGCTCATGAATAGTTTGACCAAAATTGCTTTAAAAATTATTTCATTTAGTAAGGATAGGAGTTTTTTGCTTATTACAGATATGAAAAGTGAAGGGAAAATTACCTATTTTTCCTTAAATATAATAAATATTTGTCTGGTTATTCTTTCTATATTGTTAAGCGTATTACCTATGTTATATTCACCAATAGAAGAGGGTACCAATATAGGAACAGAGAGTATATCATATAGCTCTTTATATGAAAATACAAATGTGAAAAAACTCCTAAAAGAAAGAAATGTGATATATGAAAAGTACTATACTAGTAAAATAAAAATCATTCAGGTTAATGGTATAGATGTAGATGATTGTATAAATCCCAATATTGCCGATATGTATAAACATGAAAGCGTTATGGAACTGAGTAATAGGAGAATTGAAATATATGAAGATGAACACACATCTAATGAGTCTAATATTCAAAATGGTATATATATAAATAATATATATAAAAATGTGATTGATTTTAAAGAAGGTGATCTATTAACAATTTCTTTTAATGGTACAACTGTTCAATGCAAAATAGCAGGAACCTATGAAGATGCAAGTAATAAGGATACAGTAGGAATTTCTTTAGAATCCTATATGAAACTTCATGGGATTGATACTATAGAGAGCCAGATGCCAATAACCTATACATTAAGTGGGCATATCGATAATGATATTTTGAATGCCATATTGTATGAAGATAAAACGGCATATATTGAGAGAAGTCAACAGTTGTCAAATTATTTTAAAGAATATATAGACAAGCAAAAGGTAATATTGATAAACAATATTATAGCTGTAGGATTTGCAAGTGTATTATTAGTTCTTTTAGGACAAATGATATTATTTATTAAAAAAAAGGATTATT
Organism: uncultured bacterium; assembly: GCA_905214925.1. GTDB lineage: Bacteria > Bacillota > Clostridia > Lachnospirales > Lachnospiraceae > Scybalomonas. Next base: position 39,349 of record CAJMOB010000026.1, on the reverse strand, counting down.
ATACAGCATTATGGAAAATAGGTATGAGTAAACGTTATTTAATTAATAGTTTATTAGTAGAAAAGGCTATATTAACAATTATACAGATTATCGTTGTAAACATTTTTCTTGAACCAATACGATTTTTGATTAGCGCAGAAGTCTCCCAAGGGAGATATAGTATATCTGGCAGAATACTATTAATTGAATTTGGTATTATTTGTAGCATAAATTTAATTAGTATTATTTTTCCTTTTGCTTTAAGAAAAAGGAAAAATAATGTAGAGAGTTAGAAATTATTTGTGAAAATAATGAAGGAAAATTATATAAATAAAAGTTTACTATATAATATGATAAGGTAGCTAAATGTTTTTGGAGAGGTGATAGTCATGAACTCTGGAATAATAAAAGTGACAAACAATGATAGTCTATTTTCACAACAAATATATTAGTAAATAAATTGTGAACAAAACCTCCTTTTTTCTAGAAAATGTTGTGATATAATATAGTTGTAAGACCTCGACCTAATAAGATATAATTAGGAAAAAGAAAGCGAGGTATGTTACAAATGAGATCACATTATAAAATAGAATTTAAAAAGAAAATCGTACGCCTCCATTTAGAAGAAGGTCGTACTCTCAAAGCACTTGCAGCAGAATATGGAGTATCTAAATGAAAAGTCTAATCCCCCAGCTATGCTGGGGCGAATAGTGTAAGTGGAAACGGTGAGGATATGAATAAAAAGCCTCCTATGTTATATTGAGAATGGTGTCGCAAGCCAAACTCAAACATAGGAGGTGGTCCAAATGGACAATAGAAGCATATCACATACTCGATGGAAATGCCAATACCATATTGTATTTATTGCAAAATATCGTAAAAAAGTACTATATGGAAAAATTAGAGAAGACATAAGAGAAATAATCAGTACATTATGTAAATATAAAAATGTAGGGATTATTGCAGGAGCAGTTTGTATCGATCATATTCATCTTAGTGTAGCAATACCACCAAAGTTAAGCGTTTCAAGTTTCATGGGATATTTAAAAGAAAAGAGTACACTAATGATTTATGATAGACATCCAGAATTGCAAAGTAAATGGAATAAAGCATTTTGGGCACGAGGATATTATGTTGAAACAATCGGTAATATCACCGATGAAGCTGTACAGAAATATATAAAAGAGCAAGCAGAAGAATCAAGAAAAGAAGATTCTAATAGTACCGCTTTATAGCGGACCAGAAAAAGTGCTTGCGATACCGCCCTTTGGGGCAAGCAGTAATATAACCCTTTTGAGGGCTAATATCAAACCACCAGTTGAACTCAACATCATAAACTTAAGGGGATATGAAGGAATCTATTTATAAATAGTCAAATTTCTTCTTTTATGATAAAATATAGACAGGGATGCATATGAATCAATCTTACAAAAAAGGTTTCAAAAACTTTCTGATTTATTAAATGATTCTAAACTTATAAATTATGCAAGGATAAATGGAAGTCATACCTTTTGTAGAAAACGTAAAATGCCTTTAAAAGACATGTTGTTATGCTGTCTTTCTAAAAAAAAGGCTTACAACGGCTTTTGAACTTCGAAAGTATTTTAAAGAAAAAGAGGAAGTATCTATGCAGTTATCCGTACAAGGATATTTACAACAGCGAAAACGTTTAAATCCTGAAATTTTTTCTTATTTGAATCGTGAATACTTAATGGATTTTTATTGCTCTAATGAACCTAACTTGTGGAAAGGGTATTTACTGCTTGCTATTGATGGTAGTAAAGCAGAGGTGCTAAATTCAAAAGAAAATAAAGAAACGTTTGGAAATAGCAACAATCAATATTCTAAAACAGGATGCGTACGGGCTTTGATAAGTGGAATGTATGATATTCTAAATCATTTTTATCTGGATATTGAAATTGCTCATATTGGTGTCAGTGAAAACGAATTGGCAAAACGCAATTTAAAGCATTTAAAAGAAATGAACATGAAACAGCCAATCTTGGTAGTCTTTGATCGTGGATACCCATCTATAGAATTTATTGATTTTTTAGAAATGAAGGGAATTCATTACGTATTTCGTCTTTCATCCAATGACTATATAACAGAACGTAAACAGATGGAGTCGTCTGATGAGAGAGTTTCTTTAAAGCATTCCTCTGCACGTCTACAAAAAATACAAAAGAGACATCCTAAGCAATATGAGCGTCTGAAAAAGAAAAAGGAAACTCTAGTAAGAATTTCAAAATCTACACTTCCTTCTGGAAATGAGCTTGTACTTATGACAGATCTTGAGGAGGAGATCAATACAAAAGAATTGGCAGATCTGTATTATCAGAGATGGGAAATCGAAAAAAAATACCATACATTAAAAAACAAAATGAAATTTGAAAGTGTAACAGGAAAAGCTTCTATCTATGTATATCAGGATTTTTGGGCTCAAATATTGGTTTATAATATGATTCAAGACATTAGGAAGAGTGCAGATGAAGGAGTCACTAGTGCTGGAAGGAATAATGGGAATAAATATCCTATGCATACCAATGAAAATATAGCAATTGGTCTTTTCAAGGAATCTATGATAAAGATTCTTTTAGAATCGGAAACAACAAAACGAGTAAAGAAACTTGAAGAATTACAACAAGAGATGGGATGCTATGTGTTACCAATAAGAAAGCTACCAAGTAAAGCTCCTAAGAAAAATAGCTCTAATAAATACAAGAATAATCAAAAAAATAGTTTTTAAAAAGCTCACATTCTATTTAAAGGGGAATTGTGAGCTTTTTTAATGAAATAGACTTAACAAAAAGAAATTTTTATAAATGTCTTTTAAGAGTATAGTAAATTTTCTTAAGTTTATGATGTTGAGCCGAGCTGGCGGTGGAAGCCATAAGCCCGAACAGGTCAATCAGATATCTACCCTGTGTAGTCCCTTGTAAACTGTACTTGGCGAAACTAAAAATATATTTAATGTGAATAACTCTTAGAATTTCAAACGAAGAATCCATTGTTTTTAATGGAGTTCGGAGTATTTATTATGTTTGTTTAAGAAGGAAACTGGAACTTCAGTGAGCACTTACATACGTGAGAAAAAGATAAATATGGCAAAAAATCTATTGAGGTTTAATGAATATTCAATAATCGATATTGCAAATCGATTATTTTTTTCTTCACAAAGTCATTTTATTCAACAGTTTAGGGAGATCGTAGGTATGACTCCAAAAAATATCGCGATCAAAATTATATCGTTTAATGGGAAATTGAGAAAGAAAAATTGGAAAAGATATCAGATAAAGGAGATGCATAGTTGTCATAATTATCATGTTATATACGAAAAAGGGTGCTACTTAACGATAAGTGCACTCTTTTTATTTGTTAAATAGCTTTAGAGACAGAATATCAGACAGGCAACTAATTTTCTTTTAGCCAGTCTTCTATTATGAAGACAATGATATGATATCAAAATTTGAAGCTGGATTTCTGATTTATATGATAGAGAGTAATCATATTGTTCGAGAGGTTACAATAGTAAATCGCAGAAATAGATTCTATGTAACAACAAAATATGATGTACCAATGATGTACCAATAGAGCGTTGACAGAAGTGGATATATTTGTTAGACTTATTTTATAACAAAATATGATGTGCCAATGATGTGCCAATGATGTGCCAAAAAAGCGTTATCAGAAGTGTTTTTAAAATGTATAATACGAATATGGCACAACATGAAAAAATGGAAGGAGTAACAATATGGCTAATAATAGAGTTACATATCGAATACCAAATGGAAAAAAGAGTTATGTGTTTAGTTTTAGGCATCCAGTGATAAAAGATTCTGGGGGGAGTGGTAAAAAGATACAAAGAGGAGCAGGAACAGCACAGGAAAATGAAGTGATTCAGCTTGTAGAACAGTTACAGGAGTTGATAAGCGATGAGAAGTGGCATGTTGCATCTAGAAAATTAGAAGCTATGGAACGCTTTGATAAACGAGTTGTTGAAGCTTTTTATGATTGCATGCCAAATACAATAGAGCTTAATAGTGCATTGGAGATAATTCCAATGAAGACTTTGGAAGATGGATTTCCTGTAAAAACATTTGTTGGAATGAGTGGATCTGGAAAAACATCGCTTTTAAGGAAATTAATGGGCACAACAAAAGAAGCGTTTCCTACAACATCGACCAATAGAACGACAACCTGTGATATGGAAATTATTAAAACAAAATGTTCGGATTATAAGATGGCAGTTCAGTTTATATCAAGAAATGAGCTTGAAGCGGATTTAATGGATAATTTGTTTGATGCAATTGAGTATGTTATGAATCAAAAATGTGAGGAAGGAAACATTGATGATATAGAGTTGATAACTACAATTTTAAATCATAGGGAGATGGCTACAAGGCTTTCATATTTATTAGGAATGCCAGAAGCAAACTGTAACGATGAAGAAGATGATGATTTTGTAGATGAAGAGGAACAGCAGGATATATCATTTGCACAGGAGTATAATATTGATAAAAGTGAGCAGGAAAGTTTTTTGTATGATATTAAAGATAGGGTAGAGAAGATTGCAAATAAATACTTGAATGCAGGAAAAAAGTTTGAAGATATTGAGAATGAAATATTAGGCGATGATGATGTTTTGTTAGTGATCGAAGATATTATTACCGTGATTATTAAAAAGTTTGATTTATTGAAGAATGGAAAACGTACTAATCCAAAAGCTATATGGCCGAATGGATGGTATTTTGAAACATCAGAATATGATGAGTTCATTAAAAACGCAAAGGTTTTTGTAAGTGATAATCATAAGGCATGGGGGAAATTATTGACGCCTTTGGTAAAGGCTATTCGTATTCAAGGACCATTTGTAGACGATGGAGCACAAGAGGTTGTACAAGAAGTTCTTACTGATGGGATTGGGCTTGGACACAATACTAATGCATCATCAATACCATCCAGTGTATTAAGTAGATGTTCAAAAGCGGATGTAATTGTTTTTGTGGATAGTGCAGCAAATCCAATGATGGCAAACGCTAAAGAGGCATTAAAATCACTTATAGAATATGGATATGCGGATAAGTTGGTATTTGCATTTACAAAGATGGATCTTGTGGAGGGAAATAATTATAGGGGAATAGTTGATAAAAAGGCGCATGTAGTAACAACACTTAAAAATTATTTGCAATTTCTTCGCAAACAAGAGAATACTGTACTTTCTGAGTCAGAAGTACAAAGAATTTTGGAAAATTGTATATATTTTTCATATTTACAAAAAAATAAAATTAGCAATATTTCAGCCAAGGGGTTAGAAGAATTGCATAATAAAACTGATGCTATCATTTCTAAACATATTTCGACCGATGATGTGAAATTTAAATATGAAGCATTGAAATTATATTACTATATTAAAGAAGCAACGTTAGTGTTTAGAAGGGAATGGGCTGAGAAAACGGGATATTCAGCAATAACGAGTAAAACAGAGCATTGGTCAAGGATCCGAGCTCTGTCAAGAAGACTTGGTTTACTTGGACAGGAGTCATACTGCGAGTTACAACCACTTTCTGATTTTGCTGCTATTGTACAAGAGAATATAAATGTGTTTATAAATCAGCCGGAAAGTATTATCCCAGCGCAAACTAGTGAGGAAGTTGCGGATGAGTTAAAACGTGTTATCAAAAGAAATATTGGTACTGGTTTTAAAGAATTGAATAAAAAAAGAATGTGGACCGATGAACAACCACATAATGGTTGGGAAAAGGCATATTATGAAACAGGAACGGGCTCTCGAAACAGACGAGCCAGAATTATTGAGAATATCTTTGATGAAGCTGCTCCGAATTTAGCAGATATACCTAATTTGACAAATGAGCAGGAGCAATATTTACATGAGGTCATTCAACTTGTTGAAGATGTGCTTGAGAAGCAGGGGTGCGAATTGAGAAAATTTAGTTATTAAGGAGGTAATAAGTTTTAATGGGTACTAGATTTCCTAAAGATATAATGGATTGCATGAGAGGATGCATTTTATCTATTTTTTGGCCTAAAAAAGATATAGTGGATTTTATGAAAAAAATCGGTTGTACTTCAAGAGAACTACTGGTGGAAAGTGAGTATAAAGAATTACATAGAGCTGAGATAGTAGATAAAATTTTCTATAATTTAGAGAAGAGAAGTGATTTAGGGATAGGCCAATTTAGGTGTATGCTAAAAGAATTAACAGAATGGAATTATTTTGATCCTTATTATTTTCAAAAATTAAATAAATTGGATGAGAGTGAAGCAAAAAGAAATATAAATCATTTAAAACAACTTCAAGAAATTAGAGATTATAAAATAAAACAGGAAATGCAACGGAAAAAAGAACAAGAAAGAAGAAAGAACTAGGCATTAGTGTAGATGAGTTAAAAAAGATTTTTTTGAATTTGTTTAGTGGGAAAGATAAAGATGGGAAAGAAATAAATAACCAAAGAAGAGGATATTTATTTGAGGAATTTTTAAAAAAAGTATTTTTAAATGAAGGTATAGAGGTTACAGAACCGTTTAAAATTGTAGGGGAACAAATTGATGGTTCAATTAAATATGATGGAGAGCATTATATAATAGAAGCAAAGTGGCATGATAAATGGAGTGCATCTGATAGTCTTTATCAATTTGCGGCTAAAGTGGAAGGGAAGATGTATGGAAGAGGTATATTTATTTCTGTAAATGGTTTTTCACCTGATTCAGTACAAGCATTAACAATTGGAAAGGCATTAAGGACTATTTTGATAGACGGTGGAGATTTAGTTTTAATTACAGAGGGGATATACACATTAAAAGAAATGCTTGATAATAAAATTAAGGCAGCTCAAACTATGGGAAGAATATATGTTGATGCTACCAATTTAAATGGTAAAGTTGGTAGGTGATGAAAGAATATTTTGTCTATTGTAATTAATCTATATAGTTACATTATTAACTGTGAAGTTAAGGTCAGCGTAATATATTTAAAGATAAATTAAGAGTTGGAGGGAAGATAATTGGGGAAAATTGTATATCATGTTAATGAAAAGACTATAATAAGGAAAGAGAAATATAAAGATATAAAAGAAAAAACTATAAAAGATTTTGATAAAGAATATTTGGAAATTATACTACAGGTTAATAAAAGTGATGATGGGTATGTTGTCAAAAAGAAATTAGAAAATTTAAAGGATTTATCAGGAAAATATGTTTGGGCTTTATTCGGAAAAATAAACGGTGATCAAGATGCTAAATGTTTGCAGGTTGCTTCAAGTAATGATATTAAGCGGGAGATTATACGCGATATAAAACTAATGTATAAGCAAGAGTATTCTCAGCTTTTGAAAAATGCGAATAGTTTGGAGATTCAGAACACTCAATTTTATGAAAATGTATATTATCGGATCGATAATAAAGATAAACGTGAGTATATATATAGTAAAATGAGAGAAGAATATGATGTATTATTATTCTATCAACTTAACATTGATAGATATCTTGGTATAGAAGAATTGAAAAATGATAATATGCATGTAAATAATATGATTGAAATATCAAAGGCTAATTATGCAGAAGCAAAATTAGCTTTTGAAACCCAAGCGATCTATTGGAATACATTTAGAGGTGGAATTGATGCAAAGGCGTTAAACCTATTTAATATTTTTCAATAATAGTTTCTATGTAGCTCTCAAGTGTTTTGAAGATAATATCGAGCGTATAATTCAAGAAAAGAGAAGAATAAATTATTGTAATAGATATGAAAAGAAGGAAGTCGCTCATAAGAGAACAAGATAGTTCATTTTATGTAACAGTTTTTAACAGAAATCGTATTTTAGGATATAAATTAAATGTAAGGGTATTAAAATGAGATGTCGTAGGTTTGATAAATATTGTACGTTTTATAAAAATATGATATAGTTTAGATGGATAAAATTTGTAAAATGATACAATTGAATGAAAAAAGAGGTCTTTAACATGACATACCAAAATGAATGGCTTATTTTAGAAGCAGAAGATGAAATTGATGAAATAGAACATAGAGAACCTACAGAAGAGTTTCGATTTTATCATGCGGTGGCTCATGGTGATGTGGATGCTGTGAGAAAAAATTGTGAACAAGGAATGTTTGTGAAAACAGAAGGAGTAGGAATATTATCAAAAAATCCTGTGACAAATCTCAAGTATCATTTTGTCATTACCACAGCAATGATCACTCGCCTTTGTAGACAGAATGGTATGGAATTAGAGCAGGCATTTCGATTGAGTGATTTTTATATACAAAAATTGGATAATATTCATACGGTAGAAGAAGTTCATAATTTACATGATGAAATGGTAATGGATTATACTGAAAAAATGAGAAAATATTTTCGGAATAATACAAATTCCAAGCATATTAATGCATGCAAGGAGTATATTTACTCCCATATAAAAGAACGTATTATGATTGAAGATTTAGCGGATGAATTAGGAGTTTCTGCTAATTATTTATCAAGACTTTTTAAGAAAGAAACTGGGACTTCAGTGAGTGCGTATATACGTGAGAAAAAAATTAATATGGCAAAGAATTTGTTAAGGTTTAGCGATTGTTCTATGATTGATATTGCCAATCGATTATCTTTTTCTTCACAGAGCCATTTTATACAGCAATTTCGTGAAGTTGTAGGAATGACACCAAAAAAATATCGAGATCAAAATTATACAGTACAATGGGACATTGAAAAATAAAAAATAAAAAAAGAGGACAGCTCTCATATGATTGAGAGACTTGTCCTTTTTTTATGGAAGTATAGAATTCGTTTACAAAACTAATAAAATTTCGTTTTCATCTTGTAAAAGAGAAAAATCAATATAATTTGTTTCAAGTTCTTTATTATTAAGAATTAATCTTTGGAATCCTGATTCTTTTTTGTCTGGATTTTCTACGACAATATGTAATTTTTTATTTCGGAAGTTTTTAGTAATTTCAAATTTTCCCCAATTTTTTGGAATGGAAGGAGATAATTCAATACCATTCATGTCTGGACGAAGACCAAGAATTCCTTCTACGCATCCAACCATGATAGTAGAAGCAGTTCCTGTTAGCCAATGTACATGAGAACGACCAAAATGCTGACTTGCTTTTCCTTCTGTAAATTGTCCATAGCAATAAGGTTCTAATTGTCTGATTTCGGCTTTATCATTTTGAGCAGCAGGAGCATTTTCTATAAAGTAAGTAAATGCGCGTTCGCCGTGACCACACAAAGCTTCAGCAAGAATTAACCAACCTTGAGATTGAGAGAATATGCCAGCATTTTCTTTCGTTCCTTGATTATAAATTACGGCGAGTGCACCATCAAATGCGTGAGCATGGTATGGAGGATCCATTAAAATAGCACCATATTCTGTGTTGAGGCGTTTATAAACGTTATTAAGTGCAGCATCAGCTTGTTCTTTTTTTGCTAATCCACTAATAACAGCCCAGCTTTGAGGATTAAGCCACAGATTAGCTTCTGGATCAGCTGCAGCTCCAATACGTTCTCCTGATTCAGTATAACCACGAATAAAGCGATCATTATCCCAGCAAAGTTCCTGAATTTTCTTTTCAATTTCTGCTTGTTTTTCATTTAAATAAGCAATATAATTTTCATCTTTTTTATATTCTGCAAATGTTTTTAGTATTGTCATTGCATAATAAAATTGTAGTGCAACGAAAGAAGATTCTCCATTAGCACCAAGACGGAGACAGTCGTTCCAATCGGCATAAAGTCCAGCAGGTAAACCATGAGGTCCTAAATGTTCAAAAGAGAAGTTAATTGCACGTTTTAAGTGATTATAAACACTGTCTTCCTCTTTATTGGCATAAGGGATGATTTCATCAAGAAATTCTTTATTTCCAGTTTCTGCAATATACTTATAAACGGTTGGGAAGAGCCAAAGGGCATCATCAGCCCGATATGCAGGGTGTCCAGTTTCTTGAACATAAGAAGCATCATCAGGAGTATCCTCATGTCCTGGGTTATGAGTGAATTTTACAAGTGGTAAACCGCCACCATTATTTACCTGAGCAGAAAGCATAAAACGAATTTTTTCTACTGCCATTTCAGGAGCAAGATGAATAATACCTTGGATATCTTGGACAGTATCACGATATCCATAACCGTTACGTAAACCGCAATAGATGAAGGAGGCTGCACGTGACCAAATAAAAGTCATAAAGCAATTATAAGCATTCCATGTATTAATCATAGTATTAAATTCAGGACTTGGAGTTGTCACTTTTAAGTTATCAAGTTTTTGATACCAATCAGCTTTTAATTCATTGATTTCTTTTTGAATGGTAGCTTTTGTATTGTTATAAGAGGCAATGATAGAATCGGCTTCTTTTGATTGTTTCATCCCTAATAAAAATACAATAGTCTTTGTTTCACCGGGTTGTAAAGAGAGTTTACAAGAAAGTGCTCCACAAGAATTTTCATTATAGCTTGTAGTATTTCCAAGATCACCAGAAGAAACTCCAATAGGATTATGATATCCGTGATATTTTCCAAGAAAATGCTCTTTATCTCCACAATAAGAAGAAACGTTAGCACCAGCAAGACCAAAGAATCGCTCTGTAACATTCTTTTCATCGACAGGTGTATTGCTAGGAATTGCATCTAAATTGCCATGAATTTGTTGTGTGATTCGATTGTTTTCAAATAAAGTTCTACTAATAAACAGTGAATATTGGAGATTTACTTGATCTTGTTCGTAATTAGAATGATTGGTAAACTCCGCATATCCAGTGAGTGTAAGTTCTCTTGGGAGTTGAGAATTATTTGTTACAAAAAGTCCCCAAACTTCATAAGTTTTTCCAAGGGGAACGTAATAAATAGCTTCAGAAGAAATGCCACTATATGTTGCTTTTATATTAGTATATCCAATTCCGTGACGACATTCACTCTTATAATCTGTTAAATCTTTACCAACAGGTTGCCAAGAAGCAGACCAATAGTCTCCAGATTGATTGTCACGTAAATAGAGATAACGTCCCGGTTGATCAAAATTATTGAAAACATAACGAAGAATTCTGCCATTAGCGCCAGATTTTGCAAAGCTATACCCACCAGCATTGTTAGAAATAATAGCACCATATTCGGGAGAGCCTAGATAATTGACCCATGGAGCAGGAGTATTAGGGTGTGTAATTACATATTCTCGATTTAAGTCATCAAAATATCCATATTTCATTGTAGTATGTCCTTTCTTTTGTCAATTAGATTAATTTTACAGTAATAATATGTTCTTCATCAGAAAGATTTTTAATTGTTTCACGAGAGAGTGTTACATAAGAATCATCAATTGTTGATATCGTATTTGTATCGTAAGATGCAGATTCTATCGTGTACATAGGAAAGTCTTTTTTATGAATATTTTCATAAATAACTTTAAATTGTTTTTCTGCAAAAGTAATGGAAATAGAAGCGGTGTTATTTTCATCAAAATGCTCAGATAGCAATTTGGGATATAAAATTAAATTACCAGCAGAACCTTTTACTCCAAATACTTCTGTTATCATAGTCATCATAAACCAACTAGCAGCGCCAGTTAAATAGTGATACATACCCCTTCCATCAAGGCGGAAATATTCAGGGATTCCAGGATAGATACGGCTTGTATCAAAATCTAAAGCAGTATTTGATAAAGAACTCAATGCTTTCCAACCCTCTACAGCAAAACCACGTCGATATAGAGCAGTGGCATACATAACAGCCATATGGGAGAAAACAGCACCATTTTCTTTTTCACCATAGGCAAATCCAAACATGCGTCCCATATCAAATTTTAATTCGTTAAAATCAGTATTTAGGCGATAGCCACCACATTCTTTTGTATAGAGATAGTGATCAACACTTGTTATGATTTTTTCAATTTGTTCCTCTGTCGCAGTACCACTCATAATGGCAAATACTTGACCAGTTAACATCATACGCACGTGGTTATTTTGTATTCCTTCGACGCGATGACTATGATTATCATAGTAGCTGTTAAACCAGCCTTCTTCTTCTGAAATATTAAGCCATTCATTTTTTCGTAAGAATTCCTTTAACCATTTTGCTTTTTCTACAAGATTACAAGCGAGTGTTTGAAGTGAAAAACGTATTCGTTTTCCGCTAATGTTATGTTTGCAAGAATAAGTATAATCAAATAAAATTTTATGTTTTTTATCGATATCGTTATAGAGGGCAAGATCATTATTGAGCAAAGGTTCAATTTCTTCTAAAAGTTCAACTGTTTGATTTGGATATTTGCTATCTAAAAGTCGGAGCATAGTGGCAAGTTCTAATAAATTTCCAGCATAGGCATAAGTAAATGCTACACTTTCTCCGTGTTCAGAGGCCATATCCAGTGCATCATTCCAATCAGCATTTCGCAAACGGTAGATATTATGGAGACCAACATCATAAAACGCGGTTAATTGTTGAATTAATAGATGTTCTAAAATTGTTCCAGTATAAATTTCGCCATTATCGGTACGTTGTAAGTTTTCTAAATGATAGTCCCATAAGGAATCAATTTCTGTTCCCCGTTGTATTTGAGCATCTTTAAAATAGGGAGCCTGTTTTAATAAAATTTCAATATCTCCTGTTTGATCGATATAGAGTTTTGTTGTCATTAGTGGCCAAAGAGCATGATCCATCCATACTCTAGAAATACCATTTCGATCTGATAAAAAATTACCATCACCGTCGCCAATAATTGTGGCATTTGTACCATCAATGCGTATACCACTATAATTTTTAACAATCATTGTTCCAACATCTTGTGGTGACATTAGTAAAAGAGAAAGACAATCCTGCCAAAGGTCGCGCCAACCACGTCCCCCTCTTCCATAATCATGATGAGGAAGGAAAGAGCAGCCAAATAAACGGCGTAAAAAAGGTTGGAAACTTACCCATTTCATAAAAGAATTAAAATTTTGATCTTTTGTATAGAAAGATACATTTACTTTTTTATTCCAATATTGTTGAGTTTCAGATAATGCCACCTTGATTTTATCTCTATGATTATATTTTTCTAAAAGAGAAGTAATTGTTTCTTCTCTTTCCTCGATGCCAAGAAGAACAATAAAATCTTTTTTTTCATTAGGAGCAAGAGTAAATTCTTCAAAACAAAAAGCTCCCATCGCTTCTGTACCAGCATATTGTTTGTCTGATGATACACCTCGTATATTTTCATAGACAGCACGAGGATGAGTATAAGTGCCACCTTCTCCAATAAAAGATTCAACAGTAGGATAAAAAGTTTTAGGAGTATTTCCTTCACCAGTAAAACCAGCTACATAGTAGATTTTATGATTTGGTAGGTGTCCGCGTTCATCAAAAGTCATAGTAGGACAAACAAAGACACCGCATTCTGTTGTTTTAATACGATGCAACATAGAAGTTACATTACGATGATCGCGTATGTTATCAGCCCCTCTTCCATAAATAGGAATTGCTGTATAAGAAGAGAATGTACGAGTAGCATTAGAATCATTAGAGATTTTTATATATAAAATTTCTACATTCGCATCTTTTGGAATAAAAGAAGTAACCTCTGAAGAGAGGGAAAGTTGTTTGGATACACGTCGTAATGTTTGCCACATAAAGCCAGCCGTTAATTCTGAGCTATCTTGTTGAGAAGAAAATTTTGTAGATTCTTGTTCAGCAGAAGTGCCAAAAATAGAATAAGCGGATTTGTGATCTTCTGTAATCCAGAAATTTCTTGAAGAACGATTATTATGAAGACTTTCTGAACTCACGGGTTCTAATAAGAAAGTACTTTGATCTAATTTAATATCTCCACCACCATTTGGGGTAATAGAGCTTTTTAATCCCTTTTCTGAAGCTAAAGGAAAATAGAGATAACTTGTATTTTCAGGATTGTTAATGGTAAAAGTACCATTTTGATCAATAAAGCGTAAAGGTTTCAAAACGAATTCTCCTTTCATAATTATTTTTATTTATGTGGCAAATTATACAGAAGATTATTTTTTTGGTAAAATAGAAAACAACAAAAAATATCAGAATTATGACATAAAAAAACGTGTCATGATTCTGATATTTTTTGAGAAATTATAATATATCCAAAAGAACAAGTTTGTTATAATTTGGTTACTATCAGGCGCTTGCCAAAACAAAGTATGAAAAATAAATGTAAGGAGGATTTTTTATGAGAAAACAAGCAATGGCTGTATTGTTAGCAGCAGTAACTGCAACTGGACTGTTATCAGGATGTGGAAGTTCACCAAGTTCAGGTTCAGATTCTGCGACAGTAGAGGAAGGGAAAGTTATTAATATTTATTCATGGAATGATGAATTTCGTACGCGTATAGAAGCCATCTATCCAGAAGTAGAAAAGACATCTAAGGATGGAACGGTGACAACATTAAAAGATGGAACAGAAATACACTGGATTATTAATCCAAATCAAGATGGAGTGTATCAACAAAAACTTGATGAAGCTCTTTTAAATCAAGCAGATGCAGCACCAGATAATAAAGTAGATATTTTCTTATCAGAAACAGACTATGTATATAAATATTCAGATGCAGATGCAGGGGTTGCAATGCCTTTAGAAGAACTTGGAATCGATCCAAGCAAGGATTTAGCAGATCAATATGAATTTACAAAAACAACAGCATCTGATCAAAATGGAGTACAAAGAGGTTCTACATGGCAATGTTGTCCAGGCCTTCTTGTATATCGTCGTGATATTGCCAAAGATGTATTTGGAACAGATGATCCAGAGGTGATTGGAGAAAAAGTAAAAGATTGGGATACATTAAAAGGAACTGCTGAAGAATTAAAAGCAAAAGGATATTATACATTTTCTTCCTATGCAGATACATTCCGTCTCTATGGTAATAGCATTGAACAACCTTGGGTAACAACTGGAGAAAGCGTTGTTAAAGTAGACCAAAAAATTATGGATTGGGTAAATGATTCAAAAGAATGGTTAGATGCAGGATATTTTGATAAAACAGTAAAAGGTCAATGGAACGATGATTGGAATAAAGCGATGAGTTCTTCTTCTAAAGTGTTCGCATTTTTACTTCCAGCATGGGGAATTGACTTCACATTGAATCCTAACTGGGATGGGGAAGATGGAGTATGGGCAGTTACAAATCCACCACAAGAATATAACTGGGGAGGATCTTACATACATGCAGCTACGGGAACAGATAATCCAGAACATGTAAAAGATATTATTTTAGCTTTGACAGCAGATAAGGATAATTTACTTAAAATTTCTAAAGAGTATTCAGATTTTACAAATACACAAAGTGGTATGCAAGAAGCAGCTACTGACGATGCAAACTTTGCTTCTGATTTCCTTGGGGGACAAAACGCATATAAATATTTTGCACCAGTTGCAGAAAATATTAAAATCGCACCTCTTTCTGCATACGATCAAGGTTGTGTTGAATTAATTCAGAATTCATTTGGAGATTATTTACAAGACAAAATTGACTTCGATAAAGCAAAATCAAACTTTGAAACTGCAATCAAAGAACGTTATCCAGACATTACAGAAATTCAATGGGCAGAGTAGATTAGAGCAATGGACTGTATTTGTGAGGGAGTTACTACCCCACAAATACAGTCAGAAAAGAAAGGAGCCATATTTTTATGAATAAAAAGCGTAAAAGTATCAGCTACGGAAAATGGGGATATTTATTTATTCTTCCATTTTTCTTATGTTTTTTTATCTTTTCATTCATTCCGCTATTAGATACAATTCGATATAGCTTTTTTGAATATTATCGTTCAGGAATTAAAGAAATTGGACCTAATTTTATTGGGTTGGAAAATTATAAAAGTTTACTAGAATCTGATATGCTCAAGTATGCTGGAAACACTCTTATCTTATGGATCATTGGGTTTATACCACAGGTTGTAGTAGCGTTGGTATTAGCTTGTTGGTTTTCTGATTTACGTTTAAAAATTCATGGAAAGCAGTTTTTTAAAGTTGTAATTTATTTACCAAACTTAATTATGGCATCTGCTTTTGCAATGTTATTTTTTGCATTATTTTCTACCAATGGACCAATTAACTCTATTTTAGAATCAATTGGTTTTATTAAAGAACCAATTGATTTCCTTGGTTCTGTATTAGGAACGAGAAGTCTTGTTGGGCTAATGAACTTTTTAATGTGGTTTGGTAATACAACGATTATGTTGATGGCAGCCATTATGGCAATTAGTAATGATATTTTTGAGGCTTCTGAAATTGATGGTTGTAATAGCATAAAGAGATTTTTCTATATTATTTTACCATTGATAAGACCAATTCTTGCTTATACTTTAATTACATCTATCATTGGTGGACTCCAAATGTTTGATGTTCCACAGATTTTGACAAATGGACAAGGAAATCCAGATCGTACCTCTATGACATTAATTATGTTTTTGAATAGCCACTTAAAGAGTAAAAACTATGGTATGGCGGGAGCATTATCTGTGTACTTATTCATTGTTAGTGGTATTTTATGTTTTATTGTATATAAAATGACAAATGATAATGATCCAGATGGTTCAAAACGTGCTGCTAAGAAAAAAGCAAAAGCAGAAAAAAGAAAGGGGTAATAATAATATGAACTCAAAATCAGTAAATCGTGTGAGAAGTATTTTCGCACATATTGTACTCATTCTTTTATCATTTTTGTGTTTATTTTTCTTTTATATATTGATTGTCAATGCAACGAGATCACATGCAGATTTACAGAAAGGTTTTTCAGCGTTACCAGGAAATTACTTTTTGGAAAATCTAAAGAGTGTTGCAAATGATGGAAGTTTCCCGATGTTTAAAGGAATTTTAAACAGTTTGATTGTTTCTACTTGTTCTGCAGCAATCTGTACTTATTTTTCATCATTAACAGCCTATGGGTTATATGCCTATGATTTTAAATTAAAAAAGGCAGCTTTTACTTTTATTATGGCAATTCTCGTAATGCCAACACAGGTAACAGCAATGGGATTTTTAAGATTAGTAACAAATATGGGGATGTATGATTCCTTACTTCCTCTTATTATTCCATCTATTGCATCACCAGCCGTTTTTTATTTTATGTATAGTTATTTACAATCTTCGCTTCCATTAGCTTTAATAGAAGCAGCACGAATTGATGGTTCAGGAGAATTTAGGACGTTTAATCAAATTGTTATTCCAATTATGAAGCCAGCAATTGCAGTGCAGGCAATTTTCACATTTGTTGGTTCTTGGAATAATTACTTTGTACCAGCATTAATTATTCAATCAAAAGATAAAATGACAGTACCTATTTTAGTTGCAACTCTTAGAGGAGCAGATTATATGAGTTTTGATATGGGAAAAATTTATATGATGATTATGGTAGCAATTGTACCGATTATTATCGCGTATTTAATTCTTTCCAAGTATATTATAGCTGGTATTACACTTGGTGGTGTCAAAGAGTAATTAATAATGATAGTAATCATAGATTGCGTTACATAAAACCTCCAAAGAATATCTTTTATTTTAGAAAGAATTGCTGAGGAGGTTTTCTAAATTTATAAAAGAAATATTATAAAAGAGGTTAGAAAGGAAATACATATGACACAGAGAAAATGGATTCATAGTGGAACGTTAAAGGAAGAGGTTTCAGAGAGGGAAATTTTACATAGTCAATTGGCACGAAAAGCAGCAGCAGAAGGAATTGTTCTCTTAGTAAATAAAGGAGTGCTTCCTTTAAAAAAATCTGCATCAATTGCACTTTTTGGAACTGGTGCAGAAAAGACAGTAAAAGGTGGTATTGGCTCTGGTGATGTTAATAATAGAGAAAATGTTTCAATTTATAGAGGGCTAAAAGAAAGCGGAGCTACTATTACTAGTGAAGTATGGTTAAAAGATTATTCAGATTATTATAATCAAGCAAGAGATGAATGGAAAGAGTTCGTTTTAAATGTAGCAAAAACAGTGGATAATCCATTTGATGCTTATGCCGAAAATCCATTTGTAATGCCAGAAGGAAGAATGATTACAGAAAGTGATATAAAGGGAGCAGAGGCTGCTATTTATGTAATTAGTCGTATTTCTGGAGAGGGAAAAGATCGTCATAGAACCGAGGGAGATTATTATTTAAGTCAAAAAGAACGAAAGGATATTTTATATTTAGAAAAACAAAATATTCCTATTATATTGATTTTAAATGCTGGGGGTCCGATAGAATTAACAGATATATTGGATGCAGCAAAAAATATCCAAGCAGTATTACAGATTTCTCAATTAGGGCAACAAGGCGGGGATGCAGTAGCAGATGTTTTATTTGGAGATGTGGTGCCAAGTGGAAAATTAACAGCTACATGGGCAAAATATTACAAAGATTATCCGTATGCCGAAGATTATAGCCATTTAAATGGAAATTTAGAGATAGAAGAGTATAAAGAAGGAATTTATGTAGGATATCGATATTTTGATAGTTTTGGAGTAAAACCATTGTTTCCATTTGGATATGGGTTATCTTATACAGACTTTGATATTCAGTTTATTCGCTTATTAGTGAAAGAAACAGAGTTAGAAATTGAAGTTGAAGTAAAAAATAAAGGAAAATTATATGCTGGAAAAGAAGTAGTACAGGTATATGCGACATTACCAAAAGGTAGGATAGAAAAGGAATATCATAGATTAGTTGGATTTGCAAAAACAAATCTTTTACAGCCAGAAGAAAAACAAAAATTAATTATTACAGTGCCTCAAAAGCAACTTGCTAGTTTTTCGGAAGAAGAACACGCATGGTTAATAGAAGCTGGACAATATGGTATCTGTATTGGAAATAGTTCTGTTTCATTAAAACAAGTAGCAAATATAGTTGTGTCACAATTAGTTTTATTAGAACAAACAAAAGAGGTGTCATTTGAAGCCTCTGTAGATTTTAGAGATCTATCAATTAGTGATTGTATAGTAAGAGAAAAGAAAATAGAAGAAAACTTATTAGAAGTTCCTTTTGAACCGCAAGTAGAAGAAAAAAACGAATATAAGAAACAATATGCTATAGAGCAAACAGTAGAAGAATTGATCCCATTATTATATGGAAATATTACAAAAGGAACGAGTACTCTTGGTTCTGCTGGAATAAGAGTACCAGGTTCAGCAGGAGAAACAACAGAAGAATTAGAAGAAAAATATGGAATCTCTTCTTTGATTATGGCAGATGGTCCAGCAGGACTTAGGTTGCGTCAAAATTATGAAGTAGATAGAAGAACAGATACGGTTTATGGAGTAGGTGTATTTGCTTCATTAGAAAATGGCTTTTTAGAACCAATGGAATATCATGATGATGCAGACGTTTATTATCAATACTGTACAGCATTTCCAGTTGGAACGGCATTAGCCCAGACTTGGAATGTGGAGTTAATGAAAGAATTCGGTAAGGGAGTTGCAGAAGAAATGGAAGAATTTCAAGTAAGCCTTTGGTTAGCACCGGGAATGAATATTCAAAGAAATCCGTTATGCGGACGTAATTTTGAATATTATTCAGAGGATCCGTTTTTATCTGGAAGTATAGCTTCAGCAGTTACATTAGGAGTACAAAGTAAAAAAGGCTGTGGTGTGACAATTAAGCATTTTGCTTGCAATAATCAAGAGGATAATAGAATGGGTGTTGATGTCCATATTTCTGAGAGAGCACTTAGAGAAATTTATTTAAAAGGATTTGAAATGGTTGTAAAGCAAAGTAATCCGGTAGCAATTATGTCTTCTTATAATTTAATTAATGGTGTCCATGCTGCCAATAGCAAAGATTTATGTACGGTAATTGCACGAGAAGAATGGGGATTTAATGGTGTTATTATGTCTGATTGGAATACGACAGTTCCAGAAGATGGAAGTATTCCATGGAAATGTGTGGCAGCGGGCAATGATATTATTATGCCAGGAAATCAAGAGGATGATGCGAACATTCGTGAAGCATATAAGACTGGAAAATTATCAGAAGAAGAAATTCGAGAATGTGCAGGAAGAATTATTGAAATGGTTAATAAGTTAAAAAAATAGAAAGTAATAGGGTTGGAAAAATGATGATAAAAAATGAGAAAGGCAGAAAATGAATAGCTGTTTTTCTCATTTTTTGTGCTTTAAATTGATATTTATTATAAAAAATTGATATATATTTTAGTGTAAATCATTAAAATATGATACATAAGTATAAAGCATGAGAAGGGAGACGAAAGCACAAATATTATTGTTACAAAGTAGTTTGTAAGAAAGGAAGGTATCAAGGGTAATATGAAAAAACATGCAAATAACAAAACAAAAAAAGTGTTACAAAAATGTATGGTTATTACAATGGCAGTGGCATTTGGAATAACAAGCATTCCGATGAATATAGTCAGTGTAAATGCAAAGTCAGAAGTTAGAGAAGTAAAAAGTATATCGATTGTAAAGCCAACAACGGATGTCTTTGTATTAAAAAAGGGTTCAACTTCTTCGTTGCGTGTAAAAATTGCACCATCAAATGCAATAAATAAAAATGTGACATATGTATCCAGTAATAAAAAGATTGTGTCAGTGAATCAAAAGGGAAAGATAAAAGCGTTAAAGGCAGGAAAAGCGACGATCAAAGTTATTGCGAAAGATGGAAGCAAGAAAAGTGATAAAATCGTAGTATATGTAGGAAAGCCGATAACAAAAATTAGCACAATAAAAAATGTCATAATTCAAAAAGGAGATACCTATGCATTAGAAACAGCAATTTCCCCAAGCAGTGCGGCATATAAAAAAGTGACATATGAATCTAGCAATAAAAAAGTTGTGACTGTGACAAAAGAAGGAGTGATTCAAGCGAAAAAAGCCGGAACAGCGACGATAACAATCAGTGCTTTAGATGGAAGTGGAGTAAAAGCTACTTGTAAAGTAAAAGTAAAGAAACAAGAACAGGAGGGGAAACCAGAAGTGCCAGAAACACCAAACGTTCCGGAAATACCAAACGTCCCGGAAACACCAAACGTTCCGGAAACACCAGAGGCTCCAGAAATACCAAACGTCCCAGAAACAACAATTCCACAATACGATGGTTATCAATTAGTGTGGAACGATGAATTTGCTGGAGAGAGTTTGAATTTTAATGATTGGCAATATGAACCACATGAGCCAGGATGGGTAAACAATGAGTTACAAGAATATACAGAGTCAACCGACAATGTATATGTTGAAGATGGGAAATTAGTCATTCAAGCGTTGAAAAACGAAGATGGGGAAACGACAACTTATACATCAGGAAAAGTAACAACACAAAATAAGCAAGATTTCAAATATGGAAGAATTGAAGCGAGCATAAAAGTTCCGGAAGGACAAGGGTTATGGCCGGCATTTTGGATGATGCCAACAGAACAAGACTTTTATGGAGAATGGCCAAAATGTGGTGAAATCGATATTATGGAAGTATTAGGGCATGAAACCAATAAGGCCTATGGTACGATTCATTATGGTGAGCCACATAAAGAAAGTCAGGGAACTTATGTATTAGAAGATTCAAAATTTTCTGAGGACTATCATTTATATTCTGTAGAATGGGAACCAGGTAAAATGAAATTCTACATCGATAATAAGTTATATCATGAAGTAGATGACTGGTATACGAGCATTGAAGGGGAGGATGAACGGACATTCCCAGCTCCGTTTGACCAGACATTCTTCTTACAATTCAACTTAGCAATTGGTGGGAATTGGCCAGGAAACCCAGATGAAACCACAGACTTTGACAATGCAAAACTGATGGTTGATTATGTAAGAGTCTATCAAAAAGATTCTTATGACGAAAATGTGACAAAACCAGAAAAAGTGCCAGTCCAGTTTAGAGAGCCAGACAGCACTGGAAACTATATGATCAACAGTGACTTTAGCGTAGCAGAAGAAGTAAACGATCAACAAGGTTGGCAGTTCTTATTAGCAGGTAAAGGAGCTGCAACAGCACAAATTAAAGACAATACAATGCGTATTGAGACAACAGATGCTGGTGAATTGGATTATTCGGTACAGCTTGTACAAGACAAATTGCCTTTAAAACAAGGTGGAGTTTATAAAATATCATTTGAAGCGAAAGCGGATGAGAATAGAAGTATTATCGTCGGAATTACTGGACCAGATAACTCTTATGTTCGCTATATGCAAGATACAAAACAAGAATTGACAACAGAAAATAAGATATATACTTTTGAATTCACGATGAAAGGAAACGATGATGCAAATGCTAGATTGGAATATAATCTAGGAAACCAAGGTTCTACCGCAGGTGTGGAAATTAGTAACGTTCGATTGGAAAAAGTTGGAGAAGTGGAAGTTGATAACACAGTTCCAGTTTTGAAAAATGGAAACTTTATCCATAACGGAACATTTGATATTGGAGAAAATCGTCTCGGTTATTGGGGAATTACAAGTGCTCAAGATGTGACAATGAGTGCAGTTGTTACAAATGAAGATTATAAAAAGCGTGAACTGAAAATAGAAGCAGAAAATGTAGAAAAAGTAGAAGATATTATTGTGCAACAAAAGGCACAAGCGTTATCACCAAATACAAAATATGTGTTGACATTTGATGCGTATGCAGATGAAGCAAAAAATATAAAAGCTACTATAGGCGGAAAGACATTTGATGCTGCATTGACAAGAGAAAAAAATAAATTTAAATATGAATTTACAACAGAGGCTTTATTAGAAGACAATCACAAAGTATTGCAGTTATTATTAGGAAATAATGGGGTTACTTATATCGATAATGTTATGTTAAAAGAAGTGAGCAATATTATTAACGGTAATTTCAATCTCGGAACAGCAGGATGGGAATTATATAAATATGATTCAACTTCATCAAATTTTGAAGTTTTAGAAGATGAGAAAGAAGGAAGTATAGCAAGAATTGCAATCGATCATACAGGAGACACCGATTGGTATATTCAGTTAAAACAGAGCGAATTGGCATTAGAACAAGGAAAATGTTATAAAGTATCGGTAAGAGCGAAAGCAGATATGGATCGTAAAATTCAATTCGCTTTACAGCAAAATGGAAAAGAGTGGATTCCATACTCTGATACATTGATATGGGACGTAACAGATGAATATCAGACATTTACAAAAACTTTTAAAATGGGATTTGCAACAGATAACGATGTCAATGCAACTTTAACATTAGGGGCTATTGGTGGAAAAGAAGGAGAAATTACAGAAAGCCATAATGTTTTTATAAGTCATATTCTTGTAGAAGAAATTCTTGAAAGTGAATTACAACAATAATAAATTATAATGATGGCGCCAAAAAAAGTCGTTTACATTTCTTGTCATCCAGAGACATTAGAAAGAGATATTCGCTATTTTAAGAAAAAAGGATATATGCCAAAAGGATGTTATCCATTTGATTTATTCCCATGGACTGGACATGTGGAGAATGTAGTGGTGTTGACAAAGGAAAAATAAGAAATAATGCAGTTAAACTACAAGATTTTTAGTTTTGTAGTGAAAATTGAGTAAAAAAAGGGGCAAAAACGAATGTTTTTGCCCCTTGAATTTTGCTCATTTGACAGGCTAGAAAATAGATAAAAAAACATCTTTTAAGTGCAGAACATAGTGCAGAACTTGAAAACAAGGGGGGCATATGCTAGGATAAAAAATAAGAATAGAAGAGAAAAAAGAAGACCTACATTAGAAGGTATTAAAGAATAGATTATGTGTCATTGCAAAGTTCATTTATAGCTTGAGTTTACAAAAAAACATTTATTTTCATTTGATATAAATTTTAAGTAGAGGTATTGAGTGTGGGATATAAAAAAATATTAAAAGATATAATAAAGACAATGTTGCTATTATTAGGAGCTTCAATGATTGGATGTTTTTTTCGATTTTTTCAGGTAGATGAGATCAATATAGTAATCATCTACTTACTGGCTGTTGTATTGATCGTTTCATGGAGTGAAGGATATAGTATTGGGATTATAGCTTCTATTTTAGCAACATTTATGTTCAATTACTTTTTTACAGAACCAATTTTTACATTTGAGGTAAATGATCCAAGTTATTTTATTACCTTTATTATTATGACCATTACCTCTATGATAACAAGCACATTGACGGGTAAAATTAGGAAAAATGAAAGAGAGGCAAAGGAAAGAGAAAGGGAAACATTCGCATTATATGATTTAACCAATCATTTGACAGAAGCGAAAAATATGAATGAAATTGCAGAAAATGCAGTTGATATTATAGGGAATGTATTTAATTGTCAAGCGGTCTGCTTTTATTTTTTAAAAGAGAAGGAAGCCGAAACAATAATGGTTCAAAAATTAGAGAATAAAAAGATACAGAAAGAGCTAACAAATAGATTGACAAAAGAAGAATGGGAAATCAATTTGAAGAATGGATGCTCTATTGGAGAAGAGTTTTATGATTGGCCCATTTATATTAGAAAAACCATAATTGGTGTTATTCGAATTCCAAAAGAAAAAGGAGAAAAAATGACAATAAAGGATAAGACTTTATTGCTTACAATGATAGAAAGCATTGCTTTGGCAATGGATCGACTATTGACAATGGAACAACAGATTCGTTCGAGGGATGAAACGATGCAGGAACGATATCGTGGTAATTTATTAAGAGCTATTTCCCATGATTTACGGACGCCTTTATCTGGAATTATTGGTAGTGCAGAAATGATAAAAGATATGACAGAACCAGATGATATCCGATATGAAATTTCGACAGGAATTCAAGAAGAGGCAGAGTGGTTACATTCTCTTGTAGAAAATATTTTAAGTTTAACAAGGTTACAAGATGGGCATTTGGTGATTCAAAAAGAAGATGAGGCAGTAGAGGAAGTGATTAGCACTGCCATTGAGAAGGTAAGTAAGAGAAGAGAATATCATGAGATTAATGTTCAACTTCCTGAAGAAATCCTTATGGTTCCAATGGATATTAAACTAATTTCCCAAGTGTTAATTAATTTAATTGATAATGCAATAAAGCATACAGAAAAAGAGGAAGAAATTTGTGTTTCTGTTTATAAAGACCAAGTCCATAAGGAAGCCGTTTTTCTTGTATCCGATCGAGGAGAAGGAATTAAAGAATCGGATCTACCAAATATTTTTCAAATGTTTTATACATCAAGGCAAAGAGCTGCCGATGCAAAACAGGGAATTGGATTAGGACTCGCTATTTGTGATACGATTGTCACTGCCCATGGAGGTAAGATTTCTGCTCGGAATCGAAGTGATGGTAAGGGGGCAGAATTCAAGTTTACATTGCCATTAACAAAGAAGAATAGTGTGGAGGAATGAAAATGGAACATTTAAGTGAAAAGATTTTGATTGTAGAAGATGATACACAAATTCGGAATTTTATTAGCTATATTGTAAAATCAGAAGGATTTTTATATGAAACAGCAAGTAATGGACAAACGGCGATGAACTTGTTAGTATCAGAACCCATTGACTTAATGTTATTAGATCTTGGTTTACCAGATATGGATGGGCTTGATATGATTCAAAGAGTAAGAGAATGGTCAGAGATTCCAATTATCGTTGTATCAGCAAGAGATCAAGATAAAGAAAAAGTACAAGCCCTCGATATGGGAGCAGATGATTATCTTACAAAACCTTTTTCAGCTACAGAATTATTAGCAAGAATTCGTGTAGCATTTCGACATTTATACAAAAGTGGTGGTGTAAAAACTCAGGTGGTGTTTCAAGTAGGCAATCTGAAATTGGATTTAGAAAAGCATGTTGTTTCTTTAGAAGAAAAAGAATTACATATTACACCGATGGAATTTAATTTGTTAACGATACTTTTTAAGAATATGGGAAAGGTTTTAACGACTGGCTATATTATTAAAGAAGTGTGGGGAAAAGACTATGGAAGTGATACGCAGGCACTTAGAGCTTTGATGGCGGGACTTCGAAGAAAAATAGAAAAAAATCCAGCAAAACCAAAATATATTATGACGGAAATTGGAGTGGGATATCGGTTAGTTGATGAAGTGAAAGAATCTTAATTCTTTCTCACAGAATTCTCACAGGCTTTATAAAATGCTCACACCATTCTCACAACATATTTGCTATGCTATAGATAGAAAGAAAAAGGTAGCAAATAAAAAGTTACCGAGATATCGAGAGAGGAGATGGCGAGTATGTTATTACAAGAAAGAGTTGAAAATAATGAAAATAATGAATTACTAGAACTTTGTGAGAATGTTCGAGTTTTAATAAAAGAAAAAAAATTGGTGGATTGTGAGAATATAGTAAAAAGTTTTATATGTAAATATCCTCATGCCCCTCAACCACATAATTTATATGGTATTCTTTTAGAAAAAGAAGGAAATCATGTACTAGCCATGAAACATTTTAGAGCGGCTTGGGCATTGGATCCAACTTATTTGCCAGTGAGATATAATTTAGAACGATTTGCTAATATGAAAGGGGAAGGAATTGTAGCATATGATGAGAATGATATTATTTCCAAGAAAAAAAGAGGGAATCGTTTTATTGCGTATGATGAAAATGGAATTGGTCATGTGATAAAAGGAAGATTTTTGTGTTAAAATCTTTTTTGAGAATAAAATAAAAAATAATAGATAAAAAAGCTATGATTCTTCACGAGGTAGAAGATTCATAGCTTTTTTATTTATGCGAAGGCAACGAGTCAAACAGAAAATTTAGAAAAAGAGAAATGTTTTACTTTGTAAGTTTTAATATGATTTTAATAGTAAGGAAACGTATTTTTATCCTGTTTTAAAAAAGAATTTGATAGAGTATATCTAGTAACAGAAATTGCGTAACGATATGCAATAAAAAAGTAGTTATGACGCAGGATACGATAGGAGGAAGAGCGATATGATGGATATTATTATGATAGCTGTTTTATTAGGAAGTTTTAGTATCATTAAAATATTTGCTGATTGGTGTCAATCTCAAGTCGAAAGAAAGAAGGGGTAAAATACTTTCTAATTTGAAAGAGATGACTTTGATAAGGAGGATAACTATGATAGTTTTAGGCATTATTATTGCAGCACTTGCTTGTTATTTGATATATGCACTTGTATATCCAGAAAAATTATAAAAGAGGCTCAGACTTGGAGGAAAATAAAAAATGTTACAGATTATTCTTACTCTAGCAATTTTTGTGATATTAGTTATTCCAATGGGAACTTATATGTACCACATTGCTACCCATCAAAAAACATTTGCAGATCCTGTATTTAATCGAGTTGATAATGCAATTTATAAAGTTTGTAGAATTAACCGTGCAGGAATGAATTGGAAACAATATGCATTACACCTTGTTATGACAAATGCAGTTATGGTATCTGTTGGATATTTAATTTTAAGATTGCAAGGTCTTTTATTTTTAAATCCAAATGGAATCGAAGGAATGGAATCAAGTCTTTCTTTCAATACCATTATTAGTTTCATGACAAATACAAATTTACAACATTACTCAGGGGAATCAGGACTTTCTTATTTTAGTCAAATGGCTGTGATCGTATTTATGATGTTTACATCTGCTGCAACTGGTTATGCAGCCTGTATGGCATTTTGTAGAGGGCTTGCTGGTAAAGGAAAAGATTTAGGAAACTTTTACGAAGATATGATTCGTATTACCACAAGAATTTTAATTCCTGTATCCATTCTCATTGGTCTTATTCTTGTAAGCCAAGGGACACCACAGACATTCGATGCTAACATCACTGTACGTACGATTGAAGGAAAGTTACAAGATTTAGCGATGGGGCCAGTGGCAGCTCTGGAATCCATTAAGCACTTAGGAACAAACGGTGGTGGTTTTTTTGGAGCAAACTCAACAACTCCATTTGAAAACCCAACGATTATTTCTAATATTACAGAGCTGATTTCCATGATGATCCTTCCAGGAGCCTGTGTTGTTACTTTTGGTAGAATGGTACAAGACGAAAGAAAAGCAAAAGGAAAAAAATTATTGTTTGGAAATCAAGGAAGAACGATTTTTGCGGCGATGGCGGTTATCTTTGTCATTGGGTTAACCGTATGTTATGTATCTGAAAAAGCAGGAAACCCTGTCTTAGCAGAAGTAGGGCTTAACCAAGATATGGGAAGTATGGAAGGAAAAGAAGTTCGTTTTGGTATTGCACAATCTGCATTATTTACAACGGTTACCACTTCTTTCACAACAGGTACTGTTAACAATATGCATGATACTTTGACACCACTTGGCGGTATGGTACCACTTCTTCACATGATGTTAAACTGTGTATTCGGTGGTAAAGGTGTCGGGCTTATGAATATGATTATGTACGCAATCTTAACCGTATTTATTTGTGGTTTAATGATTGGTCGTACTCCAGAATATTTAGGAAAGAAAATTGAAGGACGTGAAATGAAGCTAGTTGCTTTAGTCATCATTATTCATCCATTATTAATTCTTGGATTCTCAGCACTTGCAGTAGCAACAACAGCGGGGCTTGAAGGGATTACAAACCCAGGATTCCATGGACTATCGCAAGTATTGTATGAATACGCATCATCAGCAGCAAATAATGGTTCAGGTTTTGAAGGGCTTGCAGATAACACAACATTTTGGAATGTAACAACAGGTCTTGCCATGTTCTTTGGACGTTACTTAGCAATTATTGCACAGCTTGCAATTGCAGGAAGTTTATTAGAGAAAAAACGTGTAAATGAATCTATTGGTACGTTAAGAACTGATAATACAATTTTTGCATTTATCCTTGTATTTATTGTATATATTTTCGCAGCACTTACATTCCTTCCAGCATTAGCATTAGGACCAATTGCAGAACATTTGACGATTTGGTTTTAGTTTCAGAATATGAGTTTTGTTTAAGAAAGGAAATAAGACAATGTCTAAGAAAAATCAAACAAAATTTATTACAAAAGATATTCTGAGAAGTTCCATTATTGGAGCTTTTCAGAAATTAGATCCAAGATATATGATCAAGAATCCTGTTATGTTTGTAGTAGAAATCGGATTCTTCATTACCTTAGTTCTTACATTTTTTCCAACAGTATTTGGTGATTCTTCTGACTTGAGAATCTACAATGCAATTGTAACTGTTATCTTATTCATTACAATAGTATTTGCAAACTTTGCAGAATCTGTAGCAGAAGGACGAGGAAAAGCTCAGGCAGAATCTTTAAAGAAAACAAAAAAAGATACAAAAGCACATCTTTTATTAGCAGATGGAACAGAGAAAGAAATCAATGCCTCTGAACTGAAAAAAGGAGACATTGTAATAGTAAGAACAAATGAAGTCATTCCGAACGATGGTGAGGTTATTGAAGGAATCGCTTCTGTTGATGAATCAGCCATTACAGGGGAATCCGCTGCGGTAACAAGAGAAGCGGGGGGAGATTTCTCTTCTGTAACAGGTGGCACAACGGTTGTCAGTGATTGGTTAAAAATTAAAATTACATCAGACCCAGGACAATCATTCCTCGATAAAATGATCTCTTTAGTGGAAGGGGCATCAAGACAAAAAACACCAAATGAGATTGCACTTAACACATTATTGGTGAGTTTAACTATTATTTTCTTAATCGTGATTGTAACCCTTTATCCTTTTGCAAAATATGCAGGGGTTCATATTCCAATCGCAACATTAGTTGCCCTTATGGTATGTTTAATTCCTACAACGATCGGTGGACTTTTATCTGCCATTGGTATTGCTGGTATGGATCGTGTTACAAGATTTAATGTCATTGCTATGTCTGGGAAAGCAGTAGAGGCTTGTGGTGATGTTGATACCATGATTCTTGATAAAACAGGTACGATTACGTTTGGTAACCGTCTTGCAGCAGATTTTTATCCAGTAGCAGGGGTTACAAAAGAAGATTTAATTGACTACAGTATGATGACTTCTTTAAGTGATGCAACACCAGAAGGAAAGTCTATTGTAGAACTTGGAAAAGCGATGGGGACACGCATCGATGAAAGTGCTATGGAACAGATGGAATTCGTTGAATTCACTGCTCAGACAAAGATGAGTGGTGTAAACCTTCCCCATGGTGCTATGGTAAGAAAAGGGGCAGCAGAAGCCATTAAAGAACATGTGAAACAACTTGGTGGTCAAATTCCAAAAGACTTAGATTCTATCGTAACCGATATTTCACAATTAGGTGGAACACCATTAGTTGTTTGTGCTGGAAATACGATCTACGGCGTTATTTATTTAAAAGATACGGTAAAGCCAGGGCTAGTAGAACGTTTCCAAAGACTGCGTGAAATTGGAATTAAGACCATTATGTGTACTGGTGATAACCCATTGACAGCAGCAACGATTGCAAAAGAAGCAGGTGTCGACGGATTTATCGCAGAATGTAAACCAGAAGATAAAATTGATGCCATTAAAAAAGAACAGTTAGAAGGAAAGATTGTTGCTATGACAGGGGATGGAACAAATGATGCTCCAGCGCTTGCACAAGCAGATGTGGGAATCGCTATGAACAGTGGCACAACAGCTGCAAAAGAAGCGGCTAACATGGTAGATTTAGACTCTGATCCAACAAAGATTCTAGAGGTAGTTGAAATCGGAAAACAGCTCTTAATTACAAGAGGTTCCCTTACAACATTTAGTATTGCCAACGATATCGCAAAATACTTTGCCATTATTCCAGCCATGTTCACTCTTGTAATTCCACAGATGGACTTATTAAACATTATGAACTTATCTACACCATATAGTGCGATTCTTTCCGCATTAATCTTTAACGCAATTATTATTCCAAGTTTAATTCCAATTGCGATGAAAGGTGTAAAATACAAACCAATGCGTTCTGAGAAAATGTTGTTGAAAAACATGGGAGTCTATGGACTCGGTGGGGTAATCGTTCCATTCGTAGGAATTAAACTTATCGATATTATCATTACTCCGTTATTAGTATCTCTTGGACTATAGTTCCAACGGAAAGTAGGAAAGGAAAATGAGATAGTTATGAAATCATTTGGAAAAATATTAAAAAGTGCTGTAATTTTAACCGTTACATTAATGATACTTTGCTCTGTTGTATACCCTCTGATTTTAACAGGAATTAGTCAATTGGCATTTCACAAACAGGCAAATGGAAACTTAATAAAAGTTAATGGAGAAGCGGTTGGCTCCGAATTAGTCGGTCAAAACTTTACAGATGAAAGATTTTTTAAAGGAAGAGTATCTTCTATAAATTATAATACTTATACGGAAGAAGACTTAATTCCTGATGAAGAAGGAAATGTAGCGTACGGTGGAGTTAGTTCAGGAAGTTACAACTATGGAGCATCTAATCCAGATTTAAAAGAGAGAGTAGAAGCCTCCATTGATGAATTCTTAAAAGCAAATCCAACCGTAAAAAAAGAAGACATTCCAGCGGATCTTTTGACAGCATCTGGTTCAGGTCTTGATCCCCATATTAGTGTAAAATCAGCAGAAATTCAAGTTCCAGCCATAGCAAAAGCAACAGGACTTAATGAAGATGAATTAAAACAAATGATTAAAGACAATACAGAAGGCAAAGTATTGGGTGTCTTAGGAGAAGAAAAAGTGAATGTATTAACATTAAATATTTCCGTTGCTAAAGCAATTGGACTCCTTTAGTGTAAAGCAAGCATCGTTTTGACCCGTTGCTTTTATACAAATAGAGCTGTTGTAAAAGGAAGTCTTCTGGATAAAAGATTTTACAACAGCTTTCTTTCTGTATGCAGTGGTAGGGAATGAGAAGAGGAGGTGCTCACATGGAATATGAAAGACCCGATCCAGAACAGTTATTAGAGAAAATCAAACGAGAAGAAAAAAAAGAGAGCGAGCAAAAAAGAGGAAAGTTAAAAATATTTGTCGGTTTTGCGGCTGGAGTTGGGAAGACCTATGCCATGTTAGAAGCGGCACATATTGCAAAAGATAATGGAGTAGATGTAGTAGCTGGATATATCGAACCACACGCAAGACCAGAAACGAGTGCCATGTTAGATGGCATAGAGACACTGCCGTTTCTTATGGTGGAATATAAAGGGATTCAATTAAGGGAATTTTCTTTAGATGAGGCATTAAAAAGAAAACCACAGCTATTGTTAGTAGATGAGTTAGCCCATACAAATGCAGAAGGGTTACGCCATCAAAAACGATATCAAGATATTGAGGAAATTTTAGATGCAGGTATTAATGTATATACGACAGTGAATATTCAACATCTAGAAAGTATCAATGATATGGTGGGAAATATTACAGGAATTCGTGTAAAAGAACGAATTCCAGATTGGGTATTTGATCATGCGGATCAGGTTGAAGTAGTAGATATTGAGCCAGATGATTTAATTACTCGCTTGAAAGAGGGGAAAATTTATAAAAAAAGTCAAGCGGAAAAGGCATTGAATAACTTTTTTGCAAAAGAAAAGTTAATTGCACTTCGTGAAATTACGCTAAGAAGAACAGCGGATCGGGTAAATCATCTTATTTTGTTAGAGCAAAAGCAAAAGGGAACGAGAGAATATTCAACGGGAGAACATATTTTAACGTGTATTTCCCCTTCGCCTACTTGTGCAAAGGTAATTCGTACAGCATCAAGACTTGCATATGCTTTTCATGGTCATTTTACGGCTTTGTATGTGGAAACACCAGTAATTCAAGAAGCGGATATAAAGGTAAAAAAATTATTAGAAGAAAATATAAAATTGGCAAAGGCTTTAGGGGCAGAGATTGCTACCGTGTTTGGAGAAGATATTGCATATCAGATTGCAGAATATGCAAAATTAAGCAATGTTTCAAAAGTTGTTCTTGGAAGAACAAACCATAAGATTATGTTTGGGCAAACAAAAGGAAGTTTATCCGAGCAGATTGCCCAATATGCTCCTAATTTAGATATTTATATTATTCCAGATAATCAAGGGTGGTCAAAAAAAGGAAAAAGAAAGTTTGTAAGAGAACAAAAAAAAGAGATAGTAAAACATCATAAAAAAGATTTAGAGGATCTTGGAAAGACATTGATAATTTCTTTTATTATAACAGTCATTGGAAATTGGTTTGTTTATATGGATTTTTCTGAATCTAATATTATTATGTTTTATTTTATGGGGGTTATTTTTACAGCACTTTATACAGAAAAGAGAATTTTTTCTATTGTTTCATCGGTGCTCAATGTGTTATTATTTAATACTTTTTTTATAAAACCTTATTATTCTTTGGAATTTTATGATAAGAGTTATTCCATTACATATCTCATTATGTTTTGGGCTGCATTTATTACATCGTCTTTGGTAGCAAGGCTTAGAAAACAATCAGCAGAAAATGCGAAAATAGCATATCGAACAAAATTGTTATTAGAAAATAGTCAAAAATTAATTCGAGCAGATACAACACAAGAGGTTATCAAAGAAATCAAAACAAGAATTCAAAAGTTGATGAATCTTTCTGTTATTGTATATCTAGAACAAAATGGGAAAATAGCCGGTCCTCAATTGTATCCAAGAAATGGGGTAGAGATTTCAGAAATGGAAAAGTTTAAGGCGTCAGCAGAAAGAGCCGTGGCAGGTTGGGTGATAAAAAATGGGAAACGTGCAGGGGTATGTACTCAAACATTGCCAAGTGCAAAAGCTATGTATCTTCCAATTCGAGGAAGAGGAAGAATATTTGGGGTTGTAGGAATTGTATTAGAAGAGAGAAGGGAGATACCGGAATTTGAATATGGTTTAATTGTTGCCATGTTAAATGAAGCTGCTCTTGTATTTGAACATTTGTCAGCGCATGATGAAAAGAAATCATTCCAATTTGACAATTAAAAAAAGGCAGTATATGATTGAATTATAAAGATAGGTGAGAACACTTATTACTTTAGTGATGAGAGGAATCGCCCGCTTATGCTATAGAATTTGGAACAATATTTTACTACAAGGACAAAAGTAGAAAAGAAGGGAGTTAGATTACAATCAAGGTGGATTGCAATAAAAAAAATATACGAGAAGAGGAACATATTCTTATATGCATATCCCCATCGTCATCAAATAAAAAAGTAATTGAACAAGCGGCTAAACTAGCTCATGTATTCTCTTCAAAACTCACTGCCATTTATGTAGAAGGTTCTAGATTTAGCGAAGAACTAGGAGAAGAACAGCAGAAATCCCTAAGGGATAATATTCATTTTGCAAAAAAAGTAGGTGCAAAAGTGATGATAACTTATGGAGAAGATATTGTAGAACAGATTATTGAATATGCAAGACTTACAAGAGTGACGAAAGTTGTTTTAGGGAGAAGTAGTGAGAAAGTAAAATTTTTAGAAAAATTATTTCAGTACAATATTTCAAAACGTTTAAATAAATTAGCACCTGAGTTAGAAGTATTTCAAATTGCAGAAGATAAAAATGTAGAATTCCAGAAACGTAGAATACGAAAATATTTCCGTATAAGAAAAGAAGATGTGTTATGGGATATATTTTGGCTTCTTTTTATTCAAGGAATTACAACTTTAATTGCTTATCTGTTTCAAGCATTTCGGCTCCCAGATGTGAACATGATGATGGTATATGTATTAGCTGTTTTTATTCATTCTTTAAAAGCACGGTATTTGATTACGAGTTTTGCTTTTAGTATAGTAAGTGTTTTAGTTGTAAATTTTTGTTTCACAGATCCTAAGTGGTCATTGGCGGTTCAAAACAAGAACTATATTGTGACTTTATTTATTTTATTGTTTACTTCCCTTATTAGTTCAGGAATGACGCAAAAAATAAAATTATATGCGAGACAAGCAACTCAAAAATCTTATCGTACGGAACTACTATTGGAGACGAATCGAGAGTTGCAAGCAGCTACCAATCGAATTGAAATTGGACAAAAGATTATAGAGCAATTACAAAAACTGTTAGATAGAGAAGTAAAACTTTATTGGAATGGTGAAGAAGTAGTAAAAAGAGATTCTAATAAAAATTTATATTATACGATTCAAAATGGAGAACAAATCTTTGCACAGCTTGAGATCGCTCATAAGGAAAAGAAGATACCAGAATTTGAAAAGGGAATTTTAATTGCAATTTTAAATGAAAGTGCTGTTGTATTAGAAAAAGATGAATTATTACGTCAGCAAAAAGACACAGAAATTAAATTAAAACAAGAACAATTAAGGGCAAATATTTTAAGAACTATTTCCCATGATCTAAGAACACCTTTGACCTGTATTTCTGGTAATGCTAGCATATTAGTGAGCAATGGAGAAAAATTGCAAAAAGAGCAAAAAGCACAGTTATATAAGGATATTTATAATGATTCTAATTGGCTCATTGAGTTAGTAGAAAATCTATTATCCGTCACTCGTATGGAAAATGGAACAATGCAAATTCATATGCAAGATGAAATTGTAGTCGATGTAGTGGATGAAGCATTGAAACATTTAAATCCAGATGCAAAAGATCATAAGATTGTGGTGGAAGAAGAAGAGATGTTACTTGTGAAAATGGATGCAAGATTGATGACTCAAGTCATATCGAATCTGGTGAACAATGCAATAAAATATACACAAACGGGGTCTCATATTACCATTCGTCTTTGGAAGAATGATAAGAATGCGATGATTGATGTTATTGATGATGGAGATGGAATACAAGAGGAAGAAAAAACGAAGTTATTTCGTTTATTTTATACAGTGGATGGAAGGGTTACGGACGGAAGAAGAGGTCTTGGACTTGGTTTAGCTCTTTGTAAATCTATTGTGAATGCCCACCATGGGACGATCGAAATATTAGATAATCAACCACATGGCGCAATTTTTCGAATTACGCTTAAGGCAGAGGAGGTTCATTTGGAATGAAAAATGGGAAACCACTTATTTTAGTTGTAGAGGATGATAGACCAGTACAAAATCTAATTACAACCACATTAGAAACACAAGGATATTATTATGAAACAGCAGATAATGGCACACAAGCTGTTTTTGTTGCTGCTTCTAAAAAACCAGATATTATTTTAATGGATTTGGGGCTACCGGATAAAGATGGAGTAGAAGTGATTGAAAAAATCCGTTCTTGGGCGATTACTCCCATTATTGTAATTAGTGCAAGAAGCGATGAAAGTGATAAGATTAAAGCATTAGATGCTGGAGCTGATGATTATTTGACAAAGCCTTTTGGCGTGGAAGAGTTGTTGGCAAGGCTTCGTTCTACAATCCGAAGATTAAATTATTTGAATAATGAAACAGGAGTAGAAGATACAGTATTTCATAATGGCAATTTAAAAATTGATTATTCGTCTGCTACCGTAGAAGTAGAAGGAAAAGAAATTCATCTTATGCCAATGGAGTATAGTCTATTATGTCTACTGGCAAAAAATGTAGGAAAAGTTTTAACATATCGATATATTTTAGAAAAAGTCTGGAGCAATGCATTAGAGAGTGATTTAGCCTCTTTGAGAGTCTATATGGCATCTCTTCGTAAAAAGATAGAACCTAATACCCATGATCCGATTTATATTCAAACACATATAGGAATTGGTTATCGTATGATTCGAACAGAAAGTAAATAAAAAATATTACGAATTCTAAAATACGCACTTGTACAAGAGTGCGTATTTTACTATATGGCTATTTTTTTACATGGAATTTTTCAGCTACTCTACGATATTTTTGATTTTTTGAGGCATAAATTAAATGATAGGTAACATTTGCTTCCGGATCGGTGATTGGAATGATTGTCCTTTTTTGAAAAATAACATCCATATCGTTTACAAGATTGGTTGTAAAGCATGGCAAAGCCGACTCCTTTACTAACTCTTCGAACTCAAATTCATCCGTCTGCACAAGAAATCTAGAACTAGGCATTTTCTCGTGGCACATTTCATTCCAAAATCCAATCTGTGATTTCAAAAGGCAATTAAAACCATTGAGCATTTCAAAGGTTAGGCTTTGGTATTTTGCCATATCATGGTCTTTAGGAATACAGACGGACAAATTTTCTTGGATAATTGGGATGCTATCAACTTGTTCTAAGTCGATAGAATAGGGGAGGATTCCGATCTCACATATGCCAGAACTTACATTTCTAATAATATCAGGAATCTCAGCAAGTTTGGATGAGATCGTTTTATTTGGAAATTCTTTTGAAAGTGAAGGGAGCAGCAACCAAAGAGGTGCTGGCGCACAAGATTCTACCGTAATTGTATGAAGTCCGCGGTCGAATGCCTGAACTTGTTGTACGATATTTTCTGCATCTGTTAAAAGGGCTCTTGCATATTCAACTGCTTTTTCGCCAGTTTTATTGAAAGCGATTTTATTTTTTCCACGGACGAATAAGGGGACTCCAAAAGAATCTTCGATGCGTTTCATCGTGCGGGTAATCGTAGGTTGTGATAGGTGCAGTTTTTCAGCGGCTTTTGATAATGTGCCATAGTCTGCAAAAGCAACTAACTGTTCTAAATCTAAAAGATCAAGCATAATTCTTTCCTCCTTTGAGATTTTACTATTCATTTTATGAAATATAGGTTTCGCTATTTCTATTGTACATTTTCTGATCTTTCTTGTAAACTTTTAAGTGAAAAGAAGGCTAGAGTAAATAGAGTATTTCAAATTTAGAATATAGGAGGAAAAAAGATGGAATATGTAACACTAAATAATGGAGTGAAAATGCCAAAACTTGGATATGGAGTATATCAAACTCCACCAGAAGAGACAGAACGCTGTGTGTTAGAAGCGATTGAGGTCGGGTATCGTAGCATTGATACAGCACAGGCTTACGGCAATGAGGAAGGTGTTGGTAATGCATTAGTAAAATGTGGACTTCCAAGGGAAGAACTTTTCATCACAACAAAAATCTGGATCAGTAATGCTGGATATGAAAAAGCGAAAGCTTCCATTGAAGAATCTTTGAGAAAATTGAAAACAGATTACATCGACCTTCTATTGATTCATCAGCCTTTTGGGGATTATTATGGTAGCTATCGTGCCATGGAAGAAGCCTATCAAGAAGGAAAAGTACGTGCTATCGGTGTCTCTAACTTTTATCCAGATCGTTATCTAGATATCACTCATTTTGCATCTGTTAAGCCAGCCGTAAATCAGGTGGAAACTCATGTATTCCAGCAGCAGAAAATAGCAAAGGAATATATGAAGAAAAATGGCACTCAAATTATGTCATGGGGACCTTTTGCAGAAGGAAAAAATGATTACTTCAATAATCCAATCTTAAAAGAAATTGGAGAAAAGTATGGAAAATCTGTAGCACAGGTGGCACTCCGTTTCTTACTTCAGAGCGATGTTGTTGTTATTCCAAAGTCTGTACACAAAAACCGTATGGAAGAAAATTTCAATGTATTTGATTTTCGATTGACAGAGGAAGATATGGCACGAATTGAAGCGTTGGATGGAGGAGAAAGCCTATTCTTTTCTCACTATGATCCTCAAACGGTGGAATGGTTTATGAGTATTGTATAATAAAATATTGTTAGGAACGATATATTTGAACATAAAAGAACGATGACTTTTTTATAAAAAGCCATCGTTCTTTTAGCATATAGGTAGACAGGAGCTTTTACTACTTTGTAAAATGTATTTTTATCGTTGGCTGGTACGAAGAAAACGAGCCTCTTTTATAATTTCTTCTGGGAATCCAATGGATTCTAGCAATCGAATGGCATTATAAGAAGAGCAAATGCCAGAGCGGATTTGATAATCAAACACCACATCACCATTTTGAATGGATTCGCAAAAATAATAATTTTCATACATTTTATCTAAAGTTTTTGCAAGCTCTAAGTCATGAGTTGCCACAATAAGAATACAGTTTGTTTGATAGAGATAATGGAGAATAGCGATGGAAGCGGCAATGCGCTCTGCTGTATTCGTTCCTCGTAAAATTTCATCGATTCCACAAAAAATAGTGCGTCCATTCTTACTTTCTTTTATCATACGAAATAGGTATTTGATCTCTCGCATATAATAACTTTCTCCAGAGGTGATATCATCTCGTAAAGACATGGAAGTTAGAACTTTTACGTTTGGAATGGAAATCGTTTTCGCTGTACAAGTATTTACACTTTGTCCCAAAATAAAATTGAGCGCAATTGCCTTAATAAAAGTAGACTTTCCAGAGGCATTTGAGCCAGTAATAATACATCCTTTCTTTAATTGAAAATCGTTTGGAACGGCATTTTCAATGAGCGGATGGTAAAGATCCGTAGTACAAAAATTGGTTTCATGGAAGTTAGGACAACAATAATACGGTAAACTTTCACGAAAAGAAGCAATAGCAATACAAAAATCCATTTCCCCTACAAACTGAAAAAGAGAGAAAAAATCGTCTTTTCGATGAAGAAGAATTTTCAATACTCTTTCATAAATTAAATCCTTTCGTTTTTCGTAGGCTCCTCCCACTGCCTTTAGGCGGTGGGAGGAGCCTTGTAAATTCGTAGCCATTAACCTTG
>CAJMOB010000025.1:0-51950 GCA_905214925.1 uncultured bacterium | reverse complement strand
TGCGACCTCTTGATCCCAAATCAAGCGCTCTAGCCAAGCTGAGCCACACCCCGTTGTGTGTCAGAAGTTTTTCTTGCTGATTACTTTTTTATTATAGCAAAGTGTTTTTTGTTTGTCAAGAAGTTTTTTATATTTTTTTATTTTTTTAAAAAACTTACTATTTTC
The DNA here is from genome assembly GCA_905214925.1 of uncultured bacterium. GTDB lineage: Bacteria > Bacillota > Clostridia > Lachnospirales > Lachnospiraceae > Scybalomonas. The sequence continues at coordinate 51,785 of CAJMOB010000025.1, read as the reverse complement.
TGACTTCAAAATCAATTTGTAAATAAATGTAATTGTTATCAGTTATCTACTTCTTATTGATTTTAAATTTCTCACTTCGCTTTCTTTTATCTCAGCGACGCTATATATCATACTATATTATAATACATAAGTCAATACTTTTTTTAAACTTTTTTCAAAAACTTTTTTATTTCGACCTATGAATGCATAAATCCTATGAAATAAAAACATAAGAAACTTACAAACTATCGTCTATAAGTTTCTTATATTCTCAAATCAATTCCAAAATAGAACACTTAGAACAACGATAAAATCATGTTTTTTATCCTATTTATGTAAATTCCTGCTATGTGAACGACTCCCCATTAAAATCGTGAGGGTTCTTTTCCTTCTTTTAAAATAAACCTTGAAAATACCATGCTAAAAAATCATTCCCAAAACAAACTGCTATCATAATCCCAAGACATAAAAATGGGCCAAAGGGAAAATGATCTTTCCGCCCCTTCTTCTTAACAAGCAGCAAATAAGCCCCATATCCCCCTCCTAAAATCACTCCAATAAAAAAGGATAATACACAAAGCTTCCAGCCGAGGAAAAGTCCTGCTACAGCCATTAACTTAATATCACCGCCTCCAAATGCTCCTGAAATTGCCACCGTCAAAAGAAGCATTGGCACACTAATACTGAAAAACCCTATGATTCGTTCTAATAGACTAATTTCCTTTATAAAGAAACAAGACACAATAGTAAGTATGAAAAATACAATAACAAAACCATTTAAAATTAACATAGTGTCCCAATCCACACAGCTGATTACTGTTAACAATGAAAAAACACAAAAGTATAAAATAGCTTCTATACTATTCCCCCAAAAATACCAACAAATGGCTCCACAGATCCCTCCCCAAATTTCAATGATAGAATAGCGTGGGCTAATTTTGCTCTTACAGTATCGGCACTTTCCTCCTAAGAAAATCCAACTAAACACTGGTACTAAATCTTTCGCTCCTAGCATATGTCCACAAGAAGGACACTGACTTCTCCCCGATACAAAATCCAATTTTCTTGGCACACGATAGATCACGACATTTAAAAAAGAAAAAATACATACTCCCATAATGCACCACAATAAAAGGCTAAACTGTTCTTCTATTTGCATGGATGAATTCCCCTTTCTTTTTTTATATTTTTTTATCATTTTTTCGTTTTTCAACAAAGTGTAAGCGGTTTTCGAAACAAAAGTTTTCTTTTTTAGAAAGCTATCCATTTCTTATCATAGAAAAAATATAGAAAAAGCCTAGCCTTCGCATCTTAAAAAGAAACACTTTAAGATACGAAAGCTAGACTCAATACATTCAATATAAAATTCCAAAAAGCTCGCTTGCTAATGGTTACAAAACCGATGAGAGACTAAGCTAATTTGCTTTTAGCAACTTCTGCTAATTTTGCAAAACCTTCTGCATCGTTGATAGCCATTTCAGAAAGCATTTTTCTGTTGATTTCAACACCAGCTAATTTTAAGCCGTGCATTAATCTGCTGTAAGATAATCCGTTCATTCTAGCTGCTGCGTTGATACGAGCGATCCATAATTGACGGAACTGACGTTTTCTCTGTTTACGTCCAGCGTAAGATGTAGCTAAAGCTCTCATAACAGATTGTTTTGCAACTCTGTATTGTTTAGATCTAGCTCCTCTATAACCTTTTGCTAATTTTAATACTCTATTGTGTCTTTTTTTAGCGCCTAAACCGCCTTTAATTCTTGCCATTGTTCAAACTTCCTCCTATATCTTATAAGTATGGTAAAATCTTCTTCATGTTTTTAACGTTTGTAGAATCAACCATTGCTGCTTTTCTAAGATTTCTTTTTCTCTTTGTAGATTTCTTAGTTAAGATATGGCTTTTGTATGCTTTCATTCTTTTTAATTTTCCTGAACCTGTTTTTTTGAAACGTTTTGCAGCTGCTCTGCTTGTTTTAACCTTTGGCATTGTAATATTCCTCCTTGAATTCAAACTGTATATTCAAAATTTAACGTTTTTCTGTTAAAAACATTATCATACTTCTTCCCTCAAATTTCGCTGGTTTATCGATAACAGCAATATCTGCAAGTTGTTCTGCGAAATTGTCAAGAATTATCTTACTTGCATTTACATGAGCTAATTCACGACCACGGAAACGAAGTGTAACTTTCACTTTATCGCCCTTTTCTAAGAACTTTCTAGCGTTTTTAACTTTCGTATTTAAATCATTGGTATCAATATTTGGAGATAAACGAATCTCTTTTACGTCCATGACTTTTTGTTTCTTTTTCGCTTCTTTTTCCTTGCGAGCAAGTTCATAACGATATTTACCGTAATCAATAATTTTGCACACTGGTGGTTTTGCCGTTGGTGCAATCTTCACTAAGTCAAGGTCTGCTTCTCTTGCGAGTTTCTGCGCCTCTTTTGATGACATAATTCCAAGCTGTTCTCCGTCAGCTCCGATTACACGTACTTCTTTGTCTCTAATTTGCTCGTTGATCATTAATTCTGCTATGGTAAAGCACCTCCAAATATAATATACTTTAATTACTTAGTTAAAAATATCCGCCTTATGCAAACAAGTTGTCTTTGCGTATATTCCTTCTTTTAGGCTCGCTCTGTACTCGTTGCCTTAGCGTAAAAAAAGTGGATAGACAGACTACCCACTTCAAAATTCATACAAACTTCTCAATACTGAGAATCAAAGTTATGAACGCTTAGTCATTGACTCATGCTAAGGTGAGAGTGGATACTCTTCTTTCTTGTTCTAGTTCCTTGTTGTTCTCACAACAGTTGTTAGTATAACATCTTTCACCTACTCTGTCAACAATTTTTTCTGCTTTTTTATTTTATGCTATTTCATGTTATAATATGCTATATTTTTTACTCTATTTTGTTAAGGTCGAACTCTCCCACAGGCAATGCTGGTTTAAAAATACGCACTTGCTCTTCTTTTTGTCCTTTTTGTCTTTTCTTTGCCTGTTTTACAAAATACTCTTGGGAGTTCAGTGGCTTTTCTCCTTCTAATGGTTTTACTTTCTCATAAGAACCATCTTGTTTCAAAATATGAGCTTTCTTATTATCTTTTAATTGAATCTGCACGATTTCAATTACTTGTTTTTTTAAATCTTCATCTAAAACTGGGAATACGATCTCGACACGCTTATCAAGGTTTCGAGGCATCCAGTCTGCACTTCCCATATAGACTTCTTCTTCCCCACCATTATAAAAATAAAAAATACGGCTATGCTCTAAAAATGTTCCAACAATAGAGCGCACAGTAATATTTTCGCTAATTTCTGGAAGTTCTGTTTTTAAACAACAAATCCCTCGGACAATCAGTTCAATCTTTACCCCTGCAAAAGAAGCTTCATAAAGTGCCTCAATAATTTTCGCGTCACAAAGAGAGTTCATTTTGGCAATAATATGCGCTTTTCTTCCTGCTTTTGCATTGGCTATCTCCCTTTGAATCAGACGTAAAAAACTATCTCTTAACCAAATAGGTGCTACCAAAAGATGATTCCATTTTGACGGTTCTGAATAGCCAGAAAGCATATTAAACACCGCTGTTGCATCTTCCCCAATGGAATCATTTGCTGTTAAAATTCCCATATCGGTATAAAGTTTTGCTGTAATATCATTATAGTTTCCCGTTCCAAGATGCACATATCGCTTAATTCCATCTTCTTCTCTTCTTACAACAAGTGTAATCTTACTATGGGTTTTTAATCCAATTAATCCATAAATAACATGACAACCGGCTTTTTCAAGCGCCTTTGCCCAGTTAATATTATTTTCCTCGTCAAATCGGGCTTTTAATTCCACAAGAACGGTCACTTGTTTTCCATTTTCAGCCGCTTTTGCAAGAGCGGCTACAATTGGTGAATTTCCACTGACACGATATAGTGTCTGCTTAATGGCTAAGACATCTTTATCTTTTGCAGCCTGTTTCACAAATTCTACAACAGGGTCAAAGGAATCATATGGTAGATGAATTAAAATATCTTTTCTCTTAATCTGTGTGAATAAATTTTCTTCTTGATTTAATGTTGTAAGTGGCTGTGGTCGATGAACAGGAAATTTTAGATGTTCAAATCCTTCCATTCCATAGACTTTCATTAAAAATTTCAAATCCAATGGACCATCAATTTCATAAATACTTTCTTCGGATACATCAAACTCTTTCTTTAAAATTTTCAGCAAATTCTCGTCTATATTTGCTTCCACTTCTAGCTTGATCACTTCTCCCCATTGCCGTTTCTTTAGCTTTTTCTCAATTTCTTTTAATAAGTCGGCGGCCTCTTCTTCATCAATACTCAAATCTGCATTTCGAATAATTCGGTAAGGGTGGGCACATAAAATTTCACAGTTCACAAAAAGCTGTTGTAAATTTCGCTCAATAATTTCTTCCAACAAAATAGCATTCTTTTTTCCATCTTCTGAAGGAACAGAGATTACCCTCGGAAGAACATCAGGGACTTGCACCGTGGCAAATTCCGCCTCTTTTCCTTTTTCATGATTGACAATTAATGCGCCGATATTTAACGTTTTATTTCGAATAAGTGGAAATGGTCTTGAGGAATCCACCGCCATTGGAGTCAATACTGGATAAATTTCCTTTTGAAACAACTCATCTAAATACAGTTCTTGTCCTTTTGTCAATTGTTCATGACCAGCAATAAGGTGAAGCCCTTCTGCTGCCAGTGCAGGTAATAGCTGTTGTTTATATGTTTCATACTGTACTTTCGTGAATTTATGTGTTCTAGGGATTAATGCCTTTAATTGTTCACTGGCCGTCATACCTGCAATATCTTTTTTCCGATATCCGGCATGAACCATATCTTTTAAAGAAGCAATACGAATCATAAAGAACTCATCTAAGTTTGACGCTGTAATGCTTAAAAACTTCATCCTCTCAAAAAGCGGAATCGTCACATCTCTTGCTTCGCTTAATACACGGTAATTAAACTCTAACCAGCTGATTTCACGGTTCCAAAAATTTTCTGATTTTCCAAAGATTGTTTTATTCCCCATACTTAGATCCTCCTTTTCTGACGTAATACGGGACGGATTCCATACACTTTTTCAAAATAATCACATTTTTCTTTAAATAATCCAATTTCTAATGTAATATCCATCGGCGTATCCGCTACAATTAGAAGTTCATTCTCTTTTAGTGTAACTGTATATTGTTGAATTTTTTGTTGATGTCCACGATCTAACGCATTTGAGATTCTTAAAATAGCAGATAGTTTTGCAATCACTCGATATTCTTCCGCAGATATGGACTTTTGCATTTCCTTATAACTTGGAAGTTCCTCTTTATTATAATATACGATGTTTGCTACCATTTCTCGCTCGATATGTGATAACCCAATAATTTCTGTCGACATAATAATATGATACGAGTTTTCAGAAGAATCATTCATATTAATGAATTTACCACAACTATGCAAAATCGTCGCTAAATGTAATAGTAAACGTTCTTTTTTCTTCAATCCATGAATTTTCTTTGTAACATCAAAAATTTCCATTGCAAACGATTCCACACATTCTATATGGATGAGATCGGATTTGTATCGCTTTGCAATATTTCTTGCTTCGGCTAAAATATCTTCTTTAAAATCATGTGGTAATGTATAGTTGCAATGTTTTTCTGCATAACCAATCGCAATTCCATCACAAGTCGTCACATAAGGAATCCAAATAGATTCTGCTTTTGCTTTTTGTAAAAACATTCGATAAAGATTTGCAGAATATAATAAAAGACTTGCCATCTCCCTTGCTACTCCATAATGAAGATAGAGTTCTTCTGCTGTATACTTCTTTAATTTATTACAAATGTATACCATCTGCTCTCGATCAATATAATTGGTAATATGAAGTTCTGGTGCGCATTTTACGATATTAACAATTTCATCTCCCACCGCGATAATATTTTTAAATTCCTTATCTTTCATATACATAGTTCGAAAGGTATCAATTTCGTTACTCACATACTCTTCCATTAACTTTCCAACGACACTGTTTTTTTCCCTTATATGGCTAAACATTTCTCGAAGTCTTAAAGAACCGATTCTAAGATTTTGTGTCAACTGCATATGTTGTTTATCAAATAAAGAAATTTGTACACTTCCAGAACCGATATCAATCATCGCTGTATTTTTTTGAAGTGTTTTATTAAAATCCACTTTCTGGTTAATAATCGCTTTATAAGTGAGCAATCGAATTTCTGAATTGCTAAGAGTCTGTACAACAAGTCCTGTTTTTGTTTGAATCTGATCAAGAATCATCTCTCCATTATCCGCTTCTCTTACCGCGCTTGTAGCATAAGCGCGGTAGTCTTTTACTTTATATTCTTGTAATTTTGCTTTAAATTCTTGAAGGACTTCACAAAGTTCCTCCACCAACTCATAGCGGATCGTACCGAACTGATAGCTATCCACTCCTAATTCAATAATATGACTAATATAATCCACTTTTTTTATGCCTAGTTTCTCCGATATTTCATAGATAGTAAGAGAAACATCGGTAGAACCTACATCAATCGCCCCAAACATAATGTATGACATACTATCACTTCCCTTTTTTAATAATTACCAAGCACCTTAAAATCAATCGCCTCTTTACAGATTGCAGTACAAGCATTTTTTACTGCTGGCTCCATTAAATTTCCAACAAAGTCAACAAAGAAACGATATTTCCATGGATGATTTTCCAAAGGTCTCGATTCAATTCTTGTCATGTTGAGATCATTATGTATTACATTTGATAATATTTCATAAAGAGATCCTGTTTCATGTGGCAAAGAAAAACTGATTGTAATTTTCTTTGCATCTTTTCGATACATTCTTCCTTTTCTTAAAATAATAAAACGTGTACTATTTCCCTTCTCGGTATTAATGGACTTCTCAATTATTTTGAGTCCATAAAGCTGTCCTGCTCTTTCGCTTGCAATTGCCGCCTTTGTTTTGTCATGGAAACTAGCAACCATCTTAGCCGCCTTTGCTGTATTGGAAACTTCATGGGCTTGAAATCCGTGCTTTTCTAAATACGCCTGACTTTGTATAATTCCTTGTGGATGAGAATACACATCTTGAATCGTGTCACAAGTTGCATCCTCACTTCCTAATAACGCGTGCTCCACTTTTACAATTTCCTCTCCAACAATACAAAGATCTTCATACTGGGTCAACAGATCATAAATTCCGCTCACCGTTCCAGCAGAGGAATTTTCAATTGGAAGGACTCCATACGTGGCCTCTCCTCTTTCTAATACTTCCATAACATCTTTAAACTGCTCTACATGAAACCTTGTAACGTTTTCTCCAAAGTATTGGCAAACACATTGTTCACTATATGCTCCTGGAACTCCTTGATATACAATGTTCATTTTTTCTTCCATTGGAAGCTGTTCCACCATTTCAAACTGTTTCTCAACATCACTTTTTTCTTCACCAATCAATGTATATTGATATTTGCGACTTAATGACATCAACTGATGAAATAATTCTGCTACCGCTTTTTTATTAAAATCCGTTGTGGCTAGTTCTTGCATAGTACGAATTTTTTCCGCTTCTCGCTCTTTATCAAGAATTGGTTTTCCAACGGCACGTTTGTATTCTGCCACATCGCTTCCAAGTCGCATTCTCTCTTCAAACAATGCAACGATCTGGCGATCAACCGCATCAATTTTTTTTCTTGTTTCACTTAACTCAATCATTCATTTTCTCCTTTTGGGACTCTTTTTCTTGCTTTTATATGTTTATAACTCTTCTAATAACTGTTTCATCGTCTTTTTACTAATAGTATGACGATAATAAGGGGCAATTTCACACATTGGTCCTAATACAAAACCTCTCTTTTCAATCTCTGGATGAGGAATGATAAGTTCAGGCGTTCCAATAATCTCTTCATTATAAAATAAAATATCAATATCAAGAGTTCTTGGTCCCCAATGAATCGTTCTCTCTCTTTGCCCTTCTTGCTCAATGTTATGACAAACTTCCAACAATTCTTCTGGTGTCAGCAGCGTTTCCATTTCCATACAACTATTTAAAAACTCATATTTTGCATATTCTCCATAAGGCTCGGTTGCTATATACTCTGCTACTTTTTTTACTCTTGTATCTTCTCTTTCTTTAAAGCGCGCTACGGCTAAATCTAAATACTGTTTTCTATCCCCTAAATTCGATCCTAAGGCAAGGAATACTTGATTCCATTGTCTATGTATTTTCACCGATACCGACTCCACTGGCAGCAACAGAGGGGCCCATGGCTTTTTTATCTCCAATGTAATCCCTTTTAAAAGTTTATACTTCTTTAATAACTCCTCACAGACTACCTCCGCGATTCTCTCTAGCAATTGATAAGTATTTTCTTCTAAAATCTTCTTAATGTCTTCACTGACAAGTCCATAATGAATGGATTGTTCTAAGTCATCTGTTTTTCCAGCTTTTCTCGTATCGGTTTCCAATATTGCAGAAACGATGAATTTCTGTCCTAACACATTTTCCTCTGGAAACACACCATGGTGCGCGAATATTTCTAAATTTTCAATGCGAATCTGATCCATAAATTTCTCCTGTTTTCATCCTTTTTATTTCCCCTTTTCTTTTGTATTTTGCTTCCTAAGAAAGTTTTTCCCTCTTTCTCTCACTAAGCCCGATAAATGGCTTCTGCCATTTGTAATGCCCTCTTATTTTTCTTCACATCGTGAACTCGAAAGATTCGACAGCCTTTTTCATATCCAATCACGGTTGTTACAATCGTTCCTTCTTCTCTTTCTCCCACTGGTAAATCAAGAGTAAGACCGATCATAGACTTTCTTGAAGTCCCTAAAAGCACTGGATAAGGAAGCTCTAATAATCGTTCTAAATGATTCATAAGATATAAGTTTTGTTCTAATGACTTTGCAAATCCAATTCCTGGATCTAAAATAATATTTTCTTCTTTAATCCCTGCCCTTTTTGCAATGGTAACGCTTTCTATTAAATCGTCCATCACATCACTTAAAAAGTTTTCATATTCTGTATTTTTTCTATTGTGCATAATACAAATAGGAACTTGGTATGTTCCAACAATTTGCGCCATCTTTTCATCCCATTTTAATCCCCAGATATCATTGATGAGATCGACACCTACTTTTATTCCAGCTTCGGCTACCTCTGCTTTATAAGTGTCAAGGGAAATTGGAATATCAAAATTACTTTTTATCTTTTCAATTACTGGCGCCACCCGCTCGATCTCTTCTTCTACTGGTACAAATGTATAATTTGGTCTTGTAGATTCTCCGCCGATATCTAAAATATCCGCTCCTTCTTCTATCATTTTTTCTGCTTGTTTTAACGCTCGATCCATTCCATCAAACTTTCCTCCATCGGAAAAAGAATCTGGGGTTACATTTAAAATCCCCATAATATAAGCATTATTCTTAAAATCAAATTCTCGGTTACCAATTCTCATCTATGTTCTCCTATTCTTTTTATTTTCTAGTCGTATCTTCCTAGCCATTTTTATCGTATTATGTACCATTATGGATTTGTGCAAACACTTATAAAAGAATACGTTTATTTTTCTTTTCTTCACTCCAATGGCACTCTTTTTGTGCTTTACAAAAGAAACAATTTCTTGACTGCTTATCCGCTTCATATAAAATTCTGGATAAGACATCACTTTGCTTTGTTGGTTTTGTTCTATGATTTAAAATGGCAGTTTTTATTTGTTCTCTCTCTTCTTCCTCATATCCACAATCCACTAAAATTTCTTCTGACAGCTCAGCACTTGCAACTTCATGAGGAATGCCATAGAAATACTGCCTATGCTTTCCAATATCATGTAATAATGCCATCCCATAGACAATCTCTTTTTTATTAGGTTCCCCTTCTTCTAATATTTTAATATAAGCAATTCTTGCTACATCTAAAAAATGCTCTATTTGATGTTTACAAAAAACCCTATTTTCTTCTGCCTTTTCATTTTCTTTTAAATAACTAAGAAATTGTTTATGATGTAATATTTCATTAATGCGATCGCGTTTTTCATTCTCCATATTTTTTGTTTCCTTTCTTTCTGCTCCTATGCATTTCTTTTTCTTAAGACACAAGTAAGTTTTCTAGTCCTCCAATAAAAGATAAGGAACCAAACACAATAACAATATCATCCTTTGTCGCTAACTCTTTTACAAGGGCTACTGACTTTTCTAACGTTTTTCCATCAATCACAGTATTCGCATATTTTCTTGCACAGTCTGCTAATTGACTAGAAGACAAGGCTCTTTTGTTATGCTCTGGAGTCATCGTTACAATGACATCCGCAAGTGGTGCCATAATTTGTAACATAGCTTCATACTCTTTATCCGCTAATACTCCTATTATATAAAAAACTCTCCTATTTGTAAAATAAAAAGAAGTATCTTTCTCTATATCTTTCATTTTTTCCGTATTTTTTACAATATTTTTCGCTATTTTTAACTTTTCATGATGGATTCCCTGCATTTTATCATTTTCCACTTCTAAAAATTGTATCTCATCTCTTTTTGATTTTATTTGAAAATACTGCTGGATTGACTTTCTAAGTTGCTTTGCGGCGTCCACATTATGAGCACCGTCTCGAATCCAAACAGGCGATTGTTGCAACACTTCTAGTCGTCCCTTCCATACGACAGTAGAAAGCCCTTTTAAAATCGCCTCTTTTCCAATTGGATACATTGGCTTTAACTGTTCGATGGCTTCTAATACAACAGCCGCGTTTTTTAACTGATGTTCTCCTAGCAAAGATAAGGTTATCCCTTTATATTCTTTATAAGTAAATATTTGTCCTTCTAAAGAGCTTGTCTCCTTTTTGATCGCGTTTTCATCTACAATAAAAATAGGAGCTTCTACTTCTTTTGCTACTTGTCTTAGAATATTTTCCACTTTTGCCTCATTTGGATACGAGATGATAGGACAGCCTTTTTTTATGATACCCGCCTTTTCTCTTGCAATCTCTTCTATCGTATCTCCTAAAATAGCCATATGGTCACGACTAATGGAGGCAAATAAGACACAAAGAGGTTGCTCTATTACATTGGTAGAATCAAGCCTTCCTCCTAATCCCGTTTCTAAAAAAACAATATCCACTTGTTGCTCCAAAAACCATAAAAATGCCACAGCCGTTTCCAGTTCAAATAAAGTTGGATGATTTCTTCCTTCTTCTCTCATCTCCCGAGCCTCATTGGCGACTTTTGTCATCAGTTTTGCCAAAGTTTCTTCTTCCATAAATACTCCATTGATTTGAAATCGCTCTAAATAGCAAAAAATAGTTGGCGAAATATAACGTCCACATCGATACCCTGCCTTTTGAAAAATCTGATCGAGCATTGCCAGAATCGAACCTTTTCCATTGGTTCCTGCAATATGCACGATTTTTAACTGTTTTTCTGGATTGCCTAATCGTCTTAATAATTCTCGCATCGTATCAAGACCATAAACACTCCCCATCTCTTGCATAGCTTCTATATATTCCATTGTTTCTCTTTGATTCATTCTCTATCCTTCTTTCTCATCTTTTCTTGTTTCTCTTCTTATATTTTTCCTTTGTTTTATTATACCATAAAGATAAAAAAATCGCTTTATAAAGAAAAGGCCTATGTAGTTTTTCCTTTCCTACATAGACCTTCTTTTCTCCTATTTCTCATCGAGAACTTGGAAAATATAAAATTTTAAATAATAAGATTCATCTGCCGCCCAAAGAATTGGATGATCTGGCGCCTGTGTTCGATATTCCACTTGGCGAAGGCGTTTTTTTACATTCTTTGCCGCCTGTCCAATGGTTTTTGTAAATAATTCTGGTGTCATAAAATGAGAACAAGAACAAGTTGCTAAATATCCTCCATCCTTTACAAGTTTCATTCCTCGTAAATTAATTTCGCGATATCCTTTAATCGCATTTTTTACAGAATTTCTTGATTTTGTAAATGCAGGTGGATCTAAAATAACAACATCAAATTTTTCTCCCTTTTCTTCTAACTCAGGAAGCAATTCAAAAACATCTGCACATTGGAACTTCACAACATCTGATAACCCATTTAATGCCGCATTTTCTGTGGCTTGATCAACTCCTAATTGAGAAGCGTCCACACCAAGTACACTCTTTGCCCCCGCTTTTCCTGCATTTAATGCAAAGGATCCTGTATGGGTAAAGCAATCAAGCACCTTTCCACCTTCACATAACTTCCAGATGGATTTTCGATTGTATTTTTGATCGAGAAAGAATCCTGTTTTTTGCCCTTCTTTTACATCCACTAAATATTTGACATCATTTTCTACAATCTCTACTTTTGTATCAAACTCTTCACCAATAAATCCTTTGATTCGTTCCATTCCTTCTTGTGTACGAACTTTTGCATCGCTTCGTTCATATACACCACGAATAGAATATCCAAGCTGTTCTAACTCTTCTTTTAATAATTCCACAAGTAATTCTTTATAGCGGTCGATTCCAAGAGCTAGTGATTGCACAACTAACACATCATGGAATTTATCTACAACAAGCCCTGGAAGAAAGTCTGCCTCTCCAAATACAAGACGGCAGCTTTCCATATCCACAACTTTTCTTCGATATTCCACACAATTATGAATTCTCATTTTAAAGAACTCCCGATCAATTTCCTGTCCCTTTACACGAGAAAGCATACGCACTCGAATTTTTGAATTCGTATTTATAAAACCAACACCCATTCCATATCCATCAAAATCCGCAACTTCTACTAAATCTCCATTTTCAAAATGTCCTAAAATAGAAGCAATTTCATTATCATATACCCACAATCCACCGGATTTTAATGTTCTTCCTTCCCCTTTTTTCAATGTTACTAACGCTCTCATTTTCTTTCTCCTTTTTTCCTTTTTCTTATGTTACTTAAATAATAAGAAGTCCTAAATGTTCTAACAATATTTTTAATCCGATTAAAATCAATACAGCACCACCAAAGAATTCTGCCTTCCCTTTAAATTTCATGCCGAAAACATTTCCAATGCTGACACCAATAAAGGAAATTAAAAATGTTGTAATTCCAATAATAGTAATAGAAGACACAATATTCACCTTTAAAAATGCAAACGTCACACCAATAGCCAGGGCATCAATGCTAGTCGCAATGGCGAGCATACAGAGCTCTTTGTAATCAATTTTTTTCAAATCCTCTTTACAACACTCTTCTTCTTGCTCTCTTGACTCTCGAATCATATTGATTCCGATGATACTCAGTAATAAAAATGCAATCCAATGATCAATTTGCACAATATATCGTTGAAATTGTCTTCCTAATACCCAGCCAATCAATGGCATCAGCGCCTGAAATCCTCCAAAAAATAGAGCAATTATGGCTGAAAAACGATAATTTATTTTTTTCATCTGTAATCCTTTACAAATAGCAACTGCAAAGGCATCCATAGAAAGCCCTACTCCAATGAGTAATACTTCAAAAAACTGCATAAAAACCTCCATCTCATTTGTTATCTAAGCATTTTATATCCTTGCTTTTTTGCACAATGTACTTATTTTATATCTCATCTTCTTATTCGTCAATGTTTCCTTTTTATTTTTCTTCATTTTTTACATGTTGAATTGCTGGCGTCGCCTCTGTAATAGGCAATATCTCACAATTCATCGCCTTTAATTTTTTAATGAGAGGCTCTAGTGCCTCTACTGTTCCATGGCGATCCCCAAGATCGTGCATTAAGACAATACAAGGATCTTTTTTCGGTAAATCTTTCATAATATTTTTATTTAGTTGGGCAGGTGTTAAATTTTTATTCATGGCATCTTCACTTAACGCATTCCAATCATAGTAAGTAATTCCCTTTTCATTTAAATAATGAATAAACTGCTTTACAGAAGATTTCACAACACAATTACTGCTTCCTCCTGGAAAACGATAAATCGTCGGCTTTACTCCTGTTTCTCTTTCCAAAAGATCTTGTAATTTTTCCAGATCATGAGAAAAGTCCTCTACGGACCTATAAATTTTTTTATAATCATGATCGTACGCGTGCATCGCTAATGTATGCCCTTCTTCCACAATTTTTCGATAGCGTTCTGCATAAATATCCCCTTCATATCCAATAACAAAAAAGGTTGCTTTTACATTTTCTTTTCTCAAAATCTCTAAAATCTCTTCTGTATATCTACTTGGTCCATCATCAAAAGTTAAATATACCTTCTTCCTTTCTGACACATTTTGAACCTTTGATGATACTGCCTCTTGTAACATAAGACCATCAATAGTATTTCTTAATTTCACCGCTTTATTGTTTTGATAAAGGCTTACTAAAAGTAAACATACAAGACAAACTGCCATCCATTGTAATTTTTTCCATCTTCTTTCTTCTTTCATATTATCACAAAATTCTCGTTTCATCTTTTCTAACAGCATATGAAACTACCATTCTATTCATTCTTAAAAACGATAAAAAGCATATTTGGGGAACAATAGAAATGCAAATATTTCTGCTTTCCTTATGCCTTCCACGCAAATAAAAAAGAAAGCATAAAAGCATATCCACTTTTATACTCTCTTTTCATCGTTATTATACTTCAAATAATAAATCGCCGTAACTTGGGAATGGCCAATAGCTCTTATCAAGAAGCATCTCTAAGCGATCGGCAGGTTTTCTAACATCGGACATGGAATTAAAGATAACATCATGATAATAATATGCCTGTTTTTCCATATCTTCTTTCATACTTGCCCCAACTTTACATTGTTCATCTAACTTAAGAATTGCCTGATAGAGCTGTTTTAAATTTTCATTGATATTATGAAGAAGTTCAGATTGTACCGGTGCCTCTTCTCCTGTTGCATTTTTAATGGCAAGAATAGAATTTGCTAATGATTCCTGATACTTCATAACAGCAGGAATAATCTGCTTTCTAACAATATTCACCATAGCAAGTGCTTCAATATTAATTTTCTTTACATACTCTTCAAATAAAATCTCATGACGAGCTTCTAATTCGGCTCTTGTAAAGACCTTATGGCGTTCAAATAATTGAACAGATTTTTCTGTCACAAGAGCATTGACTGTATCCACCATGCTCTTTAAATGCGGCAATCCTCTTCTTTCTGCTTCTTGAACCCATTCCTCTGTATAACCATTTCCATTGAAAATAATACGTTTATGTTGGGAAACCGTGCGACGAATGTAATCATGAATTGCCATAGCCTTATTATCTGCTTTTTCAATTTCATCAGCAGCATCGGCTAAAACATCCGCTACAATTGTATTTAATACAACATTTGGATCCGCTGTTGACTGACTAGAACCAACCATGCGGAATTCAAATTTATTTCCTGTAAATGCAAATGGTGATGTACGATTGCGATCCGTTGCATCTTTTAAAAATTCTGGAAGAGTATTGACACCTGTCATCAAAACGTCTCCCTGTTTTGACGTCTTTGCTTCTCCTGTTGTATCGAGCTGTTTAATCACGTCTTCTAATTGTTCTCCAAGATAAACAGAAATTATCGCTGGTGGTGCTTCGCTGGCTCCTAAACGATGATCATTTCCTGGAGTCGCTGTGGATACACGAAGTAAATCCCCATGAAGATCAACGGCTTTAATAATGGCAGCGAGGAAAAATAAAAATTGTTCATTTTCATGTGGAGTAATTCCTGGCTCTAATAAGTTTTGCCCTTCATTGGTTACAATGGACCAGTTATTATGTTTTCCAGAACCATTGATTCCTGCAAACGGTTTTTCATGAAGCATACAATGAAGTCCCTTTGTATCCGCTACACGTTTCATTGTTTCCATTATCAACTGGTTATGATCCGTAGCAATATTTCCTTCTTCATAAATTGGTGCTAATTCATGTTGAGCTGGTGCCACTTCGTTATGCTGTGTTTTAGCAGTAATACCAAGCTTCCAAAGTTCTACATTTAAGTCACTCATAAAATCAGCGATTCTTTCTTTAATACTTCCATAATAATGATCATCTAGTTCTTGTCCCTTTGGAGGCATTGCACCAAATAAAGTTCTTCCAGCATAGATAATATCTTTTCTCTTTAAATATTTCTTTTTATCAATTAAAAAGTATTCCTGTTCTGCTCCAACAGAAGCAGTTACCTTTTTTACTGATGTATTTCCAAATAATGCAAGACAACGACGTGCTTGAATATCTAACGCTTGCATGGAACGAAGCAATGGTGTTTTCTTATCTAACGCTTCTCCTGTATAAGAACAAAAGGCAGTTGGAATACATAAGATTTTCATGTTATCGGTTTCTTTAATAAATGCTGGTGATGTACAATCCCAAGCTGTATATCCCCTTGCTTCAAAAATCGCTCTAAGACCACCAGATGGGAAAGAAGACGCATCAGATTCCCCTTTGATCAGCTCCTTACCTGAAAATTCCATTAAAACCTTTCCATCTCCAATTGGATTGATGAAAGCGTCATGTTTCTCAGCAGTAATACCTGTCATTGGCTGAAACCAGTGTGTATAGTGTGTTGCTCCCTTTTCAATTGCCCATTCTTTCATTTCATTTGCAACAACATCCGCAATTTCAGATTTTAATTCTGTACCAGTTTCAATGGTTCTCTTTAATTCTTTATAGACAGCTTTTGGGAGACGTGCTCTCATCGCACTATCGTTAAATACATTTTCCCCAAATATTTCTGAGATATTGATCTTTTCCTTCATGTTTGCTTCCTTTCCTCTTAGGTTATCACCATTTCAAAATTTCTTTAAGGTAAATCATAGCAAAAAAGGAAGTGTCTTGCAACACTCCCTTTTATATTTCGATTAAAGAATCTAAAAATATTTTTTCTTATATTTCCTCGATTTTATGCGATTTTAACAATTGTTATTGATAGTCTCCTTGTAAATATCGATAGAAGGCATTGTTTACATAGCGCGTTTTGCTCTCTAATTGTAACTCATTCTCCTCTTTTTTTATTTCTTCTTTTAAAGCTTGTTTTAAGTTTTTCTCCACTTTTGTTTCATCTTCTAACAAACAAAACGTATGAATGGAATAATTATCATGAGTGATAATATAATCTTTGATTTCTTTATATTCTTCCTTATTCATCGTGCTTGCAGTTGTGCTATAAAGAGGCTGCCACCATGCTCCATAAATTAAACCTGCCATGTCATTTTTATTTTCATCGTATTTTTTAGCATAAGTCTCGATAACACTATGAAAAGCATTTCGATCTTCTTTTGTTTCAAATTCTAATTGGAGATCGTATTCTAATGCATAAACCAAATAAAGATCGTCGCTGAATTTTTTTACTTGATATGTTTTTGTAGATTCTGGAATCTCACCCCAGTCTAACAAATATTCATAAATAGATACTTTGGGCTCTAATTGTACTTTGGCATAAATATTTTCACTGTTCAATAAGGCAACCAATTGATGGGCATGCTTAATGTCCGAATGCCCATATTGCAATGTCAATTCTGGAAGAAAGTTGGCGTTATAAGCCTCATTTTTCAAATTATAACCTGTTGTTATTTTGCTTTCTACCATTTTCTTACCAATACTTGAAAGAACTTCATCATCATAAATAGAAAAAGAATTCCAAGCATTTTCTAATTTTGCATCGATATTTTCATCATCGGAATAGCCAAGATAATTTTGACCAAGTCCATTGGCATCTGCTACTTGCATCAATAAGGAAACCGCCATTTCCTTTGTTACTGGCTTATTTTCTATATACTGTCTGGCTTCCGCATTAGAAATAAGACCCGCATCTAAAGCAGTCGCAATGTAAGCACCATTTTCTTCTGGCTCATCAAGCCCTTCAAAATAAAGTCGCTCCTCTACTTTACTATCCTTATAAGTCATAGCTAATTCCTTGTAATTTGCCGCCTCGACTCCATAACGAATTACCGATAACCCATTTAAATCTTGAATTGGCTCTACGTCTTCTGTACTCACCTTCTCCATTGCCTCTTTAAAAGTATCTACCGTAAATTCTTTTGAGCAATCGATATCAAAATACGTTTTCAAATATTCCTCCATATATTCCATCGTTTCTCCTGTAATAGTTGGAATCGAAGTAATATTGTTAGACGTGCTCATCTTTGTCACAGTTTCTTCATCCTGATTACAGGCTGTTCCAACTACCATAACCATGATACAGACGAATACCGTTGCTATTGTTTTTCTCATGTTGTGTCCTCCTTGACAAAAGGCTATACTCTCCTAACTCTAAGGATACTTAATTTTTCCTCTTTTTACAAGTACAATTTTATTCTACCCTCCTTTTTCTTATGGTGGAATTTTACTGTGGAATTTGTCTGCCTGTGTGATCCATATAATAATTTTCCCGATAAATCAATTCAGAAACAGGAACAAATTGATATCCTTGTTCTTTTAATTTTATAATTAACGGTTCTAATGCATCTTTTGTGTATTTAGCTCCATTATGCAATAACAGAATCGAACCATTTTGAAGGTTTTTATGTTCTGTCACTGTTTGAATAATATTATTGACTCCATAATCCTTCCAATCTAAACTATCCACATCCCATTGAATGGTATAATATCCATTTTCCTTTGCAATTTGTACAAGTTCTTCATTATAGTCTCCATATGGTGCGCGAAATAAATCCATTTCTTTTCCTGTCACCGCTTTTACTTTATCAAAACACCCTTTTAACTCTATTATATTTTCTTCCTTTGAAAGTCTTGTCATATGTTTATGATTATCTCCATGACTTCCAATATCATGCCCTGCTTGATCCAGTTTTTTTATTGCATTTGGATAACGGGATACGAAGTCTCCTGTTACAAAAAAAGTAGCTCTCACATTTTGTCGATCTAAAATCGCTAAAATATCTTCGAAATCTTCGTCGCTCCATGCAGAATCAAACGTTAGACTAATTTGTTTTTCTTCTCTCTCCACGCTATAAATTGGAAGCACATGATCTTTTACAGGAGAAATCACTTCAAAATTTTCTTTTACCATATGACCGATTACAAAACTGCCAACTATCAAACAAGTGCATAACACCATTGGATTTTTTGTAAGCTCCCATATCCGTTTTGCTATCTCTTTCCTTTTCTTTCTCATTTTAATTCTCCATGAAAATCTTATTCCTATCTTATGAATCTTTTTTTCACCAAAGAACTAAAAAAGGACTCTGATATTCTTATTTGAATATCAAAATCCTTTTTCCTCTATTTTCTCTTTCTTTTATGATGCATGCATGCTGCCGTATCGTTTACCAACTTCTAATGTAATTCCTTTACTTTCCGCTAATTCGCTGATTGTCACTAGCTGAAATCCTTGATCCACTAATTGAGGAACAACAACTTCCACTGCTTTTGCACTTGGCATATGAATATCGTGCATCAGAATAACCGCACCATCTTTTGCTCCATTCATGACTGCACGAATATCAGAATCTGTATTCCTTGTCTGCCAATCTAAAGTATCCACTGACCACAAGATCATTGGCGCTCCGACTGTTGCAGATACCGTATCATTAATAGCTCCATATGGTGGACGTAAAAGCGTTGGCCTCTTTCCTGTTACTTCTTTAATTAAATCGCTTGTCTTAGAAAGTTCTTGTTGAATTCCAGAAACAGATAATGTTCTTAAATCCGCATGATCGTATGTATGACTTGCGATTTCATTTCCATTTTTTGCGGACTCTTTTAAAATTTCACGATTTTTTACATTCTGAGCGGTAATATTTTGTCCCACTACAAAAAAAGTAGCTCTTGCATCGTATTTTTTTAATGTATCCACGATGATTTTTGTGCTTTCATAAGAAGGTCCATCATCAAATGTCATGGCTACCATCGGTTTATTTGGATCTAAAATACGCAATTTCATTTTTTTCTTCAAATTAGAACCATCTGTTGTAGCAACTGTAATCGTAACTGTTTTTCCATAGCCCGCTTTTTTTGCTTTCACAACACCTTCTGCCGTTACAATGGCATAATTTTTATTGCTTGTTGACCATTTTAACTCTTGGGAGTTAGAAGAGTTCGGTGTACATTTTGCCTCTAATTTTACCGTTTTTCCAATTAAAGCTACATGTTTTTGAGAAGTAAACGCTAATTTCTTTGCTTTTTCTTGTACTTTTACTTGATAAGAACCTTCCACTTTTGTTCCATCTTTTAACTTATGTACCACTGTAATTGTAACTTCTTTTCCAGTTCCCGCTTTTAAGGCAGTCACATCTCCAGTATTTACATCTACATTCACATACTCTGGATTGCTACTGCTCCAGTCTTCTGATACAATTTCCTCTTGTTTATAAGTAGTGTCTGGCTCTTGAGAAAATATATATTCTGGTGGTAATTGAACACTTTTATCTGCAAAGCTCATTTTCTTTACACTCTCATTTACTTTTGTTGTATCTTTGTTCCCACTCTCTTTTGAAGCCTCTACTTTATTTTGCTTCACCTCATGTTTTGAACCACATCCTACTAATAAACTACATGTAAAAATGGAAGCCATAACAATCGCCATCCACTTTTTCTTAACTCTCATCTTCTGTTCCTCCTATTTCACTTTTCACTAATCATTCCTAATCTAACAAAGAATATGCACCTATGCTCTAAAAATATAACTTTTCTTTGTACCGAAACTTAGGATTTCCCTTGTTTTTCCCAAATATCAACTTTTTTTAGTATAGCACATTTTCGACAATATGAGTGTTATTTTTTTTTTACATTTTTTTTAAGATTCTAATATCTTTCTTAAAATCTCTTTCTCAAAAGCCTCTTTATTTAAACCTTTTTTCCTCTCACTGACGTTAAAGACCGCAAAAAAGTTTCTTTTTCAATAAAAAAATTTTTATTTATAATTTATAAAAGAAAAAAGTCGCCAAACCCCATTGGGTTTGGCGACTTCCTTTTATTTGCTAAATTCTAATAATTCAAGACCTTCATTTCTCTCTAATACCATACGAATCGTCCATTGATTTGAGAATAAAAGCAATGGATTTCCTTTTAAGTCTTTTACTTTCTTCACATCAGAAACACCTTTTAACGTATTCATATCCATTTCTCGATCTTTGATCCAACGGATATCAGAGTAAGGAAGTGTTTCCATTCGAATTTCACAATTATATTCATTTTCCAATCGGAATTTTAACACATCAAACTGAAGAACACCAACAACACCAACGATGATTTCTTCCATTCCTGTATTGTATTCTTGGAAAATCTGAATGGCACCTTCTTGTGCAATCTGATTGATTCCTTTGATGAATTGTTTTCTCTTCATTGTATCCACTTGACGAATTCTTGCAAAATGCTCAGGAGCAAAGGTTGGGATTCCTTCATATTCAAATTTTTCACTACCTGTACAAATCGTATCTCCAATAGAGAAAATTCCTGGATCGAATACACCAATAATATCTCCCGCATAGGCTTCTTGAACAATGTGTCGCTCTTCTGCCATCATCTGTTGTGGCTGAGATAATTTAATTTTCTTTTTGCCTTGCATATGATAGACTTCCATTCCCGCAGTGAACTTACCAGAACAAATTCTCATAAATGCAATACGGTCACGATGTGCCTTATTCATATTCGCCTGAATTTTAAAGACAAAAGCAGAAAAATTATCACTAAATGGACTGATCTCTCCAATATCTGACTTTCTTGGAAGTGGAGATGTTGTCATAGCTAAAAAGTGTTGTAAGAAATTTTCCACACCAAAGTTATTCAATGCAGAACCAAAGAATACCGGTGTCAACTGTCCTGCACTGACGCGTTCTTGGTCAAATTCATCACTAGCACCGTCTAATAATTCAATATCTTCTAATAATTGATCATGCAATGCATATCCAATTTCATTTCTTGTATCCTCTGAATCAACAGGAATTTCTTGTGTCTCAGCAACTTTTTGTCCACCGCTTGATACTGCTTTAAACATGGTAATCATTTTTGTATTTCGATCATAAACTCCCTTAAACTGTTTTCCACAACCAATTGGCCAATTGATCGGACAAGTACGAATACCGAGTACATTTTCAATCTCATCGAGAAGTTCAAATGGGTCATTCGCTTCACGGTCTAATTTATTAATAAAGGTAAAAATCGGAATATTTCGCATAACACATACTTTAAATAATTTAATTGTCTGCTTTTCTACCCCTTTTGAAGCATCGATTACCATAACTGCGGAGTCTGCTGCCATCAATGTACGATACGTATCTTCTGAGAAATCTTGATGCCCTGGTGTATCAAGAATGTTAATACAAAATCCATCATAGTTAAACTGAAGAACAGAGGAAGTAACGGAGATTCCTCTTTGTTTCTCGATTTCCATCCAGTCTGAAACTGCATGTTTTGATGTTGCTTTTCCTTTTACGGAACCTGCTGTATTAATTGCGCCACCATATAAAAGAAATTTCTCTGTCAATGTTGTTTTACCAGCATCTGGATGGGAAATAATTGCAAATGTACGACGTTTCTTTATTTCATTTGTTAAATCAGCCACTATAAGACCTCCTGTAATTCTATTTTATCATTATGTTCTCTATTTGTTCGTATAAATACGCATAAGTATCATCTTATAATAGGAAAGGAAGTTTTGTCAAGATTTAGAAAAAAGAAAATCGCCATATAAGAATCGATTTTTCTCATATGGCGAGTATAAAAAAGTAAAAAGGTAAAAAAACACTTTGCTACTTTATTATTATCCTTTAAGAAAATGGATATGCTGTTACACCATTTCCGTTTTCGTTCATTTTATAGACTCTTCCGTCTTTTTCATCTACGTAAAAAGTTCCAAACTTTTTATCATTTCCATTTCTTGTGTCATGGATTTCAAATTCATATCCTTTATGGCCATCTTGGTAAGCAACCGTTTCTTTTTTTACATTTCGAACTTCATAAGAAGCATTATTATCTTGAGCTCCAAGCTGTCCTAATAAATAATCATGGGCATCTTCATAAGACTCAAAACCACCATTTACGACATCGCCAACGGCATTTCCGATTCCATTGGCTACGTCTCCAACAGCGTTTCCAATTCCATTGGCTACATCTCCAACGGCATCTCCAACACCATTTGCCATATCACCAATGACACCATCACCTCTTCCAGAAGTTCCAACATCACCATCTACAGTTGTATCATTTGTTGTGCCATTTGTTGTATTATCTGTTCCATTGGTAGTTGTAGAATCCATCGGCATCTCTGTGGTACCATTATCATCAGTTCCACAACCTACAAATGTGAAGGAAACCATCATGGCTGTCATTGTTAATGCTACAAGTTTTTTTGTTAACTTTTTCATAAAAGCATCTCCTTTACTTTATCTCTTATTTTGTTTCTTTGTTTAGTATGGATCAGTTTTTTACTTTTATGAGAAAACAATTAAATTTCCATATTTTACAAATTTTATAGGCGTGTTAGACTTTGAAACGCTCCAAACACATTTAATCTGCCATATCCCCACTCTCGATTTGGATACGTCCGTTCTCCATCTCGTACCGCTCCACGAATTAACAGCTTTTTCACTTCATTTGTAGCCATATTTTCCACATTTCCTCTTATAATTCCCCATTCAAATAAAAGAGCTGCTGCTCCCACTCCAATAGCTGCCGATACACTGGTTCCTGATTTTGTTGTATATCCTCCTCTCGTATTCGGCCCATATACATCGACTCCTGGTGCCGCCATATCGGGTTTTACTCCACAGGCTCTTCCATATCCTCTACTAGCTTCTAAGTATAAACTATTATTTAAATGTCGATAAGCCGTTATCGTTAAAACGGATGGAGTTGCTCCTGGAACAACAATTGTCGTATCGGGATCGGGACGGATAAAGTAAGTTCCTTCGGATACAAACCCTTGAATTGGCAACCAAATATGAAAACCCACATCATTTAACTCATCACAATACACATCGAGAGTCCAAATTCCTTTTGTAGGATTTCGAAATGCCAATACAATAACTTCATCTCCTGTAGCGCTTTCTACAAGCTGATAATCAACTCGAATTCTAGTTCTCTCTAAAATTAACTGAACTTCTCGACTTTCCGATAATCCTGGAGGAATTCTAGAAATCACTTCTCCTCCTGGGGAACGAAGTGCAATGGAATATGTGTTTGGAGAACTGCCCCATAACTCCATGGAAAATCCTTTTTCTTCCCCCACATTAATTTCTACGGTCTCCACTCTCTGACCTTTTCTCCCTGGGCCATAATAATGTCTCCTCGCTTGCCCTTCATTTCCTGCACAAGCTACCACACAAACACCACTACTTTCTGCAACAGAAGACAAATAAGAACTTAACGCACCTTTTCCTTCTTTTCCTCCTTGATTGCTCCCAAACCCAATACAAATTACAATTGGGCGAAACTGCTGTCTTGCCACCCCAATTAAATATCGAATGCCCATCATAATATCAGTTTCTTGATATACAATATCGTTTGTATAAATTTCTTGAAATTCCATCAAACTCTTTTTTGCTTCTTTTAATTTTACAACAACAAGTTCCGAATCTGGAACCGCTCCAATGAAATCTGCCTCCTCATCTCTTTTTCCTGTAGCAATCCCTGCCAAAAACGTGCCATGACCATTTTCATCAAAACTAGGAACAACGTCCCTTGGATTTTCCGATTGTAACGCCTGATTTAACATCTCTCTTGTGTATTCTGCTCCATAATAAAAATCCTCTGGTGGAGTGCCATCTTTTATGGTTTGATCCCAAATAGAGACAATTCGGCTACTTCCATCTGCATTTTGAAAGATCGGATTCGTATAATCGATCCCTGTATCAATAAATCCAACTAAAACTCCTCTTCCTCGCAGATCGAGAGCTTCTAATTCTTGTACTCTTATAATTCCACTTTCTTGTAAACTACTCTGATCCATCAGTCCAAAAC
Organism: uncultured bacterium; assembly: GCA_905214925.1. GTDB lineage: Bacteria > Bacillota > Clostridia > Lachnospirales > Lachnospiraceae > Scybalomonas. Next base: position 26,941 of record CAJMOB010000025.1, on the reverse strand, counting down.
ACTTTGGAATTCGATGATATCCATAATGAGAAATACTATATGGTGGATATTGCTCTCCATCAATATGAACGATGGCATAGCGGTAGTTAACAAATTGAATACAAGTTGTTTCATATTGTTGATAAATAGAGCGAATTTCATTGTTATATTCCACGATTAGATCTAAATAAGAATCCCCATAGATCGCATTTTTACATTGATCACCATTCATTTTCTTATCCTTTTATTTGCTTTGTTTATATATTGTTATTTCATAAAAGAATAAAAAATACTCCTACTTTATAAAAGCAGGAGTATAAAAGTTAAATTCATACTTTCTTATCACTATGATTGGTGATTTGGCAATGCCTGCACTCCTCTCATTTCAATGATCGGAGCACCTTTATTTTCTAAGTATTCTCTTGTAATTGTAACTCTTCCAATATTATCATCTTTTGGAATCTGATACATAATATCTAACATAAATTTTTCAATAATAGCGCGAAGAGCTCTCGCACCAGTTTTCTTTTCAAGGGCTTTTTCCGCGATCACTTCTAATGCACTATCATCAAATTGTAAATCTACTTCATCTAATGCTAATAACTTTTGATACTGTTTTAAAATCGCATTTTTTGGCTCTTTTAAAATTTGAATTAACATTTCTTTATCAAGAGCATCTAAAGAACAAATAATTGGCAGTCTTCCAATAAACTCTGGAATCATTCCAAATTCTCTCAAATCTTCAATGGTCACTTGTGATATTAAGTTTGATTCATTATCATATTTGTCTTTTAAATCAGAACGGAATCCAATAGAAGATTGCTTTGTTAAACGCTCTTTAATAATCGTTTCTAACTCTGGGAAGGCACCTCCACAAATAAATAAAATATTTTTTGTATTAATGCGTTCAAGAGGCACCATTGCATTTTTATTGCTGGCACCAACTGGTACTTCCACTTCACTACCTTCTAATAATTTGAGAAGCCCTTGTTGTACGGATTCGCCGCTTACATCACGACTAGTCGTATTGCGTTTTTTTGCGATTTTATCAATTTCATCAATAAAAATAATACCTCTTTCTGCCTTTTCCACATCGTTATCTGCGGCTGCAAGCAGTTTTGACACAACACTTTCTACGTCATCACCAATATAACCAGCTTCTGTTAACGAAGTTGCATCTGTAATAGCAAGAGGCACATCAAGCATATTGGCTAATGTCTTCACAAGATATGTTTTACCAGAACCTGTTGGTCCAATCATTAATATATTGGATTTATCAATCTCAATTTCATCCATTGTATTTGTTGCAACACGTTTATAATGATTATAAACTGCCACAGAAATCACTTTTTTTGCATACTCTTGTCCAATGACATAGGCATCTAACTTTGCTTTAATTTCATGTGGTGGTGGAACATCCTTTAAATTAAATTCTTTTTTTGCTTTTGTATCCTCTTTTTTCTTTTTCACTCTTTGAGATTTTGGCATAGAATTCAACATATTTAACTGAGACATATCAAAATTATTCATATCAATAAATTGCACATTTGGGGAATTATTAAAACCATCAAATGTCTTTTGCATACATTCTGGACAAATATTAATATGATTTGGCAAGTGAATCAACTTGTTCTTGCACTGGCTTTCACTTCTTCTGCATAAAAAACAATATTCTTCGTATTCTTCCTCTTTTGATGAATCTGTCCCCTTCTTTGTCTCTTCTTTTTCTTCCTTCTTTTCTTGATCTATCGTATCAAAATCTTTTTCTGACATTTTTCCTCACTCCTATTATCTATTGTTGTCGCTCTTAAGAACGGCTTGCAAAATATTCGTGGAAAAACATTGCTGTTTCTTCATCATCAATGTCCGCATAAAGTTGCATATTTGCAATAACATCTTTTAGAAAGACAACCCACTCTTTTTCGCGTTTTACATCGATTTCTCCCTGCTCCATAAAAATAATTTTGTCTTTTTTATTTTTCGCTTGATAGCAAAATTTAAACCAGCTTTCGCCTTCTTTATCCCCATCGAGTTTGAGCATTTCAAGGCTCCAAGAAGATGTTTTATAACAATAATCATTTTCACGAATGCACACAATTTGATGTAATTCTTCTTTTAATTTTCTCTCAATTACATCTTTTACAAAATACTGACGATTTTCATATAAAAGTTCTGTAACCGCCATAACAATTAATTCGTTTTGTGTTCTTCCTACCGCTTTTGCAAGTTTTTCTAAATCATCTGCTTGTCTTGTTTCTAAACGATAAGTTTTTTGGATTGTATCCTTTGGAGTAATTACAGGCATATCAATCCCCTCCTTCTTTTTTCTGTTTTGTGTTTTTTAATTACCAAATATCCCTTAAAATAGAAATTCCTTTTTCAATTTCTTCCTCGGATAATCTTGCAAATCCAAGAATAAAAATCGGCTCCCCTTGTCCTTCCTCTAATTGATAATCTGCTAAAGGATAGACCCTAATCCCTTGGCTTTTTGCAAGCAAAAGAAGCTCTTCCTTCTTCTTTTCTCCATGGTATTGAACTAATAAATGTAATCCTGCACTTTCCCCAAAAATGCTAATCCGAGATCCAAATTGCTTTAACGCATTGACTAAACAGTCATGTTTATTTTTATAAATCCCTCGCATTCGGTTCAAATGCCGTTCATAATATCCTTCTTTCATAAATCGAGTAATCACTGCTTGATCAATTCTCGAAACTGTGGAAGAATAAAAAGAGAATTTCTCTTTGAATCTTTTGTAAAGGCTTTGTGGAAGCACCATATAAGAAACACGGATGGCTGGTGCAATCCCTTTTGAAAAAGTTCCAAGGTAAATCACATTTCCTTTCCTATCGTTTCCTTGTAATGCTGGAATTGGACGCCCTTGATAACGAAATTCACTATCATAATCATCTTCAATAATATAACGCCCTTCTTGCTGATTTGCCCATGCCAATAATTTCAAACGCCGATTAATTGGCATAACAATCCCTGTCGGATATTGATGAGAAGGTGTCACATAAGCAACACTACATAATGATCGCTCTAGGTCTTCCACAACCATACCTTGTCCATCCAAAGGAATTCTCTCACTTTGGAATCCAAGGCTTTGAAATACTTTATAAGCCTGTGGATAAACTGCATTCTCAAATGCAATCTTATTCTCATTGCCTAATAACATTCCGAGCAGTAACAATAAATAATCCATGCCTGCTCCGATAATAATTTGATTCTCTTGACAATTGACTCCTCTTGATTGATGAAGATAAAGGCGTAACGTGTTTCGAAACTCTCGATCCCCTTGTGGATCGCCTGATTGAAACAACTCGCTATTATCGGTAATCATCACTTCCTTCATTAATTTTCTCCATTGATTATATGGAAAATTATCCATATCCACACCATTGGGAGAAAAATCAATGGCATATTGATTCCTTCCCTCTTCTTCCTCTTCTACCCAATCATCCTCTAACGGCTGTCTTGGCAAAGCCTCTTCTAACTCACAGACAAAATATCCTCTTTTTGGAATGGCAGCAATATATCCTTCGGATACAAGCTGTGCATAAGCCATATCCACTGTATTTCGACTAATTTCCAAATGAGACGCTAACTTTCTGCTAGAAGGTAATTTCTCATTTTTCTTCAAACTACCGCTTTTTATCTCATCTCGAACATATTTATAAATCTGTTCATAAAATGGTATTTTTTTTTGATGTTCCAGTTCAATTGTCATCATAGTAGCCCCCCTCTCATCGAAATGCTATGATATCTCTAAGTGCTATTATCCTTCATATTGTTCTATTGTAATATGATCAATAACAACCGGTTTCTTTGGAGCACTTGACTCATCAACACTTGTCTGTGCAATTTCATCGACAACATCCATTCCCTCATACACTTGTCCAAAAACAGTATGTTGTCCTTTTAACCAAGGAGTTCCTCCATTTTCTTTAAACTTCTTTATTTGTTCCTCTGTATAAGAAATATTGGAAGAAAACATACCATCCTCTACGGTCTTTGCTTGTACAATAAAAAACTGACTTCCATTCGTATTCGCTCCTGCATTTGCCATACATAAAGCGCCTCGAATTGGAAGTAAGTCTTCGCTAAATTCATCTTCAAAAGCAGTTCCCCAAATGCTTTCTCCGCCCATACCAGTGCCTTCTGGATCACCACCTTGAATCATAAAATCGTTGATCACTCGATGAAAGGTAACGCCATCATAGTAGCCTTCTTTTGCATGGGTTACAAAATTTTCAACGGCTTTTGGTGCCTGTTCTTCAAAAAACCTCACCTTAATATCTCCATAATCTTTTACAGAGATAGTAGCAACAGTTTCTTCCTTTTTTGGCATTGCTAACTGATCGACAGTTTTCTCTGGGGCTGTTGATTGCCCAGTAATACCTCCACATCCTGCTAATACACCAACCATTCCGGTTATTAATCCAACTGTCACTAAAAATTTCTTTATCATTGTTATATCCTTTCTTAAAAAAATTATTTTTCTTCTAATTTGGACTGCTTTTTCCTATTAAAAAAGGAATACTTTTAACTGACATAGTCTCATTGTATCTCACAATGTAAAAAAATTCAACTGCTTCATACATTCTTCACATTTTTTGTAATACAAGCATTTTTCCTTAGTCTATGCTCTTCCTCGAACACAAGGTATGTCATAGATTGTTAGAAATAACTTAAAGTGGCAACGAGTATAAAATCCACACTTTCTTCTGAATAAAAAATTAGGCTCTCTTTATATAAAAGACGAGAAGAACTATCGATTCAGTATCTTCTCGCCTTTTATATTCAGATTCTATCTATTATTATTTTTCATCATCACGGAATACAACTGTCCCTGTTTCTGGATCCATACTTTCAACAATTGCTAATGATTCCACACGGACACCAGCTGCACGGATCATTTCTCCACCTACTTGAAAACCTTTTTCAATACAGATTCCCGCTCCGCATAATGTAGCACCAGAATCAAATACAAGTTGAGATAATCCTAAAAGAGCACAACCATTTGCAAGGAAGTCATCAATAATTAATACATTATCTTCTGGACTTAAAAACTTTTTAGCCACCATAACATCATAGGTTCTTCCATGAGTAAAAGACTGTACTTGTGTGGAGTATACTTCTCCCTCAATATTTTTTGATTGTGATTTCTTAGCAAATACAACTGGAACATGAAAATGTCTTGCAACGATACAAGCAATTCCAATACCAGATGCTTCGATTGTTAAAATCTTATTAATCGGGCAATCAGCAAAAAGTCTCTTAAACTCTTTTCCAATCTCTTCAAATAAATCAATATCCATTTGATGATTTAAAAAGCTGTCCACTTTTAAAACGTTGCCTGGTTTTATAATACCGTCTTTTCGGATTCTTTCTTTTAAAAGTTCCATGATACACCTCTATAATTATTTTTTCAAATTACCCTCAATGAATAAGGGCATAAAACTTCTTTTTTTATGCCCTTATTTATTGAGGGTATTGAAATTATATATCGAATCAGCAAAGATTGCAAGTAAATTATAAGGATTTCTTTCGAATTTTAAAAGAAATCCTCGACTTTCTTACAAAAATTATCAAATACTTGTATACAAGTACTGTATTTTTTACATTTTTTTCAAAATCATATCTTCTCGAAGCTCTAAATATTCTTCCATGGAGCGATAGTTTCCTGCAATTTCTTCTTCAGTTAAAGCTCTAACTACCTTTGCTGGGTTTCCTAACACAAGACTTCCATCTGGTATCTGTTTTTTCCCAGTAACTAAACTTCCAGCACCAATCAAGCAGTTCTTTCCAATGACGGTATCATCTAATATAATAGCTCCCATTCCAACCAAGGTATAATCTCCAATGGAACACCCATGAAGAATCGCACCGTGCCCTACTGTCACACCTTCTCCAATAACAGTCTTGCCTCCATGATTTTGGTGGATCGTAACATGTTCTTGTATATTCGTATTTTTTCGAATTACAATCTCTCCTGCGTCTCCTCGAACAACTGCATAATACCAAATAGATACTCCTTCTTCTAATGTGACATCTCCAACTACAATTGCTCCTTCTCCAATTTTTACATCTTCATGTATTTTAGCACTCATACCTTTTTCCTTTCTCTAACATATTTTTTATCGTCTCCGATTTTGTCTCCTTTGTCAACTGCTTTTTTCAAAAACAACGCAAAATGATATTAAAAAACAACTATGCCATATTCTCTTTCACAATCAATGTATCAAAGCCCGCTTGGCGAAGTTCCCTTTCTAATTCTTTTGCATCCTCTAACGTATCTACCGTTCCAACACGAACAGCAAAATAATTTTTCCAAGGTACGATGTTTACCTCATACCCCATCTCCTCTAATCGCTCTGCTTCGTATCCTGCATTGGAATAATTTCGAAATAGCCCCGTTTGAATGCTATATCCTGTTCGTGGTTTTAGCTCTTTTAACGTTTCTGTAATTCCTTCTGCAATTGCCTGTGCTGTTTCATTAAAATCCTGATCGAATAATTCATTATCTTTATCACTATCAATGAATCCAACTTCCAATAAAAGTGCTGGCATTTTTGTTCCTCGTAATACGGCTAAATTTGGCCGAACACTAACCCCTAAATTCTGATAACCCACTTTTTCCAATTCTTCATTAATATTTCTTGCCATAGCAGCCTTCACTCCACTGTCATCATAGAGTAATGTCTGCACACCAGAATACATATTAGGACTTTTTGCTGCATTTCTATGAAAAGATACAAATAAGTCTGCATCATTTCGATTGGCAATTTGAGCCTTTTCTATCGGACTTTGATAAACATCGGTCGTTCTTGTATAATGAACGTCAAATCCCTCTTCTGATAATAGTTTTCCAACGGCTAATGCTAACTGCAGTGCATCATCTTTTTCCTTTCTTCCATTATATTGTGCCCCATTATCATATCCTCCGTGTCCTGGATCTAAATATATTTTATAAGCCATAAAAAACTCCTGTATATTCTTTTTCTTATATATATAACTATGCAGAAAAACTTTTTATGGGAAAAAAAAGTGCCTCTTCACAACTGATTTTTGTTATGAAGCGACACTCCTTTTTAAAATTTACACTAAAACAATGGGACAGATAAGTTTCTCATCAGTTAAGTATTTTTATTTAATTCTAGGACCAGTCGTCATATCACGGAAATCCCAAATTTCCTCTGACCATTGGAATGTATTTGTATAAAAGCTCTGTGAGAAAGCATTGCTGAGTGAAGTTGATAAAATTTCACTTCCTCCTACATTGTTGAGTCCTGTTGTTTCCTTGGCTTCATAAACCCTAATATGGTTAATAGCATTGTATACTAATTTGCCCGTATCATACAATGAAAATCTCTCCTTTTCGAGTTTGAAATAACAAAGTAGGTCCTTGGCTCTCTATGTAATAAATATCTGATACATCTATTTTATGCATACCTCCCGATACAGGAATGGAAATTACTGGTTTTTTTCTTCTATTTATTCGTTCAATCGGGCGATCTAGTTTTTGAGAAAAAGAAAAGTAATTTATCGTTTTCAATATATAATCCATTGCATCTACAGAATATCCTCGAATTGCATAATTAATCATATTGGTAACAAACATAATGATTACTTGTGTATCCTTTTCTCTAATTTTCTCTGCTGCTGTCATTCCATGTAGTTATATTCTTTCATAATCTGCTCTAACGCGAAAGCAATATCATCATCGATACCAATCGATTTTTCTTTTATTTCTTCTGGAATAAACAGCTCCCCTTTATTAAAGGTTATATAGGTAAAATTAGGCTCTTTTTCTGCTAGTTTCATCAATGGTACCTTTATCATTTGATTGCACCAACCAATCCCAAATTCAAGAATCACCAGCTTTTTGTCGTGATACTTCTGTGTGAATTTTTGATACTCCAAAGCTTTTTTCTTCCAGCCACTCGTCTGAAAGAATGATGGATCTTTTGGCAGATTAGGTTCCATCAAGCTGCTACATTTTGGACAATGAGGTAGCAACTTTGTTGGAACAACTCCATTTTTCTCTTCTTCTGCCATACGCATAATATCTGTCCTATTATTGTATACCATATCATGACATTGCTTCGAACAACGGTATTCTGTCAGCTTGCCCTCCATCTCAAATATCCGTTCTGGTAAAAATCCAACTGGAGTAAAATGATCTTCTCCATTGGAGGTTACAACAAAATAATCCTTATCTGATACCAAACGATACAGATTTTTCATCATATGGCTAGGCTCCTGTGTATAATGAGCTCGATAGGCTAGACGGCTAAAAAATCCCCATTGTTCTTCTGGACTGGAAAACACAAAAAACATTCCTTGTAAAAGATTTCGTATTCCATACTTCACTCTAAAATCTCCAAAATTTTCACGAAACCACTCGTTATCTGCAAAGATATGATATCCATCGGAGATAGACAACCCATTGCTAGCTCCGATTAAGATTGCATCCGCATCTCTAATCACTTTTACAACTTTTTGGTATCTATTTTCCATTCCCTTATTCCTCCAACTTATTTTTTGACTGCATTTCTATATTTACATCTTTTAAAACTTTGCCAATATCTTCAAGAATAGCAATTCCCTTATCCTCAATCTGTTCTGGTAGAAAAGCATGCTGTGCGTTCACAGAAATATAATACGCATCTGGTAAACTAAGTGTTAGATTCCAAAAAGGTTCTTGAATAAACATCGGTGTCATTCGGCCAACCCCAAGTTCTAGGAACAATATTTTCTTTTCTGCATGTTTCTCGATATATTCAGAAATTTTCGCATACTGTTCCTCGTATTTTCTTCCTTGTAGAAAATTTCCATACCCCCGTACCCAAGGAAACATCTCCGCTCCACAGTGTGGGCAGTAAGGGATCAATTCTGTTGGTATACTCGTCCCTTCTCCCATAGCCTCAATCATTTGTTCTACTGGTTTTACCGCATCCCATGTTTCATCGCAACAAGTTCTAGAACACTGGAAGAAACGATGATCTCCTTGAATCTCGCTGACTTGTTCCTCTTTATATAACTTCATAAACTGCGTATCTTGATTGGTCGTAAGAATATGAAAATCCTTATTCTTTAAAATATCGTCTAAATCAAAATAGGGACTTCTCACCGAAGCACTTTGTGTCGTATGCAAAAATGTTGCTAAATACCCCCAGTACTCCTCCCGTGTTTGAAAGGCATATCCCATGCCGTCAAAAGCTCCCTTCATTCCATATTTATCCGCAAACTTCCCAAAATACTTACGAAAAGACGGTGTATCCCCATAATAAAAATCACCACCACCTGCGGCAGATAAACCAGAAGCTCCTCCCACTATAATGCAGTCTGCCTCTTTTACTCTGCGGGCAAATTCATGAATTTGCTCAGAATAAGACAGTGGCAAACGATTGCTCAATTTAACTACTGTCTTTCCTGCTGCATATACACGATAATATTTTGAATAGTTCATCTGTGTCTTCATAACTAAATCTTCATAAAAACTCATCTCTATACTCCTTTTCTCATCTGTTTTTTTTCGTTACAGGTTACTACTTCCCAATTGTTGTTATTTTATAAATAACAGCTATATCATAAAACATAACATGGATTTTATAAAATTTCAACTACATTTTTATTCCTTGACTTCCTTTTGAGTTGTTGATATTATGAAATTAACAGCACTTTTCCTGCTGTATGAACCAAATATAAAGTCAAATATGTATTAAAAAATATTGGAACAATAAGGAGTGTTACTTTTATGAAATATTCAATGAAATTAAGTCATGCAGTACACATATTAGTTTTTATTAAAACCAATTCAAATTCAGATTTAAGTAGCACAGCTATCGCTAAAAGCATTTGTACAAATCCTGGATGTGTCAGACAAATCATGATGAAACTTCGTAAAGCAGGGCTATTAAATAGTGTAACTGGACACGCAAAACCTTCTTTAGCAAAAGAGCCTTCTGATATTACACTTTTCGATCTCTATCGTGCCGTAGAAGGTGAAAAACCGTTATTGCACCTTGACACCCAAACAAATCCTGATTGTGGTGTAGGCATTAATATTCAGCTTTCCTTACAAAAATATTATGATGAAGTGCAAGAGGCTGCAGAACATAAAATGAAGGAAATCTCTTTAGAAAACATCATTACCCTATACTATGAAAAAGCAGAAAAATTTTATCAAGAAACAATTGGCAATTCTCATCTTTAATCTCTTTATAACAAAACAGATAGGTATGGAAATAAAATATTCATTCCCATACCTATCTGTTGCTAAACTAAGAGTAATCAATCCAATAGCAAAGATAATAAAAGCTACATATATAATAGAATTTGGACCATTTCTGTCAACAATTCGACCTGTAATCGGCCTTGATATTAATATTACAACCGTATATACCATGAAGAAATAACTTGCTGTTCTTACTAATGATAACTCCATAGCATATAGATTAATATAAGAAAGTACACTTGAAAAATAAAAGGCTGAAGTCGTATTTAATAGTTTGCAATTTCTCATAACGAGATTTTCGATATAACACATTCCTTGGAGGCTTTCGATGCTACAATTAATCAGCGTCAATTTTTTTTGCATTCCATCCTAAATATTCTCCTGAGATAAAAGAATCATAGACTGTTACATTTTCACTATTCCAAAAGGCATCCTTTGATAAGAGCTTTGCATTATGAATTTCTACATTACTAGCTTGACTTCTTTCATTGCTTTCATCTGATTTTCCTCCTTTTACCATTCCTTCTATGTAGGAAAATGAAAAACTTGATTATGAAAAAAGCCCATACAAAGCGTAATGCTTGTACGGGCTTATTATGGCTTATTATTCTATATTTTTTCCTAGAGCCATACATTTTGCAACGGTTTCGCTCATTTTTAAATATATATGATTGGCAACCAGTTTGCTTTTCCACTTACCATAGCTCCTACTACAACTAAAGGCGTTAGATATAGCCCCAACACAGATCCTAAATCTTTTTTCATGCTATTCTCTTCTTTCTTTTTTAGATTTCCACTCTTCAATCATTTTTTCTGTAATCGGATCACATAAGTTATCAAAATTTTCGATTTTATAATCGATCATTTCCAAACAAGCCATTAATTTATGGATACGATTATGAAGATCCTCTTGTATTTCAAATAAAATAGCTCTCCTTGCTTCTTTTGAATCCTGATCAGAGGTTGCTAATTTGATATATTCGATAATGGCTTCTAAAGAAGCCCCTGCTTTTTTAAACTTTAAAACAAATGTAATCCAATGAATGGCAATTTCATCGTAATCTCGAATCCCTGATTTATTTCTAGGAATTGGTGGAATAAGACCTATTCTTTCATAATAGCGTAGATTATCGATGGATATGCCTGTTCTCTCCGATACTTCTTTTATTGTCATATATCACACGTTCCTTTTACTAGGCTCCCTTTTTTACATACTCTCTTTAAAGATGTCATGGATTTCATCCGGTGTTAAAACTTTATATCCACCTTGCATTACGAGCGTAGCTTTTACAAGTCCATCTAACATTTCTTCTGTCACACCAAGTTCCTTCATGTTCATAACAACACCAATTTCTTGCATCCATGCTTCCATAGCATTTAAACCTTCTTTTGCTATTTCCTCATCCGTTTTTCCATTCGGATTCACGTTCCATACATTTTCTGCAAATCGTTTAAATTTCGCAAGACCATAAGGCATAATATAGCGATAGTAAGGTAAAGAAACCGCAGAAAGTGTCATTCCATGAGTAGCATCGGTGTAAGCACCTACGGCCTGCCCAAGCATATGTACCATCCAGTCGGTTGATTTTCCCATGGCAACAAGTGTATTCAATGCCCATGTGGCCGTCCACATAATGTTACTTCTCGCTTCATAATTTTCTGGATCCTTAATGGCAATTTTAGAGCTATGAATTAAAGAACGCATTAATCCTTCCATAATATAATCCGAAGTATTATCATCTTCTCCTGAAAAATATTGTTCTGTAATATGGTTCATAATGTCATAAAATCCAGCCACCATCTGATACTTTGGTAAAGAATACGTAAATGTTGGATCTAGAACTGCAAACTTAGGAAAAACTCGTTCTCCAAAAATATGACCAATTTTTAGTTTGCTTTCATGATTCGTAATAACTGCGCCTCCATTCATTTCAGAACCAGTTCCAACCATGGTAAGCACACAACCGACAGGAATAATTTTTGTATCGGCATCTACATCTTCATATTTTAAATAATATTTTTCCCAAGGATCTTCTTTACAATGAGCAGAAATCGATACGGCTTTTGCATAGTCACAGCAAGAACCGCCTCCTACTGCTAAAATAAAATCTACTTTTCCTTCTCGTGCTATGTTACAACCTTCATACAGTTTTTCCACAGTAGGATTTGGCATAACCCCTCCATCCTCAATAATGGTTTTTCCATTTGCTTTTAAGATTGCAACAACTTTATCGTAGATTCCATTTTTCTTAATGGAACCACCTCCATATACAAGCTGTACATTTTTACCATATTTTGTTAATTCCTCATTTAAATACTCCAATGAATTTTCTCCAAAATATAATTTTGTTGGGTTTGAAAATACAAAATTTCCTAACATACTTTCTTTTCTCCTTCCATGTTCTTATAAATTTTCTTTGTTTCGTTACGATTTTCTTTCCTCCTTGCTTATGGAATCATTCTGTAATTACTATAAACCCTGAAGTAAAGTTCAGGTCAATACTTTTTTCTCAATTTAATATATTTTTATGCAATATCACTTTCAATTTCATGAATAAGATAATCTAAACAAGAAATTCTTTTATCTTCCCTTTCAGTATAATCTAGCACCCCAAAAATAATAAATACTTATATATAATACTTTTTCATAGTTGAATCCTATACAAATTCATGATAACATACACTTAAACGATGAGGAAAACATCATAAAATGTGTTTTACATATCCTATCAATTTCATATCCAATTACAATTTTTTTAACTAGGAGGAATCAAGATGGAAATACGTGTACTTCAATATTTTCTTGCCATTGCAAGAGAACAAAGCATTATAAGAGCAGCCGAATCTCTCAATCTTTCCCAACCGACGCTCTCCACTCAGATCAAACATTTGGAAGAGGAACTTGGAAAACAACTCCTCATTCGAGGAACAAAAGGTTCTCGTAAAGTCACTTTGACAGAAGAAGGAATGATTCTTCGAAAGCGTGCCGAAGAAATCTTAGAACTTGTAAAAAAGACAGAAAATGAGATCACACTTTCTGATAACATTATTATGGGTGATGTCTATATTGGTACTGGGGAAACCGATGGTATCCGCCTACTAGCAAAGGCAGCAAAAAAACTTCAAAAAACTCACCCTCGGATTCATTACCATATCACGAGCGGCAACGCTATCTTTGTCATGGAGCAACTGGATAAAGGACTGATTGACTTTGGAATTGTATTTGGAAATCCAGACTTGAAAAAATATGATGCTTTAAAACTTCCATCAAAAGATACTTGGGGCGTACTCATGCCAAAAGACTCTCCTTTAGCTGGCAAGGACACCATTTCACCAAAAGATCTCTGGGATAAACCTCTTATTTTATCTCAGCAAGAAGCAAATGGTGGCGAATTAATACAATGGATGAAAAAGAAACCTTCTCATTTAAATATCGTATCTACTTATAACCTACTATTTAACGCTTCTCTTCTTGTGGAAGAAGGCTTAGGCTATGCGATTTGTTTTGATAACATTATCCATACATCCGAAAATACTAACCTCTGTTTTCGCCCTCTCGCCCCAGAATTAACAACAGAAATGAGTATTATCTGGAAAAAATATCAAGTTTTTTCAAAGCCTGCTGAAAAATTTCTATCCGCTCTTAAGGAGTCCTTATCCTTAGAAAATGAATAGATAACACTGAGAAATGATGATTAAAAACGGAGAAAAAGCTCTTGCTCTTCCTCCGTTTTTATTGCTTCCTCACTCTATACATTTCTTTAAAATTTTTGCTGGAACACCACCGACAATCACTCCCGCTGGAACATCTTTTATAACAACTGCACCTGCTGCTACAATAGCACCATCTCCTATAGTCACGCCTTGTGTAATCGTAGCATTAGCACCAATCCATACATTTTTTCCAATCACAATGGGTTTACTATGCAGATTCTTCCGCTTTTCAGGGTTCAGATCATGATTCAATGTTGCCAGCACAACAGAATGACCAATTAAAGTTCCATCTCCTATGGTGATTCCACCTTGATCTTGAAATTGACAACACGAATTAATAAAAACATTTTTTCCAATATGGATGTCTTTTCCACAGTCTGTATAAAATGGCGGAAATAGTCCAAATCCTTCGTCAACTTCTTGTCCTATTAGTTCTGAAAACAGTTGTCTTAGTTCTTCTTGTTCATGATACCCTTGATTCATAATAGACGTGATTTTCATGGCATCAAAACTTAATTTCGTCATATATTGATGGACTTTTGAACCCGCAACAACGACTTCTCCTGAGTCCATAATCTTTAAAAATTCTTCTGTATTCATAATTTCTCCTATTGTTTATTCCGTGATGCCTTCCAATGCTATTTTCACATTTCCCTCTCCTAATGCTTTTGCAAAAGCATCTATATTTGTTTCATTGGATATACTAGCAACACTACCATATTTCTTTCATTCCAATTTTAGCTCTAGTTTTATAAAATATCAAATACTTATATTAAATACTTATTGATAGGTTTTAGTTATGCTATTTTCTCAATTATCTGCCAGAAAAAATCGATTATGACATCTTCTTTCTTCATTTTTCAGCTTTTAAACAAAAAACAGGTAAATACTCATAATCTCGTGGATCAAGAACTACTTTTCTCCATTTTGCAAACCTTTCAAAATTTGATATTTCTACTTCCGATTTTAAGAATAACTGTGCTATTTCTGCATGGGTAACACTACCAAATATCAGACTTTCCTTACAAAAAAAACATAGATCTTCCATTCCATTTTCTTGACTTTGGAATAGACTACCAAATTGCTTTAAAATCGTATCTAATGCAAACATATTAGCATGATAAATTTCAACATGGAGTGGTTTTTCAATGGTTTTATACTGATACCATGTATATGTTTGTATCGTCTTTTTTAAATACTGATTTAATTTTTTATAAATCTCGCTTTTCTTGTTCTCTTCATAATTATGAAATGTTACAGAAAAATGTGTAGAATTTTTTAAGCAATAAGAGACAAAACTCTTGAATTTCTCCCCCGTTATATCATTATCCATCAAAGAATAAGTAACCATTATATTCTCCTTTTTGTCCGCCTAAGTGTGATAAATATGTATTTTATTATATCACAAATCCATATTAGCGAAAATATTATGTCTTATTTTGTTATATAAATATTTTTTTCAAAATTTTCTTGACATTATGTTTTTATAAGAGTATATTAAATACAATTCCGATAAAAACAGTATGAATTGAGAAAGGAGAAAATGCCATGATGAACTTAAACTTAACAATCAACCTTCATAGAGCCATGTGTTGTTGTCCATTTATGCCAAAATGGATGACTATTTCTTCTTGCTCTGAATTATTAACATAGAGATAATGTCTCTATATTTTAACGGATTATCAGAATTTTTAAGAAGTGGTCTATCCCAAAGTAGATCACTTCTTTTTTTTCGCCCAGGCAACTATCAAGTAGTAAAACTAGAGAAAGGGGGTGATAGCCAAAATGCAGCAATCAATACGTTATCAAAACAAAAAATAATAGGAGGGGAAATTTATGAGTTGTACTTTAAAACAAGAAGACATTCAAAAAGTGAAAGGAAAGGGGTTTTTGCATAATAAGAACACCAATCAATTTAGCGCTCGTGTAATCACGAAAAATGGACGCATTACTGCTGAACAAAGCATTGCTGTAGCACAGGCAGCACAAAAGTTCGGGATAGGAATTGTGTGCAATACAACACGCTTAACGATTGAAGTACCTGGAATTGCATTTGAGCAGATTCCTTCTTTTATCCAAGCGATCCAGAGCTGTGGCCTTGATGTAGGTGGAACGGGGCCAAAAATCAGACCAATTGTCGCTTGCAAAGGAAGCACTTGTCGCTTTGGGCTATTGGATTCCTTTGGATTATCCGAAAAAATCCATGAACGATTTTATATTGGATATCGAGGAGTCACTCTCCCTCATAAATTTAAAATTGCAGTTGGTGGTTGCCCTAATAACTGCGTGAAACCTGACTTAAATGATGTGGGAATCATTGGACAATTACGCCCTAATTACGATAGTTCTTTGTGTAGGGGCTGTAAAACTTGCCAATTAGAAGTCAACTGCCCTATCCACAATGCAAAATTAATCGATGGTATTTGTCAGTTAGATCCTAGTCACTGTAATGCTTGTGGAAGATGCGTTGGAAAATGTCCGTTTGGCTGTAATCCAACTGGAACATCTGGATATCGTATTTATATTGGAGGTCACTGGGGAAAAGAGGTCGGACGAGGACATTTAATCAAACAATTTTTTCAAACAGAAGACGAGGTTTTAACTATGATTGAAAAAATTATTCTATTCTACAAGGAACAAGGTAGAAAAGGCGAACGCTTCGCACATACGATACACCGATTAGGAATCGACTACGTAGAAAAAGAAATTACAAAAGATTCCATTTTAGAACGTAAAAATAAGATTCTTTTTAGCGACTAACATATTTTTTATAAAAAAGAAAAGGGGTTTATAGGATGAAAGAAAAAAATAAGAAAATATATAAAAAGCTCCAAATGATTTTTATTTGTTTCATTATTGGCTTTTTCGCAACAAAATCACTCAACTGGCAAACACTTGCATTTGGTCGTATTGTAATCGGTGCTCCAATGGTTGCTCTTTTAATCTCTATGATATTATGTAACCTACTTCCCACTTTGGATTCCGATAGAAAATCCGGAACTACATTTGCAAGTAAGAAATTTTTAAATTGGGCAATTATACTAACAGGAGCAACTTTGAGTTTTAAAGATATTTTAGGAACTGGTATCAAAGCATTACCGCTGATTGTATTCAATATATTTTTGGCATTTACGATATCTATTATCATAGGGAAAAAAATTGGTATTCCTTTAAACACTTCCATTCTTGTAGGCGGTGGAACGAGCATTTGTGGTGGAACGGCAATCGGCACTCTTGCAAGAATTATAAAAGCTCATGAAGAGGAAATTGCATTTGCTATGACCGCTATCTTTCTTTTTGATACGATTGCTGCTTTTTCCTACCCATATCTTGCAGATATTTTAGGTCTATCTTCTAATCAGTTTGCATTTTGGGCTGGAACTTCCATTAACGATACTTCTTCTGTTGCTGGGGCACAGGCAACCTATATGGGAATTCATAATCTAACTACTTATAATGGCGCTATTAACGTAAAACTAATTCGAACAACAATGTTGATTTTTGTAGCATTTGTTTGGACAGTAATTGGAATCGGAAAACAAAAAGACGAACTTTCTGAAAGCCTTGTGGGAGTCATAAGAAAAACATTTCCATTGTTTATTTTAGGCTTTCTTATTGCCATTGGATTCAATACAATAGGATTATTCAGCATCGAACTTCCTTTTTTAAACAGACCTCTTTCCGATTTCATCGGTGTTATAGCAAAGTTTCTTTTTGCAAGTGCATTAGCTGGCGTTGGATTTAAAATTAAATTCAGTGAAGTTTTCTCAAAAGGCAGTAAGCCTATATTGTTAGGTGGAGTTACTTGGTTTAGTGTTTCTCTATCTTCTCTATTATTTGTTTTCTTATTTTTAACATAAAACCAATAATAAGAATAAGAAATACACTGGAGTGGATTTTAAAAACAATCCACTCCAATTACTAATACTATCTATAAAAATATTATTTTTTATTTTTCTTCTCGTTATCCTACCAACTGTTTTGAAATTTCAGAAAGCTTCATACCATTGGAACCTTTTAATAACATACAATCACCTTTTTGTATATGGCCTTTTAAAAAGCTCAGTAACTCTTCTCGATCCATAAAAGACTTTCCTTTTATTGTAGATTTTGTTTTCTTTGCTTCCTCTAGTAGATAGTCGGATAATGTACCATATGTATATAGCTCTTCAATGTTATTTTCTGCCAAAAACGCACCTACTTCTCGATGATACTGCTCCGCCTTTTCTCCTAGCTCTAACATATCAGCAAGAACTGCAATTCTTCTTCCTTTACAAGGAATTTCGGAAAGAACACGAATGCTTGCTTTCATAGAATCTGGGCTGGCATTATAAGTATCATCAATAATAGTATAGTCTTTTAATGAATATATTTTTTGTCGAGTTCCTTCAAAGGCTTCAAACTGATGACACACTTGCTCCATTGGTATTCCTAACCATCCAGATACCGCAAAAGCAGAAAGGGCATTTAATACGTTATGCTCCCCTAAGACGTCCATTGTAATCTCAAAACTTTCGCCCTTATAAGAACAGGTAAACTTTGTCTTACCCTGTTCAATGCGAATATTTGTGGCACGGTAATCACAGTCTTTTCCTGTTCCATAGGTGATAATCGTTCCTTTTAGTTGCCCTTTATGAGCCATTAAAATCGGATCATCTCCATTTAAAACAATTGCACCTTTTTCTGTAATATGTTTTGCTAACTCCATTTTTTCTTTACAAATATTATCTTGTGTTCCAAGGTTTTCAATATGTGCCACACCAATATTCGTAAATACTGCAATATCTGGACGAATCATTTCTTCTAAGGCACTCATTTCGCCAAATTGACTCATACCAGCTTCTAATACTGCCACTTCTTCCTCTCCTGTCATACGGGCAATGGTAAGAGGAACTCCCGCTTGGCTATTATAATTTCCTTCTGTATGAAATACTGTATATTTCGCTTCTAACGCTCTTGTTACCATCTCTCTTGTTGTTGTTTTTCCAACGCTTCCTGTTATGGCAACGACAGGAAATTTCATTTGCATTCGATACCATTTTGCTATTTTTTGCATCGCTTCTATCGTATTTTCCACTCGTATCCACGGATGAGTATCTTCTTTTTCTTCATGCTTTTGTGTCAAAGTAGCCCCACCATTTTTTAATGCACTTTCAATAAATTGATGTCCATCCACTCGCTCTCCGATAATAGGAACAAAGAGCATATCTTTTGCCATTTTTCTCGAATCAATGCAAAAATCCTTAATTGTTTCCATCTCATTTCCACAAAGAAGTGTTCCTCCCGTGATTTCCACAATTTGTTTTATTGTAATCGATCTCATTCTCTTATTTTCCTTTCCGTACAAATTAAAGAGATTTCTTTTCTTCTTTTTCTTTTCGATAGCGTTCAATTTCTTCTGCTTCACTAAAATGATATCGTTTCCCTTCAATTTCCACATACTCTTCATGTCCTTTTCCTAAAAGAGCGATAATATCACCTTTTTGTCCATGATCTAATGCATAATGAATCGCTTCTCTTCGATCCGTAATTGCAATATATTTTCCGTTCGAACGCTCCACTCCCACTTTAATATCTTCAATAATCGCTTCTGGCTTTTCAAATCTAGGATTGTCGGAAGTAATAATAGAGAAATCTGCAATCTTTCCTGAAATTTCTCCCATATCATATCTTCGATTTCTATCACGGTTTCCGCCAGCTCCAAAAAGAGTGATAAGACGTTTTGGATGATATTCTTTTAATGTTGTAAGTAAACTTTCTGTACTCACTGCATTATGAGCATAATCAATTAATACGGTAAAGTCATCAGAATATGGTACAATTTCCACACGACCACGAACGCGAATTTCTTTTAACCCTGTTAAAATCGCTTCTTCTTCAATTCCTAAATTATGGCATAGTGCTAACGCAGAAAGAGCATTATATACACTAAAACGTCCTGGAATATTTACTTTTACTTCTCCTTCCATTTTCCCTGCCACATGGAAAGAAACTCCTAAAAATCCTGGTGCAGATAATAATTGCATATCGGAAGCTCGATAGTCATCTTCCTCTTGAAAGCCAAAGGTTTCCACTTCACAAGTATGATTTGCAAGCATTTCTTTCGTATGAGGATCATCTCCATTTAAAATACCTTTTTTACATCTGCTAAATAAAAGGCTTTTTGCATGAATATAATCTTCTAAACTATCATGCTCTGCTGGCCCAATGTGATCTGGTGTTAAATTTGTAAAGATCCCATAATCAAAAGTAAAACCAGCAACACGATTATATTTTAATCCTTGGGAAGAAACTTCCATCACAACATATTCACAGCCAGCTTCCACCATTTTTTTAAAGTAATATTGAACATCGTAAGACTCTGGTGTTGTATTGGATGTTTTATAATGTTCCTCTCCAATCACAACTCCGATTGTTCCAATTACTCCAACTTTCTTTCCAGCTCTCTCTAATATTTTTTGGATCATATAAGAAGTTGTTGTCTTCCCTTTTGTTCCAGTGATTCCGATTGTAATTAATTTTTCATATGGGCGTCCAAAGTATTCTGCAGCCATACAAGCTAACGCATATCTTGTATTTTCTACTTTAACAACGGTCACATCTCCTTCTACTTCCACATCTTTCTCTACTACAATGGCTTTTGCCCCTTTTTGAATTACGTCTTGAATAAAATCATGGCCGTCTACAACAGCTCCCACAAGACAAACAAAAATATCTCCTTCTTCTACTTTTCTAGAATCATATACTAAATGCTTTACTTCTATATCATCGTTTCCTTTTACACATACATATGGAACTTGCACTAATAATTGTTTTACTTGCATAATTCTCTCCTTTATTTTCCTACTTTTCCAAATGGAAGTCGTTATTTTTTATTATAATTCTTTTAATAAACGAATGCAACGATGAAATAATCATAAGACATTCTCTCTCCTCACACTATGCAATTCCTATTATTTTATCTGCATATTATGTTTTTTATTAAGATATTTTATTCCGTTTTCAGTAGTTGTATTAACTTCTTTCTTTCCTCTTCTTCTTTTTCCTTTTTTCCTAATAAAAAAGCGATGCCATCTACAGTAGCTATTTCATAGATTTCTTTTGTATCCACAATCTTTACATAAACATCGCTATTAGAAATATAATTCGTTAAATCTTGAACTCGAATGGCAAGCACTTCCGCTTTGATTCCTTCTTCTTTTAATATCTTTCTCACTTTCATCGCTACTATTTGAGAAACGGCAATTCCACTTCCACAAGCGACAATCACTCTTTTCATTTCTCTTTCCCTCCTTCCCATAAACGATGAGAAACACGCTATGCGAGTTTTTCACGTTCGCCAGCAATTGTCATATAAGACCATAAATGCTCTTGCATGACTCGTTGCCTTCGGGTAAATAAAAAAACAGCCGTCATACTATGTGTTTTCACGAATGTATGCCGACTGTTTTAGTACTATCACATAAAATTTTCTTTTTTAATGCTTTGAAATAGTTTATGCTAAATATTCTTTAATCTGTGTATAAATTCCATCTGCTGTTAAACCATATTTTTCTAATAATTTAACTGCTGGGCCTGATTCGCCAAAACGATCATATACGCCGATTTTCTTAACTGGTGTAGGAGCTTTTTCGCTTAATACATCGCAAACTGCACTTCCTAAACCACCGATTACAGAATGTTCTTCTACAGTTACTACTTTTCCTGTTTCTTTTGCAGCTGAGATAATTAACTCTTCATCTAATGGTTTGATTGTATGAATGTTAAGAACTTTCGCTTCAATGCCATCTTTTGCTAACATTTCTGCTGCTGCTAATGCTTCTGATACCATTAAACCTGTTGCAACGATTGTTAAATCTTTTCCTTCTCGTAAAACAATTCCTTTACCAATTTCAAATTTATAATCTGCATTTGTATTGATAACTGGAGCTGCAAGACGACCAAAACGTAAGTATACAGGACCATCATGTAAGTAAGCAGCTTCTACTGCTGCTTTCGCTTCAATATCATCGGATGGATTTAATACAACCATTCCTGGAATCGTTCTCATTAAAGCGATATCTTCGTTACATTGATGAGTCGCACCATCTTCTCCTACAGAAATTCCTGCATGAGTCGCTCCAATTTTTACATTTAAGTGTGGGTATCCAACAGAGTTGCGGATTTGTTCAAATGCACGACCTGCTGCGAACATAGCAAAACTACTAACAAATGGAACTTTTCCAGATGCCGCTAAACCAGCACCAATCCCTACCATGTTGCCCTCTGCGATTCCACAGTCAATATGACGTTCTGGAAACTCTTTTTGGAAAATTCCTGTTTTTGTTGCACCTGCAAGGTCCGCATCAAGTACAACAACGTTATCATATTTTTTACCTAATTCCACAAGAGCATTTCCATAACTTTCTCTCGTAGCAATTTTCTTTACTTCTGACATAATGCTGTACCTTCCTTTTCTAATTCTTCCATTGCAATTGCATATTGTTCATCGTTTGGAGCAACTCCATGCCAAGATGCTTTATTTTCCATGAAGGAAACACCTTTTCCTTTAATTGTTTTTGCTACAATCACTGTTGGCATTCCTTTACATTCTTTTGCTGCTTTAAATGCTGCATCAATTTCATCAAGATTATGTCCATCAATATTGATTACATTGAAATTAAATGCTTTGAATTTCTCATCAATTGGATATGGAGAACAAACATCTTCAATATTTCCATCAATTTGAAGACCATTGTTATCTACGATCCAAACCATGTTATCTAATTTCTTTGCACCAGCAAACATTGCGGCTTCCCAAACTTGTCCTTCTTGAATTTCACCATCACCAAGTAATGTATATACACGGTAATCTGCTTTGTCTAATTTTGCATTTACTGCCATACCTACTGCAGCAGATACTCCCTGTCCTAAGGAACCACTAGACATATCAACACCTGGAATGTGTTTCATATCTGGATGTCCTTGTAAATAAGAACCAATATGACGAAGTGTTTTTAAATCTTCCACTGGGAAAAATCCTCTGTTTGCTAATGTCGCATAGTATCCTGGAGCAACATGACCTTTAGAAAGTACGAAACGGTCACGATCTGCTTTCTTTGGATTCTGAGGGTCGATGTTTAATTCCTCAAAATAAAGATATGCGAAAATATCTGCTGAGGATAAAGATCCACCTGGATGTCCTGCTTTTGCACTGTGTACGCCTTCAATAATCCCTTTACGGATTTTGTTGGCAACGATCTGAAGTTGCATTTTGTCCATTTTTTTTACCACCTTTATCATCTATTTCGTTGTGTTTTTTGCATACTACCACTAATTTATAATTCTATCAAAGATTGTTCTATTCGTCAACGCAATCCCCCTAGAAATAAATTTTCTATAGTATATTTTTCTCGCTTTTGCCATACATTTTAAAAAAAAGTTATGTGTAAATCATGAACTTCTCTAATTATTTACAATCTCCTTATACAAAGTATCAAAATTTTATAGAAGAAGCGATTTCTTCCTATGAGTTACCATCTAATTTTTATAAAAAAGAACAAATTGGAACAAGTTATTACAACAATCCTATTTTTTCTTATGAGCTCGGCTCTGGTGACTTTTGCATTTTAATGACGGCTGGCGTCCATGGAAGAGAAGCTATTAACTCTTTTGCACTCCTTGCCATGCTCAATTACTACTGTGCCCATCTCACCTGCAATGCCGATTGGTTTTCCTCCCATCGGATTCTCTTTATTCCTATGGTAAATCCCGATGGTTATTTTCGTTCTCTAACAGAAGTGACTTTTAAAAATAACGGAAATGATATTGATTTAAACCGTAATTTCCCTTGTAAACTTTGGAAAAAGAAATGGAAAGAAGATATGCCTGCCAGTGAAGTGGAAACAAAAATGCTCATACAACAGTTCCATCTTCACAATCCTCATCTTTATTTTGATATCCATTCTAGAGGAGAAGGCATTTATTATTATCGAAACACCATGCCATCCTCTTATAATCAAACCCAAGAAAAAATCGCAAACCTACTCTCTTCTATTACAGGATATGAGCTCTACCCTCCTGAACTTGAAATCAATCCCAACGACTCTGGTGGCAATACCGTTCAATATTTTGCAGAAACGTTAAAAAAACCTGCTTTTACCATTGAAACTGTCCCTGATGACGCTACTTTTCCTATTTCTAACTCCTATCTTCCCGACATATTTAACCAGCTAGTGTCCATTCCTTTTTTATTTTAATCCATCGCCCCTTCTATTTATAGTATTGAAACCATCGATAAAGTGTATCTTACATTTTTTATAATGTTTCTCTTTCTATTCATGAGGGGGCATTTCTGCTTGACTTATGCCTTTCACGCAAGCTGCACATCCTTCGCACGTAGTGCTTTTTTATTTCATAGGAAAGCAATACTTTCACAAATTAATGTAACAATGTATTTCTTATGAAATAAAAAAAGGAGTAACACAAATGACTCTGTGTTACTCCTATAAAAATTTATTATTTCATTTCTATTCCGCTGTTGTTGTAGCAGAAATATCAGTTCCATTTTTCGCTTCCTCTGGAATTGTAAAATCTTCTACTTTGTCAAAATTATTATAAATCATACTTGTTTCAAATGCTGTAAAAGTAAGCGCATCTTCTTGTCCAGAATCCTTTAATATGTTTTTCATCATAGTATTTAACATATCTAACAGGTCTTCTTCTACTTTTACCATATAGTTATCATCATTTAACCATACTGTCATTTTAAAATCTTCTAAGTCTTTAAACAACGAATCAATTTCTTCTTGTGAAAGCCCTGTCATCTGAGTTAAAGAATTACCAACACCAGAAGCATCTAATATTTCCTTAATGGCATCGCCTTTTACAACCCCTTCAATTTTTGTTGTATTTTCTCCATTGATTTCTTCTGTACCAACTTCTTTTACATCAGAAAGACTTTTTAAATATAAAGCAGCAGACTCTTCTGGATCATATTGTTTTAAAGAAGAGACATCCACTTCCTGTTTTATCCATTGTCCTTCCGCTCCTGTATACATTAAATATTTTCCATCGACTTCTTCCATATATGTCTCAATGGTTTGTTTTGCTTCTTCAGAATTTGTAGTTTCTCCCTCTGCTGCTAACAAGCCCCCTAAATCCATCGTCATCGATATTTTAGCCTTGACTGGATTGCTTATCATATCAATTTCACTCGTTGTTTTCATCGTTGCTTCTTGTGGATCTTCACCTTCAATGGCCAATTTCATTCCCAGTGTCATATCCATTGTCATATGGGCACTTTTGATTCCCGCCATCTTTTTCTGAGAATCTGCAAGCCTTTCTTCTACTGTCATCTTTGATGTACTTGTATCATTCCCGCC
The DNA here is from genome assembly GCA_905214925.1 of uncultured bacterium. Taxonomy (GTDB): domain Bacteria; phylum Bacillota; class Clostridia; order Lachnospirales; family Lachnospiraceae; genus Scybalomonas. The sequence continues at coordinate 1,644 of CAJMOB010000025.1, read as the reverse complement.
ATTTTTTTCGGATGTTCCACCACAAGCAACTGTTGACAACATAAGAATACCTGATAACAATAATGCACTTAATTTTTTAATTTTTCTCATACACATTCCTCCTCATGTTATAAAATAGTTTCCGTATTTTGCACTACCTCTTACATCGAAAGTAGGATTCTTAGTCCCTTATTATCATCCTACTTCTCTTCATTAATTATAACAGTCATATTCTACCATAAATCCCTATTTTTTTCCATACTATCTAAAAACTTTTTAAAGTTGTAATAATTGATTTTATTTTTCGTAATAATTTCGTTATTTCTATATTTCTAACTTTTCTTGCTAATTATAAAGAGCACTATGTTTCATAACTTTCCTATAAAGAACAAAGTGTGCTTTGCACACTCTTGGCGACTTTAAGTTACTTTTAGCGATGCATACTCTACCGCCAGGGAAGAATTTCCTAGAACATAAAAAAAGCCTTTATAGATAGTTTTTGACTATCTATAAAGACTTCTTTTCCTTATTCTTCTTCTGTTTCTTTTATCATCGCTTGATTAATAGAAAGCGCTAATTCATCTAGCTGTTTTGCATCAACTACATTTGGTGCATCTGTCATTAAACAAGAAGCATCTTTTACTTTAGGGAAGGCAATAACGTCACGAATACTATCTTCTTTTGCCATAAGCATAACAAGACGATCGAGACCATAAGCTAGTCCTGCATGTGGTGGCACTCCATATTTGAATGCATCTAATAAGAATCCAAAGCGTTCGTATGCCTCTTCTTTTGTAAATCCAAGAGCTTCAAACATTTTTTCCTGTACATCATCTTGGAAAATACGAACACTTCCGCCACCGATTTCGGTACCGTTTAATACAATATCATATGCCTTTGCACGAACTCTTCCTGGCTCTGTTTCGAGGTAAGGAAGATCTTCTTCCATTGGCATTGTAAATGGATGGTGCATTGCTGTGTAACGATTTTGTTCTTCTGACCACTCAAGAAGTGGGAACTCTGTTACCCATAAGAAATTATATTGGTTCTTATCAAGAATATCCATCTGTTTTGCAATTTCAAGACGAAGAGCCCCTAATACATCCCAAACAACTTGATTTTTATCGGCAGCAAAAAGAAGTAAGTCTCCATTTTCTCCACCCATTGCCTGAATAAGAGCTGTCATCTCTTCTTCTTTCATAAATTTTGCAAAAGAAGATTTTACCGTACCATCTTCATTAATTGCAATATAGGCAAGCCCTTTTGCTCCATATGTTTTTGCAAATTCAACGAGAGCATCAATTTTCTTACGTGGCATATTGCCATTTCCTTTTGCATTAATACCACGAACGCTGCCACCATTTTCTAAAGCAGATTTAAATACAACAAATTCACAATCTTTTACAACATCGGATACGTTAACAAGTTCCATACCAAAACGAGTATCTGGCTTATCAGAACCAAAACGATCCATCGCTTCTTGCCATGTCATTCTCTGAATTGGAAGACTGATTTCCACATCTAATACTTCTTTAAATAATTTTGCAAGAAGTCTTTCATTAACATCAATAACATCATCTACATCCACAAAGGATAATTCCATATCGATCTGTGTAAATTCTGGCTGACGATCCGCTCTTAAATCTTCATCACGGAAACATTTTA
>CAJMOB010000024.1:0-52284 GCA_905214925.1 uncultured bacterium | reverse complement strand
GGACTATATTTAAAAATATAAATAAAACTTCTACGGTCAAAAAAGTAGAAAAGAAGTTAAAACGAGAACAAAGAAAACTTTCAAGGAAATATGAAAGTCTAAAAATAAGAAATAAAAAAGAGAAAGGAGAAGCTACTCAGAGGAATATTCAAAAACAAGTAATCAAAGTACAAAAACTTCATCAAAGACTAAATAATATAAGAACAGATTATATGAACAAAACGATATCGTTGGTTATAAAGCAAGAACCAAGCTATATAACGATAGAAGATTTAAACATTAAAGGAATGATGAAGAACAAGCATTTATCGAAAGCAATTGCAAGTCAAAAGTTTTTTGAGTTTAAAACAAAACTAAATTCTAAGTGCAAACAAAGTAAGATAGAACTTAGAATCGTAGACAAATTTTATCCATCGAGTAAAACTTGCTCTTGTTGTGGAAGGATTAAGAAAGATTTAAAACTGTCTGATAGAGTTTATCAATGTAAATGTGGACTTATGATTGACAGAGATTTAAATGCGAGTATTAATCTTAAAAATGCGAAAAAATATAAGATAGCTTAAAGACAAAAGCACTTATATAGGTACGTGTACGGAGGGCTAACTTCGGAATTTAAGCCTTTGGAGAGCCATATCAAATCGTAGTAGCTTAGGCAAGGCGAGGTTCGATGAAGAAGGAAATTTCTCAATATGGATATGTTTGACCATATTTTGAGTAGCAGGATTTGTTTTATGAGTGGAAGAAAAAAAGAAGAATTAGAAGGCGTTTCTTTATTAGGAAATCAAAAGACAGTTTATAAAAGTGATTATGCACCAGAAGTATTAGAAGTATTTCCAAATAAACATCCAGAAAACGATTATTTTGTAAAATTTAATTGTCCAGAATTTACAAGTCTTTGTCCAATGACAGGACAACCAGACTTTGCTACCATTTATATTTCCTATGTGCCAGGAGAAAAAATGGTTGAGAGTAAATCGTTAAAACTTTATTTATTCAGTTTCCGCAATCATGGAGATTTTCATGAGGACTGTGTGAATATTATTATGAAGGATCTCATTCGATTAATGGATCCAAAATATATTGAAGTATGGGGAAAATTTACTCCAAGAGGAGGAATTTCCATCGATCCTTACTGTAACTATGGAAAGGCTGGTACAAAGTGGGAACAAGTGGCATTTAATCGTCTTGTCAATCACGACTTATATCCAGAGAAGGTGGACAATCGATGAAACAAGAAAAAGCGATGGTATTATTCAGTGGTGGTGTGGATAGCACAACTTGTCTTGCACTAGCAATTGAACAATTTGGAAAAGAAAATGTGATTCCACTTTCTATTTCTTATGGACAAAAACATGAAAAAGAAATAGAATCGGCAAGGAAGATTTTAGAATATTATAAAATAGAAGGAAAAACGATGGATTTAACATCGATTTTTTCAGGAAGCAATTGTTCTCTTTTAAAAAGTTCTACAGAAGACATTCCAGAGTCTTCTTACGAAGAACAATTAAATGGAAAAGAAGAACCAGTTTCTACTTATGTGCCATTTCGAAATGGATTGTTTTTATCCACAGCTGCTGCGATTGCGCTATCTGAAGGGTGTACATGCATTTATTATGGTGCTCATAAAGATGATGCCGTTGGCAGTGCGTATCCAGACTGTAGCGAAGCATTTTTTAACGCTATGAACGAGGCAATCTATGAGGGAAGTGGAAAAATGGTCCAATTAAAAGCACCTTTTATTCAAAAAAATAAAGCGGATATTGTAAAAGAAGGGCTTCGTTTAGAAGTGCCTTATGAGTTAACATGGAGTTGTTATGAAGGCAAAGAAGAGCCATGTGGAAAATGTGGTACTTGTATTGACCGACAGAAGGCATTTCTTGCCAATGGTGTTACCGATCCATTGCTCCGTTAAAGGAAAAGAGAGAGCGTTTTTTGCATAAATAATAAGGCTATAGCGAAAGAGAGAAGTATAAAGTTCCATTTCTTATGGAAAATCTTTCTTTTACTATCGCCTTATTTTTTTATTTCATAGGAAATACCTTGTTACATTAATTTGTAAAAGTGCCATTTCCGATTCCATAAAAAAGAACGACTTTATTTCAGTTGTTTTTCATAGACAATGACACATTTTTGATCTGCGATTATCATTTCTGCTTGTTGAAAGCCCAATTGAGCGATAAGGGAAAGCGATGGGGTGTTATGAGGCTCTATGAAAGCGGATATTTTATCTAAATATAGAACATCTTTTGCGTAATGTAAGACCGCAAAACACATTTCAAATGCAAATCCATTTCTTTGACAAGAAGGAGTTATCATATATTGAAGTTCATAGCGACCAATTCCGTCCCGCTCCTTATATTCAATTCCACATTGACCAATCATACGGTTGGATTCTTTTTCGACTACCGCCCATAGACCATGTCCAAAAAAAGCGTAAGCACCTGCTTGATAATCGGATAAGTATTGCTGTAATTCTTCCTTTGTATTTGGAAGCGGTGGAAGATTATCAGAAGAAGGGAAGGAGTTATAGAGTTTTTTTAATTCGATAGCATCGTTTGGACACCATTCCTTTAGGATAAGCCGTTTCGTTTCCAAAATAGTAAGAGGTAGTTTGTGAAAACGGCAAAAGGCAAGACGAATTCCATCATCATCTAATGCATCAAGGGTTTCAAATACATAGGGAATTCCAAATAGATCTTCTGTTCCAAAACCGATGGTAGGTAAAAGCGAAAGGGGAACATTTTCCTTTGTATCGGTAATAAGAAGACCTGAGTGAAGGGACTTCTCTTTGGAAAGAGATTCTAATAAGGAATGGCTAGCTGTACAGCTTGAAAGGGAATGAATGATACAATGACGTGCTTTTGGTAGTTTCTTTAAATGATTGATAAGATAAGCTTCTGGGTAAACTTTACAATATAAAAATAGTTGATTTGGAAATTCCATAAAAATACCTGCTTTCAAAATAGTTTTCCTTATTGTGGCTATTATAGAGCGGAAGCCTTAGCTTGTCAAACGAGCTTGTATTGAGGCAAGATAAAAATTTATAAAATTGTAAGAATTTTTTCATAAGAAAGTGAAAAAACTATGGTATAGTAAAAAAGTAAAAAGAAATGATGGAAAATGTCGATATTGGTATGATAAAATAGAAAAAGGAAGAAAAGAAGAAATAAGGGAAAAGATAAAAAAACACGGAAAGGGAAGATGAGATGAAAAAAGGAAAGATAATCGTTATACTAGTACTACTCATTATACTTGGGGGTGTTAGTTATGGAGGGATAAAATTTATAGGAATTTATAAAGAATATAAAAATCAAGTATCAAAAGATGGTGAAGAAGTCGAAATTACCATTGATAAAGGAACAACTACGAAAGAGATCGCAAAGATTCTAAAAGAAGATGGGTTAATTCAACACGAATTAGCATTTATGATGAAAGTAAAAGAATCTGACTATGCAGGAAAGCTTCGCTATGGAACATTTCAACTTCATAAAGGAATGAGTATTGAAGATATATTAAAATCTCTTTCCGAAGGTGGACAAGAAAAAGATGTGATAAAAATCGTTGTTCCAGAAGGATATACGGTTCAAATGATTGCAAAAAGAGTGGCAGAAACTGGACTTTGTACCGAGAAAGAATTTTTAAAGGCAGCCAATACATTGGATTATGATTTTTCTTTCTTAAAAGATTTAGAAGTGCCAGATGGTGTTGACTATGCGTTACAAGGATTTTTATTTCCAGCCACTTATGAATTTAAAGGGGGAACAAGTGCAGAAAGTATCGTAAAGAGAATGTTAAAGGCATTTGATGATAATGTGATGGCGAATATATCAGAAGAGTTACAAGCTTCGGATCAAAGTTTATATGATATCATGAACATTGCAGCTATTATAGAGCGTGAGGCAAAGTTAGATGAAGAGAGACCAACTATTGCAGGTGTTATTTACAATCGATTAAAAATTGATATGAAATTACAAATGTGTCCTACCGTTCTTTATCCATTGACAGAAGGACAATACAATGTAAATCAAGTGCTTTATAGTGATTTAACGATTGATTCTCCATATAATACTTATAAAAACAAAGGCTTACCAATTGGGCCGATTTGTAACCCAGGGTTGGCTTCTATTGAAGCAGCCTTAAATCCAGAAAGCCATGAGTATTTATTTTATCATACCGATGGAACAAACGATGGAAAGCATATTTTTACAAAGACATATGAAGAACATGAAGATACAAGAATTAAGAAAGATTAACAAAGACTGAGAATGATAAATAAGGATGAGAAACAGATGTGATAGGAAAATATTACAAAACCTGTTTTTCATCCTTTTTCATTTTTTTATGTTTATACTCACTGATTCGTTGGAGAAAATTCTAGTTGGCGTTCTTTTTGATTGAAGATACGAAGAAGCAGTAAAGTAATAAGCAAGATAACTGGAAAAATAAGAGCCAATAAAATTCCTAGTTTGAAGTTTCCGTTGCTTTTATTGAAAATAAAGCCAACAAAAGTAGGACCGCTAGAACATCCTAAATCACCGGCTAAGGCCAGAAATGCAAATAGAGCAGTTCCCCCTTTTCTTAAACAAGAAGAAGCGATACTGAAAGTGCCAGGCCATAAAATACCGACAGAAAATCCACAAAGCCCACAACTAAGTAAGCTAAGAAATGGCAAAGGAGAAAGAGAGATGAAAACATAGGAAAGGATGCATAGCATGGAACTGATAGCAATCGCTTTATATAGATTGAGTTTCTCCCCATATTTTCCATAGAGCAATCGAGAGCTTCCCATAAAAAGGGCAAAAAGCATTGGTCCCATAAGATCGCCCACTGTTTTACTGACTCCTAGTCCTTGTTCAGCGAAGGTAGAGGCCCATTGTGCTACTGCTTGCTCGCTTGCACCAGCACAGAGCATAACAATCATAAGCAACCAAAAAATAGGTTTTCTAAATAGTTCCATAAGAGAAAGACTGGCATTTTTCTCTTCTATTAATGGAAGAATTGGAACTTTTGTAAAGGATAGGAAGTTGATAATCGGTAAAATAGCCCATAAAAGGGATAAAATTTTCCAGTTTTCGATTCCGAATATCTGAAAAAAGATAGTAGAAAAGAGAACAACAAACACATATCCCCAGCAGTAGAAGGAATGTAAAAGACTCATTGTCTTTTCTTTATCATCGGTTGGTAATGCTTCGATAATCGGGCTTAATAATACTTCTAATAACCCACCACCGATGGCATAAATCGTAACAGAAATCATAAGTCCTAAGAAAGCATCGGAAAATAGTTCTGGTAAAAAAGTGAGAGAAACAAGTCCCACCACAGTAAAAGCATGAGCCAAAAGAGCGGCAGCGCGATAGCCGATTTTATCAATAAAATGGGCAGAAGTAAGATCGACAACCAGTTGAATCATAAAGTTTAGCGTAATCAACATTGTGATCTTAGTGATGGAAATTTCATATTCTTCTTGAAATGTTAAAAATAATAATGGAATAAAATTATTGACAATCGCTTGTATGACATAGCCAAGGTAGCAAGCAAAGATTGTCTTTTTGTAAGTTGGTTTCATTTGTAATCCTCCTAAAAAGAATGATGTTACTATGACATATATTATAATATAATAAGGTGCAAATGTTGTAAAATATGGTATAGTTTTAACACAATATTGTTTTTTATTTGGGAAGTGATAGGAGGAATCTATGTGACTGAAAATGACTGAATACCCAAAATAAGCGATTTTTCCTGAAATAAGATGAAAAAATATGACTATAAATGAATGAATTTGAATGAAAATGATTGACAATGAAAGAAAAAGTGATATAATAAAGATATTAGGAGGTAGCCATTATGCTAACAGAAGAGAGACAACAAGAGATTTTGAAAGTTTTAGAGGAGAGAAATGTTATAACGGTTTTAGAGCTTACAAAACTTTTGGATGCTTCTGAGTCAACGATACGAAGAGATTTGACCGTTCTTGATCGACAACAAAAGTTAAAGAAAGTACACGGCGGTGCCACAAAGATAGAACAAGAGTTTCTTACAACCGAATATGACGTTGGTACAAAAAATAACTTAAATCAAGAAGAAAAAGTAAAAATCGGCCGTTATGCAGCTGCCTTAATCAAAGAAGACGACATTATTTATTTAGACGCAGGAACGACAACAGAGAAATTAATTGATTATATTACCGAAAAACGGGCAACCTTTGTAACAAATGGTATTGTTCATGCTAGGAAGTTAATGCAAAAGGGAATTAAGACATATATTCTTGGTGGTGAGCTAAAAGGAAAGACAGAGGCGATTGTTGGCACAGAAGCAGTCGACAATTTAAGAAAGTATAATTTTACAAAATGTTTTATTGGTACCAATGGGATTTCCATGGAAAGAGGATTTAGTACCCCTACTATTGATGAGGCCTATGTAAAGAAAGAAGCCATTCAGCGCTCTTTTAATGCCTATGTTTTAGCGGATCATACAAAGTTTGCAAAGACAACAGCAATCACATTTGCCAGGTTAGAGGATGCAATTATCATTACCGATCAAAAGCCAGCACAAAAATATATGGAAGCAGCTATTATAAAGGAGGTAGAAAGAGATGATTTATACAGTGACCTTTAATCCAGCATTGGATTATGTAGTTGGTGTGGAGCGTTTGACGTTAGGAGAAGTAAATCGAACAACAAAAGAGGCGATTTATTATGGTGGAAAGGGAATTAACGTATCGGCTGTATTAAAAGAGTTAAAGGTAGAAAGTATTGCTCTTGGATTTGTTGCAGGATTTACAGGAGATGCCATTGAACGTGGAGTAAAAGAAATGGGTATTTCTACTGATTTTATTCATTTAAAAGAAGGAATGAGCCGTATTAATGTAAAGATCAAATCCGATCAAGAGAGTGAAATCAATGGACAAGGCCCTGAAATAACAAAGGAAGCAATCGAACTTTTATTTGAGAAATTGGATCAATTAAAAGAAGGAGATAGCTTAGTCTTAGCAGGAAGTATTCCAAAAACATTGCCTTCGGATATTTATGAGAGAATTATGGAGCGATTACAGGAAAAGAAAATAAGAGTGATAGTGGATGCTACAAAAGATCTGTTATTAAATGTTTTAAAATATAAACCATTTTTAATTAAGCCAAATAACCATGAATTAGGTGAGATGTTTGGAGTTATCCTAAAAACAAACGAAGAAATCATATCTTATGGAAAAAAATTACAAGATATGGGTGCGACAAATGTGCTAATTTCCATGGCAGGAAATGGTTCCATTCTCATTGATGAAACAGGAAATGTCTATCAAATGGGTGTTCCAGCAGGAAAGGTGAAAAACTCTGTCGGAGCGGGTGATTCCATGGTAGCGGGATTTTTAGCAGGATATGAAGAAACAAACAATTATGAAGAGGCATTAAAACTTGGAACGGCAACAGGAAGTGCTACTGCTTTTTCAGAAGGACTTGCGACTTATGAAAAAATTATGGAGCTGAGAAGTCAGTTATAAAATTAACAATAACGTTAATGATAAAAGGAGAAAAAGGATAGGAGGAAGATTCATATGAGAATTACGGATTTGTTGAAAAAAGAAGCTATCTTACTCGGAGCATCTGTGAACTCAAAAGAAAATGCCATTGATACGTTAGTAGACCTTATGGACAAAGCGGGTAATATTACCGACAAAGAGGAATATAAACGTGGAATCGTAGCAAGAGAAGAAATGGGAACAACCGCTATTGGAGCAGGAATTGCCATTCCCCATTCCAAAAATAAGGCGGTAAAACAAGCAGGACTTGCTTCTATGACGGTTCCAGCAGGTGTTGATTATGATTCCATGGATGGAGAGCCATCCAACTTATTCTTTATGATTGCAGCACCAGCAGAAGGCAGTGATGTGCATTTAGAAGTATTATCACGCCTGTCTACCATTTTAATGGATGATCAGTTCCGTGCGGACTTGCTATCTGCAAAAGATAAAGACGAATATCTAAGAATTATTGATAAAAAAGAGCAAGAGAAGTTTCCAGAGGAAACGAAGCAAGAAGAAAAAGAGTCAGCATCTGTAAAACAAGAAGTGGTACAAGAAGAAAAAGTTGTTACCAATCAAGGGTATCGGGTGTTAGCAGTGACTGCTTGTCCAACGGGAATTGCCCATACATTTATGGCAGCAGAGGCATTAGAACAAAAAGGAAAAGAAATGGGATATCCACTAAAAGCGGAAACCAATGGTTCTGGTGGCGCGAAAAATGTGTTGACAAAAGAAGAGATTGAACAATGTGATGGTATTATTGTAGCGGCAGACAAGCAGGTAGAAATGGCGAGATTTGAAGGAAAGCCAGTATTGCAAGTAAAAGTTGCCGATGGAATTCATAAGCCAGAAGAATTAATTCAAAAAATTATAGATGGAAAAGCTCCAATTTATCATCATACAACATCTGGGGTAGCAGAAAATACAGTTTCCGAAGAAAAAGAAAGTGTTGGAAGAATTCTTTATAAACAGCTGATGAATGGTGTTTCTCATATGTTACCATTTGTCATTGGTGGTGGAATTTTAATCGCAATCGCATTTTTATTGGATACGTATGATCCTGCAAACCCTTCTAACTTTGGTGTAGGAACACCAATGGCGGCCTTCTTTAAAACCGTAGGAGATCAAGCATTTGGATTTATGTTACCAATTCTTGCAGGATTTATTGCTATGAGTATTGCGGATCGTCCAGGGCTTGCTGTTGGTTTTGTCGGTGGTGCTTTAGCAAAAAGCGGTATGACATTAACCGCGGCTTCTGGGGTAACACCTGGATTTTTAGGTGCATTATTTGCAGGGTTTGTAGCAGGGTATTTAGTGCTTGGAATTCGAAAACTTTGTGATAAAGTATTGCCACAAAGCCTTGAAGGAATTAAGCCGATGTTAATTTATCCAGTTGGTGGAATTTTATTAATCGGTGTGATTATGGCAATTTTTAATCCAATTATTGCAGTCATTAATACAGGTATGGCAAATTTCTTAGAGTCCATGAATGGAGCAAGCGCTATTTTACTCGGTGCCATTGTCGCTGGTATGATGTCCATTGATATGGGTGGACCGTTTAATAAGGCAGCCTATGCCTTTGGAATAGCTTCCATTGATATTGCAGCTTCTGATCCAAATTTAGCAGGAATTGGAAGTACAACAATGGCAGCGGTTATGATCGGTGGTATGGTTCCACCTCTTGCTATTGCAATTTCTAGTTTAATCTTTAAAAATAAATTTACAAAAAGAGAGCGTTCTTCTTGGCCTGTCAATATTATTACGGGATTATCCTTTATTTCAGAAAGTGCCATTCCATATGCGGCTTCTGATCCACTTCGTGTGATTCCTTCTTGTATTGTAGGTTCTGCAGTAGCAGGAGCGTTGTCTATGGCATTTGGCTGTGGTTCCCCTGCGCCTCATGGTGGTTTCTGGGTAATTGGTGTAATTCATAATCCACTTCAATTTGCTCTTGCGTTAATCGTAGGTTCTGTTGTAGGAGCAGTGTTATTAGGGGTATTAAGAAAACCAGTGAAAGAAGCATAAAATAATAAGAAGAATAGAAAAAAGAATATTTTTGTAAATAGGAAATATCGATAACAAAAAGGAGTTTACAAAGGCAAATGCCAATGTAGACTCCTTTGTTTCATTTAAATTCTCGCAATGCCTTCTTCAATAGCAGTATCGGCAACGGCTTTTGCAACCACATCAGCTACATTTTTATTTAAAGCCGATGGGATAATATTTTCTGGAGTTAATTCTTCTTCGGAAATCATGCTAGCAATGGCATAAGCAGCACGTTCTTTCATACTTTCTGTGATTTCTTTGGCGCGAACAGATAATGCTCCTTTAAAAATTCCTGGGAAAACGAGCACATTATTGATCTGATTAGGAAAATCGGAACGTCCTGTTCCAATAACAACAGCTCCTCCTGCCTTTGCTTCTTCTGGCATAATTTCTGGAGTTGGATTTGCCATGGCGAATACGATACCATCTTTCATTGTGGAAATCATTTCTTTCGTTACAAGATTTGGTCTTGATACACCGATAAATGCATCGGCGCCTTGTAAGGCATCGGCAAGTGTTCCATGTTCTTTTTCTAAATTGCTAATTTTAGAAATTTCTTCTTGTCCTGCATTTAATCCAACATCCCCTTCACAAATAATTCCGTTAATATCACACATAACAATGTTGCCAAAGCCCATATTGATTAACAGTTTTCCAATGGCGATACCAGCAGCTCCTGCGCCATTAATAACAATTTTCATTTCTCCCATTGTTTTCTTTGTTACTTTCATAGCGTTTAACAATGCAGCAGCTACAACAATAGCAGTACCGTGTTGGTCGTCGTGAAAGATAGGAATATCACATACTTCTTTTAGGCGACGTTCAATTTCAAAACATCTAGGCGCGGCAATATCTTCTAAGTTAATTCCACCAAAACTTTTTGAAATTAAAGCGATTGTATTTACGATAGTATCGGTATCTTTAGAGTCAATGCAAAGAGGGAAAGCATCCACATCACCAAACTCTTTAAAAAGAGCACATTTTCCTTCCATAACAGGCATACCAGCCGCAGGGCCGATGTCTCCAAGACCTAAGACGGCAGTTCCATCTGTAATAACCGCTACTAAATTAGAACGACGGGTTAATGTAAAGGACTTCTCATAATCCGCAGCAATTTGGCGACAAGGTTCTGCAACTCCTGGGGTATAAAGAAGAGAGAGCTCTTCTCTTGTCTCGATTTTTTTACGGGAAATGACTTCGATTTTTCCATGCATTTCTTCATGGAGTTTTAGTGCTTGTTCATTGATATTCATAAATTTATAAATCTCCTTTTTTAGATTATCGTAGTATAGAATATGTAATTAAACCATCTGCTCTGGATGAAAGATTTCATCAAACTTTTCTTCGGTTAAAAAGCCAAGGCGGATACAGGCTTCTTTTAAAGAGATATTTTCGTTAAATGCTTTTTTTGCGGTTTTTGCTGCGTTGTCGTATCCGATATAAGGATTTAAGCAAGTGACGAGCATTAAAGAACGATGTAAATTTTCTTCCATTTTGGCTTTGTTTGCTCGGATTCCAATGGCACAGTTGTTATTGAAAGAAACGATGGAATCGGATAGCAATCTTACTGACTGTAAAAAGTTAAAAATACATACAGGCATAAATACATTGAGTTCAAAATTTCCTTGAGAGGCAGACATAGCAACTGCTACATCATTTGCCATAACTTGAACGGCTACCATAGTCATGGATTCGCATTGGGTTGGGTTGACTTTTCCAGGCATAATAGAGCTTCCAGGTTCATTTTCTGGAATGAAAATTTCAGAAAGACCACAACGAGGGCCACTAGAAAGCCAGCGAACATCGTTAGCAATTTTCATTAAATTGGCAGCTAATGCCTTTAATCCACCATGGGCAAATACAAGAGCATCTTTACTTGTTAGAGAATGGAATTTATTTGGAGCAGTAATGAAGGCGGTTCCAGTAAGCTCAGAAATGGATTTTGCAACTTCTACATCAAAATTTTTTGGAGCGTTTAATCCCGTACCAACTGCCGTTCCTCCAAGGGCTAATTCTTTTAGATGAGAAAGACTTGTTTCAATCATGGATCTTGTGGCAAGGATCATTTGTTTCCATCCACTAATTTCTTGAGAAAAAGCGATTGGGGTAGCATCTTGAAGATGGGTGCGACCTGTTTTTACAATCCCTTTATTCTCTTCTTCTAGGTGATTTAACGTTTTCATAAACGTATCCATTGCGGGAAGTAGTTTTTCCTTGATGGCAAGTACTGCTGAAATATGCATAGCAGTAGGGAACGTATCATTTGAACTTTGAGACATATTCACATGATCGTTTGGATGAAGGAGAGGTTTTCCCGCGATTTCATTTCCACGATTGGCGATGACTTCATTGACGTTCATATTGGATTGGGTACCGCTTCCTGTTTGCCATACAACAAGTGGAAAATGGCCATTGAGTTTCCCTGAAACAATCTCATCACATACTTGACAGATAATTTCACAACGCTCTTTATCTAATTTGCCTAGGCGATAGTTAGTAAGAGCGGCTGCTTTTTTTAAAATACCAAATGCATAAATAATTTCTGCTGGCATTTTTTCAATTCCGATTTTAAAGTTTTCAAAACTTCGTTCTGTTTGAGCGCCCCAATAGACGTCGGATGGCACTTTAATTTCTCCCATAGAATCATGTTCAATTCGATATTCCATAACCATTGCTCCTTTGATAATCAATATTCCCCCATAAAGAGCAGGGATGAATTAGTTATATGAGTTTCTAATCCATATTTTACCATAAACAAAAACAGAAGAAAAGTTAGAAAGACAAGAAAAGGAAAGGGAGAAAACAAAAAATGTGTAAAGAATATGTTAAGATTCTGCTGGCATTTTTTCGATAATATAGAAAAAAGAAGGGAAAATACAATATTAAGAAAGAAGAAGAAAAATGCTCAAATCGAGAAGGAAAGCGGATTAGCAAAGCATTGTTAAATAAAAAACAAAAGCATTTGTTATAAATGCATAAAAAGAGAGGCGAAAATATGTGAAAAGTGTCAGTATTGATTTAAAAGCAAGAAGATGTTAGAATTTGATAAAACGTTTTAGCGATAATTTATCAAAAATTTTTATAAGAAATTATAACTTATGTTGTATAAAACTTAAAAATACAAAAGAAACGACCTTATCGAAAAAAGGGACAAGAAAGGGAAAGCAGTATGAAAAAAGTAGTCGTGTTTGGAAGTCTTAATATGGACTTAACAATTGAGTGTGACAAAGTACCACAGGCTGGAGAGACCGTAGATGGAAAAGATCTTTTATTTAATGCAGGTGGGAAAGGTGGCAATCAAGCAGTAGCTGCTGCAAAGGCAGGGGCGAATACGGAAATGCTTGCTTGTGTTGGAAAGGATTCCTTTGGAGAAGAGTTATTATCTTCTTTAAAAGAATACAACGTGAATTGTGAAAATGTTTTAGTGACAGAGAAAGAGAAGACGGGAATCGCATTGATCACAAGACACGATGGAGATAATCGCATTATTTTAAGTCATGGTGCTAATTATGTGATTCAAAAAGAAGAAGTGGAACCATTGATTTCCAAAGTAGGAGAACAAGGGGATATTTTTGTGACACAGTTTGAATGTGAAAAAGAAACGATTTTTGAATCTTTAAAAGTGGCAAAAAAAATAGGAATGTACACTATTTTTAATCCAGCGCCAGCAAAGGAAATTAAAAAAGAAGTTTTTCCTTTCATTGATTTAATGATAGTGAATCAATCAGAATGCGAGTTTTTTACTGGAATTTTCCCAAGCGATAAGGAAAGCTGTAAAAAAGGAATTGAAAAATTGATCGAGCTTGGGTGCAAACAAGTGATTATTACAATGGGAGAACATGGAAGTGTTTATCAAAAAGAAGACGGACTGTTTGAAATTCCAGCCCATAAAGTTTCGGCAGTGGATACAACGGCAGCAGGAGATACTTATATCGGAGCGTTAGCAGCCAGTCTTAGTGAAGGAAATGCAATGGAAGAGAGCATTCAGTTTGCTACAAAAGCGTCTGCTCTTACGGTATTAAAACGTGGAGCTCAGCAATCCATTCCATATAAAGAAGAAATTGAAACGTATTTTAAGGAGGTATAATATTATGAACAAAAGACCAATTATTATTGACACGGATCCAGGAATTGATGATGCATTAGCAATTGCGATTGCATTATTTTCAGAAGAACTTGATGTAAAATTGATTACAACTGTTGCTGGAAATGTATCACTTTCAAAAGTAACAAACAATGCCCTTCGTTTATTGAATTTCTTCGGGAAAGATGTTCCAGTAGCAAAAGGAGCAGAAAAACCATTAATTGAAGAATTAATCGATGCTTCTGATATCCATGGAGCAAGTGGAATGGAAGGATTTGATTTCCCAGAACCAAAACAAGAGCTTCTTTTAGAAGAACACGCAGTGAATGCTATGCGTCGTGTGATTATGGAAAGCGAAGAGCCAATTACATTAATGCCAATTGCACCTCTCACAAACCTTGCGATGCTTTTCTCTCTTTATCCAGAAGTAAAGAGCAACATTAAAGAAATCGTTATGATGGGTGGTTCTATTACTCGTGGAAATAAAGGGGTTATGTCTGAGTTTAATATTGCAACCGATCCAGAAGCTGCAAAAATTGTATTTGATGCAGGAATTCCAATTGTAATGGCAGGACTTGATGTAGGCTGGAAAGCATTAGTAATGCCAGAAGATACAGAAAAATTATTAGAACTTGGTCAAGTTGGTCAGATGGCACACTGTCTCTTTAAGAAATATAGAGGCGGTACTTTTAATACAGGTTTAAAAATGTATGATTGCTGTGCTACCGCTTATTTATTAAAACCAGAATTATTTGAAACAGCGGATACATTTGTAGATGTAGAATTAGGAAATGGTCTTACAAGAGGCTGTACCGTTGTGGATTTAAAAGGTTACTTAAAACAAGAACCAAATACAAAAGTTTGTGTTGACATTGATGGAGATGCCTTCCGCAAGTGGTTTTTAGAAGCCGTTGGAAGATGTATTTAATATTATTAATATAAGAAATATAAAAAAATAAAATCAATAAGAGCAAAAATAAAGAAGCACAAAAAACGTGAAGTGAAAGAAACTTAAGAAAAGACAATAGAATTTACAAACGATATAAAGTTTATTCTATAGACAAGAAGACATTGTTCTCACTTGTTATAATAGAATAAAGTTTTATATAAGATACCGTATACTAGCGATAACATTGCTATTCTAGTACACCGTGTAAGAAAAAGAAAAAAGGAGAGTCAAACATGTCTTCAGCGATTATGTACCTTTCAGCATTACTTGCAGTTGTCATTGTAGTTGTAATGTTGATTAAGAAAATGGACATTAAAATTTCATTATTCCTTATGGGTATTATTTTGATGTTCATTGCAATGGCTTCAGGAAATGGCATTGCAATCAAAGATTTCGAATCGACAGGTGTGTTCTTTTTAGATCCATTAAAGGCAATTGCGGATCAATTCAAGTCGATTATTACTGCATCTGGATTCATCATCTTAATTTTAGGAGGATATTCCTCTTATATGAGCCATATTAAGGCCAACGATGTAACTGTTAGTGTATTAACAAAACCAATCGGAAAGATTAAATCTGTTTATGTGTTAGTACCAGCAGTATTCATACTTGGTAACATTTTATCTTTAGTCATTCCAAGTGCATCAAACCTTGCAATTATCTTGCTTGCAACACTCTATCCAATTATGTTACAAGCGGGAATGTCATCTTTGACAGCAGGTGCGATTATTGCAACAACAGCAACGGTTATGCCAACACCTCTTGGAAGTGATAACGTGGCCATGGCAGCAGAGCTTGCAAATACAACACAGTTTGCAGGTCTTACAGCTAGTGATTATGTATTTAAATATCATGCGATTGTTTCTGTTCCTACGATCATTGTAATGGCACTTGCTCACTACTTATGGCAGAAACACTGTGACAAAAAATTAAATACACAAAAAGAAGTAGTAGAAGCTGGTAAAATCGAGGATGTGAAAGGCGGTGCATTCTATAAGTTTGTTTATGGACTCCTTCCTCTCCTTCCAATCATTATGTTAATTGTTGTATTTATCTTACAGACAGTTACAGAGGTGAAAGTTACTTTGAGTGTAGAAGTAGCCGTTTTATTCTCTATGGTCATTGCGATTATTTGTGAACTCGTTCGTACAAGAAATATGAAAGAAACATTAGATTCTACAGAAACATTCTTTAAAGGAATGGGAAATGCAATGCCGATCGTTGCTCTTTTAGTAGCTGGAACAACATTTGTAACAGGATTACAGTCTATTGGTATTATTACAGCGTTACAAAATGCAATGACAAACTTACATGGAGGCGGAATGGGATTTGTACTTCCATTAATCCTTGTATTATTAACTGCTCTTATTGTTATATTAAGTGGTAGTGGTACTGCTTTATTCTTTGCAATGGTTCCACTTATGGTACCTCTTGCAGCTGCGGCAGGAATTAATGTATTAGCAGTAGCAATTCCAATGGGACTTGCAGGAAACTTGTTACGTGCAGTATCACCAGTTTCTGCGGTTGTCATGATTGTAGCAGGTTCTATTAAAAAAGAACCATTGGAAATTGTAAAACGTACTTCTATTCCTATGATTACAGGTGTAATTTTCATGTTTGTATTAACAATGATTTTATACTTATAAAACAAAAAAAGTAAAGATTACTTTCATCGTTGGTGAACGATAACAAGGGCAAAGATTCTTTGCCCTTTCTACAAATAAAAATAAGATACGAGACATCGTTAAGCCAGTAACTGTAAAAGGTTAATACAGAGAAAGGCAGGGGGCTGACAAGATGAGAGGATCAAAAGATATAAAAAAAGTGACATTAAAAGATATTGCAAAAGAGGCAGGAATTTCTGTTGGAGCAGTGTCTTTAATTTTAAATAATAAACCATGTCGGATTTCAGAAGAAAATAAAGAGATGGTAAAAAAGATTGCAAAAGAAAAAAACTATGTCGTTAATCAGATGGCAAGAGCTTTAGTTACAAAAAAAAGTCATACATTGGCGTTACTATTACCCGATATTCAAAATACGTTTTTCTCTGCATTGGCAAAACAATTAGAGGAAGAATGTCGAGAAAAAGGATACTATTTAATGTTCGTCAATACGAATGATTCTTTTGAAAACGATAAAAAATTGTTGATGAGCTTAGATGCAAGAGGCGTCGATGGTATTTTTATTATTCAAAGTAATGAGTCTTACTACCACTATCAACAATTTAAAAATCAAGTGGAAGACTTACATATTCCTTATGTGATGGTCGATCGTTCTTTTGAGGATATGGAATGCAGTCAAGTTCGATTTGATAATCAAAAGGGTGGATATAAAGCGACAAAGTATTTAATCGAAGAAGGGCATCAAAAAATAGCTTGTATTTATATGGATGACTACTGTGGAAATGGAACACATCGTATGGAAGGTTATAAACAGGCAATGGAGGAAGTAAATTTTCCAATCGAAGAGAACTATCTTATTGTTGGAGATAACCGATATAAAAGTGGTTATAATGCAGTGAAATCCATTTTAGAAAGCGGTGTAACTGCCGTAATGATATGCAATGATATGATGACTCTTGGATTTTTAAAAGGATTGTATGAATGTGGAAAGAAGATTCCAAAGGATATTTCTGTTGTCAGTTATGATGATTCTTTAAGCGACTATTTATTTGAAATAGAGATTACGACAGTGGCTCAAAATGTGGAAATATTAGCGAAAGAATCCACAGAAATGATGATGGAATTATTGGCAGACCCGTGGAGTAAACCTAGAAAATTAATCTTAGATCCAAAACTTATCATTCGAAACAGTGTCATAAGACAAAAGGATAAGAAGGAATAAGAAAGCAAAGGAGTGGCGTACAAAATGAAATTTTTTATTGATACAGCAAATGTAGAAGATATTAAAAAAGCAAATGATATGGGTGTGATTTGTGGAGTTACAACAAACCCTTCTCTTATTGCAAAAGAAGGAAGAGATTTCACAGAAGTCATTAAAGAGATCACATCCATTGTAGATGGACCGATTAGTGGTGAAGTAAAAGCGACAACGGTCGATGCAGAAGGAATGATTGCAGAAGGAAGAGAAATTGCTAAAATCCATCCAAATATGGTTGTTAAAATTCCAATGACAGTAGAAGGATTAAAAGCTGTTAAAGTTCTTTCAAAAGAAGGTATAAAAACAAATGTAACATTAATTTTCACAGCTGCACAGGCGTTATTAGCGGCAAGAGCAGGGGCAACTTATGTATCTCCATTTTTAGGACGTCTTGATGATATTTCTACACCAGGAATTGAATTAATCGAAAGTATTACAGAAATTTTTGGAATTCATGGCATTGAAACAGAAATTATTTCTGCTAGTGTAAGAAATCCAATTCATGTCATCGATTGTGCGAGAGCAGGAGCGGATATTGCAACAGTTCCATATAGTGTCATCGAACAAATGACAAAGCATCCATTAACAACAGAAGGAATTGCAAAATTCCAAGCGGATTATAAAGCTGTTTTTGGTGAATAAAACCGTATTATCACTAATAAAAACCTCCCTAATGAAATAAAAAAATAGAAATTTAAAATTGAGTATTGTGTCTGTATAAAAAATAGATAAGAAGGACTGAGTCGAAATGGCTTAGTCCTTTTTTCGTTATAAGAAATTACTCGCATATCTTATTCTTTTTCGATCGGAATAGGTAACTTTTCATCTAAAGTAATAGAATTACGAAATAGAAAACATATTGTATATTTTGTAAAATAAAATTAATAATATAGAATAAAAATGGTCAAAACATACAAATGTTAGAAACGGAGGCTTTTATGAATAAAATAAAAACATATAAATTTTGGTTTGCAACAGGTTCTCAAGATCTCTATGGGGAAGAGTGTTTAAAAAAAGTAGCAGAACACTCCAAAATCATTGTAGACAATTTAAATAACTCAAATAATTTACCATTTGAAATTGTTTGGAAACCAACCTTATTGGATAGCGGTTCGATTCGTCGATTATTCCAAGAGGCAAATGAAGCGGAAGATTGTGCAGGTGTGATTACATGGATGCATACATTCTCACCAGCAAAATCTTGGATTTTTGGGTTACAAGAATATCGAAAACCTTTATTACATTTACATACACAGTTTAATGAAGAAATTCCATACGATACCATCGATATGGATTTTATGAATGAAAATCAATCTGCACATGGGGATAGAGAATACGGTCATATTGTCACAAGAATGGGAATGGAACGCAAAGTCGTTGTAGGACATTGGAGCAAAGAAGAGGTACAAAAAAGAATTGCTAGCTGGATGCGTACCGCCATTGGTATTGTGGAAAGTAGAAAAATCCGTGTGGCGCGTGTTGCCGATAATATGCGAAATGTGGCAGTAACAGAAGGTGATAAAGTAGAAGCACAAATTAAATTTGGTTGGGAAGTGGATGCTTATCCAGTCAATGAAATC
This sequence comes from uncultured bacterium, assembly GCA_905214925.1. GTDB lineage: Bacteria > Bacillota > Clostridia > Lachnospirales > Lachnospiraceae > Scybalomonas. The sequence continues at coordinate 33,229 of CAJMOB010000024.1, read as the reverse complement.
GTAGAATATGTAGAAGAGGTAAAACAAGGAGATATCGATACCTTAGTAGAAGAGTATTATAATAAATACAATATTTTATTAGAAGGTAGAGATGAAAAAGAGTTCCGCAATCATGTAGCAGTTCAAGCACAAATTGAACTTGGATTTGAAAAGTTCTTAACAGAAAAAAATTACCATGCAATTGTAACACATTTTGGGGATTTAGGAGCTTTAAAACAACTTCCAGGACTTGCTATCCAAAGATTGATGGAAAAAGGTTACGGATTTGGGGCAGAAGGAGATTGGAAAACAGCTGCTATGGTTCGGTTAATGAAAGTGATGACAACTGGAATGAAAGATGCAAAAGGAACTTCTTTTATGGAAGATTACACATATAATTTAGTGACAGGAAAAGAAGGAATTTTACAATCCCATATGTTAGAAGTGTGCCCAACCATTTCAGAAGGAGAAATTGGAATTAAAGTAAATCCATTGTCTATGGGTGATAGAGAAGATCCTGCTCGTTTAGTGTTTACATCAAAAACAGGTCCTGCTATTGCAACATCTTTAATTGACATGGGAAATCATTTCCGTTTGATTATCAATGAAGTCGATTGTAAAAAGGTAGAAAAACCGATGCCGAAATTGCCAGTTGCCACTGCTTTTTGGACACCAAAGCCAAACTTTGAAGTGGGAGCAGAAAGCTGGATCTTAGCAGGTGGAGCTCATCATACAGCCTTTACTTATGATTTAACAGCAGAACAAATGGGAGACTGGGCGGATGCTATGGGCATTGAAACGGTTTATATTGATAGCAATACAACCATTAAAAATCTAAAGAATGAATTAAAATGGAATTCTCTTTATTATATGTTAAATCGTTAAGAAACATAAGAAAGAGTATTAGAATAAGGAGAAGAAGGAATGGAAGGAAAACAAAGAAGAGCAGAAGCGATTGCTAGCGGAAATTGTATGCTTGGAATTGAACTTGGTTCCACTCGAATTAAGGCGGTGTTGATTGGAGGGGACAAGGAAGTATTGGCATCAGGAAACCATGAGTGGGAAAATCAATTTGTAGATGGTAACTGGACATATGCATTAGAAGATATTTTTAAAGGCTTACAAGATAGCTATCAAAAAATGGCGGAAAATGTAAAAGAAATCTATGGTGTTACGATTAAAAAGATTGGTGCTATTGGATTTAGCGCTATGATGCATGGATATATGGCGTTTAATAAAGAAGGAGAGCTTCTCGTTCCATTTCGGACATGGAGAAATACAACGACAGGAGAGGCGGCAAAGGAGTTAACAAAGCTTTTTCAATTTAATATTCCAGAGCGTTGGAGCATTGCTCATTTATATCAAGCGATTTTAAATGAAGAATCCCATGTAAAAGAGATTGATTATTTGACAACGCTAGCAGGATTTATTCATTGGAAATTGACAGGAAAACGAGTGTTAGGAGTCGGAGAAGCATCAGGAATGTTTCCAATTGATTCTGATACAAAGACTTATCAAGAAGGCATGGTAGAAAAGTTTGATGAGTTAGTGAAAGAAAAAAAGTTTCCTTGGAAATTAATTGACATTCTTCCAACGGTTATGGTAGCAGGAGAAGAAGCTGGAGTTTTAACAAAAGAAGGAGCAAGAATCCTTGATCCATCTGGCAATTTACAAGAGGGAGCCTTACTTTGTCCTCCAGAAGGCGATGCAGGAACTGGTATGGTTGCCACCAATAGTGTGGCAAAGAGAACAGGAAACGTATCAGCAGGAACTTCCGTTTTTGCTATGATCGTGCTGGAAAAAGCATTAAAAAAAGTACATACCGAAATTGATATGGTAACGACGCCAGCAGGTGATCCTGTGGCAATGGTTCATGCCAATAATTGTACATCAGATTTAAACGCATGGGTCAATTTATTTGAAGAATTTGCAAATGCAAGTGGCATGAAGATGGATAAGAATACATTATATGAAATCCTTTATAAGCAAGCGTTAGAGGGAGATTCTGACTGTGGTGGATTGCTTTCTTATGGATATTTTTCAGGAGAAAGCATTACAGCGTTTGAAGAAGGAAGACCTTTATTCGTTCGTTCTGCAAATAGTAAATTCAATTTGGCTAACTTTATGAGAAGCCATTTATTTACAGCGCTTGGAGCATTGAAAATAGGACTTGATATTTTATTTAAAGAAGAAGGAGTTGCCCTTGATAAAATGCTAGGCCATGGTGGCTTATTTAAAACAAAGAGAGTAGGACAACAAATGATGGCAGCTGCTTTTTCTGCTCCTGTTTGGGTTATGGAAACAGCAGGAGAAGGGGGAGCATGGGGCATTGCAGTATTAGCAAGTTATATGCTTCAGAAAGAAGAAGGAGAAACTCTTGATTCTTATTTAGAAGAAAAAGTATTTAAAGGACAAGAAGGTATCTGTATTGAGCCAGTCCCAGAAGATATCGAAGGATTTGATACTTTTATTGAGCGATATAAGGCAGGTCTTCCAATTGAAAAGGCAGCGGTAGAAGCGTTTACTTGGGAGTCATAAAAGATAAAAAATTATGTAATAGTACAATTAGAGGTGGAATCATGTTAGAAGAATTAAAAAAACGAGTGTATGAAGCGAATATGCTGTTACCAAAATATGGTCTTGTAACGTTCACATGGGGAAATGTAAGTGAAATTGATCGAGAAACTGGATACTTTGCCATCAAACCAAGTGGAGTAGATTATGATAAATTGACACCAGAAGATATGGTAATTGTTGATTTAGATGGAAATAAAATCGAAGGAAGATACAATCCTTCTTCTGACACGGCAACTCATATGGAATTGTATAAAGCGTTTCCAAATATCGGTGGGATCGTGCATACCCATTCCCCTTGGGCAACCAGTTGGGCACAAGCAGGAAGAGGAATCCCTTGTTATGGAACAACTCATGCCGATTATATGTATGGAGAAATTCCTTGTGCCCGTTGTTTAACAAAAGAAGAAATTGAAGAAAATTATGAAAAGAACACAGGATTATTAATTATCGATATATTTAAAGATAGAGATTACGAGGCAATGCCTGCGGTACTTTGTAAAAATCATGGGCCGTTTACATGGGGAAAAGATGGAAATGAGGCAGTTCATAATGCCGTTGTATTAGAAGAGGTTGCAAAAATGGCGGCTCGCTGTGAAACGATCAATGGAGCGGTACAGCCAGCACCACAAGAGTTACAAGACAAACATTATCAAAGAAAGCATGGAAAAAATGCTTATTATGGACAAAAATAAGCAAGTCATAGAAAAGGAATTGAAGTTAGAGTATGTCTTATCAGGAAAAAGGGCATAGGAAAATTTCAAATAAAAAAATCATCGAAAAGTCATGGAAAACAAGAATGGAGGAAGACATGAGATTTTTTATTGATACAGCAAATGTAGAAGATATTAAAAAAGCAAACGATATGGGTGTTATCTGTGGAGTTACGACGAATCCATCTTTAATCGCAAAAGAAGGAAGAGATTTTAATGAAGTGATAAAAGAGATTGCATCCATTGTAGATGGCCCAATTAGTGGAGAGGTAAAGGCTACAACCGTTGACGCAGAAGGAATGATTGCAGAAGGAAGAGAGATTGCAAATATTCATCCAAATATGGTTGTAAAAATTCCGATGACGGTGGAAGGGTTAAAGGCGGTAAAAGTTCTTTCAGCAGAAGGGATTAAAACAAATGTCACTCTTATTTTTACAGCAGCTCAAGCATTGTTAGCAGCAAGGGCAGGAGCTACTTATGTATCTCCATTTTTAGGACGTCTAGATGACATTTCTACTCCAGGAATCGAATTAATTGAAAGTATTACAGAAATTTTTGGAATCCATGGCATTCAAACAGAGATCATTTCCGCTAGTGTAAGAAATCCGATCCATGTCATCGATTGTGCAAAGGCAGGAGCGGATATTGCAACGGTTCCATACAATGTGATCGAGCAGATGACAAAGCATCCATTGACAGAACAAGGAATTAAAAAATTCCAAGCGGATTATGAAGCGGTATTTGGCAAGTAGAGAACGAAGGAATGCTTGTTTTCTATGAGAGAGAAAGTTTCTCATAGTCATTTAGCATACTCCACACAAAATTCCAATAGTGATATTGGAAATAAAAAATACAAGCAGTTTAAAGTTTCGTTTTCTTAGCATAAAAAAGGATTTTCTCAATTAAGAGGGAGTCCTTTTTTTGTTTCATAGGAAGTACGTTGTCGCATTAATGTATGAAAGCATTGGTTTCCTATGAAATAAAAAAGCACTACGTGCAACAATGCCCAGCTCGCAGATAAGAAGTGTTTGCTTCGCAAACTGCTCCCACACTTTGTTCTGTTAAGAATGAAGCTCCTTTTTTCGAAACTGAGCAGGGGTAATATGATAACGTTCCATAAATAGTTTATAAAAATATCCTTTGTTTTGATAACCAATTTCTTCTGAAATTTCATCAATAGATAAGTTTGTTTCCAGTAAAAGTTGTTCTGCCATTTTTAGGCGTAAATCTTGAACATATTCGGTGTAAGTGACTCCAACTTTTGATTTAATGAGGCGATTAAAATAATCTTCTTGAAAATGAAATTGTTTTGTGAGCTGTTGTATGGTAATATTTTGATAATGCTCTTTGATGTAAGAGGTGATTTCTTCAAAGAGTAACCAATTCATTTCCTTTTTTAATTCTTTTGATAGAGAGAAATCATAGTCTATACTTAAAATTCGAAAGATCCGCATTAGAAGTCCTTTGCATATATGAGGAGAGGCTTCATCATGATGAATTAATTCTAATAAAAGCGTTTTTAAAGTTTCTTCAAGAAGATTACTCGCATCCTTATGAGGCTTAAAATGTAAATATTGCTGTAAATCTTTTTGTTTTAACAGTGCAGAGTTTAAAAATTTTGTTATTTTTTCTTCTGCAACATGGCTTGTCATAATATCGTGAAATACAGAATTGGAAATGCCAAAAAATAAAATCGTAGCAGAGGTTGGTAAAAAACAGTCTTGATGGGCACAATTTTTATCAATGAAACAAAGTTCTCCTTGATGAAACGTAATAGTCTTACCAAGAATTTTTTGAGAAAATTCTCCAGATACAATATAGGCTAATTCTAGATAGTCATGAGTATGGAGCTGTGTTTTTTGTGTGTTAGGAAATGTGGTACAGTAAGAAAAATCCGTTTTGGATGGTTTTAAAGTAGCGAACAATTTATTATCAGCATTTAAAATCCAACAAAGTGCAAAGACTGGTTCTTGATATGGATAAGGATATGTCTTAGTTTCTGTAGAAAACTTAGAGTATTCTGGACACATAAGACGAGAGCTGATAGGATCGGTTTGTTTTAGTTGAAAAGAACTGTGATAGCAAATGTCCTCACATAGATGAGCTAATGTCAAAAAATCTCCCCCTTTTTAAGAATACGATATGTTTTAAGTGTACAAAAATAGGAGAGAAAGTGCAAGTTCTTCTTAATGATAAAAGAAGATTGTGATATAATGAGCGTTAGCGAGTGGGAGTAGACAAAGTTGATTCATCACGAGCGGCGAATGGCGATCATAAGCTTTGCTTATGATATAATGAGCGTTAGTGAGTGGGAGCAGACGAAGTTGATTCATTACGAGCGAAGAATGGTGATTACGAATCTCTGAAAAGCAGTGAGTCGTGATAGAATAGAGAAGGAAAGCGTAAAACCAAGGAGGAATTTATGAAGGAACAGAAAATAAAGGCACGAAAAAGTGCATTAATACCACTGATTGTGTTTATTGCCATTTATTTAGGTGCAGGTATTACCTTGCAAATAAAAGGAGTTGATATGGCATTTTATCAATTTCCATCACCAGTTGCCATTGTTATTGGAATCGTAGTAGCTTTTTTTCTATTTAAAGGAACAATGGAAGAAAAGTTTTCTTTATTTGCAAAAGGTTGTGGAGATGAAAATGTCTTGACTATGTGTTTCATTTATTTATTTGCAGGTGCTTTTGCAAGAGTTGCTAGTGATATGGGAGGTGTTGATAGCGTCGTTAATTTAGGGCTTTCTGTTATTCCACCGCAATATATTCCAGCAGGTTTATTTGTTATGTCAGCATTTATTGCAGTTGCTACAGGAAGTTCCATGGGAACGATCAGTGCTATTGGAGTAATTGCCGTTGCCATTGCAGAAAAAGCAGGGTTAAATGGAGCTTTAGTTATTGCGGCGATTGTAGGCGGAGCTATGTTTGGAGACAATCTATCTATGATTTCAGATACGACTATTGCTGCAACGAGAACACAGGGAGTTGAGATGAGTGATAAATTCAAAGTAAATTTATCAATTGCCATTCCACCTGCAGTTCTTACCTTTCTATTATTGATAATTTTTGGAAAGCCAGAAGTAGTAATCCCAGTTGAGAGTTTAGATTTTCAAGTAGTAAAAATGATTCCATATATTATAGTATTAGTGCTTGCAATTATTGGATTTAATGTTTTTATAACATTAGGTCTTGGAATTGTAGTGGCAGGTGCCATTGGGATTTTTTATGGAGATTTGAATATTTTAACTTGGGCACAAGGTGTTTATAATGGATTTACTAGTATGACTGAAATTTTTCTATTATCACTGTTTGCAGGCGGACTTGCCTATATGGTAACGCAAAATGGTGGCCTAGAATGGTTAATTGAAAAAATTAAAAAATTAATTCGGGGAGAGAGATCAGCAGAAGTTGGAATTGCAGCCATTGCCTCACTTGCAGATTGTGCCATTGCCAACAATACAATTGCTATTATTATTACAGGCCCTATTGCAAAGGAAATTTGTGAAAGTTATCGAGTGGATCCAAGAAAAAGTGCTTCTTTATTAGATATTTGGGCTTGTGTTTTTCAAGGTCTCATTCCCTATGGAGCACAGATTTTATTGGCTATTAGTTTAACATCAGGAACGAACCTTAAAGTATCACCTCTTGATTTAATTCCATTGCTCTGGTACCAGATGTTATTAGCTGTGTTTGCTATTATTTCCATTTTTATCCCATACGATCGTCTTCTCATTAAGAAAAGACCTTGGGATTTTACAGCATGGCGTGCAAAAGAAGAAAAATAAAAAAATAACCGATGAAAGGAGTCCAAGAAAAACAAGAGAAGAAAGGTTTTTCTTGGGCTTCTTTTCTACCTGAGATATTAGATGATCGCCTGTGAACATTCCTATCATGTATTTTTAATAGTATAAAAGCGAGTTTGACAATCATAGGAAATGGATTTATAATAAAACTAACTATAATGGTAGTACCAATTAATGCGGGGAAAAAAGACAAACAAGTAGAGAAGAATAAAAAATTGGGCAGGTATTATAGTAGGTTTCTTATAACAATGGGTTATTTTAGTAGCAAAAAATGTATGATTAAGGAGGAAAAAAGATGGCAACAATAAAACTTCCATTTGGTAGAGAACAGTTAACCGTTACAGTTCCGGATGAAAGGCTTGCTGGGGTTCTTGTTTCAAAAGCTCATGACTATCAGCCAGAGAAGTCAGAAGTAGAGCTAGTCAAAGAAGCCATGGAACATCCAATTCATTCAAAAAGGTTACGAGAATTGGTAAAAGGAAAGAAAAATATTGTTATGATCGCAAGTGATCATACAAGACCAGTGCCAAGCCGTGTGTTTGCACCAGCGATTATGGAGGAAATTAAAGCGGGAAATCCAAAAGCAGAACTTACGATTTTAATTGCCACAGGATTTCACCGTCCAACAACAAGAGAAGAGTTGATTTATAAGTTTGGAGAAGATTTTGTCAACCGCGGTGATGTTCATTTTATTGTACATAAAAGCCATGATTATGAAGATATGGTGGAACTTGGGACACTTCCTTCAGGTGGGAAACTTTTAATTAATAAAGTGGCAGCAGAAGCCGATTTATTAATTTCTGAAGGATTTATTGAACCACATTTTTTTGCAGGATTTTCAGGTGGCAGAAAGAGTGTACTTCCTGGTGTGGCTAGTGCGGTTACGGTTATGGAAAATCATTGTTCTGCATTTATTGATAGCCCTTATGCGAGAACAGGAATTTTAGATGGAAATCCCATTCATAAAGATATGATTTATGCGGCAGAAAAGGCCAAGTTAGCCTTTATTATTAATGTTGTATTAGATGCGGATAAAAAAGTGATTGCGGCTTATGCAGGGCATTTTAATGAGGCACATAGAGAAGGTTGTAAGTTTGTAGATAAGCTTTCCAGTGTAAAAGCTATTCCATCGAATATTGTTATTTCTACAAATGGAGGATATCCGCTTGACCAAAATATTTATCAATCTGTTAAGAGTATGACAGCAGCAGAGGCTACTTGTAAGGAAGGTGGAGTAATTATTATTGCATCGGACTGCTGCGATGGACATGGGGGTCAATCTCTTTATGATACATTTGCAAGTGGAGAAGATACGAAAACCATTATGAAGAGATTTTTGGATACACCGATGAAAGATACAATGCCAGATCAATGGGAAGCACAAATTTTATGCCGAATTTTAATGAAGTATCGGGTCATACTTGTAACAAATGCTCCAGAAGACATGGTGAAAAATATGCAGATGGATTATGCAAAAACAGTGGAAGAAGCCATTGAAAAAGCAGATGCTTATTTAGGAAGAGAGAAGGAACCAATCACAGTAATCCCAGATGGAGTATCTGTTATTGTAAGAAAATAATAAGAAAGATATTTTTCTAATTAATGGACTGTCGTAAAAAGCAAAGAAATAAAAATGACAGATGCTTTTTATGGCAGTCTTTTTCTATGGGAAAGAAATTCCTATAAGAAATCCTATTTATTTTGGTATTTTTAATATAAAGAAAAGAATAGCTTAAAAATAGAAGAGATTATCTTGTATTCCAAAGAAGAGTGGCTTAAAATAAAAAATATTCAATGTAAGGAAGGGGACAAAATTATGAGCAAACAGTTGACAGTGGCAATTGCAGGACTAGGAAGTAGAGGAAAGGATACTTATGCAAAAGTGCAAAAAAGGATTCCTAATAAAATGAAAATTGTTGCAATTGCAGATATTGATGAAAAAAAAGTAAAAGAAGTTGCAAAAGAATATGGGGTAGAACAACGATTTTGCTTTTCAAGTGCAGAAGAGATGATAAGCCAAGAAAAATTAGCAGATGTTATGTTTATTACAACACAAGATCAACAGCATGTGAGTCAGGCAATTTTAGCATTAAAAAAAGGATATGATCTTTTGTTAGAGAAGCCGATTTCTCCTAATCTTTCTGAATGTCGTGAAATTGTAAAAGTGGCCAAAGAATATAGAAGAACTGTTGTTGTATGTCATGTTCTTCGTTATACTCCTTTCTATTCCAAATTAAAAGAAGTAATTGACAGTGGAAAAATTGGCGATATTGTATCGGTAATGGCAATTGAAAATGTAGGATATTGGCATCAGGCTCATAGTTTTGTTCGGGGAAATTGGAGAAATTCCAATACAACAAGCCCTATGATTTTACAAAAATGTTGTCATGATATGGATCTTTACTTATGGTTAACAGGAAAAACTTGTGAAAGTGTTTCTTCTTTTGGAGATATTCATTTGTTTAAAGAAGAGTGTGCGCCAAAAGGAGCCACAAAACGATGTATGGATGGATGTAAAGTAAAAGATGAGTGTCCATTTGATGCGGAAAAAATCTATTTGACAAATAAAAAAACAGGGGTTTTAAATGGAAATATTGGTTGGCCAGTGGATGTATTGACGCTTCACCCAACAGAAGAGACCATACGTGATGCCATTAAAACAGGACCGTATGGAAGATGTGTCTATTATTGTGATAATAATGTAGTAGATCATCAAGTTGTAAATTTAAAAATGACCGATGGTTCCACCATTCATTTGACTATGTGTGCCTTTACTGCTACAGGTTCTCGTTATGCAAAATTCATGGGAACAAAAGGTGAAATAATTGCAGATATGTCGGAAAAACTAATAAAATTAACAATATTTGGAAAAGAGACAGAAGTGATTGACGTAGCTAAGTTAGCAACTGATTTTTCAGGGCATGGGGGTGGAGACAGTCGTATGGTAGAGGAATTTTTAGATATCATCTCAGGAGAAAAAGAAATGACAAGTGCGATTACTTCTGTAGAACATTCTGTGGAGAGTCATTATTGTGCACTAGCGGCAGAACAGTCAAGATTACAAGGTGGTGCAGTTATTTCTTTCGATTTTCTACGAAAATAAGAAAGAATTGTAAGAAAAAATATATTGCTTTTGTGTCAGGATTTCAGTAGGATCAAAATAGAAGAAAGCTGTTACGAATAAGAGAGAAGAAAGAGAAAAAGAGGTGACAGTTATGATATTTCGATCCAAAACAGAGCCCATTTATAACTCTTGCGATCCCGCACAAATTACAAGCTTAGTAAATGAATTAAAGAAAAAAAAGATTTCTTATTGGGTATCCGATAAAATAGTTGCAAATCGTGTGCTCTATATTATTTATGTGAATAAAAAAGATTTGGAAAATGCACAAGAGATTGTTGCCAATGAAGTACCAAATAGATGGGAATTAGAATGATAAAATCGCTATAGGAAAAAACTCTTATAGCGATTTTTCCTTGTTGTTTATGCCAAGGGGTAGTTGTTGATAGGAAGACCAATGACAAGAGAGGGCAAACATGATATAGTGTGGATGGAAACTATGGAATTTATAAAAAAGAATAGGTATGAACAAAAGAGAAAATAGAAAGAATAAAAGGAGAGAAGAAACGATGAGAATTATCATATCACCTGCAAAAACAATGAATATTGATACAGACACAATGTCTGCACAATCAACGCCGATTTTTTTGGAGAAGACAAAAGAGATTTTAAACTATTTACAGTCGTTAGACTATGAAGAGTTAAAGAAGTTGTGGGCTTGTAATGATAAATTAGCACAGCTTAATTATGAAAGAGTGCAAACAATGGATTTGGAACGCGCCCTGACACCTGCACTATTATCTTATGAAGGAATACAATACCAATATATGGCACCAGCTGTTTTTGAGAAAAAACAATGGGAATATATGGAGGAACATCTTCGGATATTATCTGGTTTTTATGGAATATTAAAACCATTTGACAAGATTACGCCATATCGCCTTGAAATGCAAGCAAAGGCAAAAGTTCTAGGGAAAAAAGATCTTTATGAATTTTGGGGAGATAGCATTTATAAAGTGTTAGAAAGGGAATCAAACTGTATTATTAATTTAGCTTCCAAAGAATATACAAAATGTATTGAAAAATATTTAACACCAAATATGAAGTATATTACGATTGTATTCGGGGAAGAAAAAGATGGAAAAGTAGTGCAAAAAGGAACGATGGCGAAAATGGCGCGAGGAGAGATGGTGCGCTATATGGCAGAAGAGCAGATAGAACAAGAGGAACAATTGAAAAATTTTGACCGCCTTGGCTATGTATTTTCAGAGGAATATTCCTCTAAAAACTTGTATACATTTTTAAAATAATAAGAAAGTTTAAAAAAACTATTCGAATGAAAAAAGAAATGCTATACTTGTAGAAAAGATACATGGGAGGAAAAAAGAATGGCAACTGATTTTTTAGAAGAACTTGGAAAAACAATTATAAAGACTGCTGATAAGGTTTCCAAAAAGACAGATGATTTTTTAGAAGTCCAAAAATTAAAAAATAAAATTTATGAAAACCATAAGGCGACAGAGAAGCTTTATATGGAAATTGGAAGACAAGTCTATGAACAATTTAAAGTTGGACAAAATGAAGAGTTTTTAGAGCTTTGCAATGAAATTCATGAAAAAGATAATGAATTAATCGATTTAAAGAAACAATTGAAAACGCGAAAAGAAGAAATATAGATATAGGGAGGAGTATGAAAAATGGCAGTGGACAAGGCGAAAGTGGATATTGGTAAGGAGGTAAAGCGAATTATTTGTATCCTAATCGCGGCACTTATTATGGCAACAAATATTAAGACGTTTGTCAATGCGGGGGGATTATTTCCAGGAGGATTTACAGGTCTTACTATTTTACTTCAAGACATTGGAAAGGAATTTTTGCATATTACAATTCCGTTTTCTCTTGTGAATATTACATTGAATGCAATTCCTGCAATTATCGCATTTAAAACAATTGGTAAGAAGTTTACAATATACTCTTGTTTGATGATTTTTTGTACGAGTATTTTTACGGATATGATTCCGAGCCGTCCTATTGTGTATGATGTTCTCTTAATCTGTATTTTTGGTGGTATTATTAATGGATTTGCCATTAATCTCTGTTTAAGAGCGGCAGCTTCTACAGGAGGAACCGATTTTATCGCTATTTTTGCATCAGAAAAATATCATTTAGATACATGGAATTACATTCTCTGTGGGAATGCGGTCATGCTTATGATAGCAGGATATTTATTTGGATGGAATCAAGCACTGTATTCTATTATTTTCCAGTTTGCTTCCACACAAGTATTGCACACGTTGCATAAACATTATCGAAAGCATACATTTTTTATTATTACCAACTATCCAGAGGAAGTATATGAGGTGATTTTACATTGTACGAATCATGGAGCTACTATTTTTAATGGAACTGGTTGTTATGACAATGAAACCCGTTCTATGGTATATTCTGTTGTATCCAGCGATGAAGTGAAAAAAGTAAAAGAAGGCGTTCGCCTTGTAGATCCAAAGGCATTTATCAATGTATTAAAAACAGATCAATTAGATGGTCATTTTTATCAAAGACCAAATGAATAAAAAAAGGATAGAAAAGCAAGTAAGCAATCGGATTACAATGGAAAGTTAGGTGATGGAATGAAAAGCAATATGATACAAGAAGAGCTCATTCAACTAGACATGGAGGTAGAAAATCAAGAAGAATTTTTTCAAAAAATGGCGGACAAATTAAAAACTCTTTCTTATGTAGAAGATAGTTTTTATAAAGCTATGAAAGAGAGAGAAGAAGAGTATCCAACCGCGATTCCAATGTCTCCTTATCCAGTAGCAATTCCTCATGCGGACAAAGAGCATATAAAACGACCATTTATCGCATTTACAAGGCTAAAAACACCGATTGTTTGGAAAGAGATGGGGAATGAGGAAAGCGAACATCTTGTTCGTTTTATCATTATACTTGGCTTTGTTCAAGAAATGGAGTATTTAGAGTTGTTACAAGATTTGATTGCACAATTTCAAGATGAAGAATTTATGGAGCATTTGTGCCAAGTGGAAAACAAAGAGCAATGTAAAAAGCTTCTACTAAATATAGAAGAAATATTGAATTAAGAGAGTTTTACAAGGGAAAACCGCTACATATGTGGTTTTCCCTTTACATTTAGAGGTGACAATGATAAAATAGGGCATAGTTACGCAAAATAAATCATTTGTATATTTTTATCGATTTGTGTAGAAAAGTTGTTGATATATTTTATGACCGATTTGAGAGAATAAATAGTTGATGAAAATAATAGAATGAGAAAGGAAAGGTGCTTACGTTGAGTCGAATTGCAATAGTAACAGATAGTAATAGCGGAATCACACAAGAACAAGGAAGAGAACTTGGAATTTCTATTGTGCCAATGCCTTTTGATATTAATGGAGAAACTTATTTTGAAGATATTACATTAACACAAAAAGAATTTTATGAAAAACTACGAGAAGGAGCTGATATTGGGACAAGCCAGCCTTCCATTGAGAATATTATGAATCTTTGGGAAGAACTTTTGAAAGAACACGAAGAAGTTGTGCATATTCCAATGTCTAGTGGTCTCAGTGGAGCTTGTGAGACAGCACTTGCTTTTTCAAGAGAATTTGATGGGAAAGTGCATGTTGTTAATAATCAAAGAGTGTCTGTGACACAAAGACAATCTGTATTAGATGCCATTTATCTTGCAAACCAAGGAAAAAGTGGAGCAGAGATTAAAGAAGTATTAGAAAACGAGCGTTTCGAGTCTAGTATCTATATTATGGTGGATACATTAAAATATTTAAAAAAAGGTGGAAGAGTTACACCAGCTGCTGCCGCTCTTGGTACGTTGCTTCGTTTAAAACCAGTGCTTCAAATTCAAGGAGAAAAATTGGATGCTTTTGCCAAAGCAAGAACTGTGAAGCAAGCAAAAACAATGATGATCAATGCAGTGAAAAAAGATTTAGAAGAGCGTTTTTCTAACTATTGTGAAGAAGGAACAATGATGCTTGCCATCGCTCATACCGATAATGAAGAGGCGGCACAGGAGTTTAAAAAAGAAGTGGAAGAGGCTATTCCAGGTTATGATATTTATGTAGACAAGTTATCTTTAAGTATCTCTTGTCATATTGGACCAGGATCTTTGGCGCTTGCTGCCACAAAGAAAGTAAAATAGAACAATAAAAAAGGGCTATTACAGAATAAAGAGTTTGATAACGATTTATTTTGGAATAGCTCTTTTTTATTACCTATTTCCTATACTCTCATACTCCATATAAAAAATGATGAGAAACTCGCAAAGCGTGTTTCTCATCATAATAGGAAATAGGGTTCCTTCTAAAAGAAAATTAAAAACTAACTAATAAGTCTTGTGTCTGTACTTGTTCGCCTTCTTTTACATAAATGCAACCAATGGTACCAGCAGATTTTGCTGTAATTGTTGTTTCCATCTTCATGGCTTCGATTGTAAGAAGAGGAGCGTTTTGTTCGACTACATCGCCTTCTTTTACGAAAATATGAGTGATTGTTCCAGGAAGTGGAGAGCCAACGTGAGCTGGATTGTTTTTATCAGCAATTAATTTGCGATCGATATTGGCAGTTAAGTTTTTATCTTGAATACGGATTTCACGGATAGAACCATTGACTTCGAATGTTAAAATACGGAAACCATCTTCATCTGGATCGGATTGGTCAATAAATTTAATGATTAAGTCTTTACCAGATTCAATATTCAAGGAAGTTTCTTCGCCTTTTCTAAGACCATAGAAGAATACATGGCTGTCAAGTTTTGAAACATCATCATACATTTCAAAGTGACGGCAGTAGTCTTCGTATACCTTTGGATAAAGAGCATAGCTAATTGCTTTTTGGCGAAGTTCGCGTTCATTTAAGTTGGATAAATTGTGACGTTCGATTAGACCTTGAGCAATCGCATCTAAGTCTTCTGGTTCCATTAAAGAACCTGGGCGAACGCTAATTGGTTTTTTATCTTTTAATACGATTTTTTGAAGTTCTTCTGGGAAACCGCCATCTGGTTGTCCAAGCATACCAGAGAAATATTCAATGGCAGAGTCTGGATAAGATAAATCTTTTCCTTCTGTTAAGATATTATCTTTTGTCAGACCATTTTTTAACATAAAGATTGCGAAGTCGCCAACTGCCTTGGAAGATGGTGTTACTTTAATAATGTTTCCAAGAAGATCGTTTGCCTGTGCATAGAGTTCTTTGATTTCTTCAAAGCGATCCCCTGCATTCATCTGTTCTGCCTGTGCTTGTAAGTTAGAATACTGTCCACCAGGAATCTGATATTGATAGATTTCTGTATTTGGAGTTTTCATATTACTTTCATAAGGTTCATAAACCTTTCTTACATCGGCATAGTAATGGCTTAAAGAAGTTAAATCTTTTGCATTTAATCCGGTATCGCGTTCAGAGCCTTCTAAAGCGGCAACAACAGCGTTCATAGAAGGGTTACTTGTTAACGTACTCATAGATTCAATGGCTAAGTCAACGATATCAACACCAGCTTCTGCTGCCATAAGAACTGTGCTTACACCATTTCCACAAGAATCGTGTGTATGAAGGTGAATTGGAATATGAAGTTCTTGTTTTAATGTCTTAAATAACTCTTTTGCTGCATATGGTTTTAAAAGTCCTGCCATATCTTTAATTGCAAAAATATGACAACCTAATTTTTCCAGTTCTAATGCTTTGTTTACATAATAATCAAGTGTATATTTTGTTTCTTTTGGATTTAAAATATCACCTGTATAGCAAATAGCACCTTCGACAATCTTACCAGTTTCAAGAGCGGACTCAATTGGAAGTTTCATATTTTCAATCCAGTTTAAGCTATCGAAAATACGGAATACATCGACTCCTTCATCCGCAGCCGTTTTAATAAATTCTTGTACTACGTTATCTGGATAGTTGCGGTAACCAACGGTATTAGAAGCGCGAAGTAACATTTGAATTAATGTATTTGGCATTAATTTGCGAAGAGTGCGAAGACGATTCCATGGAGATTCCTTTAGGAAACGATAAGCGGTATCATAAGTAGCTCCGCCCCATGCTTCGGCAGAAAAACCATTTGTCATAATCGCATTTGTAGCTTCCGCAGCGCCATATAAGTCTTTAGAACGCATACGAGTTGCAATAAGAGACTGTTGCGCATCACGCATTGTTGTATCGGTTACATATAATTTTTTATCTTTTAAAATGCTTTGTGTAAATTCCTTTGCACCCATAGCGAGGAACTTATCTCTAGCACCTGTTAATTCTTTTGTTTTTTCAACTTTTGGAGTGCGATAAGCTGGGAATTCCGGTTTTTCTGATGGATGGACATTTACCATCTGATTTCCTAAAAATTCAAGCACTTTTGTAGCACGGTCTTGGCTTTCCTGTAAAATAAATAACTCAGGAGTTTCTTCAATAAAAGTCGTATAGCAATTACCAGTTGCAAATTGTGGATGGGTTAATACATTAATTAAGAATGGAATATTAGTCTTAATACCACGAATACGAGTTTCTTTTAAAGAGCGAAGGGATTTGCGAATTGCACCTTCAAATGTTCTATCATGAGAAATTAGTTTTACAAGTAAGCTATCATAATATGGTGTGATAACAGCACCTGTACAAGCATTACCGCCGTCAAGACGAAGTCCATTTCCTGATGCAGAACGATACACTGTGATTTTTCCTGTATCTGGAAGGAAGTTGTTTGCAGGATCTTCTGTTGTAACACGAGTCTGGATAGAATATCCTTGTACTGTTACTGCGTCTTGAGAAGGAAGGCTAATTGGAGATTCTTCTAAGCCATATCCTTGGGCAATTAAAATTTGAGATTGCACTAAGTCAACGCCTGTTACCATTTCTGTAACAGTATGTTCTACCTGAATACGAGGATTCATTTCAATAAAGTAAGGATTTCCCTGTGCATCTACAAGGAATTCTAATGTACCAGCATTTTCATATCCAACGCCTTTTGCAAGGGAAACGGCACTTTCTAAAATAATTTTTCTTGTTTTTTCTGGAATGGAAAAAGCAGGTGCGTATTCAACTACTTTCTGGTGACGACGCTGTACGGAACAGTCACGATCGTAAAGGTGAACGACATTTCCATAAGAATCGGCTAAAATCTGTACTTCAATATGTTTTGGATTTCTTAAATATTTTTCAATGAAGATTTGATCATCGCCAAAGGCTTTTCTAGATTCATCTCTTGCTTCACGGAATTCTTTTTCCATCTGTTCTTTTGTGTCAACGATACGCATACCACGTCCGCCACCACCATTAGAAGCTTTTAACATAACAGGATATCCGACCATATCGGCAATTTCTATCGCTTCTTCTGTATTTTTTACAGGGTGGTCAACTCCTGGAATGATTGGAACTTCATATTTAATTGCCTGTTGTTTTGAGCTGATTTTATCCCCCATTTTGCGCATGATGTTGCCTTTTGGACCGATAAATACGATTCCATTTTTGGCACAGGCATCTGCAAAGTCAGGATTTTCAGAGAGAAAACCATAACCTGGATGGATAGCATCTACATGATGTTTTTTTGCAATTTTAATAATAGTATCAATATCTAAATAAGCGTCGATAGGACCTCTATCTTGACGAAGGGGATAGGATTCATCGGCTTTTGTACGGAATGTTGCATATTTATCTTCTTTGGAATAAATACCAACGCTTGTGATTCCGAGTTCATTTAAAGCACGGAAAACACGAATAGCGATTTCGCCACGGTTGGCAACTAAAACTCTTTTAAATGGGTGAT
Organism: uncultured bacterium; assembly: GCA_905214925.1. Lineage (GTDB taxonomy): Bacteria > Bacillota > Clostridia > Lachnospirales > Lachnospiraceae > Scybalomonas. Next base: position 15,308 of record CAJMOB010000024.1, on the reverse strand, counting down.
GAATACGATTTGACATAAATTACACCTAATCCTTTCTGTACCAGCGGGTACGTTTCATAATTATACTTAATTATAGCGAATAGACCATATAAATGCAAGTTAATAATTTATATATTTCAAAAAATGAATAAATTGATAAAATGAATTGGAATAAATGAAATATAACTGAAAAAAATAAATAATGATAATTCATGAAAAATGTGCGAAAAAACAGTCATTTTTCTTAAAAAAATTCAAAAGAATTGAGGAAAATGAAAGAAGAAAAGAAGAAAATAAAACTATGCATGACAACTTGCAAAGTGCAGGAATTAGGAAAAAAAGATTTATTATATTTTAAAAATACTATAGTATAAGGAAGAAAGAGAAAAGAAAAACAAAAATAGTGAGAAAATACGTCACAATGCATAAGAAAAAGGAGATTTCCAATCAAAATTTCTATTGTACCGATTTTAAAAATCGATTATAATAATAGTAAGTATTATTAGTTTTGGATCGTATTACGATAATGATAAAAAGGAAAATCGAGGTTTAGATGATGAAAAGAGAAGAAAATAGGGAATGGAAAGAGAGCGGTTGTTGGAAGTATGAAGAAAAAGAGAATACCATTTCTATTATTGAATATTTAGGAGACGAAGAAGTTGTAAGAGTGCCAGAAACGATTGATGAGAAAGAAATAAAAGAAGTGGGAAAATATGCTTTTTATAGAAAAAACATAAAAGAGCTTTCTTTGCCAAAAACAGTGGATACGATAGGAAGTCATATGTGTTATGAGTGTAGACAGCTTGAAAAAATAGAGATTAGTGACTATTTAGTGGAAATTGGTGATGGAGCTTTTAAAAATTGTAGACAGTTATCCGAAATTGAAATTTTTATTTATCAAGGAAGATATACTTGTCTAAAGAATCTTTTATCGGAAATGAACCAACAAGTATTATGTAAGTTCCATGAAAAGGAACAATATATGGAGCTTGTATTTCCTGCTTATATTCACAATTATCAAGAAAATACAATGGCTAGAATTATTAATCAGGAGACTTATGGAGCAGGCGCTCATTATCGAGAGGCAATTACAAAGGAAAAGATTTTATATAAGGAATATGATAGCCGTTTTTATTTAGCAGAAAATGTGGAGCAAATAGAAGCGCTTTATGAGATTGCCTTAGCAAGACTTCGCTACCCTGTGGAATTATTAGAAAAGGATAAAGAGCGATATTTATCTTTTCTAAAGAAAAATTGGTTGTCATTGCTTCAATGGGTGTTAAAGGCACAAAGAAGTGAAGTACTTTTATGGCTTGGAAATTATGAAGAAATAAAGGAAGAGCAGATGAAAGAACTATTAAATCTATTACAACAAGAAGAAGAAATTGAGTTATTGTCACAACTTATGGAGGTGAATCAAAAACGGTTTTCTTCTTCAAACAAAAAGAAAAGTTTTGTTTTATAAAAGATTTTAGAAATAAAAAGAGATGACAATAGAAAAACAAAGATAGAAAGGAATTATAGATGGAAGAACAATTAGAGGGGAGAGAAAAAGAGCAGGAACGGACAAAAGAAAAGTATAAAAAACTTGGAGAAAAAATTTTAATGGTATCGAGAAATGAACTTTATTTATCGATGCGATTTTTAGATTCCGCTCTTGGAAGTCTTTCCTATGAAATGAATCAAAATACATTTTTTGTCGGAACGGATGGAATATCCCTATTTTATAATCCTAGATTTTTAATGGAGCGGTATGGACAGCATCCAGTTATTGTAAATCGTGCCTATTTGCATATGATTTTACATGCAATGTTTCGGCATATATGGCACCGAGAGGAACGAGAAGAAGAATATTGGAATACAGCTTGTGATATTGTTGTGGAATCCATTATCGATGGAATGGAAAGTCGGGCAGTAAAAAGATTGATTCCTGATAAAAGGGAAGAAATTTATAATGATATCCGAAAATTTCAAAAAGTATTTACGGCGGAAGGAGTCTATCAGTATTTAATAACAGCTCCTCTGACTTGGAAAGAATTTACCGCCATTAGTACAGAATTTCTTGTTGACGATCATAGTTTTTGGAAACGAGAGGAAGGGGAAAAGGAAGAAGGGGATTCCTCAGATCAACAAGGAGAAGAACAAAAAGAACAACAAAAATTGGAAAACAAGGAAGATAGGCAGCGTAGTGATCAGAATACGATGGCAAAAGAGCAAAAGTGGCAAAAGATCACAGAGCAGATGAAAACGAATATGGAGACGTTTCGAAAACAGGCGGGAAATGAAGTAGGAAGTCTGTTAAAAGCGTTAAAAGTGGAAACGAGAATTCGACAAGATTTTCGCACTTTTTTAAAACAGTTTGCTGTAGTGAGAGAGGAAATGCAAGTGGATATGGATTCATTCGATTATGGATTCTATCACTTTGGTATGGAATTTTATGGGAATATGCCATTAATCGAAGAGTTAGAGTATAAAGAGGTTGCGAAAATAGAAGAATTTGTTATTGCTATTGATACCTCTGGCTCTTGTTCAGGAGCTGTTGTAGAAGCCTTTTTACGAGAAGCCTTTTCTATTTTAAAAGATACAGAGAATTTCTTCCATAAAGTGAATATTCATATCATTCAGTGTGATATGGAAGTGAAAGAAGATATTTGTATTGGCAGTCAAGAAGAATTGGATACGTATTTAGAATCCTTTGCCATAAAAGGGTATGGAGGAACCGATTTTCGACCTGTGTTTGAGTATGTGAAGACATTGCAAGAACAAGGAGAGTTAAAGCGATTAAAAGGCTTGCTTTATTTCACCGATGGATATGGAACGTATCCCAAAAAAAGAACCGATTATAATACGGTATTTGTATTTCCAGAACAAGATTATTTGGAGCAAGATGTGCCGCCTTGGGCAATGAAATTAGTGTTAAATGAAGAACAATTATTTTCGAAGAAGTAAAAAGAGAGGATAACAAAGAAATGAATATTAAACGAGCAAAAGAAGAAATTAAGCATACCGTACAAGCTTATTTACAAAAAGATGAATTCGGAAATTATAAAATTCCACCCGTGAATCAAAGACCTATTTTATTAATTGGGCCTCCAGGAATTGGAAAGACGGCAATTATGGAACAGGTGGCAAGAGAGTGTGAAATTGGACTTGTATCCTATACAATTACCCATCATACAAGACAAAGTGCTATTGGCCTTCCTTTTATTGAAGAAAAAACATTTGGTGGAAAAGAATATCATGTGACCGAATATACAATGAGCGAAATTATCGCGTCTGTTTATGAAAAAATCGAACAAACAGGATTAAAAGAGGGAATTTTATTCCTCGATGAAATTAACTGCGTATCAGAAACATTAGCTCCGACGATGTTACAGTTTTTACAAGGAAAAACATTTGGAAATCATAAAGTACCAGATGGTTTTATTATTGTATCTGCAGGAAATCCTCCAGAATATAATCGCTCCGTAAGAGAATTTGATATTGTAACGCTGGATCGTGTGCGGAAGATGGAAATTGAAGAAGATTTTTCAGTTTTTAAAGAATATGGATATCGAAATGGAATTCATGATGCTATTCTTTCTTACCTAGAATTAAAGAAAGAAAATTTTTATCATATTGAAACGACCGTAGATGGAAAGAGTTTTGTAACTGCAAGAGGATGGGAAGATCTTTCTAGAATGATGTATCTTTATGAAGAATTAGAGCTTCCGATTGATGAAGAATTAATTTTCCAATATTTGCAATATAAAAAGACAGCAAAAGATTTTGCTTCTTATTATGAACTTTATAAAAAATATAAAACAGAGTATCGAATCAATGAGATTTTAAATGGAACAGAAAAAATTGAAGCCTTTACAAAACTTCAAGAAGCAAACTTTGATGAGAAATTAAGTGTTATTAGCTTATTCCTAGGCAAATTAACAGAGATGTTTAAGAAAGTAGATTTTGTGGATCGATTTGTAAATGATCTCTTTGAGAAGTTGACTGAAATCAAAGAGCAGTTATTGTCCGAGGAATCCGTAGAGAAAGCGGATACGATTCTCCTTGCATATGTACAGAAAAAAGAAGAGGAAAGGATAGCCAAAAAGAAAGGTGGTTTGCTCGGAAAAGAGGCGGAAAAAGTTGCCCTTTTCGTGGAAAAACTTCTCTATGATTACGTCTATCGTTTAAAAGAAAAAGGGATTTTACAAAAAGAAGAAGCTATGGATGTGATTCGAGAGGAATTCCAAAAAGAGATCGAAAAAAGAGAGTCCATAGTTGAACAAGCGAAAGAACAATTGAAAATAGCCTTTGATTTTATGGAAGAGAATTTCGGACAGAGTCAAGAAATGGTTATTTTCTTAACAGAGTTGACCGCTAATTATTACAGCATGAATTATATTCGAGAATATGGCTCTGAAGAATATTATCGTTATCATAAAGATTTATTATTAAGTGAAAGAAAAGAAGAGTTACTTCGGGAAATTCGGATGACCTTATAATCGATAAAAAATATTTTCCAAAGATAGAATAGAAAAAGATAAAAATGGAAAAAATGTAAAATAATGGAATATAACGTATAAAGAAAATGTTAAAAAGTGTCAAATAATACATAGTTGGCACTTTTTTTCATGAAAATTATTTGAAATTAAGAAAAATAAATGTATAATAGAAAATAAGTAACATATTAAGAAAAATTACTCTAATAAGTCCAATGGAATGGCTGGATTTGTAGACGACAAATTTTGATAGAGATTTTCCAAGTTTTTATAATAGGAAGAAAGCACCTGTAACTCTTTAATAATTTGTGTCTCTGTTTGAGTAAGAGTTTCTAATTGCTTTTGAGAATAGGAAATAGCTTCCTGTAATGACTCCAATTTATGGTCAAGAAACCGTAAATGCTCCCCTAATTGCGATAAAGCAGTATTCATGATCTCAGGAGCTATATCGCTTTCATTAATCCAACTACTGTCTCCACGTAGAGGATAAAAAGAAAGTGGTTTGTTTCCAAGCAACTCATCTGTAGAAACACTTAATATGTTACTTATTTTTATGATTAAATCGCTGGATAATTCAGCTTTTCCCGTTTCATAACGAGATATCTGAGCAGGAGAAACAGAAAGAAGAGAAGCGAGTTCTTTCTGGGTAATATGCTGTTCTTTTCTAATTTCTTTTAAACGAAGTCTCATAGTTTTCTCTCTTTCTACTTTATCCGATTATCCAAAATAAAATATAAGGATATTTTACCCCGATTTTATAAAAAAAATTAAAAATTTGCATAATACGCAAGTTGCGAATTATGCAAATTATGAAAAGTACATTTGAAACATAGTTTCTGACTCGTTTCCTTTGAGCAAAACAAAAGCTGATATGCTATAGATCAATTATAAAATCCTAGTATATCAGCCCTTTTTTATTAATATCAATTATTTTTTATAGAAAAATAAAAATACCCTATAAATGAGGAGGAGGCTGTCACATTATTGGTTCAGGGGGGAGGAAGAAGCAATAATATAACAGCCATATGAAATAATATGAAAAATTTTTTTTGATAGCCTGCATTGACTATGTTCTTAGTATATAGTATAAATGTGTAGAAACTTTGTTGAATATATGAATAATGTGTGAACCTTTTGTAAAAAGTTTTGTTCCATATTTTGGAAATGTAAAGAAGGATTGATAAGCGTATATTGCATAAAAAAATAATAAATAAAAGTAGGAATTATTTTATATATTTTTAATATTTGTTTATAGGAAAAACATTGATGTTTGAAAGGAAAATGCTATAATAAAACATGTAAAGAGCTTTTCAATAATATTTGAATCCTCTCCCCTCATTTTTTAGAAGTAAAAAAGAACCTCGTGCGTTGAGGTTCTTTTTTTTTATCTTATAAGAAATTCCTCATAAAGCGTAAATTTCATTGTTTGTACTAGGAAGGGTACACATTGTTTCGGGGGAGGTAAAATTTCAGTGGAAAAGGAAAAGAATGATAGAAATTCCCTTTTTGAATAAAAAAATTTTAAAATTGGACGACATATGATATAGTAGATACTTAGAATCAAAAGAGAGTGGAGGAAAACTCATGAAAGGAATGCAGATTTTTTCTAACCAAGATTTGCAGATGAAAAAAGAGATTCATGCGAAAGAGGTTATGTCAGAAGAAGGAGAACAAATGGCATGTTACTTGTTAAATCACAATAACAGTTTGTTTCTTACTCCACAAGAAGGCGATAGTTTAGTTTTAATACAAGTGTTAGAAGGACGCCTTTATTGTGTTGGGGGAAATGAGGAATATCGATTGGGAAAAAATGATGTCGTACGATTAAAAAATGTAAAGGAGAAGGTGTTATTAACTTCGATTGGTTCTAGCTCTATTTGCATGTATACCGTCAATTATTATCAAAATATTGGACAGTTAAATGAATTGTTTCAAGAGGCTAGAAAAGCCGATTTAAGAGATTCTTATACGATGGGACATAGCAGAAGAGTTCATAATTATGCTGTTTGTTTAGCAAGGGAACTAAAAGGACAGTGTAATTTAGCAGAAGTAGCACTAGCAGCGCAGTTACATGATATTGGAAAAATTATTTTGCCATTAGAAGTGTTACAAAAAAAGGGAAAGTTGACAAAAGAAGAGTTTGATTTTGTAAAAAAACATTCTATGGCAACGTATGATAGAGTATTACCAGTATATGGAGAACGAATTGCTTATATTGCTTCCTCCCATCATGAAAAGTTAGATGGTAGTGGATATCCAAGAGGCTTGAAGGGAGATGAGATACCATTTGAGGCAAAAATTATTGCAGTGGCGGATGTATTTGATGCATTGACTTCCAAACGTTCTTATCGAGAACCTATGCCATTAATTAAGGCTGTTGAATTTTTGGAAGAGAATGGGAAATTATTTGCAAAAGAAGTAGTGGCAATTTTAAGAGAGAAAGTACAAGCAGGTACCATTACGAGAAGCTATTGTCGGGAATATTAAAAGGGAAAGGAAGGGGCTGTCACGCTCGTTAAACATTTTAACGGTGTGACAGCCCCTTCCTTATCGTTGCTTTCAATTCTATTCTGATGTATACTTAAAGCTACCTAGAGTTACAAAATAAGAGGTGTATGGACAAGATATGAGGCAAATAGAACAAACATTATTGTTAAGTGACGAAGAAAGAAGACTAGCAAAGAGTCGTCATAAGTTTTTTTCAAAAGAAGAGCAACAAGTTTTTGATAACGTATATGAAGAACTACAGAGGATACAAAATCCAAACTACTATCAAAAACGAGAACAGATGGAGCAACTTTTTGTTATTACACTGGGACAAGAGGTGGATGTGTTACAAGAAGATTACTTAGAAAAAGGGGAATATTTAAAAGCCTATAGTGTCGATTGTATCGCTACAGAGTTATTGAAAAAGTTTTACGAAAAAATTCAAGAAACGATTCAAAAAGAAGGGCTTTTTATTGAAAAGTTTTTATATCCAGGGGAACAGATTCCGTTAGAGGAAATAAGACGAATTTTTCAAAGGACCGCTCCAAAAGAAGTCACTTATAATGAATCCTATTTTCTTAGCCCAAAGAAAAGTGTTGCGATGATTGCTTTGCTCACAAAAGAGAAAAAAACAGCTTGTAAAACAATCTGTGAACAGTGTAGTCACAAAAATTGTCCATCGAGAGAAGAGAGAAGGGAGCAAAGAGAAAAGCCATATGGATATCAGAGAATATTTACAAAATAATATTTTATTAATGGACGGTGCAATGGAGACTTATTTTGATGTATTAGAGGATAAAAAGGAATCCATTGCAGAAAGGGCAAATGAAATGGATCCGAATTTAATCAAGAGGATTCATCGTTCGTATATTGAAAAAGGGGCAATGCTTATTCGAACGAATACGTTTGCAGTAAATCACGTCTTTTTTCCAAAAAGAGAAGAAATGAGAAAATGTATTCATCTAGCCTATGAAATTGCAACAGAAGCAGTGGAAGAGTCTAAAAAAGATGTATGGATAGGAGCGTCTATTGGTCCTATTCCAGAAGATGGGGAATTAGAAGATCGAGAACAGCTTTTAAAAGAATATGAATTTATTTGTGATAGCTTTTTAGAGATGGGCTGTAAAATCTTTATTTTTGAGACATTTACTGTATGGGAAGATGTTGTGAAAATCGCCCAATATTTAAAAAGGAAAGATGAAAATCTATTTATTATGGGGCATTTTCATTTTAATAAGATGGGGTATACAAAAGAAGGACTTAGTATTCAAAGATTTGTCAATCTCGTTGGGTGCCAAAAGGAGTTAGATGCTTATGGATTTAACTGTGGAATTGGAGCTTCCCACTTATATCAACTGTTAGAAAAGGTAACGTTTCCAAGTAATAAATACTTAAGTTGTATTCCTAATTCTGGTTATCCTTATCGGATGCGAGGAAAGAAAATTTATTCTGATAGTCCCCTTTATTTTGCAGAGCAGATGGAGAAAGTCGTGACCCTTGGTGCAAATATTATTGGGGCTTGTTGTGGGTCAAGACCAAGCTATATCGAAAAACTAAAGGAAAGAATCGATCTTCATCGTGTATATGAAAAAAAGATTAAGCAAGGAAAAGAAGAGGAGATTGTCTTTTCTAACGATCAACAAAATCCATTTTTGGCAAAATTAAATCGTGGGAAGAAAGTGATTGCAGTAGAACTAGATCCTCCATTTAATCACGATGCGAAAAAGTTGTTAAAAGGAGCAGAACTTCTTGCAGGAGAAGAAGTTGACATACTGACACTTGCGGATTCTCCACTAGCAAGGGCAAGAGCGGATTCTATCCAAATGGCAATTCGGATTCAAAATGAAACAGGAGTGACAGTGATGCCTCATATTTGTTGTCGAGATAAAAATAGAATTGCTATGCGCTCTCAAGTGATAGGTGCTCATATTAATGGAATTCGGAATTTATTAGTAATAACAGGCGATCCGATTGATCGAGGAGATGAAGATCGAATAAAAATGGTCTATAACTTTAACTCGATTCGACTTATGGATTATATTAAAGATATGAATGTGGAATTATTTCAAGAAGAGCCGATGGTATATGGTGGGGCATTAAACTATAGTGGTGCCAATGTAAAGGCAATTATTGAAAGAATGGAAAAGAAAATTGAAGCAGGGTGTAGTTATTTTCTTACACAGCCTGTGTATTCAAAAGAAGATATGGAGAGAATTCAATACATAAAAGAAAATGTGAATACAAAAATTTTATGCGGAATTATGCCTCTTGTTAGTTATAAAAATGCCAGATTTATCCGAAATGAGATGCCAGGAATCCATGTGCCAGATGAGATTTTTGAACAATATCATGAAGAGATGACGAGAGAGGAATCGGAGGAAATAGCAGTGAATATCTCTGTGGATATCGCTCTTAAAATGAAAGATATTGCCGACGGATATTATTTTATGACACCATTTAATCGAGTGAATTTAATTGCGAGAATTTTGAAAAAATTACGAGAAAAACTAGGGGAATAAACTTAAGTAGAGGAGTTGAAATGATGACAAAAGGACAGTTAAAACAATTGCTAGAACAGGGAATCGTCTATATCGATGGTGCTACTGGAACGAATTTGCAAAAAGCAGGAATGGAAACAGGAGAGTGTCCAGAAAAGTGGATTTTAGATCATGAAGATGTGATGATAGAGCTACAAAAAAGTTACTTTGATGCAGGAAGTCATATTGTATTAGCACCGACCTTTACTGCTAATCGCGTAAAATTAGAGGAATATGGGTTAGCCGATCGAATAGAAGAAATCAATAAACGATTAGTAGCCATTTCAAAAAAGGCAGCCAATGGGCAAGGATATGTGGCTGGTGATATGACAATGACAGGGGAACAGCTCTATCCAATCGGAACGTTACGCTTTGAAGAATTAGTGGATATTTATAAAGAGCAAGCGAAATATTTAGTAGAAGCTGGAGTTGATTTATTTTTTATTGAGACAATGATGAGCTTATCCGAAGCGAGAGCTTGTGTGTTAGCTATTAAAGAGACAACGGATCTCCCAATTTTTGTAAGTATGACCTACAATGAAGATGGAAGAACTCTTTATGGAACCGATCCTGTAACCGCTACCATCGTATTAGAAAACTTAGGTGTTGATGCCGTAGGAATTAACTGTTCCACTGGACCAAAAGAAATGATACCCCTCATTGAAGACATCAAGAAATATGCAGGGATTCCAATTATTGCAAAGCCAAATGCAGGGCTTCCAGAACTAGTAGATGGAGAAACTATCTATGCTATGACACCAGAAGAATTTGCCCAGTATGGAAAAGAGTTGATAATGGCAGGAGCGTCTATGCTAGGAGGATGTTGTGGAACAACTCCAGAGCATATAAAGGCGCTTGTAGAAACAACAAAGACGATGGAGCCGTTACCGATAAAAAAACGCAGTTATCGCGCGGTTACATCCGAACGCCAGACAACATTTTTTGAGCCTTACGGCACATTTAAAGTTATCGGAGAGCGAATTAATCCAACGGGTAAGAAAAAGTTACAAGAGCAGCTTAGAGAAGGAAATTTTGATCTTGTTGTTGAAATGGCAGAAGATCAAGAAATGCAAGGTGCTAATATTTTAGATATTAATATGGGAATGAATGGAATTGATGAAAAAGAAATGATGGAAAAGGCTATTTATGAAGTGACAATGGCATCCAATCTTCCTCTTTGTATTGACTCTAGTCATATTGATGTCATTGAGGCAGCCCTTCGCATTTATCCAGGGCGCGCGTTAATTAATTCCATTTCCTTAGAAAAAGAAAAATATGAGCGTTTAATTCCGATTGCCAAAAAGTATGGTGCCATGTTTATTTTACTTCCGCTTTCGGATAAAGGTCTTCCAAAAGACTTAGAAGAGAAAAAAGAAGTCATTCATACGGTATTAGAAAGAGCATATTCCTTTGGATTTACAAAAGAAGATGTGATTGTGGATGGACTTGTGGCAACGGTAGGTGCTAATAAAAAAGCCGCTCTTGAAACGTTAGAAACGATTCGATATTGTACCGAACAATTAGGAATTTGCACGGTTTGTGGGTTGTCCAATATTTCCTTTGGACTTCCAGAACGTTCTTATGTAAACAGTGCCTTTTTAACGATGGCGATTGCCAATGGGCTTACAATGGCGATTGCCAATCCATCTCAACAATTGTTAATGAATTTAGCATTTGCAACCGATCTTTTGATGGATAAAGAAGAAAGCGATATTCGATATATTGAGCGCATGAGTCAGTTGAGCAAAGAAGAGGAAGAAGAAAAAGGACAAAAACTCGATAGCACAATGCCAAAAGTATATGAGTGTGTGGTAAAAGGAAATAAAAGCACTATCTTGAACGAAGTGAAAGAAGAGTTAGCCCTTGGAAGACAAGCAGGAGAAATTATCAATGAATTTTTAATTCCTGCCATCAATCAAGTGGGAGTCTTATTTGAACAGCAAAAATATTTCTTGCCACAGCTTATTTCTAGTGCAGAGACAATGAAAACGGCCATTGAATATTTAGAACCGATGCTTGAAAAAAAAGAAAATGGAGATGTGATGCCAACGATTGTTATGGCGACAGTAGAAGGGGATATCCATGATATTGGAAAAAATTTAGTTGTTCTTATGTTAAAAAATTATGGATTTCGGGTTATCGATCTTGGAAAAGATGTGAGCAAAGAGAAAATTTTAGAAACCGCCATTGCTGAAAAAGCGGACATTATTGGATTATCCGCTTTGATGACAACGACTATGATGCGAATGAAAGAGGTAGTAGAATATCGAAATCAATTAGGCGTCGATGTAAAAATTATTATCGGAGGTGCTGTTATCACTAATAGTTTTGCAATAGAAATCGGAGCAGATGGCTATTCAAAAGATGCGGCAGAAGCGGTAAAATTAGTGCAAAAATTAATGGGAATATCCTCTTAACAGAAAAAGAAGAAACGATAAAAAGGAGGGCAATGTTGTGGAGGAAAAGAAGGAACAAACAAAAGAATACCAAGTGGATTTGGTGATTCCTGTTTATAAGCCGACAAAGGAATTTCAAAAGACGTTAAAGAGAATTGAGGCACAGACGAGAAAACCCGATCGCATTATTTTAATCAATACAGAGAAAAAGTATTTTGATCCCTCTTGTTTAGAAGGGATTTCCAATGTAGAAGTCCATCATATTAAAAAAGAAGAATTTGATCACGGTGGTACAAGAAATCAAGCAGCCAAGTTATCCAGTGCTGATATTATTATTTTTATGACACAAGATGCGATTCCAGCCAATCAACATATGATAGAAGCTTTATTACAGCCCTTTGAAGATGAACAAGTCAGTGTGGTCTATGGAAGACAGATGGCAGATGCGAAAAAGAGTCCGATTGAGGCTTATACAAGAACGTTTAATTATCCAACGATTAGTAAAAAGAAAACGAAAGAAGATTTAGACACTCTTGGCATTAAAACCTTTTTTTGTTCCAATGTGTGCGCCGCCTATCGAAAGAAAGATTACGATCAGGCAGGAGGATTTGTAACAAAAACCATTTTCAACGAAGATATGATTTTAGCCTCTAAATTTATTGAAATGGGAAAGGCAGTTTATTATTGTTCCGATGCAAAAGTTTGGCATTGGCATGATTATTCGGCAATGGAACAATTTCATAGAAATTTTGATTTAGCAGTTTCTCAACAGACATATGGAGGTTTATTTTTAAAAGTAAAATCTGAAAGTGAAGGGATTCGATTGGTGATTTCTACGTTAAAGTACTTACTTCGTACAGGAAAATGGTATTTGGTTCCAAAGTTGATTTGGCAAAGTGGATGGAAATTTTTGGGATATCGTTTTGGGAAATCTTATGAAAAACTTCCAACATGGTTGATTAAAAAATGTACAATGAATCCAAGTTATTGGGAGAAAATCTTTCAATAAAAGGTCTTTTTTGAGTCTTTTTTCTAAAAAATGATAAAACTTGTTGCGGTAAGAGGAAAATTATTGTATCTTCATAAAATAATGAAAATAAAATAGAAAATACAGGAGGTTTTCGAATGGCTCAAAGTAAACCAAAGAAGAAGATTCGACCTTGGAAGGTAGTTCTAATAGGCATGCTTCTCGTAATTTCCAGTTTTGTCGGAGGTAAAATTGGATATTTGCAATATGAATTGACAAGTATCATTCAACATGGAGAAGTTTCGTTTCAAGAAATGGAAGTAGATGCAGCAACCCTTTATGATAAGGATATTATCAATATTTTATTGATCGGTGCCGATTCAAGAGAGGAGTGGAATGACTCAGGGCGTTCGGATTCTTCTATGATCGCCACTCTTGATATGAAGAATGGACAATTAAAGTTAACTTCTTTAATGCGAGATATGTATATTGATATTCCAGGGCATGAAAAAAATCGTTTTAATGCTGCTTATAAGTTTGGTGGAGTCTCTTTGTTAAACCAAACGATTGCACAAAATTTTAATATTCGTTTGGATGGATATGTGGTTGTGGATTTTAAAGCGTTTCGTGACGTGATTGATGAACTCGGTGGCGTTACTATCACATTGACAGAGCTAGAGGCAAACTATTTAAACAATGCTTATCATGGAAAAATTCAGGTGAAAGAAGGAAAACAGGTACTATCAGGAAAAGAGGCGTTGGCTTATACAAGAATCCGCCAAGTGCCTACTAGTACAGGGAAGCACTATGACTTTGGAAGAACAGAGAGACAAAGAACTGTGTTAAATTCTCTTTTTGAGAAATTTAAAAACCAAAGTTTTGGAGAGTTAACGAATATTTTGAAAATGGTATTGAGCAATGTGACAACGGATTTATCGAATAAACAAATTAGCAGTTTAGCATTTTCTGTATTAAAAATAGAAGATAAAGAAATTAAACAACTTTGTGTGCCAATGGAAGGGACTTATACGGATATTAAAGTCGTTCTTCCTGCAACAACGCTACCTGCAAAAGTATTGGATGTTGATGTAGAGGCAAATAAAGAAGGAATTGAAGATTTTATTTTCAATAAATATGAAGAGCCTTCTTTGCAACAAGATGGGACAGAGAACATAACGAAAACAGATGGAAGTACCCAAACAGAAATACCATAAAAGATATTAAAATCCTGTTTGGATAGAAAGGGGAACATGTATGAATACAAATCAAATGACATTATCGCTGTTAGTTGACAATAATCCTGGTGTATTAAGTCGAGTTTCTGGGTTATTCAGTCGAAGAGGATACAATATCGAAAGCATTACTGCAGGAGTAACACAAGATCCAGAGCTTACAAGAATTACAGTGGTGGCTTCTGGCGACAATCTTGTGTTAGAACAAATTCGTAAGCAGATTTCAAAACTGGTAGAAGTTCGTAAAATTATTACAATGAATCCAGAACAATCGGTGCGTAGAGAGCTTATGCTTGTGAAGGTAGGCGTTGATAAAAAAGAGAAGCAAGAGGCAATCGCGATTGCTAATATTTTCCGTGCTAAAATTGTCGATGTGGCTTCCGATTCCCTCATGATGGAAATTACAGGAACGATCAATAAACTAGACGCATTTTTAGATTTATTAAAAGATTTTGAAATTAAAGAAATGGTAAGGACAGGAATCACAGCGTTAAGCCGTGGTGCTTATGAAGGAACCATTCGTCCCGATGATCCCGATGAGGTGGATTGGATTATTAACATTGACAAATGTTAATAGCTCCAAGAAAGATATAACTTATAATTATAATAAGTATTCTTAATATGTATTTCAATTATACCTAATGCTGTGCTATAGTAACGTTATGAAGAAACAGTTAATGTTCTTTATAACATAAAAATCGACCAAGTCTTATCTATGTTGGACGAAAAAAGGTTTGATACATAGCATTTTATATTAGGAGGAAAAGAAAATGGCAAAAATTTATTATCAAGAAGATTGTAATTTATCATTATTAGAAGGAAAAACAATCGCTGTTATCGGCTATGGAAGCCAAGGGCATGCACATGCATTAAATGCAAAAGAATCTGGTTGTCATGTAATTATTGGGTTATATGAAGGAAGTAAGTCTTGGGCAAAGGCAGAAGCTGCTGGGTTTGAAGTGTATACAGCTGCAGAAGCAGCAAAAAAAGCCGATGTTATTATGATTTTAATCAATGATGAAAAACAAGCAAAATTATATAAAGAATCCATTGAACCAAACTTAGAAGAAGGCAATCTCTTAATGTTTGCCCACGGTTTTGCGATTCATTTTGGCCAGATCGTTCCACCTAAAAATGTTGATGTTGCTATGATCGCACCAAAAGGACCTGGGCATACAGTAAGAAGCGAATATCAAATCGGAAGAGGGGTTCCTTGTTTAATCGCTGTA
>CAJMOB010000023.1:0-57829 GCA_905214925.1 uncultured bacterium | reverse complement strand
GAGTATCGCCTTGCCAAGGCGAGGGTCGCGGGTTCGAATCCCGTCTCGTGCTCTAATTTTACAACCTAAGTGGTTGTATTTTTTTTACACAAAACTCTACTTTTCTATTTTTTCTCACGATCTTTATTGACACCCCCAACTATTTTTGATATTTTTAAAAAAATTACAAAAGAATAGTTGGAGGATTTTATATGTTAACCATTATAGCAGATTTTTTATCAATTTTTGTTACCTTATTGTTATTATTTCTTATGTTCAAAGGCATTTTCTTTTTATTTAAGTGGCTCAGTACGTTTCTTTCCGTTCGCCCTAGGAATACATCAAAAAAGCAAAAGAAAACTTCTTATGATCCTTCAAAAGTGCAATTGCCAAACTTCTCTTCTATTCCTGACTCAAAATCACCTTTAACTCAAGCAGAACTAAAAGGAAAAATAGGAGAAGCAAAAACATTATTTGCTCTCAACGACTTAAACTTTCCATATCAAACATACCAAAATATTATTTTACCTAAGAACAGTCAAGAAACAACGGAAATTGATCTTATTTTACTGACTCCAAACGGCATTGTTGTTATTGAAAACAAAAACTTTTCAGGATATATTTTTGGTCAAGAGGAGGACTTTAAATGGTGCCAAGCCTTTCAGAAAAAGAAATTTTTCTTTTACAATCCAATAAAACAAAATGAAACTCATATTCGTGCATTGTCGAAAGTCCTTTCGGATCACAGTATTTTTAATTTACATATGATCTCTGTTATTTGCTTTAATAATGGGGCAGAACTCAAAAAAGTCCCTCAGAACAGTTCCTCATTAATCGTTACAGAACGTGTTTTGGCAGAACAACTCAATCGTCGTCTTGCTTTAGAACCAGTCCATTATACGAACTCCCAGTTGACAACCATTGGTAATATTATAGCAAAATCCAATTTATCCAAAACCCATAGAGAACTTCATATTCAAACGGTTCGAAGCAAATATCTTTCTTAATAAAGAAAAAACTTTTTTGTATCACACATTATTTACATACAACTTATTTTATTTTTGATCCAAAAATGGTGACTTCCTAATTGACGGGAAATCACCATTTTTCTCTTATACTTTATATTTAATTAGGGCCGTCGGAGACGATATCGTACCAGTTCCTCTTTATTTATTGGCATTATAATTCGTTCATGCATTGGATCTGTTTTTGTCTCTTCTAATAAACGCTCTCTATCTTCACGTTCTACTCTCTTTTTATACCCATCAACACCGCATAAATATTGTCCTGCTATTTCTACTGGATGCTCTTCTTGTTGAAATAATAACAGTTCCATAAAAGTTTCTGGATCAACTTCATATTGTTTTGCCAATGCCACAAGAACAGAATCACATACCCTTCTTCCCATTCCTTTCGAATCAGCGAAAACCTCCATAGCGAAGACTTGTTGAAAGATTCCAACAAAAGAGTTTAAAACAATTTCTGCAAATTGATGGATTTTTTCAATTTCTTGTTGCTCTTTTGGTCGATCCATAAAATGAGATAGCACCATAGCATTTACAATTGTCTGATTCATGCGCGCATTAATTTCATGATTGATAGAAAGCCCATTGACTCCATTCACCGCATAACGGCTAATATAAAAAAGTAATCGACTAGCATACTCCTGCTCTTCTTCATATGGCGTACTTTCTTCTACCTTTGTAATATCCTTTACTGAAAAAATAATTTTAATCAAGTCATCTGCTATTGCCACCATTTGATCTTCACTCAAAAAATCGGGAATTTCATGCTGCTGTTGAATAACCTCCATAATATCACCTTCTCCTATTCACATCTAAAATAACTGTTTTTTATGAGAATTTTCACTAGAAAAATAAAAATTTATCTTTTCTTTCTTTATTATTATATCTCACAGTTTCCCTATCGTAAAGGCAGTCTCTTTCTTCTCATGATGGCCTTAAAAGCAATCGTATTCTATACTTTTAAAAATCTCTCGCTTCAAATATCGCCTTTGAAGCTAGATAAGAAAGAAAAAATGCCAGAATGTCAATGAAAATACCAACAACATCATACCAACCAGAATAAATCCTTACCACACGCTCCCATGAAATCCAAGAGCTTTTACTAAGAAGAACAAATATCATAGCAAAAGAAAATAGGAAAACTTGACTGCATAAAACTGCTTTTTGATAACGATATTTAAAACAAATCGGCAATAAAATTCCGAAAAAAATTCCCTCTATACCAAATACAATTCCCCCACCTACAAAACTCCAATTTATTTTTTGAATAAAAGCGATTAGCAATCCGAGCAAACTGATCATGCTCCAAGCTATGACTATTCCTCCAATGACAATACTATAAAAATTTTTTATAATCCTTTTTCTCTCATAAGGCATAGCAATTAAAAGCTGAAATCCGTTATTTTTCTCTTCTTTCTCAAAAATTGCATTGATTAAAAAATATCCAAAGAAAAAACTTCCAATTGCTGAAATAGCCGCCCCTACCAAATTAGAAAACAGAGCGAGCAAAAGAAAACATAGGAAAAACACAGCAATCATAATCCATAATATTTTTCGAATTAAAATATAAGTTCTCTTTATAAAAATAAGTTCCATCGTTATCCCTCCTGCCTTTTTTCCATTGCTACAACAAATCGCTCAGATACAATAAACAAGAGAACTGCTATTATCGCGATACCATAAATGCCAGAACTCCAAATCCGTTCTAATATTGTTAACGCTTGTTTTCTTCCAATCGATACAATAAAAAATTGTGTTGAATAAGCAGGAATAAAAACCAATCCAATGGATATCAAACGTACAGCTATTTGAGGAAGCAAATAGTAAAGTGGCATTGTTATTGCAACAAAATAGAGATAAGCAATCGCTGCACCAAAGAAAAATTCTTTTGTAAGGATTGGAAAATAGGAGACATTCAAAAAAGTCATAACACTAGAAAACACAAGATACAAACCTGTTATAATAAAAAACTGTAGAAAAACTCCTAAATAATGAGAAAGAACCAACTGTTCTTTCGTATAAGAAACGGCATATAATAACTTTTTTCCATTTCCTAACTTCTCCTTCTCAATGGTCCCCATCAAAAAAGACCATGCCCCTGCAATTGTAAGTACAATGTAGGAATAAATTCCTGCATTCACACCTATCAGCACGAGGATAACAAAATACTGAAATAAAATAATTGGTAGTTGGTCATTGGTAAATAATTTATAATCTTTATAAATAAGCGCTCTCATCATCTTTTATCCCTCCATTTTTAACCACACTATATTTTTTCTTTCTTCTTATTTTATTTTTTAGAATAAGCGATCATAATTTCTTCTATATTTGGTTTTTCAAATAAGGCTTGTGGCATTCTTTTCTTTACTTTCTCCTTTTCATTTGTCAAGCCTTCAAAATGAAATCCCTTTTGATTTAATTCAATAAATAAGGACTCATTTTCTTGATCTAACCAATTTTTATTGCCTTTTACAAAAGCATGTGATTCTAACAAGCGATCTTTCTCTTCTTGAAAAAGCACTTTTCCTTCCTGCAACATAATAACATCATCTACACATCGCTCTAAATCATTTGTAATATGTGTGGAGAAAAAAACAGATTTTCCTTCTTCCTCTACAAACTCTTGTATCATCTGTAAGATTTGTCGACGAATCTGGGGATCGAGACCACTGGTTGGCTCATCCATAATTAAAAGATCTGCATGATGAGACAGCGCATAAGCTAACGCACACTTCATTCTCATTCCCTTTGATAAATTTTTAATATATTCTTTCTGATTCAAAGAAAAACGTTCCATATAATCTTGAAATACTTTTTGATCCCAACTTTTATAAGCGGAAGAAATAATCTTTGCCATATCTTTAATTGTCAAATCATCATACAAGTATCCATTATCAAACACAATTCCGATTCGTTCTTTAATCTTCCTTTGATTTTGTTTCAAATCCATTCCAAAAATTTTTATCTCTCCTGCATCTGGTTTTACAAGCCCTAGTAACATTTTAATCGTTGTTGTCTTTCCCACACCATTGACTCCAATAAATCCAGAAATACAACCTTCGTACACATTAAAAGTCACATCTTGTAATACTTGTTTTTGCTTATATGCTTTCTTTAATCCATTGACTTCTAATACATAATCCATAAGAAAACCTCCCTTATCCAACTCAAATAATGGTGAACAGTAACTAAAAATGAAACACTTCTTAGCTATGGCTTTTTCCAAAGTAAAATTTCTCTAAATTTTATCTTCTAATAAAATTTCAAGCATTGTCATCAACTCTTTTCCTGACAGCCCAATCATATCCGAAATAACAATTGCCTCTTGTAATTTTTCTTCAATTTCTTTCATCTTTCCTTCTTTTAATACATCTAAATTTTTTACAGCTACAAAAAATCCTTTGCCTTGTATGGCATGAATAAATCCTTCTGCCACTAATTCATCATAGGCTCTCTTTGTTGTCAATACACTAACATTAATTTCATTAGCAAGGCCTCGAATGGAAGGTAACATCTCTCCATCACTTAATTCCCCTCTTAAAATCTCATCCTTTATCTGGTCTTTTATTTGTTGATAAATGGGAATTTCACTGTTATTGCTAATAATTAAATGCAACCGCTTTCCCTCCTTCTCTAAATATCACAAACATAGTTTGTATGTTTTAAATTTTTTCCTACTATAATACAGTGTATATTACTGTATATGTATTTCATATACGGTAATATACATCTTTTTCCATCCCATGTCAATAGAAATTAGAAAACAATCAAAAAAACGATGAGAAACACATTTTTGTGTTCCTCACCGTTTTTTACTTATCCATTATTCTGCTTTCTTTTCTTTATATAAATCAATAACATTTAGCATAATCTGAACTGCTAAGTCCATACCTTCTGCTGTAATGTGCTCATATTCTCCATGATATCCATATCCACCTGTTCCAAGGTTTGGACAAGGAATTCCCATATAGCTTAATCGAGCGCCATCTGTACCACCACGAATTGGTTGAACCGCTGGAGTTACTCCTGCCTGTTCTGTCGCTTTAATGGCATTCTCAACTAAATGGAAATGTGGTTTTACCATACGAGCCATATTATAATAGCTATCTTTGATTTCCACTTCTACTGTACCTTCTCCATATTTTTCATTGAGAATTTTTTGAATATGAAGTGCAGTTTGCTTTTTCGCTTCAAATAATTCATCACTATGATCACGAATAATATATTCTAAAGTCGCTTCTTGTACATCACCTTTGATTTCACAAAGATGGTAAAATCCTTCGTATCCTTCTGTCATAGATGGAGTTTGTGCAGATGGAAGCATCTGGTTGAACTCACAGCCAACTAAAGCGGCATTCACCATTGTATTTTTAGAACTACCAGGGTGAACAGAAAAACCATGAATCGTTACCATCATAGAAGCTGCATTAAAACATTCGTATTCAATCTCTCCTTCTGGTCCACCATCCATAGTATAAGCAACGGCTGGTGTAAAACGTTTTAAATCTACCTTGTCCATTCCTCTTCCAATTTCTTCATCTGGAGAGAACATGATCTGAATTGGACCATGAGGAATTTCTTCGCGGATTAATCTCTCACAAGCAGTTAAAATTTCAGCAATCCCTGCTTTGTCATCGGCTCCAAGAAGAGTTGTCCCATCCGTTGTAATTAACGTTCTTCCAACTAACTTTTCTAAATGAGGGAAATTTTCTTTTCTAAGCACTTTTCCACTTGTTCCAAGAGGAATATCTTCTCCTTGATAGTTCTCGTGAATAATAGGATTTACGTTTTCTCCTGATGCATCTGGACTCGTATCCATATGGGCTAAAAATCCAATTTCAAAGCGATCTTCATATCCTTTTGTCGCTGGTAATTTTCCATAGACATAACCATTATCATCAATTCCTACTTCTGTAAGACCTAACTCTTTCATTTCTTTTTCTAATATTTTCGCTAAATCAAACTGACGGCTTGTACTTGGACAAGTTTCAGAACTCTCGTCAGATGTTGTATATACTCTTACATAATTTAATAATCTTTCATATGCTCTCATAGAATCTCATTCCTTTCTACTACAATCTATTTATGAATCATGTGCCTAATAATCAATTAGAACACGTTCCATCGAAATAGTAATGATTCCTTCTTGTCATCTTATCACATTTCCAACAAGACCACAAGGTATGTGTATGATATTAAGAAAACTCATAATACAAGTCTATATATTATTTTAAATTTATGCTATAATAGATAGCAACAAAAATCTTTCGTTTGGCGTTACAGAGTAATAAACTGTATTACGCTCTTTAATAAAGGAGAAGTTTTATGAAAAAAAATAATCTTGTAAAAACTTTTATGCGTATTTTTGCCGTGCTTGCATCCGTTGGAGGTGTTCTCTTTTTATTCCGTGACAAAATTCTTTCTTGCACGATTGTCCAAAGATTTTTGGATTCTAAAGAAGATTGTCCTCTTTGTTCAAAACTTCGTTCTTATCAAGAAACTTCTGATCTTATGGCAGAAGAAGTCGATCCTGATGAAGAGGCTTTTGAACACGCATTTGACACGGATCCAACAACCGCTCGAGAGTACGTTTCTTTAAATATCAATCCACATCGTCCAGTGGATTCAGAAACTACAACAACCGAATAATACAAAAAAGTCCTTTTCCAAAAGATGATTATGAAATCTCTTTTACTGAAAAAGGACTTTTTTTATGAAATTCTTATTCTTTCGTTAACTATGCTACTACTATTTTCTAGCGTATTTTAACATTTCTTTTAATTCATCCACTTCAAATTTATAATTGGTATTGCAGAAATGGCAATTAACTTCAATTGGTTCTCCATCGTCGATCATTTCTTGAATATCTTTTTGTCCAATACTGATCACTGCTTTTCCA
Source organism: uncultured bacterium (assembly GCA_905214925.1). Taxonomy (GTDB): domain Bacteria; phylum Bacillota; class Clostridia; order Lachnospirales; family Lachnospiraceae; genus Scybalomonas. The sequence continues at coordinate 50,926 of CAJMOB010000023.1, read as the reverse complement.
ACTTTTTCTTTGCTACAATCACAATAAAACTGTGTTGGAATTTTATCCATAATTTTAATTCCAAATTCTCCAAGAAGTTCTTCCATCATCTCTTCTGGCATTTTTCCTTCTTCTAAATAAGCAGTTACGGATGTAAACTCAGCCAGCTTCTTTTCTAATTTTGAAATCAATTCTTCATCGGCAAATGGCATAAGCTGAATAATGAATCCACCTGCTTGGCGAACGGTATTTTCTTTATTCATTAACACACCAAGGGCTACAGAAGAAGGCACTTGTTCTGATGTTGCAAAATAATAAGTTAAATCTTCGGCAATTTCTCCTGATACAAGCTGTGTTTGTCCCACATATGGCTCTTTTAAGCCAATATCTTTGATTACGCTTAATACACCAAGATCTAAGGCGCCACCAACATCTAATTTTCCTTTGCTGTTTGGTGGAAGCATAATATCTGGATTGTTGACACATCCTTTTACGTTTGCTTTTGAATCGGCAGTTACCGTTAATCCACCAATTGGTCCACTACATTTAATCTGAAGTGTTAATACGTCTGTATCGTTTTTACACATACTTCCCATCATAGCACCAGCCGTTAAAAGTCTTCCTAATGCCGCTGTTGCCACAGGACTTGTATTATGGTGTTGTCTTGCAGTTTCTACTAAATCTTTTGTATAGCTAGCAAAAAAACGAATTTGATTATCTCCAGCTGTTCCACGAATAATATAATCTGACATAAAATGATTCCTCACTTTCTTACTCTTTTTCTTCTTCATAGTATTCATATTGTTTGCCTTCTTGGAATTTCTCCCTTGCAACAATATAAATTCTCTCGCTCGTTTCCTTTGGCTGTTCTTTTGTAAAAGCATCATAAGCGGTCACAAATTCCATTCCCGCTTCTTCAATGGCTTCTTTTACTTCTTCTAAGGAATAGGCTCTTTGATAATGAACCTCTTCGTACTTACGATATAGGTCATCCTCTTCTTGTACAAAAATACTAAGACGATATTCATTTATTTTTGAATCTTCATCATAATAATTATCCCAAATAAAACTCATCTCTTCTCGATCTTCTGCAATGGTTTTATCGGCTAATTGTGTTCGATACTTATATTCTGTATTCATATCAAAAATAAAATACCCTCTTGGCTCTAAATAATTATTAGCAAGTTTTAATACTTTTACAAGATCTTCTTTTTCTGTTACATAATTCATACTATCACAAATGCTTACAATAGCATGAACCGTTCCATAAAGCTCAAACTCTCTCATATCCTGTAATAAATATAAGATCTGCTTTTCGGAGTCCATTGATTTTTCTCTTGCAATTTCTAGCATATCAATGGAATTATCGATTCCAATCATATCATATCCAGCATCGGAAAGTAATTCTGTCATATTTCCTGTTCCACAGCCTAAATCTGCTACAATGCCTTCTTGAACTCCATATTCTTTTAAAAGCCCGATTAAATAGTCTGCCCATTCTTCATATGGAATGTTGTCCATAAAATTATCATAAACATAGGCAAAGGCTTCATAACTATCTGGTCTTTCCATTTGTTCCATTTTACAATCCCTCGATTCCTTGAGATTTTATCATATATCACGAACAATTATACGAAAGTATCGTTATTCTGTCCACTCTTTCTTTTTTATGCTATTGTTCCTTCCTCTATCGATTTTCTTGAAACCAATGAAGCATTTTCTCCTTTTCCCCTTTTGGAAGTTTCTTATGATATACTTCCTCATAAAGCCATTTTAAATTTTTATTATGCAAATATTTCTTCATCTCGTTTTCAGCTTCTAACATAACAACATGGATCAGACAAGGACATTTCTTATATTCTTCTGGCACATGATCCTGATCCAATAAAATATTATTCTGTCTAATTTCGGCACATTGAAAAAAAGGTTCTTTTCCTTCAACCGCTTCCACAACATCTAAAAAAGTGATTTCTTCTGCTCTTTTTGCTAACACGTATCCACCTTTTACCCCTGGTACCGATGCTACGATTTTATTTTTTGATAACTTTCCATATACTTTTGATAAATAAGTCTCAGAAATTCCTTGAAATTTCGCCAACTCTTTTATTCCAACTGTTTCTTCCATTTCCACCATATATAATAAACAGTGCAATGCATACTCAACACCTACTGAAAATTTCATGACTCCTACTACACACTATACTTAAATAAAATATAGCAATGTTGCTCCTTTCTTTTACTTCCATCAACTTATCTTATCAATCATAGCTTATTATTCTTCTTCCTTCAAGATCCTATTTGAAATTGAAATTAAATTCCCTTTCGTGTTCTATCTTTTTTATTTCTATCTTTTATGATTTTTTTGTTGACAAATAGAAAAATCTCTTATATCATAATTAAAGATAATATTTATCGACGATATAACAAGTCTTTAATTATAAAAAATAAAAAGGAGAAATTTTATGTTAACAGAAAAATTTTATGAAGTATTAAAACACGAAGGAGTTGTATCCATTACCTCTTGGGGAGAAGGCGAACCTCATGTAACAAACACTTGGAATTCTTATCTTGTAATTCAAAATGAAGACACGCTTTTAATCCCAGCAGCAGGTATGCATAGTACAGAAAATGACGTAAAGCAAAACGACCGCGTGAAAGTTACATTAGGAAGCAAAGAAGTGTTAGGGTTTAATAATTACCAAGGAACTGGATTTTTAATCGAAGGAATCGCTTCTTTTGAAGAATCTGGAGAAGACTACACTCTTATGAAAGAAAAATTTCCATTTTTATCTCGTGTATTAAAAATTAAAGTTACTTCTCTAAAACAATTACTCTAATTTACTTATTTTTAAATTGACAGTCCCTTTTTAATATGCGATAACTTTCTTAGTAACTTATATTGTTATACAAAATACGGAGTTATCCGTCTCATGGAAAAGGAACGATTGCTTATGATAAAAAAGAAAAAAAACAATTATAAAAACTTTTTTCTGCCCATTTTATATTTGATTGTATTTTCTATCACCTGTTTTCTCTTTTGGAGCGAAAGAACAAAACAAGAAGAAATTACAATTAAAACTCCCTTAACCTATTCTGGATACGATGTTTTTGAAAATCAAATATGTGTTGGGCAATACTATTATTCTTTTTCAAAAGAGGGACTGCAATTTTATTTATTAAATCCTCGTGAAAACTCCACTTTATCCACTCCTCTTTCTCTCACTGGAAAAATGGAGCCCAATGCAGAAGAGATCAAGCAGCTAAAAAAACACCTATCTTCTATCACTCAGTTTTCTACAAAAGAGTTAAACGCATTAACAACGGATACATTTTTCTTAGAACAGCGTCCTCTCTCAACAAAACAGTGGATTACGATAGGAATTGCTTGTCTTTTCGCTTTGTTTTCCATTCTTTCTTGCATAAAAACAATCATAGAAAGAACGAAAAAGCCATTGAACTAGGTTTCTCCTAATTCAATGGCTTTTTATGCTCTATTTTTATTTTAATTTAGCTTCTGTCTTTGCAAGAAATTTTTCACTTTCTACAATAAATCTCTCATGGGTTCCTTCTCCAATTTTCCCTGCATTATCAAATGCTTCTACATGAAATACTAAACGTTTTCTATCGATTTCAACTAATTCTGTATTGCAAGTAATTGTACTTCCAATTGGGCTTGCAGAGAGATGTTTTACATTGACTAACGTTCCAACGGTCGTTAACCCTTCTTCTAACTCTTTTCCTGCTAATGTCCATGATGCTTTTTCCATTAAAAGAATCATAGCAGGTGTTGCATATACATTCATTCCACCGCTTCCAAGAACGGCTGCTGTATTATCCTTTGTTACTTCTTCTGTTTCTTGCCATTTCATTCCTACTTCTAATGCCATATCCTTTTCTCCTATTCTACTCCTTCTTGTCGTTATCCCTTGTTTTTCAAAAACAAAGTATACTTTGCTCGAGGTTTTAGCCTTTCCATTACTTTTAGCAATGCACACTTTTATACATATTTTACCATAGAAGGAAACAGTTGAAAAGGATTGGTTTCTTATGAGCGTTTCTTATAACTTTGGAGAATCTTCATGTTTTAATACATCGTTGATTCCATCAATATCCGTATCGATATCTTCTACACTAACTCCTCGTTTCTTTTCTCTCTCTTCTTCTTTCTTTTTTCGAGTCATAATACCACCGATTTTTCCTGTTTCTTTTGCTGATAAAGACTTCCAACCGTGTTCTATCACTTTATCATAAAGTCCTAATTCTTTTGCAATTTCATATTTCATCTTCTGATCCTTAGAAAGTTGTTCTAACGACATAGAATTTCGAATCATCTTTAACTCTTTTTTTGTATTGTTTTTTGACATAACAAAACCACACTCCTTTTTTATAAAGTGTGGCCCATTTTTTATGATTTTATACCTATTTTCATTCTGATTTTCCTGCCAGATAATTAATAAACTGTTGGGCTGTTCTTCCTGAAATTCCTCCATGGCTTAATTCCCATTTATTGGCTTCTGCACAAAGTTCCTCTTCTGATAGAGTAATCGTTGGATATTTTTTGGCAAGCTCTACAACAATTTCATAATATTCTTTTTGTGTTGGTTTGGAATAATTAATTGTAATACCAAAGCGAGAAACTAATGATAATTTTTCTTGCATTGTGTCAGAACGATGCAATTCATCTTTTGACATATCAGAGCGATCGGACCATGTCTCTCGAATTAAATGGCGCCGATTGGATGTTGCATAGATCAACACATTGTCTGGCTTTGTCTCTAATCCACCTTCGATAACGGCCTTTAAAAATTTATATTCGATTTCAAACTCTTCAAAAGATAGATCATCCATATAAATAATAAAACGATAATTTCGATTTTTAATCTGTGCAATGACACTGGATAACTCTCTAAATTGATGTTTATAAATTTCAATCATACGAAGCCCTTGATCGTAATATTCATTAATAATTGCCTTGATACTTGTAGATTTTCCTGTTCCAGCATCTCCAAAAAGCAGACAATTATTTGCCTCTCTTCCTTCCACAAAAGCTTTTGTGTTATCCACCAACTTCTTTTTTTGAATTTCATATCCAATTAAATCATCTAACAAAACTTGTTCTGTATTATTAATTGGTTGGAAAATAGCACCTTTTTCTCCGCTCACAATGCGGAATGCTTTATTAAGTCCAAACATTCCAACACCATAGGCACGATAAAACTCGGTTACAAGTTCAAAAATATCATTTTCATCTTTGGCTTGTTCGATTTTTTCACTTAATGCTTGTACTTTTTCACTCACATTTTTATTATACATTCGCTCTTTTTTTCCAACGGCCTCATAGTGGCAAATGGTTGTAAAACAGTCAATTTCCAAGTCTTTTTCGATTTGTTCAAAGGAAAAATCAAATAGGTTTTTAAAAATCTTAAAATCTCCTTTTGCAAAATGATTCACCGTTTTTCCAATACTAGCACCTACTTTTTCACAAGTGATACTAAATGGATTTTCATTTGTTATAAGCAAAAAGGTTAAATAATTATGCCATAGATTTTTATCAAATCCATACTGAGTCGCAATATCTAGCAACTTATGAATTTCCTCATAGATTCTTGTAATTAAATTTTCATTGGAAACCGCTTTCTTCTCATAATCTTCGAAAATACTTGCTAAATTCAATAAAATACTATCCTCTTCAAACTCTCGATAGATTACTAACTTTGATATTTCTCGAAACATTCTCTAACTCCCTTTCCTATCGAATCTTTTTTTGCAACTTTAATATTATATTTTTGTATTATATCATAATTTTCTATAAAAAGTGAGCCTATTTTTATAAGAAAACGAAATTTTCATCTTTTATTTTTTCATTTCAACAAAACATATGTAATTGTCCCTATTCCGTCTCACTCGGCAAATTTAAGCATTTCCTAGAGGAATCCTATAACAAAAAAAGACATCTTCTAGCTTTCTTCACTAGAAAATGTCTTTTTATTTTTATTTTAATTTTTTATTCTGTATGTAAGATAAGAAGCACTCTTTCTCCTCTTCTTTTCTCAAAATTATTTAATCAAATATACTTTTACATTTTTTACGCCCCATTGAATACAATCGTTATAAGATGGCATAAAAATGTCAATTTTTTTCCCTTTAATAAATCCACCTGTATCTTCTGCTATATAGATTTTTCCATTAATCATAAGTTTTGAACCTAATGGAATTACTTTTGGATCGACTGCTACTGTACGGTTTGCTTTTGTTGTTGTTCCTGATGCAGTTGTTCCAGCTCCATTATAAGCATAGGCTTTAAATGTTCCAAGATACTTTCTAGACTTCTTAGAAGTTTTCTTCACACTTGACTTCTTTACAGAAGATACTTTCTTAGAAGTTTTCTTCACGCTTGTCGTCTTTACAGAAGACACTTTCTTAGAAGTTTTCTTCACGCTTGCCGTCTTTACAGAAGATACCTTCTTCACAGTAGACTTCTGTTGTACAGATGTAGTTGTTACTTTATTGTTAAGATTTGTTACTTCTTTTGTATTATCTGCGACTGTGTTAATTTCTGCTACCTTTGTTACAGTTGCTACTGGATTTTCTTCTGTCTGCGCAAATGTATGAGCTGGCGCCATCAAACAAAAACACGCTGTCATCGCAACTGCAATCGCTTTTTTCCACATTCTCATTAATACCTCCAAATTCTTTTTTTCATTTTCATTTCTTAATTGTTACAAATTCTTTACATAATATAACACATTTTATTACATATGGCAAGTGAAATCATGAAAAAATATAATTTCATAGAAAAAGACCGCTACAAAGTAACATCTTTTTATCACTTCATAGTGGTCTTTTTTTATCTTTTTCTATTCTTCTTTTCTTGGAACGATTTCTTCTTTCTTCAAATCTACAACGACATTTTCATCCATAACTACCTGATCTTTTTGCTTTTCTTTCATAGAAGCAGCTGGAGAATCAACCTTTTTCTTTTGTACTTGTTGTCCTTGTTGTTCTTTTTCTGCTCTATTTTCATGAAATTTCGGCATTGTTACAATAACCTTGAATAAATCACCATCGATATGAATTGTAAACTCACCATGTTGTAATTCTACAAGGCTATTGGCAATGTTCAATCCAAGTCCACTGCCTTCTGTACTTCTTGACTCATCGCCCCTTGTGAATCGCTCCATCAACTCTTCCGCATCGATATTTAATTCATACGCAGAAATATTTTTCATAATGAAGCATACACGGTTTGCATCTTTTTCTTCTTTCACATCTAAATAAAGACGACTTCCCGGCTGGGCATATTTCACTGCATTCGATAACAGATTGGATGTCACTCTCCACATTAAACGACCATCTGCCAAAATGGAAACAGGTTCTTCTGGCATCGTAACACGAACTTCTAAGTCTGCGCCTCTTAACTTATCATCAAACTCGCCTAATGCCTGCTGGATTAAAGACTGCATATTCACTTTTTCTAAGTGAACTGGCATATCACCACTGCTTGCCTTTGCGGCCTCAAATAAATCATTGGTTAATACTTTTAAACGCTGTGCCTTCTTTTCAATGACTGCAATATAATCCTTTGCTGTCTCATTATCGATCTCTTCTTTTTTCAATAGATCTACATAAGTAATGATAGAAGTGAGCGGTGTTTTAATATCATGAGATACATTAGAAATTAATTCGGATTTCATTCGTTCAGAACGAAGTTCGGATTCAATTGCTCCTTTTAATCCCTCTGAAATCTGATTGACATCGTCTGCAACTTCTTTCATCACACCTTTATGCTCCATCTTAATTTGATAAGAAACATCGCCTTCTTTAATTTTCTTTACGCCTTCTCGTAATCGTTCAAAATCAGGAACATAAGCATAAACTAAAAATAAGAGTCCTGCAATGACAAACGGAAGACCAAGCCAAGTTGCGGCAACAATTGGTGCTACAATTGCAAGAATCATCATACGATTCATTAATCGTCCACCTGTCCAAAGAGTTTCAACACCTTTTATAAACTTCTTCCAGAAGTATTTTATTACTCGGATACAAATAAAACCATCGAGCCATTTTCTTGCTTTTAATCGTCTTACTTGAGACAAAATTAAGGAGAAAAATAAAAACGCACAAAATACCGTTATTAATGAAATTAAAATTTGGGATTGTGGTTCTCCAAACATACTTAACAGTCGATTTCTAATCTCTCCATCTTCATATCGATATAATCCCGGATAGCCAATGCAAACCTCAATAAAAAATCCAAGAAATCCAAATCCAAGAAGAACTCCGATTCCTACTTGTATTTCTGACCAAATAGAATCTAATAAGTTCAAATGTACTTCATTATCTTTTGGAGTTTTGCCTGTTGTAGCAATTAAATAAAGCATACCAATTACAAGAATCATCGCCATAATTGCAATATAGAATAAAATTTCTTTACTCTTTTCCTTTGCAAGAACAAGTGTTTCATTTTTATCGCTTAACGCACTCTGACTTACCTGAATGGCGACTTGATATTTGCTTAATGTATTTTCTACTTGCTGTTCATACCATGTATTAAAAATAGAAGTCACATTTTGTTCTTTTCTATCCAAACTATTGGAATTGGAGTAAGGATTATCAGCGCTGTAATAATACTCATCATAATCAACAGAATGAAATGGTATCTCAATAAAATTACTCATGCTATTGCTATCAAAATATTGAAAAGAATTCACAGAGCTTCGTTCTATTGCTCCTACCTTTGTTACTCCACTATAATTAATGGAATCTGTTGTATTATTTTCTAAGTCTTTACTAGAACTTTCTATACCGTTGTCATAAAGAAGGAAAAAAGGATTTTGTCCATATTCTTTTTTCACTTGATTCCATTCTTGTTTCTTCTCTTTTGCAATAACCGATGCTTGGAATAATGGATGCTTTTCTAATACATATTTGTTATATTCATATTGTTGTTGTAAATTATATTCCAAACATTCTTTCAAATCCTTTCTTAACGTAGGATTTTCCTTTACAAACGCTTCATAACTTAAATCTATTGTATTTTGGTTATTTTTTTGTTCTTCTACAACACTTGTACTAGATTCGGAACCATATTCTGTATCGATTGTATCATCACTGTATTCATCATAGTCTCTATAGTATGCCTCCGTATAATAACTATTGATTTCTTTTTGTGATAATTGATACGAATCATACTGATTCGAATAACTTCCTTCTGAAAATTGTACATTTCCACCTGCATAATACCATTCTAAATAGGCATTATTCATTTGTGCATCCAATAATTCTTTTTGGAAATGTTCTGTCATATTCTCATACGTCAACTTTTGAATCAATGCGGCTGTATAAGCTTGAATATTCCAATCAAACTCATGGCTTTCCAAATAATTAGTATCATCTAAATATGGAAAATCTTTATAATGAGAAACTCCATACCAAAAAGAAGTCGTAATTCCTGCAGAACACGCAAGAATTATCATCCATACAATGAGCTTTATGTACCAAGCTCTGCTATAATTTTTCAATCTTGTAGCCAACGCCCCACACCACCTTTAAATATTTTGGTTCTTTCGGGTTAATTTCAATTTTTTCCCTAATTCGTCTAATGTGTACTGATACTGTATTTTCTGGAGAAAAAGACGGTTCTTTCCATACATTTTCATAAATCTGATCAATAGAGAAAACTCTTCCTGGTTCTTTTATTAAAAAAGAAAGAATTCCAAATTCAACAGGAGTAAGTCTCACTGCTTCTCCATCCACAGTCACTTCCCTTGTTTCTTCATTCAACTCAAGTCCTCCATTTCTATAAATTCCTTTTGTTTGAATCTGCATACTCCCAAGCCTTGTATATCGGCGAAGCTGACTTTTCACTCTTGCAATCAATTCCAATGGATTAAAGGGTTTTGTTAAATAATCATCAGCTCCCATATTCAGTCCCATGATTTTATCATAGTCTTCACTTTTCGCAGAAAGCATAATAATTGGAATGTTTTTACTCTCTCGAATTTTCAAAGTGGCTCTCATTCCATCCATTTTTGGCATCATGATGTCCATAATAATTAAATGAACTTCTGTTTGTTCTAAAACATCCAATGCCTCAAATCCATTATACGCTTTAACAACTTGATATCCCTCATTGGTTAAATAAATTTCGATTGCATCCGCGATTTCTTTATCATCATCACATACTAAGATTTTATACATGTCATTTCCTCCTTTGTTTGCCCATTTTACAACAACCATTGGATTGTATCCATAATTGTCTGTCTTAGTAAGTTGCGGTGCTTTTTAAAAAACATACTTTGTTTCTTATGCTTTTATTATAAATACCCCTTCTTAACATATGGACAATAAAAATATTAACAAATTCTTAACTTTCTAAAATACGAATTATTATAAAGATAGGGATTTTTAAAACCTTTGTTATTAGTTACCCGCCCTTTTTATTTCTTCTATCGCTTCTGCCAACCTTTGAATGGCTTCTTTTATTTTCTCTTCTTCAATGGAAGAATAATTTAGCACCATAATATGAGGAATCATACAAATATCTTCTTCACAATATTGAGTCAAAAAAGATACATGGATATCTTTCTTCTTAATATAATCCGCTAATTCATCATCACTTAATGTCGTATTTATTTTCACTAAAAATTGTGTTCCTGCCTGTACTTCTTGAATATATACATGCTCCTTTAATGTGGAACGCTGAATTTCCTCAATTAACAGCCTCTTTATTCTTTTATAATAATTTGCAATTCTTGTAATATGCCGTTCAAAATATCCGCCTTTTATAAATTTCTCCAATGTCAATTGTTCAAAACTAGAAACCGTACAAGAATAAAAAGGACTTGTCCTTATATATCGCTCCATCAGCGTTTCTGGTAATACAATATAACTAACTCGAAGTGAGGCAATTAACGATTTTGAAAAGGTGTTCACATAAATAACCCTTTCCCTCTGATCCATACTAAAGATAGTTGGAATTGGTTTCCCACCGACACAAAATTCACAATCAAAGTCGTCTTCAATAATATAACGATCTTCTTTTTCATAGGCCCACTCCAATAATTCTTTCCTTCTCTTTTGAGGCATTGTATTTCCTGTAGGGAATTGATTCGAAGGCGATACATGAACAATATTCGCACCACTTTTTCTTAATAAGTTGATATCCACCCCATTCTCATCGACACTAATATGCTTCCAATCCAATCCATATCCATCTAATGTCCGATCAATAATGCGATATCCTGGATCTTCCACAGCATATCCTCCCTTTGTCCCTAATAAGCGGATAATCCTTCCATATAAATATTCAACACCGGAATCTACAATAATACAATCTGGTGAAATCGTAATTCCTCTTCTTTCATATAAATGTTCTGCAATAGCCACTCGTAACCCTTCGATTCCATTAAACGGAACGTTTTTTAGTAGTCTCACATCCTTTGCTGTCAGTACTTCTCGCATGAGTTTTGCCCAAACCGAATACGGAAAAAATTTATTGGGTGTTTTATTTGCACAAAAATCTACAAAATATTCATGTTCTGGATATTTTGTCACAAACGTTATTTCTTTCTTTTTTCGATTGTTTAACTGGTCATGATTGACATAATATCCTCTCTTCTCTTTCGAAATGATGTATCCCTCTAATAAAAGCTGTGCATAAGCATTTTCTATTGTAATCACACTTACCCCTAGATTTCTCGCTAAAGCCCTTTTAGATGGTAATTTCTCTCCATATATCATTTTTCCATCTAAAATATCATTTTTAATACAAGTGTAAATATATTCATATAAATTCTTTTCTCCTCGTTCTTCTAAATTATAGGTTAACATTTTCATTTCTGTTGCTCCTTTATTTCAATCTGACTATATAAATTATAATCAAAATGGTTATTGTTATCATACCATATTCTATTATAATTAAGAATAGATAATTCTTTTAGTGAATACTATTAACACAAACAAAATAGATTTGAAAAGAGCGGAGGTTTTTTTATGAGATTAGAAAATAAAGTTGTTCTAGTAACTGCATCTACAAGAGGTATTGGCGCTGCTATCGTGGAAGCTTGTGCTAAAGAAGGGGCTCATGTTTACATGGCAGTTCGTAACTTAGAACTTGCAAAAGAAAAAGCAGATGCTTTAAACGCCAAGGGATATCATGTATCTTATGTATATAATGACGCTTATAAAAAAGAAACTTATAAAACTATGGTAGATGAAGTCATCGAAAAAGAAGGTCATATTGATGTTTTAGTAAATAACTTCGGAACTTCTAACCCAAAAAAAGATTTAGATATTAAGAATACAGAATACGAAGAATTTATCCATACTATTGATGCAAACCTTGCTAGTGTATTTCTTGCTTCTCAAGCAGTTATTCCACATATGGCAAAAAATGGTGGCGGAAGCATTATTAATATCTCTTCTATTGGTGGTATTGTTCCAGACATCTCTCAAATCGCTTATGGAACAAGCAAGGCTTCCATTAACTATTTAACAAAATTAATCGCTGTTCAAACAGCTCGTGATAACATTCGTTGTAATGCCGTTCTTCCTGGAATGACAGCAACCGATGCCGTTAACCAAAGTTTATCTGAAAACTTCAAAGAATTTTTCTTAAAACATACACCGATTAAACGTATGGGAACTCCAGAAAACATTGCAAATACTGTATTATATTTTGCTTCTGATGACTCTTCCTACACAACAGGACAAATTGTAGATGTATCTGGTGGATTTGGTTTAGCAACTCCAATTTATGGCGATATGATTACGATGAAAGACAGAAGATAAAAAACGATAACGGAAAAATGCTGTAGGATTTATTTTTATATCCTACAGCATTTTTATGATGATTTCTTTTTTTGTTTTCAACTCTAATCTTTTATTCTACTTATTTCCCTTCTTGCCAATCCTTCTCTGCAATAATAGAATCATAAAGACGCTCATATTGTTTTGCGGATTTTTGCCATGAAAAATCCACACTCATCGCACGTTCTACCATCTTATCCCATGCTTCCCTATCATCAAAGAATATATGACGTGCAAAATTAATGCATCCCAACATTTCATGTGCATTATAGTTTGTAAAACAAAATCCTGTTCCCGTTCCTTCAAATTCATTATATGGCTCAACCGTGTCGCGTAATCCCCCTGTTTCTCTTACAATTGGTAGTGTACCATAACGCAAAGCCATTAATTGGCTAAGTCCACATGGCTCAAATGCTGATGGCATTAAAAATGCATCACACCCTGCATAAATTTTGTGAGAACGTTCATCCGAATAACAAATGCTAGAAGACACTCGATCTTTTTTTGTCCATTCATAAAATCGCAACATATCTTCATAGCGAGAATCTCCTGTTCCCAATGCTACAAATTGTGTATTATCATCACAAATCTGATTCATGACACAATCAATTAAGTCAAGACCTTTTTGATCGGTTAAACGAGAAATAATACCAATCATGAATTTATTATCGTCCATAGGAAGTCCTAACTCTTTTTGTAATTCTCGTTTGTTCTTTTTCTTCTCCGTTCGAAAGTTCTGTTTACTATAACGAACAAAAATCTTCTCATCAGTCTCTGGATTATATTCGTTATAATCAATTCCATTGACAATTCCACTTAATACATTATTTCTTGCTCTTAAAAGACCATCTAAATTTTCCCCATAAAATGGCATCTGAATTTCTCTTGCATATGTCTCACTCACTGTTGTAATACGATCGGCATACACAAGTCCACCTTTTAACATATTGGCATCTCCATATGCCTCCATCTTATCTGGTGCAAATGCATACTCTGGAATTCCTGATACATCAATCATTTTTTTGATTTCACAAACACCTTGAAAACGTAAATTGTGAATTGTCATAATTGTCTTCATATTATAATAAAATGGATTACTGCTAAATAACGTATGAAGGTATGCAGGCACTAATCCAGCCTGCCAATCATGACAATGAATAATATCTGGTTTGAATCCTACTACAGGTAAAATGGATAATGCAGCCTTACTGAAAAAGGCAAACTTCTCAATATCATTATACATATCACCATATGGTGTACTTCCGCCAAAATAATATTCGTTATCAATAAAATAGAACGTAACACCATCCATTTGTAGTTGTTTAATTCCTACATATTGTTGACGCCATGAAATGCTCATACTAAAGTATGTAACATCTGTCATTTTCTCCCGATATTTCCATGGAATACACAAATAATTTGGAATTATCACTCGGACATCGTATTTGTTTTTATCAAAACTTTTTGGTAATGTTCCAACAACATCAGCAAGACCACCTGTTTTAATAAAAGGTACACATTCTGAAGCAATAAATAATATATTTCTCATCGTCCCAATCCTCCTGACTTTTCTTCGTATCTTACATCCATAGTCATCAAACACGTTTCATGCTTGATTTATTGCTTCCATTATAGCATATTTTCAGTCTTTTTCCTAGTTTTTTTATGTTTGCATATACGATATTGGTCATCTTTGTTGGTTTAATCAATCAAATGGGTGTAGAAATATTTTAAGCTCGCATCTTATATTGAAGTCTTAACTTATCTGCAATCAGTGCAATAAACTCGGAATTCGTTGGCTTTCCTTTTCCCGCACTAATTGTATATCCGAACATATTTTCTAAAACTTCTATTTTACCTCGACTCCACGCCACTTCAATTGCATGACGAATGGCACGCTCTACACTGCTTGATGTTGTCTTATATTTTTTAGCAATGGTTGGATAAAGTAACTTCGTAATATAATTTAGCATATTGATATCATCCACTGCCATAATAATTCCCTCTCGAATATATTGATATCCTTTAATGTGAGCTGGAATTCCAATCTCTCGAATAATATCGGTAACATCTGTTTCTAAATCATATGCCAATACTTTTTGTTTTTCTTCTTTTGTATCCTTATGAAGCACTTTAAAGTTTGTATCCTCATATTGAATTACTTGTCGAATTCTTGATAACACGGAACGATCGTGAAATGGTTTCATAATATAATAATCCGCACCAGCTTGAAATGCACATTCGACCATATGATCCGAACTAATAGAACCAATCACAATAAACGCTGGTTTCTTTTCTACAAAATCCCATTCCGCTTTTACCTTCTCGATAACACCAAGACCATCAATTTCTGGAAGCACAACATCTACCAACACAACATCTGGTTTTTTATCTAAAATATATTGACAGGCAATTTGTCCATTTCCCGTCTGTCCAACCAAATCCATGTCCATACAGCTTTCTATGAGCCCCGCTAAACTTCTCCTCGTCTCATTACAACTATCCGCAATTACCACCTTAATATTCTTTTCACACAGTATCATATTTTTTTCTCTCCTTTCGCTCTGTAACAGATAAATTATAGAATTTTCTTACAATTTTGTCAATATATCTCATTTTTTATATAATTCCTTAACAGTATCTATATAACGATATCTTTCTATCTTTTTTCCTAAAAACTAGCAATTATTTTTAATATTATTTTTGCATTTTCTGTTAACTGACTTTCATTTTCTTTTCTAAACGTATTTTATCTGCAATCAAAGCAATAAATTCTGAGTTAGTTGGCTTCCCTTTTCCTGCACTTACTGTGTAGCCGAATAGTTCATCGATGGTATCCATTTTGCCTCGGCTCCATGCAACTTCTATCGCATGACGAATCGCACGTTCTACACGGCTTGGCGTTGTACTATGTAACTTTGCGATGGATGGATACAATTGTTTTGTAATGGAATTTAAAATATCCATATCTTCTACTGCCATCATAATAGAATCTCGTAAATATTGATATCCTTTAATATGTGCTGGTACCCCAATTTCATGTATCATATTGGTAACAATAATTTCTAAATCTCCGCCTTTTTCTGGCTCTGAATTTTTTATATATTGCTCATTTTTTGGAAAAGGTCTTTTTGTCAATTGTCGAATTTTTTTTACGACAAATTCCATTTCACTCGGTTTTCGTATGTAATAAGAAGCACCCAACCGAAAGGCCTCTTCAATAATAGAATCCTGTCCAGATGCAGTCAAAACAATTACTTTTGTCTTTATATCCTCCATCTTAAGCTCTTCTAATACTCCTAGTCCATCAAGCTTTGGCATCACGATATCTAACAAAAGAAAATCTGGTCGTTTCTCTTTTACAATAGAAAGGGCTGTCAAACCATCTCCTGCGACACCGATTACCTCCATATCGCTCTGATTTGACAACTCCTTTCGAAAAGATTCCACCATTCTCACATTATCATCAGCGATTGCAATTGTTATTTGACTCATCTTATATCCTCCTGTAATATTTCGTCTTTTACTCGTATTATAAGATGATTTAACAAAGATTAGCAATGAATAATGATCGAAAAATTTCTTCAATTATCCTAGTTTTATCTAAAAATAATTTAGCAAAAGACAGTATTTTCACTTTTTCTTTCGTTTTATCTAACCATTCGACTCTTTTAGCATATTTTCTATGAATGTTCCATATCCTTGTGCGGAATCTTGTACAAATACATGGGTAACTGCCCCAATTAACTTACCATCTTGTAAAATAGGCGTTCCACTCATTCCTTGTACGATTCCATTTGTCAACTTCAATAATCGTTTATCTGTGATCTGAATAACCATCCCTTTTGCTAGATTTTTATTAGAAGCATCTACACTTTTTATTTCCACTTCATAATCCTCTAATGTTCCACTGATAGCAGAACGAAGATAGGCTTTCCCTTTATGCACTTCTTTTTTCCATCCTATCTCTACTGGCTCATTTTCTACTTGTTTTAATAATTCTTCGCTCACTTCTCCACAAATTCCATAATCCGTATTTTTCTTTATCATACCATATGGTTTTTCAAAATCATAACAAACAACACCAACCATTTCCCCAGGTTTTCCTTTTTGTCCTTTTTTAATCGAAAGAATTTTTGATCCGAAAATATAACCACGATCGATATCCATTTTATCCCCTGTGTCGATATCATGAATCCCATGTCCTAAGGCAGCAAACTGATTCTCACTAATGTAAGTAAGAGTACCAATTCCTTGGGAATTATCTCGGACCCAGATGCCTAATTGCCATTCCTTTGATTCTTTCTCTTTTACTGGCTCCACTTTTACCGAGAGCATTTTATTCTTTCTTAACACTTCCAATACAATCGGTGAATTTCCTTGTTTTTTTACCTCTTGTGTCAATTCTTCCTTGCTGTGAATAGCAACTCCATTGACTTTTTTAATGTAATCGCCTGCTTTTATAATATTTCTTGCTGGTTCATACATCAGCCCATCGGTTGCCTCTACTGCTTCTGTTCCGAGAACGAGAGCACCTTCTGTCTCAATATAAATACCAACTGGTGTTCCTCCTGGTATCACTTTTTTATTGGCCCATTTTTTGCTCATTTCTTCTGATACGACCGATTCTTGCCCTGCCATAACTCGTATGTTTTTTGGCAGTTTCCCAGAATAAAGCTCTCCCATACAAAGACCAATCAAAAGAAGATTTAAGCCAAGAAGTCCAAATAAAAAACGCCGATATTGCTTTTTTCGTTGCTCCAAACCGCCACTTCCTTTCCTAGCACAAAATAAGAACAAAGTGTGCGTTGCACACTCTTTGCAACTTTAAGTTACTTATAATATAAAAAAATGCGAAGAAGCTTTTTACTTCCTCGCACTTTATTATATGATGGTCTTAATTTTATCACTCAGTTAACATTTGTACTTTTTGCCAATTCTTTCATCTCACGAGCGCTTTTTACCACTTGTTCTGTGATAATCGCACCACCAGTAATTCTTGCCAACTCCATAATGGAATCTTCTTCCGATAATAACTGAATACTGGTCGTCGTTTTATTTTCATGAACAGATTTTTCAATTTTATAATGAGAATCGGCCATAGCTGCAATTTGGGCCAAGTGAGTGATACAAAGCACTTGATGTTTTTTTGCAATAACAGCTAAGCGTTCGGACACTTTCTGAGCCGTTCTTCCGCTAATTCCTACATCGATTTCATCAAAAATCAAAGTTTCAATCTCATCTTCATCTGCCAACACCGATTTAATCGCCAGCATAATACGACTGAGCTCACCGCCAGAAGCCACTGCATGAATCGGTCTCATCGGTTCTCCAGGGTTTGTGGAAATAACAAAGCATGCATCGTCTCTTCCATTTTCCCTTACTTCTTTTAAGGTTTCGAATTGCATATCAAATTCTACATCTAAAAAATTAAGCTCTAATAATGCATATTTTATTTTTGGAATCAATTGTTTGGCATATTTTTTTCGAACCTTTGATAATTTTTCTGCTTCTTTTTCTAGTCTTTCTTTTGATTGTTCCAATCTTTTATGAAGATTATTCCTATATTCTTCATAATGATAAAGTTTTTCTAATTTTTCAGAAATAGTTTCTAAATATTCTTGAATTTTTTCTATGGAATTCCCATATTTTACTTTAAATCCATTAATTAAATCAAGGCGTTTCTCCACCTCTAAAAGACTCTCTTCATCAAAATTAAAATCACCCATGGTATCGGATACTTCTCTATTAAAATCATTCAAAAGATTATCGATCTCACTAATCTGCTCATAAAGAGGAGTTAAATCTTTATCCATAGACATGGCTTGCGCAATTTTTTGAAGACTTCTTCCAATTAAATCTCCTGCTCCTTCTTGACCGTATCCAGTCATCAAATACGAAGTGGATAAAAGCTCTGTAATCTCTCTTGCACCTGCCATCTTTTTATACTGGATTTGCAATTCTTCATCCTCTTTTGGCTTTAGCTTTGCTTCTTCAATCTCTGTTTTTTCATATTCTAAAAAATTAATTTCCCTTTGTCTTTGCTCCTCATCAACTGTGCTCTCTTCCCATTCTCTTTTTAAGTCCTGCCATTCATCATAGGCAAGTTTTACTCTTTCTTTTAATGGTAGAATCTCTTTTCCTGCAAACCGATCTAGCACAAGAAGATGATAGTTTTTATGAAGCAATGACTGATGTTCATGTTGTCCATGAATATCAATTAAATAAGCTCCCAACTCTTTTAATTGACTTAGAGAAACAGTTTCTCCATTAATACGGCTAATACTTCTTCCATGAGAAAGCTTGCGACTGATTAAAAGTTGTCCATCTTCCATCACCGAAATTCCATTTTCTTCCAAAATATCTCGAATTTTTGGAGAATCAATTTGAAACAATAATTCGATTAAAGCATCTTTTGATTCATCCCGAACGGCATCTTTTGATAATTTTCCACCTAATGCTGCATTAATAGAACCAATAATAATCGATTTACCTGCTCCCGTTTCTCCAGTCATAATATTCAAGTGCTCCATAAAATCCACTTCAATTTCATCAATTAAAGCAAGATTTTTTACGTGCAGATTCAAAAGCATGCGCTAATTGCCTCCCTATCTGATTGCGTTTTGATGAATTGCCAACTTTTTAATATTTTTAATTACGTCTTTTGCTATGTCGTTATCTTTTGTCACACAAAAAATTGCATCATCTCCAGCGATACATCCCATAATTCCATTAATATGCAAGTTATCAATCGCTGTGGCAACTGCCATTGCCATTCCAACCACTGTCTTAATAACAATTAAGTTTTGTGCAGCTTCTAATGATAAAATACCATCGGCTAACACACGTTTATATTTTTCTGTGGTCTGATAATCTTTTGTTTTTAAGGCAATATACTTTTGTTTTCCACCAGGAGCTGAAATCTTTGTCAATTTCATTTCACGAATATCTCTTGAAATAGTGGCCTGCGTTGTTGGAAATCCTGCCTGTTGTAATTTTTCAGCTAATTCATCTTGTGTTTCAATATCTTGACTTTCAATAATTTCAATAATTTTCTCTTGTCTTTTTGACTTCATCCTATACTTCCTTTCCTAATTTTCTGCCTCCCATTTTACTTCTTAATACCTCATAAAATCCTGTTTTTCCGACTTTTAATAAACATGTCTTCACATCGGCCCGTCGAATTTCAATCCGATCTTTTCCTTTTAAACGGGTTCCGTGCTGTCCATCTACAGTAATAAAAGCCTCTTCCATATGATTTTGTCCAATGCGCTCCACCTCTAATACAACTTTCTCTTCTCCTGATACCACAATGCTTCTACTTGTCAAGGAATGAGGAGAAATTGGTGTAATAATATAAACATCAGAACGTGGACTTACAACTGGCCCTCCTGCCGATAAATTATATCCTGTAGAACCTGTTGGCGTTGCAAGAACGACTCCATCTGCTCCATAAGAATCCACTAATTCACCATTTGCCCATATTTTAAAACGAATAATTCTTGAAAATCCGCTTCTGCTAATGGCAATATCATTGACTCCTGCAGATTTAAAAATAACTTTATCATTACGATATACGGTACTTTCTAACATCATACGTTCATCGTATTCATATTCATCCTTTAATAAGGCTTCCATAGCCTCTTCTAAATCATCTAGCTCAACCCCTGCTAAAAAACCGACCGTTCCCATATTAACACCAAGAATTGGAATTTGAAAATAAACAAGCGGTGTGATCGCCTGAAGGATCGTGCCATCTCCTCCAAGAACGATGGCACATTCTAATCCTTCTTCTAAAAATTCTTCTGGCATCTCTTCTGGCTTATCATAAATTTTACAGCTTCCACCTCGTGCTGTTAAATATCGCTCTATCTTTCTTGTAACCGAGAGATCGGTATCTTTTGTTCGGTTCGTAACAATCAAAAACTTCCTCATTCTATTCCTCCTCCACCCTTATAATGTCTGATGGGATTCTGTTACGACTTTTTCTCGATCAAATGGAATTTCTTCCACCTTTTCACCTTCACCTAGTTTTCGCATATGTAATAAATATTCAATATTACCTTCTGGCCCTTTGATTGGTGAAAAATCTAAATGTAACAATTCAAATCCGATGGAGATGGCAAATTCTGTCACCATCTCTATCACCTGAAGATGCACTTTTTGGTCACGAACAACTCCTTTTTTTCCAACTTGTTCTCGTCCAGCTTCAAACTGTGGCTTAATTAAACTTACAATCTCCCCATTTTCTTTTAAAAGATTGCGAACAGCTGGCAACACTTTTGTAAGGGAAATAAAAGAAACATCAATAGATGCAAAATCAATAGGCCCTTCTATTCTCTCATCTTCTAATGTAACATAACGAATATTTGTTTTTTCCATACAGACGACTCGCTCATCGTTTCGAAGTTTCCAATCCAACTGTCCATGCCCTACATCAACAGAATACACTTTAACAGCTCCATTTTGTAACATACAATCGGTAAATCCGCCCGTTGAAGAACCAACGTCCATACAGATTTTATCTTGTAATGTAACGCCAAAACAGTCCATGGCTTTTTCTAATTTTAAACCACCACGGCTAACATATTTTAAAGTCGTTCCACGTACTTCAATTTTTGCTGTTCTCTTGATCATAGAACCTGCTTTATCTTCTTTTTGTCCATCTACATAGACAATTCCTGACATAATAATCGCCTTTGCTTTTTCTCTTGAAGTAGCAAGTCCTTGCTCCATCATTAAGAGATCCAAACGCTCTTTTGCCTTTTGTTTCTTTTCCATTTTTTTTACCTCATTGCATTTTTTCTTTTGGCAATCTCTTTTGCCATAGATGCTCCATCAAGTCCCAATTGCTGCTTCAAAATTGGCGAAGCTCCATGAGGGACAAATTCATCTTTAATCGCGAAGTTTAAAAACTCTCTTTTTATGCCCTCTTTCATCAACAGGGTGGCCATCTTTTGTCCAAAACTTCCCTGCTCTACTGTCTCTTCCATTGTGACAATGAGTTTATGCGCTTTTGCCTGTTTTATGATACATTCTTCATCAATAGGACTTACAAATCGGACATTAATAAGACTTGCTATAATTCCTTCTTCTTTTAAAATCTCAACACTTTTTACCGCTTCTTCTACCATACTTCCAACGGCGAAAATAGCAACGGAGCCATCTCCAATTGCGATCTCTTCACTTTTTCCTAAAACAATCGGAGCTTGATATTCCTTTAGTCCTGTATAAGCGGTTCCTCTTGGGTATTTTAAAGCAATTGGCCCGTCATAATCAATGGCAAAATCAAGCATCTGACTTAATTCATAGCGATTTTTAGGTGCCATTACTGTCATATTCGGTATGGAAGTTAAATAAGAAGTGTCAAAAATCCCCTGATGGGTTTCTCCATCAGCCCCAACAATTCCTGAACGATCCACTGCTAACACCACTGGTAGCTTTTGAATACAAATATCATGAATAATCTGATCATACGCTCTTTGTAAAAAAGTAGAATAAACAGCAACCACTGGTTTCATTCCTGCTGTGGCTAACCCTGCGGAAAAAGTAACTGCATGTTCTTCTGCAATTCCTACATCAAAAAAGCGTTCTGGATATTTTTCTTGAAATCGATTCAAACCAGTTCCCGATGGCATAGCAGCACAAACCGCCACAAGATTTTCATGAATTTCCCCTAACTTCACTAATCGGTTGGCAAAGACATCGGTATAATCCGCCTTTTCTTTTTTCTTCTTCGCCTTACCCGTTTCTAATTCAAATGGACTAACTCCATGAAATCTCTCTGGATATCGCTCTGCTGGCAAATATCCACACCCTTTTTTTGTTACAACATGAATTAAAATTGGCCCATCGATTTCTTTTGCAGACAATATGGTTTCTTTCATTAATTCAATATTATGGCCATCAATGGGACCGATATAAGTGACTCCCATCTCTTCAAACCACATTCCTGGAATTACCATCTGCTTAATTCCATTTTTATATCGTTTCACTTTTTCCGTAATATCTGGACCAATTTTTGGAATGCTCATAATCGCTTTTTTCACATTCCCTTTTAGTTCTTGATAACTGTGGCGCACACGAAGTTGATTTAAATAACGAGACATATTACCAACATTTTCAGAAATCGACATATTATTGTCATTTAAAATAATAATAAAATTCTTTTTTAATCGTCCAACATTATTTAACGCTTCATAGGCCATACCGCCTGAAAGTGCACCATCTCCAATTACGGCTACAATTGTTTCATCCGTTCCTTTTATTTCTCTTGCCATAGCAAGACCCAATGCGGAAGAAATAGAGGTAGAACTATGGCCTCCAATCACCACATCGGTTTCATCTTCATTTGGGCGAGGAAAGCCACTACCACCACCAAATTGTCGTAGATTTTTAAAGCCTTCTTTTCGTCCTGTTAAAATTTTATGGGTATAAGACTGATGTCCTACATCAAATACAATTTTATCCTTTGGAAGATCAAGAGCCAGATGAAGTGCCATAGTTAATTCGACAGTTCCTAAATTAGAGCCTAAATGTCCTCCATTTTTACTAATGTGATCGAGCAAAAAGCAACGGATTTCATTTGCCAAAAGGGAATACTCTTCTGGCTTAAGGTTCTTTATATCATTCACCTGATTAATTTTCTCTAACATAATCGTTCCTTTTCTAAATTTATTCTCCTATGCACAAATGTTTTCTCTATTTTCTTCGTGCCACAAGATATTGTAATAAATCCATTAAAAATGGATTTTCTCCCCGTAACATTTCTAGCCTTTGAATGGCTGTTTTCGTTAACAACTCGGTATCCTGTCTTGCCATATCAATTCCCTTTAATGTTACATAAGTTGTCTTTCCATTTTTTTCATCACTGTTAATTGGTTTTCCTAATTCCTCTTCATTTCCTATTAAATCAAGAATATCGTCTTCAATTTGGAATGCCAATCCAATATCCCTTGCCGCCTGTTCTACTTCATAGATTTCACTTTTAGTAGCACCAGCCAAAACTGCACCAATCATCATAGAACATTCAAGCAATGCTGCTGTTTTTTTCTCATGAATAAATAAAATCTGTTCTAACGTCAATGCTTTTCCTGTTTGTTCTACATCCACCGTCTGTCCTCCGATCATACCATGGATTCCAGGTTTTGATGCTAATATTTGAAAAGCACGTCCTATTTTTGGATCATCTGGTTTCATGCTAAATGCCAAAGAAGCGGTTTCAAAAGCAAAATTTAACAAGGCATCCCCTGCTAAAATAGCCATATCTTCTCCAAAGACAACGTGAGTCGTTTTTCTTCCTCTACGATATTCATCATTATCAAGGGCTGGAAGATCATCATGGACTAAAGAATACGTATGAATCATCTCGATAGCTGCCATAAATGGTTCAATTATATTCTCTTCTCCACCAAACTTTTTATAAGTTTCCGCCATTAACATAGGGCGTAGCCTTTTTCCACCCGCTTTTATGGCATAATTCATCGCTTCTATCACTGTTTTTTGCAATCCAGTTTCTTCTGGAAGATAACGATAAATAATTTCTTCTATCTCATTTGTTTTTTGAACTAATGTTTCTTTAAAACTCATCCTTCTCCTCCTCATCATCATCGAGAATTATCATTTGTTTCTCGATCCGATCAAGAGATTGTTTGCAGTCGTTTAAAAGTTTTACTCCTTTTGAGTAAAGAGCGATGGAATCCGATAATTTTGTATTTTCATCTTCTAATTTTTCTATAATTCCATCCAAATTTTCAAACGCCTTCTCTATTGATAATTCACGTTTTGCCATTCTTTTATTCCTTCCTTGTCGTATTTTTTACAACTGCATGTATCGTTCCATCAAGCAATGTGACTTTAATCTCCTCTCCCTTTTGTACATCGGTAACAGAAGTGACTGTTTTCTCGTCTTGATCTGTCACATAGCCATATCCTCTTGCCAACTTTGCCGTTGGAGATAACCCATTTAACCGTTCGGTATAAAGGACTAAACGATTTTTTGTCCGCTCGATCTTTCTTTTCATGCTCTCTTCTAACTGAAGTTCTAAATCAGCCAATCGCATCTTTTGCTCTTGTAACCGATGGCTTGGACTATTTTGCTCTAATTTCCATTCCATCAGTTCCAATCGATGTCGATATCGCTCCACTTTTCTCAGAATCGGAGATTTTAACGCCTCTTCATAACTATGAAACTGCTCGAAGATCCCTCGAATATCAGGAATTGCAAGCTCACAAGCTGCAGATGGTGTCGGTGCTCGAAGATCCGCTACATAATCTGCAATGGTTGTATCCGTTTCATGCCCTGTCCCCGATATAATCGGTGTCTTTGCACGAAAAATAGCCCTAGCGACAATCTCTTCGTTAAATGCCCAAAGATCCTCAATAGAGCCTCCTCCCCTACCAATTATGATAGTGTCCATATTCATTTGATCAAGCCTTTTGATTCCTCGTACAATGGATTCACTGGCGCCAATCCCTTGCACTTTTGCAGGGTATAACACTAATTGTACATAAGGATTTCTTCTCTTCGCAATGCTTTCAATATCGCGAATAGCCGCACCTGTCGATGCCGTTACAATCCCAACTCTCCTTGGAAATTTTTCTATTGGCTTTTTCCTCTCCATATCAAACAGACCTTCTTCATAAAGTTTCTGCTTTAAACGTTCATACTCTTCATAAAGAGCACCAGCTCCATGAAGAAAAATTTCTTTGGCATAGAGCTGATATTTCCCATCTCGTTCATATACACTTACATTTCCGCCTGCAACAACACTTTGTCCATCCATTAATCGAAACGTCAATCCTGTCATCCTTGCACCTGCAAACATAACACAACTAATGGCACTACTCCCATCTTTTAGTGTAAAATAAATATGACCTGAGGAATGGTATTTACAATTGGATACTTCCCCTTTGATATAAATGTTGTTTAAAGCATAATCACTAACGAAGAGCCTCTTGATATACCCATTGACTTGCGCTACGGTATATATCTTCTCCATGACTCACTCCTATGCAAGCTTTGCTAACAATCCATTGATAAATTTGGCTGATTTCTCAGTTCCATAGACTTTTGCAAGTTCCACAGCTTCATTGATCGCAACACCTGTTGGAATCTCTTCGTCTTTTTGGATCTCATAGACAGCTACTCTTAAAATTGCAAGCTCTACTTTTCCAATACGTCCAATTTTCCAGCCTTCGCTGATTCTTTCGATAACAGAATCCACCTCTTCTAATTGAGCCATAATGGCTTCTGCTCGAACTCCAATTTCTTTCATTTCTTTTTCAATCTTTCTCACCGCATCTTCATATGGAGCGATATCTATTTCAATAGAGTGAGATTCTTTCCATTTATTGGCAAGGGAAATACTCAATTGATCAAGGTATAACTCCTCTTGTTCTTTCCACTCTTCGTTTGGGTAAAAAGATGTACGGAATACAATTTTAAATATATGTTCTCTAACTTCACTTCGTTTCATGTTTTTTATCCTCTTGTTATTGATTCTTTTTTTCTTTTTGAATTTTTTATAACATAAGCACAAAATATGCCGTCTATTGTTATTTAACGATGAAAAGCATAATTATCATAGGAGCTTTTCATGCAAACAAGACGGCATCTTGTACTCTGTCTCCATAAAGGCAACTTACGATCAAAAACTCTGTCCGTATATGCTTATGTTTGATTCAATACGCTTACTCGTTTTCTAAAGAAACACCAGCAATACGAATATTCACTTCATCTACGGTAAGACCTGTCATCGTTTCAATGGCAGATTTTACTCTTTCTTGCACAGTAGCAGATACTGCAGGAATACTATAACCAAACTCTAACTCTAATGCGAGATCCACACTAACACTTTCTGGAGTAACGGCAACTTTAACACCTTTTGAAAGATTTTTCATTCCTAGCTTGCTTACAAGTTCATTTGTAATATTGCCTGCCATTTTAGAAACACCTTCTACTTCTGTTGCTGCAAGCCCTGCGATAATCGCAACAACTTCATCTGCAATTTGAACTTCTCCAATCTTGCCCTCTTCATGTATCTTATATTGAATTACTTTATCTTGTTCTTTACTCATAAAACGGACCTCCTTTATCTCAAGCTTTTTCTTAAGCTGTTTTATATGAGCCCAGCTTATCACCATAGTTTCATTATACCCAAACTTAGTTTAATTTGCAATTTTATTTTTGATTTTTCATTGTAGAGATTACGATCTGATCCATATCCATTCCTGTTTTTCTCATTACAATATCTTCAATTTGTGCCTTTTCCACTTCACTTAACTTTTCCTTTGCAATCAATACATCCGTATTGTCGTTACTAATACTTACTACAGAATTGGAAAATCCCTTTGCTCCTAATAACTGTTCTACTTGTGTTTCCATTTCCATATTTTCTGTTAATTTGAGCACTTTTTGTTCCGCTTGTTCTTTACTCTTTGCATCGATTTTATCATTTTCAATCATATTCATCAACATTTCTTTACTCTTTGCTCTCGTCTGTTCTCTGGCAAGTTTTGCCTTTGTAATAAAATCAGCTGCCTGTGCTTCTGTTAACACTGCATCTCCAATTCCTAAGTCTTCTGTCTGCACCTCATCAAGGACAGGAGCGGACACTTCTGCATCATCCATATTTCCAACGGCTCCCTCATTGGAAGCTACGTCTGCTATTTCATCTGCATCCGAAATGTCCATCGTATCCACTGCTTCTGTACTTTCTAATGTTTCTGTACTTTCTAATGCCTCTGTCCCTTCTTCTCCTGCTGTCTCCATATTAGAAACTTCTAAATCCTGTGGTGCTACCGACATTTCTCTTCCAGAGAAATTTAAATAACCAGCTACTGCAATCATAATAGAAAGAGCAGTAATAATCAATTGATTTTTTTTCACGATATTCTTCATAAAGAAACCTCCTGTTTACACTTTTACATTGTTTTCATTTTCATTACTTTAATCTTATGTACAGGTAGTGAAAATAATACTTCACAAGCATCGGTTATTTCTTGAATTACTTGTTCGCTTCCTCCTCCTTCTGCCACAACGACGACTCCTGCAATCTCTGGCTCTAATTGTTTAATCACATAAGGCACACTATTTCCTTCCCGATCCGTTACAAGAACGGTTTCCTCTTTTTGGCTCACACTAGTCTGTTCTCTTTCTCCGCCTGTGCTATCTTTTTCCTTTGTCGTCTCTTCTTCATAGGGAGTATCTTTATTGACAACGATCTCTTCTGTTCCTTTTAGTGTAATCATTACCTTTGTCTTCCCAACCCCCTCCACCTGTAATAAGGCATCGGACAGTTGTTTTTCTAATTGTTCTTTATATTTTTTTTGCTGTGTTTTAATTGCCGTTAAATCACTCTGATCCGTTACTGCTACTTGTTCTTTCTTTTCACTTGTTTTCGGCTCTGTTTCTAGTAGACTTGTCATAACTAATATGACCCCAGCCAATAAAAGAAGCAAAATTTTTGTTATACCTATCTCTTTTATTTTCTCCATTATTTTTTGTTTTAAATCTTCTTGTTTCATTGGACTACCTCCACCGCAATACTTTCATCTTGATCACAAATCGTCTGCACCAGTTCTTGGATCTCTTTTTCCTCCTTTTGTTCCATCGCTGTTTGCTTTTCTTGTTCCTCTTCCTCTTCTTTTGAATCCGCCTTAATAGGTGCAATCGTAATGGTTGGAACAACTTCCTCCTCTTCCCCTTTTTGCAATGTAACAAGCACTGCTTTTACCTTTCCTTCTTCTTTCGCATCAGTTTTTACCGATACGTTTGCTACCGCATACCCTTGTTCTTCTAATACTTTTTCAATCTGTTTATTTAACGTTGCTTCATATCTTTCATAAAGAATCTCTTTTGCCTCTTGTTCGATTCCATCGTATTGCAAAGAAATATCATAAGAATCATAAAAGTTTTTAAAATTTTGTTCGACTCCTGTCATTCGAATCAGTGGGAATAACAGTAAAATCAAAAATAAAAATCCAGTATAGAGCTTCATATATTTTCCATAGTTTTTATTAGGCAAAATCTTTGATATAATTGTTACAAAAATTCCAAAAACCACGATTTTTTCTACATAAGAATAAATAACTTCTAACACAATCCTTCCCTTTCCCTTCTTTTTCTATCACTGACTATAGTAGACAACATTGGTAGAAGCAATAGCCAACACTAAACTAAGCATAAACAAGGCAGATACGACCCAAATTACTTTCAATAACATTTTTATTCCATTTGCTGCATCGGATATGCAGTTTACGATTCGTTTATCCCCAATGGGTTGTAATGCAGAAGAAACGAACTGATATCCAACGGAAAACACACATAACTTAATAACAGGCAGACTAATATAAACTAAAATACATAAAAGGCCTGCTACTCCAATACTATTTTTTATAATGACACCTGCTCCAAGCATTGTGCTTAACACAGTAGAAATGGCCTGTCCCGCTCCTGGAATTAAAGATACCCCCCTTTGAACAACCGTTCCTTTCACAGAATCAATGGCAGGCAATAATAGGCTTTGCAATACTTGTACACCCACAATTCCTGTAAACAGACTTTTTAATCCCCAATCAATCCCTTTTTGTATCATTCCTGCAAGTTTTGAAAAATGTTTTTCTTGATTTAAATGATCCACCATTTGCAACATAAAATAGAGATTCGCAAATGGTAAAATTATTGTTAAAATAAAATAATCCGCTAAAAGAACTCCTAACATCAACAGTCCATAAATACCCGAAGAACTTGTGAATCCCGAAACCGTTGTAACTGACATACAAAATGCTGGAACTAATACTTTCATAAAATTTAATAGACTTTCCACCACATTTTTTGTTATTACAACAGCAATTCCATAAGAAGATGCTAAAATCGTAAAAACAACTAAATAAGTAACAAAAAAACCGGCTTCTCCAATGCCATCACTGGAAAAAGCATTAGAGAAATTTGTGAAAACAGCGGAAAAAATAGAAACAGCAACAAGCTGGATCAATAACTTCTTATTGCCAATAAATTCTTGCAAAATAGTATTCATAATTCCATCGCCTATTTTATTAACTGCTTCTACCACCTCTCCTTTCATAAGCAATTTCACAACCTCTTGAAAAGAAAAACTATCCATCCCTTGTTCTTTTAACGCTTCTTCAATTCCACTAAAATTATAATCATTAATAGAAAGATCCGAAGAAACCTCCGCCCCATATACACTTTGACATGGTAAAAAGCTCCATATGAGAACGAAAAATAAAATCCATCGCTTTCCTTTTACTACCATAATTTCTCCTTGTCTTTATGTATGCAAAAAACTTTTTAATGTATCAAGCAATGCGGTCATCACTGGCATACTCACAATTAAAATCGTTAACTTTCCCGCCATTTCAATTTGACCTGCAATGGAGCTATATCCTGCATCTTTACAAATATTTGACGCAAACTCGCATAAATAAGCAATCCCTATAATCTTCATTAAAATCTTTAGATAAAGGGAATCTAACATAAGATAGCCATAAATCGTTTTAATATATGCGATTAAAAGTTCCAGTTGAGAAAGAGCAATTCCCATTAAAACTAACCCTGCTGCTATCATCAAATACAGACTATATTCTTGATGAATGGTTTTAAATTTTAATGCTAAAATAACAGCTAAAACCCCAACCATGGCGACTTTTACAACTTCCATCGTTTCACCTACTTCCTATCTCTTCCTCTTACTAACAATTCTCTTCTCCCTCTCTATAATCGAAATAACCCTTTCATGCTTTCAAACAACTGATATACATAGGGAATTACCCACGACAAAACGATAATAAGCCCTGCTAAACTCACTAAAAATGCGTGTTCCTCTCTACCCGAATGCTTTAGCACTTGTCCAAAGACCGATACCATAATTCCCATAGCTGCAATTTTAAAAATCAAATTGACCGTCATTTTCTCCCTCCTTTTCTTTTTCCATATCTCTATGCCAAAACGATAATAAGAAAAAATCCACCAACAACGCCAAGCGTCTGATATAATTTTTGTCCCATCTTTTTTTGCTCTCTTGCATCTTCTAATTGTTCTTCTAGTTGTGCCAAAAAATAGTCAATAGCAGCCACTTGTTTTTTTCGATCGACACCGCTAAAATTTCTTCCAAAACTTAAAATCACTTCCAAATCTTCCACAGTGAAACACATTTTTTTATACGACCTTCTCCACATATTCTCCCATATAATAGAAAAATCTTCTCCATGCTTTTGCTGTAACTGTTCTGCCAATTGTGCAAATATTTCTCCAAATTCCCCTCTCATCTTGTTGGATAGTCGAGTAAAAATCAAAGGTAAGGAGGCTTGTTGAAATTCGATTTCTCTTTGAATCAGCAAAAAGCATTGCTTCCATTGATATAGCGACTTTAATCGTTCCGAAAATATCATACTCTTTTGAAACCCCAATAAAACCGATGCCATTGCCATTAAAAAAATCCCACTCCACTTAATCATTTCCGCTCCTTATTCTCCCATATCCGTTGTCCATCCCCATCATAAATCTTCTCGATTGTCCCAACGCCATTTCTCCGACTTAAAATAACATATCGTTCAAACATCTTTTCTTCTTTTACCTTTTGAAATGCTTTTTTCTTTAACAATTCCTCCATCGAAGAACTATGCGCCGTCGCCAAAAGAGAACATCCACAATTCATTCCATAAATCATCGTATTCATTTCCTCTTCCGATCCAATCTCATCAACCGCGATAATTTCTGGTGCCATCGTCCGAATTAACATCATCATTCCTTCTACTTTTGGGCATTGGGATAAGACATCAGTCTGAATTCCTAAATCGTGTTGTGCCATACCACAAAAGAAATCGGAAATCTCTCCTCTTTCATCGACCACTCCAACTGTTTTTCCATGAAAATAATAGGTTTTCATTTGCCTTTCATAGCTTCCCCCGTTGGAAAGATTCCGAATACAATCTCTGAGTATCGTTGTTTTTCCACATAAAGGTGGTGACACAATTAAAGTAGAAAGAAAGCGCTCCCCATCAAGTAAAAAAGGAAGGATTTCATCACTACAACCTTTTATTTCATGGGCAAATCGAATATTTAAGGAGGAAACAGGATAAATCGTCTTTACCTCTCCATTTTCTACAACTGCCTTTCCACAGACACCAATTCGACATCCACCACCCACGGTAAAAAAACCTTGTTTGATTTCTTCTTCATAGGCATAAAGGCTATAATCGCTTAAATAAGAAAGGGTTTCTTGCATTTGTTCTTCGGTAACATAAAATACTTTTTTTCGTTTTCCTTCTTCTAACTCCCATACTCGATACCCATCGCCTTGCTCTGTTAAGAAAAATTCTTCTCCATCATAGCGAATCATCAGTGGTTGTCCGATTCTCAAACGAATTTCTTGTAATTTCTCACCTTTTAAAAACCATGATTGCAATGGTTTTCTCAATGATACTGCCAGATATTCATAGAGCGAATTATTTTGTCCCATTTTTATTCTCCTCCTTTTCCTAAAAATTCTTAAAAATCCCTGTGAAATATTTCTTTTTCAATATATGAAGGAATCATAAAAATATGCTATACTACTAGTAGAATGTTTAGAAAGGAAGTTGTATATGAATTTTAAAGAACGCTTTTTAGCAGGAGAAATCGAATTTGACGAAATTGACTCTTATATTTCAAAATGGAATTTTAGCGACGATACAAGAACTTTAGCACAATATCTTGGACTCAACGAAGAAGAAGAAGATGTGTTCATCAGCGTTAGCGATGAAGCATTAGAAGAATTGTTATTAAAACAAAGAGAACAACATTAAAGAAAGCATCGTTTTTTTCTGTCTTGTGAAAATGTTCAACGTAGTTTTTGGAAATGATCTTAGTATTTAAAAAGACCAGTTAATGAAGAAGATAACACGATCTCCTCAATTAACTGGTCTTTTCGCCTTCTATTACGATTATGAAAAATCGTCCCATTCATTTTCTATTTTGTAATTCGAATTAAAATCTCCGCACAAAGAGCAGATGTAAAAAAGGTACCGAACATTACTAAAAGTGTTACAACGACACCTCTCCATCCAATTTTTTTAAATTCTGCCCAACTTTTTCCAATAGATATTCCTGTGTAAGCAAGAACTGGTGTACAAATGGCCATTAATTCTACTTTATTGGTAGCCTCTACAACAAAGTCACTGGTTGGACTCATTGGTAGCGCAAGTAAAATACCAATAATAGAAATATAACACATAGCTGGCATATTGATTGGAATTACTTTTGCTAATATGAGCCCTACAACACTAATTCCAACTAAAATTAGCATTCCTGGAATTGACTCTATAATATTATGCTCATATCCAATGAGATTTCCAACTACAATAATCGTACCTGTAATTAATAATACTAATGTCCATTCTAGCACTTGATCCAATGTCATTCTCTTTTCCATGTTTCTCTCCCTATTTCTCTCTTTTTCTTCTTCCAAGTTTTGGTTCCAAAACTTCATAGAGCTTTTCTGTCAATGGTAATCCAAGGAAAATCGAAATATAAAGCCCACCAATACTTGAAATCAAGTTACTAATGCTTGCGTAGGCGGTCAATGTGGTTGCCGCTTCTTTTTTCAATTCTAATAATGGGGCTAATGCTGCTGTCATCATACCCGCACTTCCACACCCAGTTGCCATAGCATAGGCTTCCACTGAGATTGGAGTGGCACTTGCTAAAAAACTTGCGGCTGCTCCCATAAAAATAGTGCCAAATACGGTTCCAACCACATATACCATCATGACCCCACGAAATTCTGGCGTATCAGAACCATATTTTTCTGAAATTAATGCCACGTTTGGCTCTCTTCCAATGGAATGTGTCATACCAATACATTCTCGTTTAAATCCTAATAAAAGAGCCACTGGCAGAGCAAATAAAATCGTTCCTAAGTTTCCTAGATTTTGTAAGATTAATGCGGGGCCTGCCGTAATAATTTCTTTAATAGCAACTCCACTTGTAATACTAATCTTTCCTATTAAAAGAGTAATACCAATGGAAATTAAACTACTAGCCGTTTCAGATTGTCTTTCTTTTAACCATTTTAAAGGCTTCATCAAATAGACAATCAGACAGAGAATCATAGCATAAATCATCGGCAACAAAATAATACTTCCTAGTCCCAATGGAATTTTTGCTGACCCAATCCATTCACTTACTATTGTAGCTACAAATGCAGTAATATAAACACGATAATCCATAAAAAGTTTTTGACTATTTTTCATCTGTTTCATTGTGATTTACCCTTCCCCATATAAAATTGTGCGATCATTTTTCTGTAAAAATTTTAAATATTCTTCTTTTGTCATCTTTGGTTTGAAATCTTTTAAAATCTCATTAGCGCCTTTTGCCCCATCGTACAACAAATCAATGATCGTCATGGCCATTGCCTTGGCAGGAAGAATACAAGCAAGTTCTTCATCAACCACTTGGAATTCTTTTGTATGAAGTCCTCCTTTAACTCCTCCAATCATTGGATGAATCGCTGGCATTAAATGAGAAATATCTCCAAAATCAAAAGATCCTGTAAAGTCGCCTCCATCAATAATCTTTCCTTCTAATCCTAACGCCTCTAAGTTTTTCTTCATCATTTCATCAAACTCTGGTTGTTTTAAGATTGGGCAATATCCTGGAATTTCTGTAATTTCTACTTTCGCTCCTACTGCCATTGCCCCAGCCTGAATCGCTCGATTCACTCGTTCGTTCACTTCCTCTAATCCTTTTATCGTTCTTGTACGAACATAAGATTCCATATGAACATCAGCAGGAACTACGTTGACGATATCCCCTCCTTTTGTAATAATTGGATGGAATCGAACTCGTTCACTTTCCTTAAAAGTACTTCTAAGAGCATTGACATTATTGATTGCTAACATGGCTGCATCTAGGGCATTGATTCCATCATAAGGAGCAGAACCTGCATGGGATTCTTTTCCAATAAAATGAATTTTCTTTCCAACAAATCCATTGCTTTCTGGTCCAATAAGTGCCTGTGCCTCCCCTAAGTCTTGAGAATGAAACATCATAGCCATATCCACATGATCAAGATATCCTTTCTTTACTAGCTCTTGTTTTCCGCCAAAATAGGTTAATTTTCCTTCTTTTTTCAGCTGATCGCGGTACTCTAATTCAATAAACTCTTCCGCTGGAGTGGCAATTATATCGATTAATCCATCTAACTCATTGATAACCCCACTCTTAACCAGACCTGTGGCTGCACCGAGCATTCCTGTAATCTGTAAAAAATGCCCACAAGTATGGCTCGCTCCGATCTCATTTGCATCCTTATGCTCTTTACAACTGATCCCATCAAGCTCTCCCATAATGGCAATACAAGGTCCTTTTGTTTTTCCTTCTATTTGGGCACGGCAGCCAGTAACTGCAATATTTTTCTCAACAGACAACCCTAATTCTTTTTCTAAATAAGTAGCAACCGTATCGGTAGTCTTTACCTCTTTGTATCCAAACTCTGGATTGCAATAAATTTGATCTTTTACAGCAAATAGCTTTTCTTTATTTTCATCGATCGCCTTTATCACGGCTTCTTTCATCTCTAATTTTGTCATAAAATTTCTTTTCTCCTCCATTTTTTACTTTATTTTTAGATGATACCCCTATATTTCCTATCTTAAATGATACCTTCCCTCAAATTTTATGTCAATTCTTTTTTGCATTTTTATGCATAATATCTATCATTTTTGTATTTTCTTTTATTTTTTTTGACTTACCTCTATTCCCATACCAAATATTTACTCTGCCAAGCCATCTAAAAAGCAATTGTTTTCTTTCAATTTCTATTATAAATACATCTTTATTTGACTTTTTAATTTCTATATATTATTATCAAGAAAATAATACTTTCAATCTTTTTTAACATTTTATACAAAATTATGAGTTATTAGATTCTAAAAAGACACTATCTAATTATAAGGGAGGCATTATGAAGAGTTATTTAAAAAAATATGGAATTTATTATATTATCATTTTATTATTGAGTATGTGTCTTTATTTTCTTACACTGGCTTATACGAATCGTGGTGTTATCATCGTATTGCTCGGTCTTTTAGCTCTACTGATGATAGGGATTCTTCCTGCCACTACTATTTACCGAATGTTAAAAGACGAGCATACAGAATGAAAATGAACGCTTTTTATCCATTTTAAATCTTGTTATGAAACTTTCACCTGAAAAGCAAGACGAAATGTACATTAAAATTATTGAATCTCAGTTACAATATATTAACGAGGAAAATTGGTTGAATATTGATCGAACTTAGTTCGATAGAAAAAAAGAAAAAAGATCTACAAAACCCACGAAAACACTCTATTTTCGTGGGTAAACATTCAGTGAAATTCGTTTTGGAATTATACTCTTGAAAGGTATTCTCCTGTACGAGTATCAATTTTGATTGTATCTCCTTCATTTACAAATAAAGGAACGTATACTGTTGCACCTGTTTCAACGGTACATGGTTTTGTAGCTCCAGTTGCTGTATCACCTTTTACACCTGGTTCACATTCTGTAATTAATAATTCTACGAATAATGGTGGTTCAACTGTAAAGATTTCACCAGCATGAGCAACTGTTTTAACCATTTCATTTTCTTTAACAAATTTTAATGCATCGCCGATTGCGTCTGCATTTAAAGCGATCTGATCAAAAGTTTCTACGTCCATAAAGTGGAATAAATCTCCGTCAGAATATAAATACTGCATATCTTTTCTTTCGATATGAGCCTGAGGACATTTTTCAGTTGGACGGAAAGTTTTTTCTACTACACCACCACTTTTAATGTTTCTTAATTTTGTACGAACAAACGCAGCACCTTTACCTGGTTTTACGTGTTGGAATTCGATAATCTGATAAATGTTTCCTTCATATTCGATGGTAACACCATTTCTAAATTCACCTGCTGATATCATAAAGATATTCCTCCTTAAATAATCACTATTAGCTTATTATATTTTATACTAAAACCTCTGATTTTTCAACCATTTTTTTGGACATGCCTAAAATTTTTATTTTTTTCGCTCTGGATCGAACACTTTTTCTTTCACAAGTTCTACTGGCATCGGCACTCCCATCCAAAGTTCAAACGATTTTGCCCCTTGATATAAGAGCATATCAAGGCCATTATATGCGACTGCTCCTGCCTCTTTTGCAAACTTCATAAACTTTGTCTCTCTTGGGTTGTAAACAACATCTGCTACGACTAAATCTTTATGAAAATAACTAAAATCTGGCAAAATACAAGTATCTTCATGAGGAGCCATTCCGAGAGAAGTTCCATTGATTAAAAACTGGCTTTCCTTTATTTCTCTTCTTAGTCTTTCCTCATCTTCTAACGTTAATACCTTCACATTGCAACTGGTAATTTGATTTAACTCTTCTGCTACTTGTTCCATCATGGAAAAAGATTCGCCTTTTCGATTAAAAACCGTAATTTCTTTTACGCCGTCTAAGGCCCCTTGTGTTACAATGGAAACAGAAGCCCCACCCGCTCCCATAATTGTAACTTTCTTTCCAAGCATTTCATGGCCATTGGCACGCATAGCCCAAAGAACCCCTGTTCCATCTGTCGTATCTCCAGTTAAAATACCATGATCATTGATAATCGTATTGACTGCACCTGAAATGCGAGCAGATTCTGACAAATGATCGCAATACTCCAATGCCTTCTTTTTTAAAGGCATTGTCAAATTACAACCTCGAAATCCAAGTAACTTCAAACCTTCTAACGCTTGTCCTACTTCTTCTTCCTTAATATCAAAAGCTAAGTATGTATAATCAAGCCCTAATGTTTGTAGAGCTAAATTATGCATGGCTGGAGACAAACTGTGCTGAATTGGTGTTCCAAGTACCGCCAATAAACCTGTCTTTCCCGTAATATTGATTCCCATTTTCAGTCCTTCTTTCTTATTTTCAACTGTTTTTCTGCTTTTATGCAGATTCGATTCCTTCTATCCAATTTCTTTTTTGAATTCTATTTCTTTCGTTTCTGATGTTTTTTGTATTCTTTTAAAACGATTTTCTCCAAATGACGTTTTAGCACAATCTGAATCTCCTCCTTTGGATGGATTGGCTGTACCAGAATACTTTTCATCCCCGCTCTTTTTGCACCAAATACATCCGTAAACACTTGATCTCCTACAAAAAGTGTATTGCTCGTATTCGTTCCCATCTTTTCCATCGCTTTTTGATACCCTGTAATAGAAGGCTTATTGGCTTTAAAAAGATAATGTTTTACACCAACGGCTTCTCCAAAACTTTTTACTCTTGGCTCTTTATTATTGGACATTAAACAAACTTCATATCCGATTTTTTGAAGACGCAAAAACAATTGTTTTGCCCGTTCATCCGCTGGCGCTCCATGAGGAACGAGAGTGTTATCGATATCGAATAACACCCCTCGATATCCTTCCTCATAATATTGCTCAAATGGAATCTCATAAGTGGAACTTACATATTCATCTGGAAAAAATTTTTGAAACATAGACGACTCTCCTTATTCTTCTAATCCAAAGACTTCTTTTATTGTATCCTCCACTCGATAACAACGATATCGACTGACTTCTTTTACTCTATCCACTCCATTTTCCATAGCATAACTATGAGAAACACTCTCTAGCATAGCAATATCATTTGCCTGATCACCAAATGCCATACATTCTTCTTTTGTAATCTGAAGATGTTCCATTAATGCACAAATCCCTGTCCCTTTATTGGCATTTGGTAATAACATATCAAGCCAAGCTAAACCAGAAGATGCTGGAAACACTCGACCGTTACACACTTTTTGAAAATGTTCTTCTATCTCTTTTGTAATTCCTTCTTTTCGATAAATGGAAAGCTTAATACAAGGTTCTTTGATTTCTAATAAATCTTTTACTACATGAACGTTGTTTTTTACAATATCTTTTAAATAATGAAAGAAGTCGTCATTGCCTTCTTCAATATAACAAGCATCTTTCGTTGAATACATGGCATCACAACCTTCATATTGTTGGATTTCTTTAATTAACTCCTCTTTCAAAGAATCTTCCATAGATACACAATCTAGCACTTGATCTTGATACATAACAAGAGCTCCATTTTCACAAATATACCCAATATCATCTGCCACTTCATGAAACAAATGTCTAAGACTTGCATATTGTCTTCCACTAGCCGCTACAAAAAGAATTCCTTTTTCTTTTAATTTGCGTATTAACGGAAAAATTTCTGGTTCTAATACTTTAGAGCCATTTTGTAATAACGTTCCATCTAAATCACTTGCTACTAATTTTATCATAATTTCAATCTCTTTCTCTTACTCTGATATTTTTCTTGAACTTTTTCCATTTGCTATTTGACTGATTGCCTTAGCCTAAACGATGAAAAATACGCTTTGCAAACTTCTCACGTTGGCAGGCAGTCGCCATATGTGAGCATACATGCTCTCCATACTTGTTGTCTTCGCGTAAATGAAAAGAATGTTATAAAATCTTATCAATTTTACAACATTCTTTTTCTTATGACTTATTATATAAAATTCATCGTATAAAATCAAGCTATGTACTTGATTATCTTCTCATATAGATTTTCATCTTCTTTTAAAAAGCACGGCTCGTTAATTGGATAAATTTCATCTCCAATACAACCAATTCGTCCTTTCGGATTGGAAACTGGCGACTCAGAAATTCCTTTTCGAAGCATTTCAACCTTTGGATAAGCAGCATTTTTACATCCCTCAATGAGAACATAGTCAAAGTCTGAAAACTGCTCGATAAAACTTTCTAGACTTCTCTTTTCCCTTTGTACACAAAGCCATTGTCCTTTCGAAAAAACGACACTTGCACTAGCACCTGCTTTATAATGCAAAAAATTATCTTCGTTATAGGATTGCAAATCAAATTCATGTCCATCATGCTTAACAACCGCCACTTCATATCCAAGTTGACTTAAATACGCAGTAAGCCCCCGTACAAACGTAGTCTTCCCCGTATTTTTCAATCCACATATTTGTAAAATATAAGGCCTTTTTTTCTCGCTCATCTTCTATCCTCAAACTCATTTCTCTTCCTTCTGATACAAATACTCGCTTTTTATAAAAGCCAAACATTAATTTCTGCCGATTCACTAAGTGGCTCTTCACTGGCAGGAATTTCTGCTAACGCATTACAGCCCGCCATACTTTTTAAAGCATAAGAAGCATGTAGGCCTTCTGGAATTTCAACTTCCTTTCCATTCCATTTTGCTCTTATAAAACGACTTTTATCCGCAGTCTTTTTAAATCCATTTTTTATCGTTCCTCTTACTGTCTCAACTAGCAATCTTTGATCCTTTGTTAAGCAGTATAGTACTCTTCTTGCAAGCACTTCAAATGTTACGCTAGATGCAAACGGATTTCCCGATAACGAAATAATCGGACATTCATTTAGCATAGAAAAAATGGCAGGTGTCCCTGGTTTTAAAGCCACTTTCCAAAATACTTTTTTTGCATTAGCAAAGGTCAGCGCATCATGAAAAATGTCTTTTTCTCCAACGGAAACTCCTCCTGTTGTAATAATAATATCATGAGACTCACTCATTTTTTCTAATGTAGCCGCCACTTCTTTTGGATCATCTGGTAAAAACTCGATGGTCTTTGCCCCATAACCTAATGTTAAAAGTCTTTGCTTTATCATCATGGCATTACTATCATAAATCTTTCCTTCTGGCAATGGCTTTCCTGGTTCCCATACCTCATTTCCACTGACTAATACTGCTATTCTTGGCTTTTTATAAATTTCTATCTCCGTTCTTCCGATGCTAGATAAAAGAGCCAATGTAATATAGTCAAGAACGGTACCTTTTTCTAATAGTAGTTCCCCTTGCCCGAAATCTTCGCCTTTTAAGCAAATATTGATTCTCTTTGGCCAAACGTTAACCGTAACTTTATTTTCCTCAACAACACAATGCTCTTGTTGAACAACAACTGCCCCGTTATCTGGAATCTTTGCCCCTGTCATAATTTTAAAACATTGTTTTTGTTCGATTAATTGGGTTGCATTATCTCCCGCATATAAAGCGCCTTGAATCAGAAACGGTTCTACACAGCCCATATCTTCTTTTCGAAAGACAAATCCATCCATTGCACTTTTTGAAAATGGTGGCTGTGGAAACGGTGCATAAATATCCTCTGCTAACCGATGTCCTAGGCCAAATTCCACTGGACAAAGACAAGTCTCCTCTTTTTGTTTAATTTCTTCTTCAAATAATATGAATGCTTCTTTTAATGTTACAAATGTTTTCATGTAAATCCCCCGTTGTTTTTTATTAACTGTTGATACTCTTCCTCAAAATTAATATTTGTAAAACACTGAAAATCAATATCGATTTGATCTTGTGTTAAAATTTTTGAATTTTCCTTATGAAAGAGTGATTTTAAACGATAATCTTTTTCTTTTATTTTTGCAGTCATTTCCTTCATCATTTCTCGTGTGTAAATTGCCCCTAATGTAAACCTTCTCTTATTTCCTTGAACGATAACACCTTTTGGTGGTTCAAAATAACTACATAACACTTGATAGACTTCCTTTGTCATAAATGGCATATCACACCCAATGACAAAAAACGCTTCATGGGAAGTCTGTGTAAAAGCCTGTAAAATTCCTTCCATAGGCCCTCTATTTTCATTTTTGTCTATAATTAAGTTTACCCCTGAGATCTCAGGGGTATAAGAAGGACGGGTAGAAATATAACATTGTTCTTCTTGAAATTCATGTAGAATTTTTTCTAAAAATGTCTGTTCTCGAATGAGCAGTTCCGCCTTATTGCGATATCCCATTCGACTTCCCTGTCCTCCTGCTAATATTAATACTGGAATCTTCATCTTTACGCCTTCTTCATTAACATATAAATTCGTAACAATACATAAAAGATAATTCCCGTTGTAAGATAAGTCTGAATTCCTGCTAATTCTTTTAAGAAAGCTCCTAACTCCAGTCCTTGCGCAGTTAAATACGCGGATACTTTTGTCGTTGCTACAATCCCAATTGCCATTGGGAACGTAAGCCCTGCATACGTTGGTTTAAATTCAAACTCAAAAAACTTTGGTAACTTATAAATAATAAAAATCAAAGCACACAATACCGCAACATATAAATATCCTAATAAAATCTTATTTGGATTTTCACTAACACTTAAATAAGTCACGACACAAAGGGAACTTGGTCCTAGTAAAATTGCTTGTGTATGATAAAAAGAATCTTTTATTGGAATAAATCGTAATCGATAAATCATAAATGGTATCAAAATCGTAAAAATACAAATTCCATAATAAACAATGCATTTTAGCAACTGTGGTTCATTCATACTTCCACCGACAACTACGGATACCATGATTCCATTGTATGTTACAAAATAACTTGGTACAAAGGTATCCATATTGACACCTTTTAAAATATTTCGATAAGTAAAAATAATAATATGCACAGCATGAATTACAATGCCTAACAACCAAAAGGCTTTTCCAAATGTAGGAAACCATTCATAAAAATAACTTCCTATAATCATCATTAACATTGTAAAACCTGCATATAAACTACATAATACGGTCTGAGAATACTCCTCCTTAAATATTTTCCACTGCGTGATAATTCGAATTAAAAATAAAATCCAAATCACAGTGGCTGCTACCATAGTAATATGGCGAATCCAAGTATATCCTAGCCCTAAGTATACGTTGGATAGGGTACAAGCTCCTACCATAGCTGGCATAAGCGGTACTGGCAATTTCTTTATTTTATTCATTGATTTTCTCCTATGATCCTAATCTTAATCGTATTAAGTGATTTCGTGTTTTTTTATTTTTTCACGATTTCTAACCCTTATCTTTTCAATTTTTTTATTTCAATATTTCTCTTTTTACCCTTTTTTATTTCCTATTCTTTATAAGTGAATTCAAAATTTTCTTTGATATTAAAGAAGTCAGAATAATCAATATCAAAAATTGGTTTTTTCACTTTTGAAACATCGATCTTTGCTCGAATTAATTGTGTTAAAATTCCTGCATAAGAAAGATCTCCTTGTAATAAAGCACCGTAAATAATACCGTCTTTATGAATGATCTTCTTATAATTTCCTTGGTCATCCTGTTTCACTTCAATCGTATAAGTGTCATCATAATCATAGGTCTTTCCTAATGATAATGTTGGGATTCCTAAGAAATTCATTGTGGATTTGCTAGCAAAGAAATCATCGAATGTCCGTTCAATTCCACTCATATTATAAGCGGCAATAATTCCCTCTTTTACTGCCACAGGCCAAATTGGACT
The DNA here is from genome assembly GCA_905214925.1 of uncultured bacterium. Taxonomy (GTDB): domain Bacteria; phylum Bacillota; class Clostridia; order Lachnospirales; family Lachnospiraceae; genus Scybalomonas. Next base: position 7,809 of record CAJMOB010000023.1, on the reverse strand, counting down.
TCTTCCGCTGACATCACCAGCTCCATACACATTGTCTTTGTTTGTTTTTCCATGTTCGTCATACAAAAGACCAAAGCGATCGCAAGCAATCCCACTATCCTTTAAAAACTCCACGTTAGAACGAACACCGGCACAACAAATGAGCAAATCACATGGTAGCTTCGTACCGTCTTGCAACATGACACTGACAATTTTATTGTCAACCACTTCTAGAGAAGCAATGCCTGTGCCATAATATTGCTTCACTCCTTCTTTACGAAAGGCATCTTCATATGTCTTTGCCGCTACTTCATCAAGCTGAATCGGCAACATACGAGGTCCCATTTCTACAAGCATCACGTCTTTTTTATGAGGCAACAGCCCTGCAATCACATCGATTCCAACAAGACCTCCACCCATAACAACGATATGCTCTACGTTTGGAAGGTATTCTTCGATAGCCACTACATCTTCAAAGTTACGAAAACCTACGACATTGCTGGCTTCCCTAAGACCTTCAATTGGAGGAAAAAAGGAATGAGAACCGCTTCCAATCATAAGTTTATCATAATAGATAATACTCTCATCTTCTAACGTAATCTCTTGTTTTTCACTATCAATGTGAACAACCGCTTTTCCTTTTCTCCAATCAATTTGATTTTTTTCTATAAAGTCTAAATCAACAAAACATAATTGTTCTAAATTACGGATCCCTTTTAAATGATGGTATAAAATACATCTTGAGTAGATATTTTCGTCTTTTGAAATTAAAATAATTTCATCGTTCGGATTTAATTCTCTTAACTTACTAGCTGCATTCATACCCGCTGCACTAGCTCCAATGACTACATATCGCATGATGATTCCACCTCCTCAAATGTAATAGCTTGCATTGGACAGTTTTCTACACACATAGGCGCTGCACTTCCATCTTCACTTCTATGAACACACATATCGCATTTCATAATTTCTTTTTTTGTTAAGGCATCGCTCTTTAACACTCCATATGGACATGCCATAATGCACATATAACAACTTGCACATTTTGTTTTATCATATTCCACATAGCCTGTTTCTTTATTTTTGTGCATAGCACCTGTCATACAAGTATAAACACATTCTGGTAAATCACAATGGCGACAAAAAATAGGTGCATTTTTATTTTTAGAATCTACAGTGACCCGATTTCTTGCCTCACTTGATTCGTGAGCTACACGACAAGCAGTCACACAAGTAAGACAACCGATACATTTACTGCGATCAATTTTAATACGCTTCATCGTCATATCCGCCTTTCTTCACAATTATTCTATTGTTTCTTTGGTTTTATATTTACCGCTGCGACCTTATAAGAAGGTTCTTTTGAGTATGCATCATATACAGAAGGTGTTAATAAATTACACTCGATATAATGCATTGGAGCAAACAATTCATTTTCTCTTACACCATCATGAAAATGAACTTCAAAGTCTGCACTCTGCCCATTGCTAGAAGAAATTTCAACAATATCGTTTTCAGCAATTCCTTTTTCCTTGGCAAGACTTGGGTGCATGAGAACATAAGCCATTTTTGGTGCTGCATCAGCAACAATTGTGATCTCTCTTGTTCTCGTTTGCGTATGCCACTGTCCAACGGTTCCTCTTCCTGAATTTAAGACATATGGATATTCTTTTGTCAATTGAATTGGATTTTCTCTTATCTCTTCAAATACAAAGTTTGCCTTCTTATCAGCTGTGAAAAAGTTACCATCTTCATACAATCGTCTCTGATCGTCTGTTAAGACTTCCCCTTTCTTAAGTGGCCATTGAATTCCATGACTATTTTCTAAGTCTTCATATTCGATTCCTGTGATATCATCTGGCATATTTTCTGTACAAGCTCTCATAAAATTGAAAGCATCTTTTGGAGTTTTCCAATTTTCTTCAATATCTTTTAATCCAAGAGCACTTGCCACGCCGTAGAAAATTTCATAATCTGTGCGTTCATTTTCTTCTTTTTTAAGAGAAGGACGAAGTGCAGATAGACGGCGCTCCATATTAATAACAGTTCCTTCTTTTTTTGTACCTGGCACTGCTGGCAAATAGATATGACATTGTTTTGACGTATCGGTATCTCCATAAATATCTTGTACAATCAAAAGCTCTAATTTTTCCATTGCTTCTCTGAATGTATCATTATTCACCCAAGAATGACGTGGATTTGTACAAACAACCCATAATGCCTTAATTTTTCCTGCATTAATATTTTCAATAATTTGATTATATGGAATCGTTGGTCTATCAATAATCAGACTTTCTTCCACTCCAAGTGCCTTTGCAACTTGAGCTCTTCTTTCTGGATTATTAAAATCTCCACCGCCAAAAAGCCCTGTTGTATTACTAAAGACACGAGAACCCATAGCATTGCTTTGACCAGTAATCGAATTGGCTCCTGTTCCAGGCTTTCCGATATTTCCTGTCATCAATGCCAGATTAATAATTGCTTGGGCACTGCGGACAGCTTCATACCCTTGATTAATTCCCATTGTCCACCAAAAAGAAACGCGTTCTCCCTTCTGGATGAGAACCACTAATTCTTTGATCTCTTCTTCTTTTAATCCACAAATTGGAGCTACTTTCTCAATTGGATATTGGGATACAAATTGTTTAAATTCCTCAAAATGATTTGTATGCTTATCAATAAAATCATGATCTAAAGCGTCAAGGCGAATTAATTCATTGGCAACTCCATAAAGCAATGCTAAATCTGATTTATGGCGAATGCTATACCAATGATCCGCATTTTTTGCAGTCTCTGATCTTCTTGGATCAATAACAATCACTTTTTTATTTTTATTCTTTTTCACACGGCTCCATAAAATCGGATGTGCAACAACTGGATTTGCTCCAATAAAAATAATTGTGTCAGAAAGTTCTAAATCGTTTAATGTAAATCCTGGTGCATCAAATCCAAAACTCTGTTTATGGGCTACTGCTGATGTCGCCATGCAAAGACGTGTATTTCCATCTACGTTTGCCTTTAAATGGTTTCTCATCATATGACCAAAAATCCCAAACTCTTCCAATGTCATTTGACCTGTGCTAAGTCCAGCAACACTATCTTCTCCATACTTTGTACGGATTTCCATTAAACGTGTAGCAACTTCTTTATATCCTTCTTGCCAAGATACGTGTTCAAATGTGCCATCTGCTTTTTTTACTCTTGGTAATGGACTTGGTTTATACATACAGTGTTGTTTATCAAGCGATACTCCTTTGATACAACTAAATCCATCGTTGACTGGATAGCCTTTTGTAGGTACTACTTTTACAATACGATTGTCCTCTACATAAAAATCTAAATTACAATCGATTGCGCAATAATTACATGATGATTGTATTTTCTTCATTCTTTTTTCTCCTAATAGTTTTCGTATCGATTTGTATTTACTTATATTGTTTCTATATCCCAATATACTTTTTCCATCGTAACAAAAAATTTCTACCCTCTTTTACTTCCTTTAAAGAAAAATACGTTTCAAACTCTACTACCTATTTCTTATTTTCTTGAATTGCATTGTTATATTCGTGCAATAACTGAGCAATTTCTTTTGGATTTTTTCCTTCTAACTTATGGAATAACTGTACACGCTCTTCCTTATAAGGAGATGGTTTACTATGATTTTTCTTAAACGCTTCCCTCATATTACTTTTTTGTACAACAAAGCGTTCATGAATTTCTTGCCAATACTTCCACCCTTTTTCTGTATTGATCATTAATAAACTAATTCCTTTATTATCATAAAGTTTTGGATAAAGATTTTGAATTCCCCAAAAATCGCCCACTGTTAAATCTCCACTTCGGTAAGGACCTACAAATTGGCAATGAGAACAACTTGGTCTTCCTAAATAATCATTTAAAAAGGCTTTAAAATAATCATTGAATTTTGCGTATTCTACAATCTCTTTTCCATTTGCAAATGTGATTACAACACTGCAGGTTGACATATGCCATCCTTTTTGCTTATCACGGAATACAAAATTTGTAACTTTACTTCCATGTTCTTCTTCTAATGCTTTAATATAACCGCCAAAGATACGTGGTGCTGGTCCTGCATGGCATAAGATCTCTTGAATCAATAAGTTATCATAATCCTTTCTTAAATAACTTCTTAAAGCCGCACATTCACAAGGTAATCCTGTATACAAAACATATCTTCCCTGCTGTAACAACTCTTTTACTTTTGGAAAGTTTTGTGAAAACTGACTTTTTACATATTTTGAATTACGGAAGGCTTTCGCTTCTTCTAATGTTTCTGCAATCTTTGACACTACCTGCATATTTTCATCATAGGTAACACCGATAACAACACCATTTCGCTCTTCAATAAACTGTTTACAAAGCTCTGGGAAAACAGCACCAGAAGAGCTTCCTCCCATACGAACATCTAATTTGCGATTCATAACTGCTCTTACTTTTGGAAAACCTTCTTCTATGCAATTACTCTCTTTTAAACGGATACAAGCTCTTTCACAAGCACCACAGTTAATGCAAGTCTCTTCATTGGTAACAGGATATGGGAATCCGTCCTTATCCTCTACCATTGTAATTGCCTTTGTTGGACAGACTTTTTCACACGCATAACAGCCATAACATTCTTTCTTTAAAATGTTCGTTGGGCAAAGCACTCTTTCTTCATTAGTTGTAATACGAAAGGCCTCTTCTATTTCATATAATGGCTTTCTTCTCCATCTTCTTAAACGTGTATTCATCGTCTTTGCTTGAATATCCCAAGCAAAATTTTCTTCTGTAATGGAAGTATTCTTTCTTATTATATGACTTTCTAACTTTAGCCCTTCTAAAATTCCTGCTGTTAGATCTTTTTCTCCATGTTCCACATATACAAACGGAATATAATGAGTGATCGCAACAATGGCTCCTAACGCTGTATTTGTGATCACTTTTTTTGCCCCTTTAAACGCCTCTAAATACGCTTTGAAAGACTTCGTGGTACAATCTTTATTTTGTACCGTATGGACGGTTCCATTCATCTGCTTTGTAAACGCTTCTACCCGAGTGTCTAATTTTCCATCAAAATCTAATACAAAATCAAACTGTTTTGAAGGACTTACATCAAACACTTCAAAGTCTTTTTCTTGAAGCCAAAAGAGAGGATCTCTTCTTATAACATATTTTTGATTTGTTGTAAGGAAAGACAGATCTAAAATTCCATTTTCTGTCTTTTCTTTTCTAAGGGCAATGTAACTATCGGCTGTTCCATCTACCGCTTTCAATTCCTCAAGAGAAGCACAACGTTTTTCTATTGTTCCATACGTATCCAAAAAGTCGTTTAAAACTTCTTGCTCTTCTTTTGCATTTCCTCGGAATAGTTGTCCTAATTTTTGGAAAAAAGACGCATCTTCTTTTTGTTCATTTCTGACTTCTCCTTTTTCCATAGACCAAACAGCTGTCTCAAGCCCGTACTTTTCTAAAACATGACAAACGGTCCATGTACGAACTTGTTCTTCTAATTGATTATTTCTATAATCGGTAATCAACGTTACTTTCATATAAAATCTCCTATTATTCTTCTTTTTTCATTGTTTTTTAATTGATTTCAACTAATTTTAGGATAAATGCTGTCTCTATGACTATCATAACAAGTCGTACCTATAAAGTCAAACGGATCCTTAGATTCCCATCTCACCCCTAAAAACTGTTCAAATCTATGGACATATTTGTACTTTCTAGCGATCCTAAGACTCCATTCCAAAGAGAAATCACAAAAGAATTTGTCATTTATTCTGCTTGAAATTTATGAAATTGTCTTGCTGGCGCTCCACAAACAATACAACGATCAAGAGCGGACTCTTCTGTCATAATAAAACCGCACACAGGGCATACATAAATTGTGTCATGCTCAAATTGCTCCATTTTCATTGACTCTTCTAATAGTTCTGCATGAACTCGCTCAGCAGAAGATGCATTCTCATATGCTTGTCTTGTTAACGGTGCATGATTTTCTCTTGCGTATTGTTGCATCATTTTATACAATTGCTCATACTCAAACTGTTCCACAGGAATAAAATCTTTAATGGTTGCTGTAAAAGCTGGTGGCTGATCAAGAACCGCATAAAAGTTTCTCGCATGACGATATTCGGAATCTGCTAATGCCTCAAATAAATTGGCAATCTTATTCATTCCCCTTTTTCTTGCTCGATCCGCAAAAGTAAGATAACGAAGATGTGCCATCATCTCCCCTTTTACAGCCTCTTCTAATTTTTCCTTTAAAATAGCGTCTTCTTGTTCTCTTTGATAACAAGTTTCATTAATATCTTCAAATTGATATTTTAATGTTCCTTCTTCCATATAAAAATACACGATGTGATGGTTTACATCAGATGCTTTGATTTCTTCTGAAACATCTTCAATCATGGCACCACCACCACCTGTACAAATAAGAGGAACTCCATCTACTTCATCCACAAAACAAGAATGAACATGTCCACATAACAAATATTTTACTTTTTCTTTAAAAGGCATATATGCCTCTTTTAAACGAGCAAATTCCTCTTCTGATACGCAGTTTTCAATAAAATGATTTGGTACAGGAATATGAAACGATAATACGACATTTTTCACTTCTTCCATTGCCAAAACTTGTTTGATTAACTCTAATCCCTCTTCTTCAAAGGTACGCATCGCATTGTCAATGGCGATCACCGCAAAATCCTTTGCTATAATCGCATAATTGTGACGTCCAAAATGCTTTTCATAATCCCCTATATCATGATTTCCCCTTAAAACATAAACAGGATTATGGGCGATTAACTCTGTGATCTCTTGAATTTCATTGTAATATTTTTTGCTTCCATCTGGAACCATATCCCCTACGATTAATGTAAAATCACTCTTTGCACTTTTTTCTAAAGCCCCTGCATAAATTTTCATATTATAAGTGCCTAATCCTTCACATCCTGGATCTCCAATTACAGAAAACGTTTGAATATCTTGTTGCCAAATCATTGGCTCTATCACTTTTTGAATTTTTTTATCTTTTGACATAGTCCAATCTCCTTCCTTCTTAACTAAAATTTCTTTCTTCTTTGAATATACGAAATGAGAATAAGACTTGTCAAACAGATTTTTCTTTTTTTGCAGTTTCTTTATTTGGAACAATAGAATCCATTAGCTATTCTTTTGTGCCATAAAATACATTTTTATCGATATATAATACATAGGAAGCAAACTTCCCGAAAGATCTTTTACTGTCTTTATAAAAAGCCTTGCTTGCGTTTTTGCAAAACTATCAAGACTAAAAAAATGGTATGCACCCACTAAAATTCCAGCTTCTTTTGCTTATAAGCAGACTTTTACAAATGCTACACATCCTATCTCACAATCCATTTTAAAACCTAAACTTTGATAAAATTTTATTGTCCTCTCTTGATTGTCTGTTAAAAGTACCTTTTGATAGATATGAGAAAATCGTTCCAACATTTTCTGTATCAATTTAGTACCAATCCCTTTTCTATGATAACTTTTTAAAACAATGATATCTTGAATATAAAGAATGGATGCTCCATCTCCAACTGCTCGAATAATTCCAATGAGTTTATCTTCTTCGTAGGCTCCTAATACACAAAAAGATTTTTCATATGCTTCCTATATTTTTATCATATAATAAATCATCGTGAAATTCATTCCCTTGCCAAGGGAAAACATAACCTTACTAAAAACTAATATTCCCTCCCTATGTTATCTGCTTGAAATCTAATACAAACACAGGTTTCTTCAAAGTCAAGACCACCGGCTTAGCCGGTGGCTTGATTTGACCCTATAAGGGTCATT
>CAJMOB010000022.1:0-60640 GCA_905214925.1 uncultured bacterium | reverse complement strand
ATGCGAATTTCATCCTTTATCCTTCCTTTCTCTCGCAATAAAACGCACTGGTGTTCCACGGAATCCAAATGTGTTACGGATCTGGTTTTCAATATAACGAGTATAAGAAAAATGCATTAACTCTTTATCATTAATAAACATAACAAATGTTGGTGGTTTTACAGAAACTTGTGTCATGTAATAAATACGAAGTTTCTTTCCTTTATCAGAAGGTGGTTGTTTCATTGCCATCGCTTCTGTTAAAATTTCATTTAACACACCTGTTGCAACACGAAGAGAACAGTTTTCAATAACCGCATCAATTGTTTCAAATACTTTATGCACTCTTTGTCCTGTTTTCGCAGAGATAAAGACAAGTTCTGCATATGGCATAAAGGACAATTTATCGCGAACTTCATTTGTAAATTTGTAGATTGTCTTATCGTCTTTTTCTACTAAATCCCATTTATTCACCGCAATAATCATACCTTTTCCACGTTCATGAGCAACACCTGCGATTTTTGCATCCTGTTCGGTTACTCCTTCTGTGGCATCGATCATAAGAACGACAACATCGGATTTTTCCACGGCACTCACCGTACGAATAATACTATATCGTTCAATATCTTCTTTAATTTTATTCTTTCTTCTAAGCCCTGCTGTATCCACGAAAATATATTCTTTTCCATTTCTTACAACTTCTGTGTCAATGGCGTCACGAGTCGTTCCTGCAATATCGGATACAATGACACGGTTTTCTCCGAGTATTTTATTAATAAAAGAAGACTTTCCTGCATTTGGTTTTCCTACAACAGCGATTCTTGGACGATCATCTTCCTCATCTTCTTTACTTGTTTCTGGAAAATGACTTGTTACCGCATCCAGCATTTCTCCAAGTCCTAATTTAGAAGAACCAGAAATTGGAATCGGATCGCCAAGCCCTAAATTGTAAAATTCATAGACATCCATCATGAATTTATCAAAGTTATCGACTTTATTTACCGCTAATACAATTGGCTTTTTGGAACGTCTTAACATATCCGCTACTTTATGATCCGCATCCACCAATCCTTGTCTTACATCTACAAGGAATAAAATAACATCGGCTGTTTGGATGGCAATTTCTGCTTGCTCTCTCATATGAGAAAGAATTAAATCTCCTGTTTCTGGTTCAATACCACCAGTATCCACCATCGTAAAATTATAATTTAACCAACTTACATCCGCATAAATACGGTCTCTTGTAACACCAGGTGTATCTTTTACGATCGAAATTTTCTCTCCCGCTAACGCGTTAAATAATGTGGACTTTCCAACATTTGGTCGTCCCACAATTGCTACAATCGGTCTACTCATATTTATCACCTATTACCTTTTCTATAAAATCTTGTCCGTTTGATTGTACAATATTGACTGGCACTTGTAAAGTTTTTTGGAATTCAGACAATGTCATATCATCAAGAAAAATTGGTTCATCTGCCTTTAATACATTTTCTGGAAGCAATAATTCTTCCCCAAGCGCTTGATCTTTTACCTGTTTGATAATATCTCCTGCTGTCATTAAGCCTGTCACTGTAATGGTTTCTCCAAAGAAATAATTTTTAATACAATAAACATGTACCTTTAAATTTGGGAATTTTTTCTCCAGTTCTTCTGCAAAATAACAGATCATTGGATAGGCTAACTTGGCAGTTGCAATGGAAACTTCTCTTGTTCGATTATCACCAGTTACTTCTTTTAAACAAGCCTCGAATTCAGAAATGAAGGAACGCAACATTCCAACACCATTTTCAATCTGTCCATATCCTTCATAATATTCTTCATCTGGAAGCGGAAGTTCCGCTAATAAAAACCACTCGTCACTGGCATGAACAAAACGGTTTCCATATTGTTCTTTTAATTTTCTTTGCCAGCTATGAATTTGGTCAAGAACTTCTCTTGCCTCATCTCTGTTAAACGGATCAATCTTTGTGAGTCCATCACGGAATTTTGTTACCCCAATTGGAACAACAGAAAGGCTTTCCATATAAGGTAAAAATTGACTTAAATCAGAAATGGTACGATCTAAATGTTCTTTATCATTATACCCTTTACAAAGAACCACTTGTCCATTCATCGGAATTTGTGCATCCGCTAATTTTTTGATTTTTTCCAAAATATCTCCTGCAAATCGATTGTTTAACATCTGACGACGAAGATCCGGCTCCGTTGCCTGAACGGAAATGTTAATAGGTGCTAACTTATATCGAATAATGCGATCCAGGTCTTCATCTTTTAAATTCGTAAGAGTTACATAGTTTCCTTGTAAAAAGGAAAGTCTTGTATCATCATCTTTAAAATAAAGAGTCTCTCTCATCCCTTCTGGCATCTGATCGATAAAACAAAAGATACATTTATTATGACAAGAGCGATATTCATCCATTAAGGAAGAACCAAAGGTAATTCCAAGATCCATATCTTCATCTTTTTCAAATTCAATTTCTTCTTCTGTCCCATCGGCATGACGAATTAATAAAACAATCACTTCATCTGCTACTAAATATTGATAATCAAAGATGTCTTCCATCTTTTGACCATTAATTCGAAGAAGCGTATCTCCGACTACAAGCCCTAGTTGATCGGCAATACTGCCTTCTTCAATGGCTGTAATTAAATGTTCATATATTTTTTTCATTCTTTTTCTCCAAGCATCCTTTTCTCTCTTGTATTTTCTATTCTCTTTTTTCCCGCAACATCATAAATCCTGCTAAATTTCCTCGCTTACCATGACTTGCTCTATGAGAAAATAATACTTCTTTATTACAACAAGTACAAAGATCCGTAATCGCTAAATGCTCTCTTTTAATTCCTGCTTTTAATAAAAGAAGTTCATTTACTTTCCAAAGGTTTAAATGGTATTTTCCATTGTTATCATCTCGTAAAAATGTTTTCTCATCTTCTTCCAAAAACTCTTCTTGAAACTTCTTTGCAACATCTTCACTAATTTCATAGCAGTCTTGACAAATGGATGGCCCTACTGCAACTAAAATATTTTCTGCTTTACAATGATAACATTCTTCCATCTTCTTTACCATTTTCGCACCGATTCTTAAAACCGTCCCTCTCCATCCAGAGTGTGTCATTCCTATCACTTCTTGAACGGGATCATAGAAAAAAATCGGTACACAGTCTGCATAAAAAGTCACAAGAGGAATTCCTCTTTCTTTTGTTACAAGTCCATCATTTCCAAGCAATTTTGGTGTAACAAACCCTTTTCCAATATCTTCTTTTTTTACTTCATAAATCGTATCTTCATGAATTTGATCGCTAAATACGAGTTTTTTCGGATCAAATCCAATTGCTTTTCCAATTCGTCTATAATTTTCTCTTACATTTTCTTCTAGATCACCTCTAGAAAAACTTAAGTTCATAGAAGAAGTATCACCTGTACTCACGCCACCTAATCGTGTGGAAAATCCATGTACAAGTCCTTGTGCCTCAAAACCCTGAAATAATGGGAACTGAATAAATGGCACCCCTTCTTTTTCCACCCAGTCAGTGGAATGATTTTGATTATGATAAACTAAATTTGGCTTTTGACACATATCAGTATACTCCTTTTATTTTCAATTTTTTTGCCATCCTTTGTACAGTTTACCACGAAAGCAGAATTCTTTTCAAGACATTCTCTTGTATTCTCATCTGCTTTTCTACTGATAATTAACAATAATAAGGAAAGGCATTGGGAATTAATGAAATTTTATCTCCATCAATGGATACCACATCAAACCGTATTGGCTGTTCCATGGATAACTGGCGTTCCATTAAATAAAAAAGTGCCGATTGTTTGATTCGATTTTGCTTTCTTACTGTAATTGCCTCCATTCCATATCCATTATTTTGATTGTTTCGATATTTTACTTCCACGAACACCAAGTATCCCTCTTGTCTTGCAATAAGATCAATTTCACCTTTTTTACAATAATAATTATATTCTAAAATTTCATATCCTTTTTGCTGTAAATATTGACTCGCTACTTGTTCATACTGTTTCCCAATTTCCCTTTTATTTCTTTTTTTATTATAAATATCTCCCACCCCTTTTGATCCTACACTTCTCAATTATTCCTCTTGATTTTCTAATATTTTCTTAATAAAAGTTTTCCGATGAATTTCACATGGTCCATATTGTTTTAATGCATCGGTATGTACTTTACTTCCATATCCTTTATTGGATGCAAAAGCATATTCTGGATAAATCTTATCATACTCTTCCATTAAACGATCTCTTGTCACCTTTGCCACAATGCTCGCTGCCGCAATGGAAATACTCTTTGCATCCCCTTTAATAATTGGCACTTGAGGAATCTCCACTTCTGGAATCGTCACCGCATCATTTAACAATAAGTCTGGACGAACCTTTAAATTAGAAATTGCCATTCTCATAGCTTGGTAGGTAGCCTGTAAAATATTGATTTCATCGATGGTTTCAACGGACGCCATTCCAATGCCAACCGCAATGGCTTTCTCATAAATCTCTTCATAAAGGGCTTCTCTTTGTTTTTCACTTAGCTTCTTGGAATCATTAATATATAAGATTTCACAGTCTTTTGGTAAAATAACAGCTCCCGCTACAACAGGCCCTGCCAGTGGTCCTCTTCCCACTTCATCAATCCCACAAATATACTCACACGCGTAATAGGTATCCTCATATTCTCGCATTTTTGCTACTCGTTCTTTTTCTTTTTGTAACTTTTCTTCTTTTTTATGACAATCTAAAATTATTTTTTGAACACCAGCTCTTTCGTCATTTTCATATTGCTCATACAATGTCTTCCATTGTTCCATTGCTGTTTGTTCAAATTGTTGTTTAATCTCTTTAATACTTTTACTCATAATTTTCTCCTAATCTTTCTTAAAAAAGGCAATAAGACAATGTATCCGATAGCTTCATTCCTATTTTTTCCTGTAATTGCATTGATTTTTTATTATGCTCATCGATTTGACAATAGGGAATTGCTCCATGGGACAACTGCTTTTTTATCATAAAGCGTTCTAATTCTTCTCCATATCCTCTTCTTCGATATTCTGGAAACACTTCTAACATTCCTATACTTTCTTCTTGATGAAGGCCAATAAATCCAACTAACTCTTCCTTTAAAAATCCTCCATAGATTTTTTTCTTTTCTAATCGTTCCTCAATCACTTCTTCTGGTAACATATCATAATGCTCAAAAACGATCGGTTTTTGCTCCAAATCCAAAGGACGAATGAACAGGGAATCTTTTCCTTCTCGTTCTAATCGTCTTATTTCCTCTTGCCATTGCTCATCAGGTCCCTCTAAGTAGAATTTTGCCAATTGCTCTTCCATTTCTTTCTTGGAATACGCGTCTTTCTTTTCTCTTAGATACTTTGGAACATAAACGGCCTGATAGCATCGCTCTATCCCTTTTAAATCGTATTTCTTTTTTATCCCTTCTATTAAAGATGGTTCATTTACAAATAATAAGTCACAACTTTTTAATGGCTCTAATAAGCGTTTTGCAACTTCTTCCTTTTCTGCCTTTAACATATAATAATATCCTTCTTTATGGGCAAACAAAACATCATTTCCTTCTTTTTTTACAACCGTAACTTGCCGATTCTTTAATCCATAAAGAAACCATATGTTCAAAATAAAGTTTTTCTTTAATTGCTCAATAAGCTCTTTTTCATCAAATTCCATTATTTTATCTCCATTCTAGCGATCCTTATCTTTCATTTAAACGAGCCATTTATTTTTATCATACCTCTCTTTATAATCGTAACCTCATCGGTGTATACACAATCCCTTTATAAGAAGTTTGTTTTTCTATATCTTGAAATCCAATATGATGGTAGAAAGTAACCGCATATGGTGATGCATTTAGCGTTACTTCTGTTGCCCCTCGTTCCTTTAATTCTTTTAACACTCTCTCAAATAGCTTTCTGCCAATTCCTTTTCTATGATAAATACCTTTTACAAAAGCACAAGAAATTGTATGATTATTAGAAATTGATAAAACACCTATTAGCTGTTCTTTTATGTAAGCACCATACACGGTTTCTCTTCCCTCTTTTATTTTATCTCGAAACCTCTCACCACAAATAAACTGTTGATAAAACGTTTCTTTTCCTTCTTCTGTATAGTCTTTTGCTACAAATTCTTGAAATACCTCCCAAATAAGAGCTAATACTTCTTCTACTCTATCACGAGCTACTTCTTTTATTTGAATCCTTTCTTCCATATTGCCTTCCCTTCAAACTATTTTAAATACAAATAAATGAGAAATTCATTCCTGCTTATTTTTATATAAATTATTTTTATTGTAACATAATTCCTATCACTCATCAAATATAGGTGTCCCTATGAGAACAAAGTGTGCGCCCAACACTCCCCACGACTTTAGATAACTTCTATCGACGAATTTTCCTATGATATAAAAAAAGAGTAGAAAACAGGTATCGCTTCTGCTCTCTACTCTTTTCCTTATAACCTCTTTGATTTTTACATGATTTTTTATTCTGTTACTGTTTCTATTACCTCTGGCACTTCTAATGTAATTTTACCAAGTTTACCAGAACGATAATCGTCCAATAAAATCATTCCTGCTTTATCGATATCGTATTCTCCACCTTTTTGCTTACAATTACGACTTTCTGCAATCTGATCTAAAATAATAAGGCGATCTGCTGTTTCATCCACTTGGTAACGTTCTGCCAAAATCCCTTTATAGTCTTTTACTAAAAATTCAATCAGTTCAATTGCCATTTCTGTTGTATTTAAAATCTCTTCTTTAATAGAACCGATTAGGGCAAGTCGTAATCCAACAAGCTGATCTTCAAATTTGGGCCAAAGAATCCCTGGTGTATCTAAAAGTTCTACGTTTTTATTTAACTTAATCCACTGTTTTCCTTTTGTTACCCCTGGTTTATTTCCAGTTTTAGCACAGGCTTTTCCTGCAAAAGAGTTAATAAATGTGGATTTTCCAACGTTAGGAATTCCAACGATCATTGCACGAATCGGACGATTTAAAATCCCGCGCTTCCGATCTCGTTCGATTTTTTCCTTACATGCTTCTTGAATTAGTCCTTGAATTCCTTTTACCCCTGTGCCTGTTTTTGAATTGATTTTGGCTACCGCAAAGCCTTTACTCTTAAAATATTCTGCCCAAAGCTCTGTCTTCTTTGGATCCGCTAAATCTGTTTTATTTAAAAGAATTAAACGATATTTATTGCGAGCAAGATCATCAATATCTGGATTTTTACTGCTAAATGGAATTCTTGCATCCACAAGTTCGATCACAATATCAATCAACTTAATATTTTCTTGCATCATTCGTTTCGCTTTGGTCATATGACCAGGATACCACTGAAAATTCATCTTCTATTCCTCTTCTCTTTCTTTTACAAAAATAGATCTCACTTTTTCTCTATTTCTTTAATCAATCTTCCCAATAATATTTTCCCCTGCAATATTACCAATATTGGCAGAACGAGAATCCTCACTATTATTTGCATTATCCCCCATAACAAAATATTCATTTTCTCCAAGCTCAATCGGATCTTGTGCTAATCCCGCTGTTACAATTTTATCTTTAAAGGGAGTTCCTTTTAGTTTCTTTCCATTAATATAAACGCTTCCATCCGTAATTTGAACGGTTTCTCCTGGAAGTCCAATAATCCGTTTAATATAAAAATGACTATTATTATTTTTATTTGTCTCAAATACTACTACATCAAACCGTTCTGGATCTTTAAAATGATACATCAGTTTATGCACAAACACAAGCTGTCCATTTTTTAACGTCGGCTTCATAGATTCTCCTGTCATATAAGTTGTCTGTACAACATAATTGACAACTCCAAAGGCCAGTCCAATGGCAATGATAATCATAGCGATCCAAGAAAGAATTTTTGTAATAATTTTTCTTCTTTTTCTATACTTTGTATTAAACTGCATGAGAAATCCTCCTTTCTCTTTGATACGATATTACGATGGCAAGCACACTTTATTCCTTATTGCCTTCGCGTAACGAAAACAGGGCAAGTATACTACTTGCCCCGCTAATCTTCAAAACTATTATTTTGTGATTAATTCTTTAACTTTAGCCGCTTTACCTACTCTATCTCTTAAGTAGTTTAATTTAGCTCTTCTTACTTTACCACGTCTAACAACTTCAATTTTGTCAACGATTGGGGAGTGTAATGGCCAAGTTTTTTCTACACCGATTCCGTTAGAGCTTTTTCTAACTGTGAAAGTTTCACGAGCTCCACCGTTCTGGCGTTTTAATACAACACCTTCGAAAACCTGAATTCTTTCACGGTTTCCTTCTTTTACTTTTGCATGTACTCTTACAGTGTCTCCTACGCGGAATTCTGTAACTTCTGCTTTTAACTGTGCATTTTCAATGCTTCTAATAATATCGTTCATGTGTGAACCTCCTTATAATCTTAGACGTTCTTAATACTCTCTGTAGCAGAGGACCGTCTCATTTTTCACAACTATTATAATCTATCATTTTTCTTCCAATTTTGCAAGCACTTTTTTATCTTTTTCGGATAAATTTGCATTTTTTAACAAATCTGGTCGACGTTCTAACGTTCTTTTTATGGATTGCTCTCTTCTCCACGCTTCAATCTTGGCATGATTTCCAGATAAGAGCACATCTGGCACCTTTTTTTCATGATAAACTGCAGGTCTTGTATACTGTGGATATTCTAACAAATTGTCATGGAACGATTCAAATTCAGCGGATACTTCATTATTTAATACGCCAGGAACCAGTCTTGAAATCGCATCGATCATAACCATAGCAGGAAGTTCTCCTCCCGTTAATACATAGTCGCCAATGGAAACATAATCGGTTACAATCTCTTCTAATACTCTTTCATCAATTCCCTCATAATGCCCGCATAAAAACACTAAATCTTCTTCTTTTGCGAAATCTTCTGCCATCTTTTGATGAAAAACACTTCCTTGTGGCGTCAAATAAATGACTCTTGGACGCTTTTTGATCCGCTCACATAAACTTTCATAGCAGTCATAAATTGGCTGTGGTTGCATAACCATCCCCGCCCCACCACCATAAGGGTAGTCATCCACTTGATTGTGTTTATTATTGGCATAATCTCTAATATTTAACGCTTCTAATGTTAAATATCCACTTTTTACAGCTCTTCCAATAATACTGGTACTCATACCTTCCATAATCATTTCAGGGAATAATGTCATTACATGAAAATTCATCAATCTAATAATCCCTCCATAATATGAACTGTAATCAACTGCTGTTCAATATCCACATTTAAAATGCACTGCTTAATGGCTGGTAAAAGAATCTCTTTTCCTTCTTCTGTCTCCACTACATAGACATCGTTAGCACCTGTTCTCAATACGTCTTTTAATGTTCCAAGCTCTTTCTCTTCCTCTGTTATTACTTTGGAACCGATCATATCGCTAATAAAGTATTCTCCTCTTCTTAAGCGAACTGCATTTTCTCTTGTTACATAAAGACCACATTGCTTATACCGTTCAATATCATTAATATTATCAATACCTTTGAATTTTAGGATAACAAATTGCTTAAAAAACTTACAGCCTTCTACTTCTAATTCTTTTTTCTCTCTTCCTGTATCAAGAATACAAGATTTTAATTTTTTAAAACGCTTTGGATCATCTGTCGTTGGAAATACTTTTACTTCTCCACGAATTCCATGGGTTGCTGTAATAACCCCTACTTGTAATAAATCTTCCATATGTTACTCCTATTGTTCAATATCTACAACAATTTTTTTATCTGTTTTAGAAGCTGCCGCCTTTACAACAGTACGAATGGCTTTTGCAATTTTCCCTTGCTTTCCAATTACTTTTCCCATATCTTCAGGCGCTACCTTTAACTGAATAAAAATGGCATCCTCTTGTTCTGTTTCTGTTATAACAACGCTTTCTGGATGATCCACTAATGCGGTTGCAATAAGTTGTACTAATTCTTTCATATCGCTTCTCCTCCTTTTTTACATTCCAAATGGAAGTTTAAAATTACCGAGTCCAAACCCGCGTTTTTTCTTTCCTCCCATCATACCAGACATTTGTTTCATCATTTTTCTCGCTTGTTCAAACTGTTTATAAAGTTTATTTACGTCCGCGATATCAACGCCTGCTCCTTTTGCAATACGTTTCTTTCTAGAAGGATTTACAATGTCTGGGTTGGCACGTTCTTCTGGTGTCATAGAATGAATAATCGCTTCGGTTCTTGCCATTTGTTTTTCATCGATATCTACATCTTTTAACTGACTTCCTACACCAGGAATCATAGAAATTAAATCTTGGATTCCACCCATTTTCTTAAGCTGTGCCATTTGATCTAAATAATCATCAAAATTAAACTCCGCTTTTCGAAGTTTTTGCTCCATTTCTTTTGCTTTTTCTTCGTCAACTGCATTTTGTGCCTTGTCGATTAATGTTAAAATATCGCCCATTCCAAGAATTCGGCTTGTCATACGGTCTGGATAAAACTGTTGTAAATCTTCTAATTTTTCTCCCATACCGATATAAAGAATTGGACAACCAGTTACTGCACGGATAGAAAGAGCCGCTCCACCTCTTGTATCACCGTCTAACTTTGTCAAAATAACGCCATCAATACCAACTTTTTCTTTAAAGTTTTGGGCCACATTTACAGCATCTTGACCTGTCATAGCATCGACAACTAAAATTGTCTGTGTAATATCAAGATTGCTTTTAATCTCAATTAACTCATTCATCATATCTTCATCCACATGAAGACGTCCTGCTGTATCGAGAATCACAACGTTATTTCCATTTTCTTTTGCGTGCTCCATAGCTGCTTTTGCAATGTTCACTGGTTTATGATTTTCACCCATAGAGAAAACAGGAACCCCTTGTTTTTCTCCATTAACTTGCAACTGTTTAATGGCTGCTGGACGATAGACGTCACAGGCAACTAATAATGGTTTTTTTCCTTTTGCCTTTAATTTTCCTGCAATTTTAGCAGTTGTCGTCGTTTTACCAGCACCTTGTAAACCAGCCATTAAAAGAACAGTAATTTCGTTTCCAGAAAGAAGCTTGATTTCTGTTGTTTCCGATCCCATCAAATTTTCCATCTCTTCACGAACAATTTTAATAACCATCTGTCCAGGGTTTAATCCCGTTAATACATCCTGCCCTACAGCACGATCGGTCACTGTTTTAATAAACTGTTTTACCACTTTAAAATTAACATCCGCTTCTAAAAGAGCGCGTTTTACTTCTTTCATCGCTTCTTTTACATCGGCTTCTGTCAATCTTCCTTTACTCTTTAAATTTTTAAATATATTTTGTAACTTGTCAGAAAGGCTCTCAAATGCCATATATCATTCTCCTTTTGCTAATATTCTTCTAAGATCTCATTGGATATGGCTGTAATTCGTTTTAAATGTCCTTTTACTTTAAAAGAATCTTGTTCTTCTTCCGCAAACATTGCACATTGTTGAATTTCTTTTACCATTTCCTTCGTCTTTAAAAACTTCTCAATTAAATGGAGTTTTTCTTCATATCCATTTAAAATTTTATTACATCGCTTTACAATATCGTGAACCCCTTGCCGACTAATCCCTTGCTCTTCTGCAATCTCACTTAAAGACATATCATTTAATATCGCATCTTCATATACATTTCTTTGATGCTTTGTCAAAAGTTCACCGTAAAAATCATAAAGCAGTGTTTGCATTACGAATTTTTCCATCTCCTTCTTCCTTTCTACAACAGAAAATCATGGAAAATAAAATGTTATCCCTTCTCACATTCCATAAAACGATAAGAAGATTTGTAAAGGTATATCCCTTTACAACTCTTTTTATTTTATCTGATCTACTACTCAATGTCAACGAAAGAAATATTCAAAAGAACGATAAGAAATTTCTCTATTTCCTATCGTTCTCTTTTGTTCCTTTTCTTTTATTCAGACTGTTTTCTGTATACGAAGGCTCCACTCAATAATACAAGGATAGATACAATAAGATTAATATTACGGTTTCCTGACATCATTCCTCCATAAATCACAATACAAGCTCCAACAATCGCTAAAATTGGAAATACATACCCATACCATTTACTCTTTATCAATCCTTTTTTGGCTCTTATCATAACTCCAATATATAAGAGGAAATAAAAAATATACATAATGGCAATTGGCATTTCGGAAATATCAAAATGAAATCTTGAAAATCTTTCTACTTCTTACATCATATAATGGATGAGCAGCCATAGAGCAGAAATAACAAAGCTAATGCCATGAGATAAAAAAGAAATATCAAATTTCTCATTCACATCTGCAATTTTTTCACTCCATGGCAACTCCCCTCTCACTGCCAATGCATGCGGAACTCGACAACTTCCTAAAATAATGCCGTTACATGTACCAAGTACAGAAATAACAACACCTGCTAACAATATGTGCGCGCCTTTCCTTCCAAATAAAAGACTCGCTCCCTCTTGAAAGGCACTGTCTTGCAGCCTTAAAATTTCATCTACTCCAATCAATGATGTAATTCCTACAAAATAAAGCAAATAAATAACTAAAATAATAACAGGGGCTATTGTAAGAGCAAGTGGTAAATTTCTCTTTGCATTTTTAATCTCATGGCAAATGGTTGGTGCAATGGTCCAACCATCATAAGAAAAGGCCGCAGCAACAATTGCACTACTTCCTGCTACAATTCCTGCTCCTGTTACAGGTAAATCGACAATACAAGTTGGATCACCAAACAAAACGCCTAATAATCCAATTAATATCAGTGGAATCATTTTTACTACCATTGCAGATGTCTGTAAGTACCCTGCCAACTTACTTGAAAATGTATTAATACTATATAATACAACAAGATAAAATACCGTTACCTCCCATACTCTTCCTTGTAAAAACTTTATATTTGAAAAAAGCATCAACGTATAATTGGCTGCTACCCAACAAATAACTGCGGTTAACGCTGGATAATATACGATCATCTGAAACCAACCAATTAAAAAGGCAAATCGTTTTCCAAAGGCTTTTTCCCCATAACTAATGATACCACCAGCATCATCCGTAATCTTCGCCCATTCTGCAATTGTAATGCCGCCAAATATAATCCCGAAAGCTCCGATTATTAAAACAAGACATCCAATTGCTACATTTCCATTTGTCATCGTTAAAATGTCATCTGCTTTGAAAAAAATACCAGAACCGATTACAATTCCGATTACCATAGCAATTGACATAAACAGTCCATATTTTCTTTTTTCTTCTCTCATGTGTTATCTCCTAGGTCTTTTTTATCTGTCTTTTTAATCTTACTAACTATAATACAAATTTCTTATTCTGACTAGAGATTCTTTTAATTTTAAACAATTTTTTTATATTTTCTTCTTAATTTTATTATCTAAATACTTATTTAATAATGCTTTTAAATATTTAGCTGTATAATTATAATGTATATGAAATGAATTGGATAAGCTTCTCTACATAATATAAAAACCGCAACTCTTTTATTAAAATCAAGAGTTGCGGTGAACGATACAACCTTCGCATGATCTCATTCACGCTTGTATCCTATCACTTGGGACTTCTTTATCATTATTCTATTTCAGGAATTTCTATTTGAATCTCTTTTTGATCAGAAACTACTTCTAATATTTCTTTTGACTGATACTTATTTTTTACTTCTTTTTTTGCTTGTTCTAATGAAGTTTTGTTGGCTAAAATATTATTTGCTATTGCAATTTTTTCATTATAATCCGTTAGATCAGTTACAATTTTTAATACTTTTTGTTTTTCTTCACTAATATAATATTCTTGCTTAATGGTAGCATCGATTTTCTCTTTCATATTATATAATTTACTAATCGATGTCTCATACTTTGTCGTGTAGATATTCTGTACTTTTCCTTCCACAACTTTTTTCTCTTTTAGCTGAAATTTTAGTTTTTCATTTTCTCCATAATAATGCTCCCTACCCATAACTATTTTTTCCCATCCATCTTTCGTATTTAATAGGGCAGTTATCATAGTTCCATTTCCATAATAATAACTTTCTGACCAGAGATTAGAACCTGAAGCTTTTACGACTTTCTTATATTCTTTATAAGGATTTTGACATACTGTGCCTTCCATTATTAATGTCTCTTTACTTTTCCCATTTTTATTATTTTGAACTGTGGTCTCTTTATAACAATAATTGCTTTTATAAAAATCAGAAACTATCGTTTCAATGGTATTCTCTTTCTCTCCTTCTTTTTTAGAACTACACCCTACCATTATAAAAATAGTAAAAATAAAAAATAATATCCTTGCCTTTGATTTTCTCATAAAACCTCCAACTATTACGAAGAATACGTTAGACCTGCATTGCTTTTGCAAACCTAACCTATTACTTTTCAAGAACTCCAACTTTAAATTATCTTATCAGGCCATTTAAAATTCTATCAATTCATTGTACTTTTATTATTTTTCGTATTTTTCTCTTGTATATATATTTTTTTCATACATACATTGTATATTATATGTATTTCTTGTCAATATCTATATAACTGACATTTTTCTACATACATTAACAAAGAAAGGATGATTTCATGAACCCTTATTTAAAAATGCTGTTCAAATATTTATTTCTCTTCCTATTCGGTGGAGTTGTATATGCAGGAATTGAAATTGGATTTCGTGGATATACCTATTTTCTCATGGGAATTGTAGGAGCGATTGCTTTTGTACTAATTGGTTCTATAAATGAAATATTTGAATGGAATACTCCTCTTCTATTGCAAATGATTTGTGGCTCTTTCATTGTTACATTTTTAGAATTCGTCGTTGGTTCTATTTTATTGCAACATGGAATTAGAATGTGGGATTATTCCGATCAGTGGCTGAATTATAAAGGTGTTATCTGCCCTTTCTTTAGTGTCATTTGGTGCTTTATCTCATTACTTGCTATTATTGTCGATGATTATTTAAGATATTGGTTCTTTGGTGAGGAGAAACCAAGCTATCAATTATTATAAATAGACAGGAGTTAAATTCAATAAAAATTTTACATGATACAAAACCCACCAAATTTTTAATAGAACAAAGTGTGCGTTGCACACTCTTCGCGACTTTATGTTACTTCTAGCAATGCACACTTTGCCGCCTGCGAGCAGTTTGCAAAGCAAACCTATCTTCTCTGCGAGCTGCGCATCGTTCGCACGTAGTGCTTTTTTATGTTATAGAATAACTCGCTTTGTGAGGAATTTCCTATAAAATAAAAAAACAAGCCATACTCACATACGGCTTGTTTTTATTTATTTTATTACATACATTAAGACTCCATTTGAAACATTTAAAAAATGGTGTAATAATGGGTGTAGTAACCTTTAAAATTATTTTTCGATTCCAGCAACTTTTAATAATTTAGCAACTGTTTCTGTTGGCTGAGCACCGTTAGATAACCATTTTTTAGCTGCTTCTTCGTTGAATTTGATTTCGCTTGGTTCAACGTTTGGATTGTATGTTCCAATTTCTTCGATGAATCTACCATCTCTAGGAGCTCTTGCATCTGCAACAACTACACGATAGAAAGGTGCTTTTTTCTGTCCCATTCTTTTTAATCTCATTTTTACTGCCATGATTTATTTTCCTCCTGAAAATTATAATCTACTTATATTAGTTTCTTATTCTCTGCAGTATTATCATCACAAAAGATGCTATTCGCATTTGGTTGTATGGTATGGAAAATTAGGTTGTGATGATAATCCGCTTTTTTTCAAAACAATGTGTAAAGTGATTTTGCTTTACACTCACAGTTATCTACTATACACAATAATGATTCTATTGTCAAGTATTTTTCCTTGTCATTTTTAAAAATTTTATTTCCACTCTATTCTTTTATAAAAAATTATAATAGGAAATTAAAAAATGGCATCTCAGTATCCTCTTTTACTATGTTTTAAAGCCCTAGGCTCTCTACCCATTCCTGTATCTCTTTATCATCTGCACCAGAACGAAACCGTTGTCCTTTCTGCCAATCTCCAGTTCCTGCTAAGTCTGCTAAAAGTTCTCCGCTTTCTCCTATCCCTGATGTAGCTGATGTGCAAAATGGAATCACTGTTTTTCCAGTAAAGTCATTTGCCTCTACAAAATCGTTCACTGGCCATGCGGCAATTGCCCACCAGATTGGATATCCAATGAACACCGTATCATAAGACTCCCAATCGTCTACCGCTGTTGATACGAGTTCCACATCTCTTTCATCTTCATTCTCATATTCTCTGGATACACGGCTGCTCTCATCCGTCCAGTCCAAATCCTCATTACTGTATGGTCCTACTGGCTCTAGTTCAAATAAATCGCCTCCTGTTGTTTCTGCAATGGTATTGGCAACAGCTTTTGTACTTCCTGTCGCTGAATAATAAACAATCAGTGTTTTCCCATTTTCTGATCCCGTATCAGAAACAGCTTCTGTATTCCTTTGATCCTGTGTTGTATCATTTGTTTCCTTTTCCTGTACCGTCTGCTGTGTACTTTCTTCTTCCCTGTTATTTCCACTAGAACCGCATCCAACAAGCAAGCTAATGGCCGCTACGCTGACTAAAAACATAGAAATTATTTTTTTCATTTTTATCACTGCTCCTTTTCCTTGTATGAGACTGCCTTGTTTTCAACTTTTCTTTTATAAATTTAGTGTATCGAAAAAAAGTTCATTGGAGAAGTCTCCCTTTGTTATGCAGTGTAAACCCATAGGTAAATGCTTCTTTACCATCGAAACAACCACCTCATAATCTCTTCATCATGAGGAAATTGTTTATTTTTGTTCCTCTACTGGTGGAACCATTTCAGCATACTGTTTCAATAGCTCTGGTGTACTTGTATAGTATCTCTTATTTTGATTTAAAGTCGCAATCTCTTCCATTTCTTCCTCTGTGAGTGTAAAATCAAAGATAGCGAAGTTATCCCTGATATGTGCTGGATTTTTAGAGCCTGGAATTACGATATTTCCTTCCTGAACGTGCCAGCGCAGGATAATCTGTGCAGAACTTTTTTTATACTTTTCTCCCAGTTTTGCAAATAAAGGCTCCTGAAGAAGTGTGGCATCCCCATGTCCTAGTGGATACCATGCCTGAATTATAATTCCCTCTCTATCCAAAAAGGCTTTGAGCTCTTTTTCTTGTGCGTAAGGATGCACTTCGGTCTGCAAAATTGTCGGTTTTACTTCACAAGTATTAAGAATTTCCTCAATCTGTTCCTGTGTAAAATTGGAAAGCCCAATCGCCCTCACTTTTCCTTCCTTATACGCTTTCTCCATCAGACGGTATCCTGCTAAATAGTTTCCAGCTGGTTGATGGATAAGCAGCAGATCGATATAGTCGGTATCCAACCTCTCCAGCGTTTTTTCCACTGCATCTTCCTGCTCATAAAAAGACGGCCACAGCTTCGTTTCAAGAAAGATATCTTCTCTTACAACACCAGATTTCTTCATAGCACGACCTACCGCTTTTTCATTTACATAAGCGTTTGCCGTATCAATTAGCCGATATCCTTCTTTTAGAGCATTTAATACAGCAGCTTCTGCATCATCAGGCTGTAAAAGAAAGGTTCCGATCCCTGCCATAGGCATTTTTACTCCGTTGTTTAATGTTACATACTCCATAATCATTTCCTCCATTCTTATTCCTCTGCTTGTGTATCTATTATTTTTGTGCCTCCAAAGACTTGAGACATTTTCATACTATCCAACTCTTTATCTAACGCTCTTACTTCTTCCTCTGTCAAAATTACATCTGACGCTTTCCCATTTTCTAGCATTCTTTCTAGTTTTCGCGTACCTGGTATCGGAACAATATAAGGCTTTTTACACATCATCCATGCTAAAGATATCTGTGCTGGAGTGGCATGTTTCTGTTCTGCCATTTTATTCAGCAGTGATAAAAGCTCATGATTCTTTTCCATTGCATCTGACTGAAATTGTGGCATCACGCTTCTATAATCATAATTCTTGTCAAAAACTGTATTTTTATCGTATTGGGCAGAAAGAAAACCATTTGCCAGTGGTGAAAATGCCACATAACCAATTCCAAGCTCTTCTAACACTGGAAACAGCTTCTCATGCCATCTTGCCATCATAGAATAACGATTTTGGATCGCTGTTACTGGACAAACTTTATGGGCTCTGCGTATCATATCTTCCCCTGCCTCTGATAATCCCCAATGAGTAATCTTTCCTTCCTGCATGAGTTCTGACATAACTCCTGCCACTTCCTCAATGGGCACATGGGGATCCGGCCGATGCTGATAATACAAGTCAATATGATCTGTCCCTAGTCTTTTTAACGATCCTTCTATGGATGCACGGATAACTTCCGGACGGGAATCTGGCACCAATGGTTTATTCAATTTGGAACTTAACATATCAAAATGAATCCCAAATTTTGTGGCAATCACTACTTGATTTCTATGGGATTTCAACGCTTCCCCTACCAGCTCTTCATTGATGTGCGGATTATCTGTTGTACCATAAACCTCTGCCGTATCAAAAAATGTATATCCCATTTCTACCGCCTGTTGTATCAGCTGTACTGCCTCTTTTCGTTCCAAAGGTGTACCATAAGCATGACTCATTCCCATACATCCTAAGCCCACAGCGGACACCTTCAGATCTTTTCCTAATATTTTATATCTCATCTTTGCCTCCTAATCTTTTCAACGATGAAAAGTACACTTTGCGAACTTCTCACATTTATATCCAGTCTCCATATGTGCTATAAATACTCCCACATAGCCCGTTGTCTTTGCAACTAGCAAACATAAAACTGAGTAAAAGAACTATAACCAGCGGCCAACTTATTTTTTTATCATTCTTTTTCTTCACAGGTATCATCATTCCCTTTTATCGAATAAAATCTGTTCTCTGAAATTCTTCTTTTTCTGGCAGACCAAACCGCTCTTTTCCAAGTGCAATCGCTTTCATAAGGAACGACATATTTCTCGCCAATGTCCGCATTCCCTGTAACCCTTCTGCATCCTCTGCCGCTTCCCCAATTTCTCGTCCGTGGACACTATTCCAGTATTGTCCTGACGCTATTGGCATTCCACAAATTGTAAAATACTTATTCAATTCATCAAAAGTGGATGATAAACCTCCTCTTCTTGCCACAACTACGCTTGCTCCAACCTTCATAGTTTTATCAAAAGGGGTGCTGAAAAACAACCGATCTAAAAACGATACGAGCGTACCATTTGCCGATGCATAATACACGGGACTGCCGATTACAATTCCATCAGCCTCTTGAAATTTCGGTGCGATTTCATTTACACAGTCATCAAATACACATTTCCCTTTTTGGGCACAGACACGACAGGCGATACATCCACGAATTGGCTTATTTCCGATATGGATAATTTCACTTTCCACCTGCTCTTGTTCAAAGATTTTTTCCATTTCCCTCAATGCAAGGTATGTATTTCCCTCCTTATGAGGACTTCCATTAATTAATAATACTTTCATTTTCTCTCTCCTTTCTTCATCAATAACATTCTCTAAAAATTTGAAAAATCTCTTCATGGGTCATCTTCTTATAGCTCCCTAAAGCCAAGTTACAGGAATCCGCAATCTCTTTTAACGGTGTTTCCTTTGTTACTCCTAACTCTCTTAGTGTAGTAGGCAGCCCAATTTCTTTAATAAAATCTGCCAAAGCCTCTACACCTGCTTTTGCCAGTTCCTCTTCACTTTTTGTTTCCCTAGGAATCTGCCATACATTTTCTGCAAAACGGACGAATTTTGCTAACCCATCTTTATAAATATGGCGATAATAAACTGGATGCAGTACCGCCAAACCATAACCATGATTACAATTGGTATACGCTCCTAGCTGATGTTCCATCTGATGGCATTCAAAGTCACACTTCTTGCCCAGTTTAATAATACGGTTTTCTGCCATTGTGGATGCCCATAAAAGATTGCTCCTAGCTGTATAGTCTTCTGGATTTTGAATTGCAATCCGCAGATTATGAATAACACTTCTCATCAAAGCCTCAGAAATATCATCAGACACATTGTCTGTATCTGGTTCGCTAAAATACGTTTCCATGATATGGGATAAAATATCAAAACCTCCAGAAACCATCTGTTTTACAGGAACACTGTACGTATACACGGGATCGAGCAAAGCAAACCTTGGATTGCACTGAGGATAATCTCTTCCTGTTTTAATCTTTACTTTTTCATTGGTAATCACCGCTCCTCCATTACATTCACTGCCTGTGCCTGCTACTGTGGCAATGACTCCTAATGGCAGTGGTTCAAAATCGATAATTCCTGTTTTTACCCAGTAATTATCCCATATATCCTTTTTGCTAACTGCTGCCATAGATACAGCCTTACAGCAATCCATAACAGAACCTCCACCGATTCCCAAAATCCAATCCACCTTGTGTTCTTTGGCAAGTTTTGCTCCTTCTAATACCTTTTCATAAGTGGGATTTGCCATAATCCCATGAAACTCAACCGTTTGTGCTCCTGCATTTTCAAGAATAGCAATTACTTCGTTATAAATCCCATTCTTTTTAATCGAACCACCCCCATAAGCTATCATCACTTGTTTTCCATATTTTTCTACAAAACAGGATAGATATTCCTTCACACAACCTTTCCCAAAATATACCTTTGTCGCATTTTCAAAAATAAAATTGTTCATAGTCTCTCCTTTCGCAGATATCGGATAGAAAACATAAGGAACATAAATGTTCCCGCACGGCTCGTTGTCTTTCTTTAAACGATGAGAAGCACGCCTTGCGAACTTCTCACGTTTTTGACAGTCGCCTTATGGGAACATAAATGTTCCCGCACGGCTCGTTGTCTTTCTTTAAATTATAAAAAAAAAGAGACCTCATAAGAAGTCTCGTTTCGTTATGCAGTATAAACCTATTGGTTATGTCTCTTCCATCGCCTTTTGAACAGCAGACAACAACCGCCTTACTTTTAAAGAAGGCTCTGTAGAATACAGTAATCCAAAAGGGATCTCATAGGTCCATTCTACTGGGATAATTTTCATAAGCGGATGTACGCTTTCCCAATTTTTAATTGCCAACAGAATATCATTACTATTCTCACATCGATTAAAAATTTCTGTGTTATAAAAATCAAAATCTGTTACACGAATCTCTGGATGATTTTTCCATAGATCATCTCTTAAAAGATCCACGTACTTACTCCATCCTCGTCGCATCATCAAAATATTTTGTCCATGGAGATCTTCTAGTGTAAGGCTTTCCTTTCCTGCCAGCTCATGATGAAGAGATAATGCACAGCAAAAGGCTTCCTTTGACAACTCTATCCCATTACATTTTCTTAAATTCAACATGGTGTCATCAAAGATTCCTGCGACCACATCAATATTTTGCCCAAGATTCCCCAGTATTTCTCTTGCATTTTCTGGAGTATTTTCAAAGGGAATTAGTTGAAATCTTAACTCTGGGCAATATTTTTAAATTTTCGGCCACAGAGTCATGAAAACCTGCGGTGGTGTCATAGGAGAAGCTCCTATACGAATGACTTCTTCCTTATTATTCCCTGCACTTTCGGCTCGATTCAAAGATTCTTTACAATACTGAATCAAATATTTGGCATCTTGATACAGCGACTTCCCCGCTTCCGTCACAATAAGCCCTCTATGTGTCCGCTCAAATAGTTGTAGATTCAAACTATCTTCCAAAGAATTAATCTGCTTAATAACTGCTGGGGAGGTAATGTATAATTTTTCCGATGCTTTGCTAAAACTTCCAGATTCCACAACACAGATAAATGTTTCTAATTGGGGATTGTACATCATATAGGTATCTCTCCTTACATCACACATAAAATTTTCGGACAATTAAAACCTATTTCTATTATAGAATTCACTAACAAACACGTCAAGTTAATTCTAGCTATCAGAGTTTCCGTTTTCAAACCACGCTCTCAGTTGCTCCCCTAAGCTAAGTACGGCTTGTTTTTGTTTGAAAGAGTAAAAAAAGCCGTTGCATTTTCTGCAAACAGCTTTTTCTCATTGTTTTCTTCTATGCTTGTGCTAATTTTTCTTCCACTTCTTCTAATGATGGCATTGCAGGAATCGCTCCACGTCTTGTTACGCAAATTCCTGCTACAGCATTGGCAAAGCGTATCATTGTTTCTAATTCTGCTAATGTGAGAGCATTGATTTCTTTTCCCGATACTACAACTCGGCTAATAAATCCACCCCAAAAAGAATCTCCTGCTCCTGTTGTATCAACAACTTTTGATGCAAAACCTGAAACAATGGAATATCCTTCTTTTGTGCGAACTAAAGCACCTTTTTCCCCTAATGTAACGACTACAATAGAAATTCCTTGTTCTACTAATCGTTCTGATGCCTTAATTGGATCGGCTTCTCCTGTCATCAATTCTGTCTCTTCATCAGAGATTTTTAAAACATTTACATAAGGAATTGGTCTTCTCATTTGTTCTATGGCTTGTTCTTTGCTTTCCCACAATAACTCCCTATAATTTGGATCATAAGAGATCATTGCACCTTGTTCTTTTGCATACTTTACTGCTTCCATAGTAGCTGTTCTACAAGGTTCATCGGTCAAAGAAAGAGAACCAAAATGAAATACTTTCGTCTGTTCTAATAACTTTTTATCAATCTCTTCCAAACGAAGTTTCGTATCCGCTCCTGGTTTTCTTGCGAAGGAAAACTTTCTTTCTCCTGACTCACTTAACTCTACAAAGGCAAGCGTTGTAAAAAAGTTATCATCAAAAACCATTCCCTTTGTACAAATATGCTGTTCTTCTAACACTTGTTTTAAAAAAGTACCATGCATATCCGTTCCAACCTTTCCAATAAAGGCTGTTTTCATTCCAAGACGAGTGCTTGCCGTTAACATATTAGCAGGCGCACCACCTGGATTTTGCTCAAATAATCTCATTCCTGATTCAGAAACACCACTTTGTGTAAAATCAATTAATACTTCACCTAATGCTACAATATCAAACATAGAATCCTCCTATCTTCTTCTCCTAAAAAGAAACTTATTCTTATTTTTTAAAGTTTTCTTTCTTTTAGACAAACATAAAGTTCACTTTTTGCTGCTTGGTAATAGGGCATAACAAAAATCCAGCCAAACCCTCCTAATATTGTTGAAAGCAAAAACCAGCCTAAAAAAGAAAGCTGGAAAATAAAGATATTCCATTTCTCTCCTTCTGTCATTTTACGGCTCATTGATAGGGCCTGTTCCGCTGTAAACTCTGTATTTTCTGCTAATAAATAGGAGACAAAAAAATATTCATAAGATTTTATAATTCCTGGAATCACAAAAAGCAATCCCCAAAGAAATACATATAAACTGCGTAAAAATAATACTTTTACAACATTCATATAACTATTTTGAAACGGCATAAGCATTTGGCTCACTCCCGTATCTTGATGGCGATTTTTCAAAAAGAAAGAATTTAATCCAACTTCTAGCACATGAACCACAAAAATTTGATATAAGACCCCTAAAATGGCTCGTATCATTGCCAATAAAAAACGTACTATTAGCCATAAAAGTGCTCCACCTGTAATGTAATAGTACGGACTTCCCAAACGACTTAATATTCCGATTCCTCTTGTTGCTGTGCTAATTGGATAGAAATATAGATTTTCCCTATGAAACACACTCCAAAATCCTTGGAATCGTTCCCACATATCGAAAACACTACCGCTTATTAGGGCATAGAGCAAACACGCAAGTAACCCAAACAAATAGAAATGTTTTAAAGCTTCTTTTGCATTTTGCTTTATTTCCAAGCGATTAAACATCTTCTCCACTTCCTCTCAATTGCTCATAAATTGGTTTCTTTACTTTTTTTCTCGTTATCTCAACGAGATTTAACCGTGTCATATCAATAACATCGGTTTTGATTCGATCTTTTGCTACAAAGGCCCGCAGTGCCTGCAACAATTCTTCTTTATCTTCCTCTTCTTCCATATCAATAAAATCGACAATGATAATACCAGATAAATTTCGAAGGCGCAGTTGTCTTGCTACTTCCTTTGCGGCTTCTAAATTGATCTGTTTGAAATGTTCTTTCGTCTTCTTTTTCGAAACAGACTTTCCTGTATTGACATCAATCACAACCATCGCTTCTGTCGGTTGAATAATGAGATAGCCTCCAGATTTTAACCAAACTTTTTCCCTCAAGGCCTCTTCTATGTCCTTTTCTAGTCCAAGCAACGCCATTAAAGAAAAGTTTTCATCTTGATAGTATTCTAATTTTTCTAAATCCTCTGGCTGATAGGTTGTTAAATAGTCTTTCATCTCATGATAGACCTTTTCATCGTCCGTCACAATTCGATTAAAATTGCTGCTATTTTGATCACGAAGTTCGGTCAAATAAGAAGGGGGTGCTTCATACAATAAATGTCCCCCTGTTCGAAACTTTGCAACTTCCAATAATTTTTCATACTGTTCTTTTAGACGATCCGCTTCTAAAAGTAAGCGCTCCCTTGGGACTCCTACAGCATTTGTACGGACAATCCAGCCATACTCTTTTGAACTTCTTTCTTTTATCACATCTTTTAGCCGTCTACGTTCTTCTTCTTTTGTAATCTTATTAGAAATGCCAATCGCACACTTTCCTACTGTCAAAACAAGGTATTTTCCTGTTAAATTAATATAAGAAGTAACCCCAGCTAGTTTTGTCTTCATAGCCTCTTTTTGAACTTGAACTAATAAAAGATCTCCCTCTTTTACCTGTTCATCTTTTTTTGCATTTAAAAAAATAGGCTTTTTATTATCTGCGATGGAATAATAACAAAGCATTTGATCTCCTACTTCTACAAAGGCCCCATTAATATTTTTTACAACATTTTTTACTTTTCCAACATAAATATCACCAAGAGCCCCTTGCTTTTTACCAGAGTCAAAGCTTAGTTCACATAAACTTTTTTGTTCGTAAAGGGCCATAACAATATGCCCTTTACGATTTGTTACTACAAATTTACCAGTCATGCTTCTTTCTTCCCATCTTGTTTTGGTTCCATAATCTCATGTCCAACCGCTCCAAGAGGAATGAGTTTTCCTTCTTCCTTCGGATCTTGCATATAAGTTTCTAAACGATGAACTAAGAAGCCAAATGGTTCATATTCCATTCCACACTCTTTGCAAAGTGCCATCATGACCGTTTCTGGTTTTAAGTTAGCTACGCTTCCCGTTGCTAACTGCATAAAAATTGCATCATCTCTTTGTTCAATTTTATAAATCATTGGACGGATATCCACTTCTTTTTCGCTTTTCTTTGTCTTTTTTAAAATGCAAATAGAATCTTTTTTTGCAAAAGAATCTAACTGTTCAAAAAAGGTATGATCTTTATAATATCCATCACGAATTTTCACAAGATAGTCAGCTCCTGCTACACTAGCCATAGCATTTTCTGCATTATCATCAAGCTCTTTAAATTCTAATATATGGAGCTCCTCCACCATAACTTCGTTAATTTTCTCTAACATTTCTTTGCTTGTTAATACGCTTTCAAATTCAGCATCTAAATATTCTCCTTCACTTGTAAGACCGATTCCAAGAGGAGCAGCAAAGGATAACAACTGATGAGGACTAAATCCTTTCGAATAAGCCACATCAACTTCCGCTCTTCGAAATGCCTTTTGGAAATAACGCATTACATCTAAATGTCCAATAAATTTAAGACTTCCTGTTTTTGTAAATTTAATTCTTACTTTCAAAGCAGACACCTCCACCAAATACTTTTGCACCACAACCTACGCACTGTTGACGACAGTTTGGCGTAATGACTTGAGCGTCTGTTGCACGAAGCCATTCACGTTTTAAAAATTCTTTTGTTACACCAATATCAATGAAATCCCAAGGGAATACTTCATCTAACTCACGAACACGTGTTGTATAGAAATCCACATCTACTCCATTGTTTTCAAACACTTGAAGCCATGTTTCATATTGGAAATATTCTGTCCAAGCATCGTAAATACAACCTGCTTTATAAGCATCATAAATGGATTTACAAAGACGTCTATCTCCTCTTGCAAAAACACCTTCTAAAATCGTTGTCTTCGCATCATGCCATTGGAATTTTAAGCTCTTTCGATTATGTTGTGCTTTCATCTCATCGTTTACGATATGAGCTTTATCTTTATAATCTGTCATATTTACCATTGTAGCCCATTGAAGAGGAGTAAATGGCTTTGGAATAAAGAAAGAAGCACTAGCGGTAATGGAAATTCTTCCATGGCGATCTTCGGCTGGAAGCGTATAATATGCCATAGCGATATCTTCTGCTAAATGCGCAATATCTTTAATATCTTCTTCGGTTTCCGTTGGAAGTCCAAGCATAAAGTAAAGTTTAATACGGCTCCAACCACCTTTAAATGCTTCTACTGCACCATTTAAGATATCTTCTTTCGTAAGTCCTTTATTAATAACATCTCTCATTCTTTGAGAACCTGCTTCTGGAGCAAATGTCATACTTCCTTTTTTTACATCTTGGACACGGCTCATAACATCCAATGAAAATTCATCAATACGAAGAGATGGCAATGAAATGTTAATTCGTTTCTTTTGACACTCATCGATTAAAAAGTATGTGAGTTCTTTTAATGCAGAATAATCACTAGAACTTAATGAACTTAATGTAATTTCATCTTGTCCTGTGTTTTTTAACATTTTCATGGCATACTCTTTTAACATATTGACATCACGCTCACGAACTGGGCGATAAATCTGTCCTGCTTGACAAAAACGACAACCACGAATACAACCACGTTGAATTTCTAGTACAACACGATCTTGGGTTACTTTCATATAAGGAACTAGTGGTTTTTCTGGATAATACGTATTAGTCATATCCATTTGTACCTGTTTTCGAATCGTTCTTGGCATTTCATCATCAATCGGATCAAAGCTCTTTACTGTGCCATCTTCGTTGTATGTGACTTCATACATAGAAGGAGCATAGATTCCTTCCATTTTACCAGCTTCTTTTATAAATTCTTGACGGCTTTTTCCTTCTGCCCTCATTGTTTTATAAAGATCAATTAAATCAAAATAGATGGTTTCTCCTTCTCCAATATAAAAGAGATCAAAGAAATCTGCCAATGGCTCTGGATTGTAAGTACATGGACCACCACCGATAACAATCGGATGTTCCCATGTTCTATCCTTTGTATAAATTGGAATTTGGGATAAATCCAATACTTGAAGAATATTGGTATAACACATCTCATATTGGATCGTAATTCCTAAGAAATCAAAATCCTTTACTGGCTCTTGTGATTCTAAACCAAATAAAGGAATCTGTTGCTCTCTCATAATCTTATCAAGATCTGGCCATGGTGAATACACCCTCTCGCACCAAACATCTTCTCTTCTATTGAACATATCATAGAGAATTTGAATTCCTAAATGAGACATTCCAATTTCATAGACATCAGGAAAACACATTCCAAATCGCACATCTATGTTTTCTTTATCTTTTGTCACCATATTAATTTCATTTCCGATGTATCTTGCAGGTTTTTCCACTTGGAGCAAGATTTCATCTGACAATGCTAATTTTCTCATAGTTTGTACTCCAATTCTTTCTGTAATATTATTTTACCTCCTTCATTATACATGAATTTTATGTCATGTCCAACACTTTCCTGTGGGTTTGCATAAAAAAGAAAGAGTCCAATTATTCGAAACTCTTTCCTTTTTCTTTATTATCCAGTTGCTCCACTATGTATAAAAACTATTGAACTACCTTTCCTATCCCACTAAAAACTTCTTCATATAGCTCATCTGTCACAGCTTCAATGGTCGGATAGTCACTTAAATGTTTCATGGCTTTTTGAACGATAACTTCTTGTTCACTCCCTTTTAAAGAAAACAAAAAAATACCAAGGCTTATGGCTAACAAAATACGAATTTTAAAAGAGATACTTTCATGTCCCTCATCTTTTTTCCTGTCCCTATAGTAACTATCTTCTATATAATGAGGAGAATATTCTGTCTCATGCATAAAGACAGGTCTATTGGAATAACCGCTACTATGTAACGCTTGATACAAACGGCTCTGTTCTGTCATCTCTTGATTTCTCATTCTTTCAATCATTTCTAATCTCTGTTCCATTTGCATTGTTTAGCTTCCTAACTTTGTTTGTACACTATATGAACAAGCCAAAAAAATTATGCTAGCTGACTTTTTCCAATCGCCTCTCCTAACTTCACAATCGTTTCAAAACCTTCTTCTGTATTTTTTAATAAATCAGCATCCACGTTCACTTTATCTTTTTGTAATAATAAAATAATTGTGGAACCACCAAATTCAAATCTTCCTTTTTCCTGTCCTTTTTTAACCGTCGCTTTCCCTTCATAGTTGCTAATCTTTCCAACCATTAAAGCTCCCACTTCCATTTGCAAAATAACACCAAATTCTTTTGTCTTCAATAATGTATACTCTCTTGCATTTTCTTTATAAATGGGATAATAATCATTGGCAATTGGATTTACGGTATGAAACTTTCCTTTTAAATAATAATTTCTTGTTTTCTCTCCATCTGCTGGATAACAATAGCGATGATAATCATCTACCGTAAGGCGAAAAACAAGAGCTGTCCCTCCCAAATATTTTTCTGCTAATGCCTCACTTCGAAGCAAAGAACGTACCGTATAAAATGTATGCTTTACGACAAATCCTCCCTGTTCTGTAATAGGATAGGCCGATACTTTTCCATCACAAGGAGCAATCAGACTTGTCTTCTCAAGACAAATTGGACGATACTTTTGTTTGATCTTTCTTGTAAAAAAATCATTATAAGAACAATAACACACTTCCTCGTATTGCTCCATGGGAATCTTGTTTTTTCGAATAAATGGTACAATGGCAACCTTCGACAAGTAAGTATCAAGACATCTTCCACCTATTTTTGAAACAATTGGCATTGTCAAAATCTTTAATATCATTCTCCCCTTTTGTGATTCATATAATTTTTCTAGTAATTTATCTTGAGAAGATACCTCTTCCCATTGATTTCCTGCTCTATCTCTAAACTTCATTTTTTTCCTTTCTGATGCACCTTTCTCTTTTTATAATAACTGAAGGCATAGAACTAATGCACACCCACCGACAATTGATGCAATGGCAATTGTTTTTCCATGTGGTTTTGGAATCTGGATATTGAAAACATAAAAACAAGCAATAATTAAAAGAGAAAAGTCAAGTGTTATTTGAAAACGTGCCCCTAATACCTTTTGTAATAAATAAAGCACTGGTAAAAAAATAGCAATCGATGTAATCGGTAATCCTTGATAATACTTTCTTACCTCACCTTTTTCCTCTTTTTGTCTCTTTTCTTCTGACACATTAAAATGAGCCAGTCGAATGAGTCCACCTAATAAAAAAACAATTAAAACGCTAATATCAAAAATATGTTTCATTCCAAGTTGATAGGTAATAATAGCGGGTAAAACACCAAAGCATACAAGATCACAAAGGGAATCTATCTGGATTCCAAACATTTGTTCCTCATGGGTTCGATCTTTTTTTGTCCTTGCAATTTTTCCGTCAAACATATCACAAATACCAGAGAATGCCAAACATAAAATTGCCATTTTCATATTTCCACCGATCGCCTGTATCATTCCTAAAAAAGCAATTCCTAGACTAATATAAGTTAAAATAACCGTATAATCCCATACTCCTAATATCGCATCCTCTTGTGCTCTTTTTTTCATTTGTTGCTCTTCTTCTACTATCACTTGTTCCTGTAATAAATGATAAAATTTTGCCATACTCTCACTCCTATTCTTTTTTCCATTGTTTCTTTGTATTCTTTCCATTGTATTTTCCATTATTTTTTTCTATTCTCAATCTTCACAGCTTCGTTCTAACTTCATCCGTTTTCTAGCGACTCTCCCCATTGTCAAATGAGCATAGGAAGTAACAATCGCACTAATAAGAAGCAACGCATAATAGCTAATTCCACGACTCAATATCATAGAAGGTAGTAAAAATGTTTTACCAAAAATAGAAGCAAATAAAATCATATATAAACTTTCACTTGCTCCCATACCTCCTGGAAGCGGTAACATATCAACTGATAAGGAAATCACTGCTTGTAACATGACAATCGTATAAGCGCTAACTCCATGAAGTCCAAAGCTTCGGTAAACAAGATAGGTTACATAAAAAAGACAAACTCTTTGGAATACAGATAAATAAAATACTCTCATCATTACTTTTAAATGAGTCTGGAAAAATTGAGCGGTCTCATGATACTGTTCCATAGAATCCATCACTTTTCCACTGATATTTTTCATAATATGTAATTTTATAAGAAGTTTTTGTATCCATAAGAGCATCGCTTTTACAAAACTTGGTTTCAATATGAAAAATAGTAACCCTCCAATTCCAATGACATTTAAAACCATACCAAGATAGAGAAAAAAATTTGATATGGGTGTCATATACTGATGGAGCAATTTTTGTTGAAACAATAATAAAAACGCTCCAATCACAACTAAAACTAATTTATACCCAATGGTCACTATCATTAGAACCAAAGAAGACGTTGGAATATCAATCCCATCTTTTTTCATATAATAAATTTGTGCTGGTTGTCCTCCGCTAGCAGAAGGTGTAATACAACTAAAGAAAAAACCAATAAATGAATATTTAACACAGCTTCCAAAAGATGTCTCCCTCTTTAGAGAGCGCATCATATAATGAATAATAACAGATTCACTGCATACAAATATAACTACAAATACTAATCCAATCAGTAAATATCCTATTTTTGCAAGTTCTAAACTTTTTATCAGCTCCGATAATTCTTCCTCTTTTAATAGTCCATAAAATGTGAAAGAGAAAATTAGAACTAAAAATACGACATTCAAAATAAGCTTTTTTCTTCCTTTCATCTTTCTCACTTTCCTTTTCTATCGTTTTCTCATAAGGCATCGTGTACACCATCTCCCATCTTATCTTTACGTTCTTCTAAACCTAACCATCGATTGATTTGATCGAACACTCTCCAAAAGAATCGATAAAAAGACGTCCTTCTACCAATAAAATAGGAAACTTCTGCTAAAATCACTCCACCAAATACATCAACGATATAGTGCTGCTTTGTTACCTGTGTCGAAATAAACACAAGAATCGCAAAAATACAAGAGGTGACTCGATACCATTTTGGCACCTTTTTCTGCCCTCGAATTCCAATATAACAAAACCAGCTAACAAGACAGTGAATCGATGGAAAAAGATTATTGGCAGGATCGATCTCCCAAAGCCATTGCAATCCTTTCATAAAAATACCATCTCCAACAATCTCTGGCCTTATATTCGTTGTCGGTAGGAAAACATAAAAGATAAAACATACAATTCTTGATAAAACATCCGCTACCTGAAAACGATAAAAATGTTCTTTTCCTTGTTTGGCAATTAAAATGTAATTCATAACCCAGAATAAATAGCAGCCAAAATAAATAATTAGAAAGGAAGGAATTAAAGGTACTTTCTGATCGAAACTTGTTGTAAAATCGTAGTGATATCGATTGCTATTTATTTTCATACTTCCATTGTAGACAAGTGTGTTGACCATAAGACAAAAGATTAATGGTATTATGGCATAGGAAGGAATCCACTGGTTACTTTTTTTCCCTACTCTCTCACTCATTTTTTTCTCCATTTCTTTTTATGTAATCATTGTTCTTCAAATATCATATCCCATTTGTCACATTTCAACAAGGCATTTATGGATGAATTAAAAAAAGTGTACTAATATCTAAATCAATTCTTAAGAAATTTGAAAGATATAGAAAAAAGAGCGATAAAATCTCATCGCTCTTTTTATCGTCTCATTATGAATTTGCTTCATTGGCTTTTACTTGATAAAAACCTTTTTTTCCTTTTTTAATAAGTAAAGCTCCATCATTATTGTAGTCACTAGAAGTAAATGTCTGTTTCACATCTGTAATTTTTACATCGTTAACAGAAACTCCACCTTGCTCGATCGTTCTTCTCGCTTCAGAACGAGTTTTACAAAGGCCTGTATCCACAAGCATTGTAATTAAATCAACGCCTTCTGCCATTTGAGCTGTTGTATAATTGATTGTCGGAATATTAGCACTGATACCACCATTTGCAAATAGAGCCTTTGATGCTTCTTCTGCCTTTTTCGCTTCTTCTTCGCCATGAACAATCTTTGTAATTTCATAAGCTAAAACTTCTTTTGCCTTATTAATTTCTGCATCTTTTAATGCCCCAAGTCTTCTTACTTCTTCCATTGGAAGGAATGTTAAAAGACCTAAACATTCTTCTACTTTTGCATCTTCTGTATTTCTCCAATATTGGTAGAAATCATATGGAGAAGTCTTTTCTGGATCAAGCCAAACCGCACCTTTTACTGTTTTACCCATCTTTGTTCCATCACTTGTTGTAAGAAGTGTTAATGTTAAACCAAAGGCTGGTTCTTGTACTTTACGACGGATTAAATCAGCACCTGCTAAAATATTAGACCACTGATCATTTCCACCCATTTCTAACTTACAACCGTATTTTTCATGTAACACATAAAAGTCATATGCTTGCATTAACATATAGTTGAATTCAAAGAATGTAAGTCCTTTATCGGCACGGTTCATACGTTGTTTGTAACACTCTGCTGTGAGCATTTTATTCACAGAAAAATGCACTCCTACTTCACGAAGGAAGTCCACGTAATTTAAATTCAATAACCAGTCCGCATTATTCGCTAAAATTGCTTTATCATTGTCAAAGCTAATAAAACGAGAAAGTTGTTCTTTAAAACGGTTTGCATTGTGTTCAATTGTCTCTCTTGTCATCATTTTACGCATATCCGCTTTTCCAGATGGATCGCCGATCATCGTTGTTCCACCACCTAATAAAGCGATTGGTGTATGTCCATGCTGTTGCATATGCATCATGGCCATAACCGTTAAGAAATGACCTGCTGTTAAACTGTCTGCAGTAGCATCAAATCCAATATAAAATTTGACTTTTTCTTTTCCTAATAATTCTCTTAATTCTTCATGTGTTGTTTGCGCTATAAATCCACGCTCTTGTAATACGTCATATACATTTCTTTCCATCATCTTCCTTGAGTGTAAAGCACACTCGCTCCTTTCTTTTTGACTCTTTATTGGATTTATCCGATTTCAAAATTCAAATACAGAAGCCTGTCCTCCCAAGTGATAATCCTGTTTTTACTTGCAGATTTATTTGTGGTATCACAGAACAAAGTGTGCAATGCACGCTTTGCAAGGAATTTCCTATAACAGAACAAAGTGTGCGTTGCACACTCTTCACGACTTTCGAGCACTTTGAGCAACGTACACTTTGCCGCGCGCGAGCAATTTGCGAAGCAAAATTATCTTCTTTGCGAGCTGCGCATCGTTCGCACGTAGTGCTTTTTTTATGTTATAGGATAACTCGCTTGCGAGGAATTTCCTATAACATAAAAAAACGCCCTTTATCAAACGATAAAGGACGACATATAACCGTGTTACCACCTTATTTCACTATTATCTCACAATAATAGCCTTCATTAGTGCCATCTAGCACCACGCACTGTAACGTATGCGAAACGGACATAGCCTACTCATCTCTTTTCGGTATGCAGCTCCAGAATGTATTCATATTTTCTAAACCAAAGTCTTTCACCAACCGACTTCTCTCTGAGGTACTCAAAAATACTACTCTTTTCTATCCACGCTTTTTCTGTATTATGGTCTTAATCATATAGCAAACTTTTTTAAAAGTCAAGCATATTTTTTATTTCCCACAGTAAGTTATCGTTCTCTCTCTTCTTTTTGTCTTTGTACTAACCGTTTTTCTAAAAACCGCAAAAAGATTAGTTTACATAAAGCCGTAATCGGTACAGCTAAAATCATTCCTAAAAAACCAAGGATACTTCCTCCAAGAATGACTCCTAAAAAGACGAAGATAGGCTCAATTTCAACACTTTTTCCCATTAATTTGGGACCAATATAACTACCATCCACCTGTTGTAAAAGAAACAAAAGAATTAGCGCTATTAACACTTGTTTTTCTTGTCCATTTAATAATCCAAATAAAATCGTTCCTGCATAAGCCACAAACGGTCCTGCATAAGGAATATAATTGCAAATCCCTGCTACACAGCCAATTAAAATTCCATACTTAATACCAATGACTCCAAGCAACACGCTAATGGATACAATCATAAAAACAACGTCTGCCGTTTGCCCCCGAACGTATCCCGAAAAAATGACATCGGCATCATGATAAAAACTTCTTATTTTTTCATAAAATTTTTTGGGCAATAAAATTCGTCCAATGACATTTCCGTATAAAACAAATGTATTTTTATCAATTAAAAAATAAATGGAAACGATAATCCCAAGTCCAAATTTTATCATATAGGCAGAGAAATTCATTGTGCGCATCATCATATTGGAAAAAAATTGCCGTATATTTCCTTCCACCAATCCTCGCAATTGCTCTAACTGTCCTACTAAAAATCCATCGCCTAAATTTAATTTAGAAAGCCCTTCATCCATTTCTTTTAAAGATTCCGAAAAACTTTTAAAATAACTGAAAAAGACTCGGCTAATACTCATCATACCATCGCTTTTTAATTGTTTACTCATACTATATACAAAAAATGCGAGCAAGAAAATAAGCAAACCTCCAAAAATCAGCCATGTAGAAATCACTGCAATTATTCGGCATTTTTTACACAATCCCATCTGTTTCTTAAAGAGCAAACAATACTTCCTTTCTAACCATGTGACAATGGGATCAAGAAGCCATGCAACAACGGCACCGATCCAAATCGGTGCCGTAATCCAAAAAAATTGTGTATACCTGTTCTAACAAACTGGAAGATCACATCTAAATTCATGACGAAATAGATGAGTAATAGCACAACAAAAGCTGTGCTAATCGCATAGATACTAAAAAGCATTTCTTTACTTTTTATATACTCGCGAAACCGTTTTCCCATACGAACATCTCCTATTCACAATATTTATAAAAATCCTTTAATGTCAATAATAAATATTCGTATACTCTTTTTGTAGAAGAAATATTTAAACGTTCTTCTGGTGTATGAATTCCTTGCATATCTGGTCCAATAGAAACGATATCAAGATATGGCATTTTTTCTGAAAGCAATCCACATTCAAGACCTGCATGAATCGCACACACTTCTGGTTTTTTCCCTGTTAACTCTTCGTACTTATCAATAAAAAGTGGACGAAGTTTTGAATCTTTCTTATATTCCCACGCTGGATAATCCCCTCTTGTTGTAATAAAACCACCAAAGAGTTTTGCCATATCTGCTACTTTTTCTGTAATCACGGCTTTTAATGTAGCCTTAGAACTACGAATTGCATGAGTATAAGTCACTTCGTTTTCTAGTGTTCTCATAACGCCTAAATTTAAGGAACTTTCTACAAGATTTTCAATTTCAAAACTCATTGTTTGAATTCCATTGATCACATGGAATAAATAGCGAACGGAACGTTTTGTGCTTTCTGCATCCATCGCTTCTTTTTCATCGATTCCTTTTTTGGATACGATAACAGAAAGTTCTGGTTCTGTTACGGCAAACTCTGCCTGTAACTCTTTTGTCACAGTTTCTACCGTTGCTTTTAACTCGTCTGCTTTGCTAGCATCCACAACGATTTCTGCCTGTGCCTCTCTAGGAATTGCATTATCTTTTAATCCACCTTCCATGGATACAATACGAATATCCATTGGTAAAAGAGAATAAAGAATTCTTCCAAGGGCAATATTAGAGTTTGCTCTTCCTGTATGGATCTGATCCCCAGAATGACCGCCTTTTAATCCGCGGATCGCGATTTCCATCACTTCCCCTTTTACAGACGCTCTTTGAATTGGTAAATGTGTTTTTGACTTATTTCCGCCAGCACAACTTGTCAAAATCTCTCCTTCTCTTTCGGAATCCACATTAATCATATATTCTGCTTTTAAATCAGATACATCAAGTCCCATAGCTCCATCCATTCCCGTCTCTTCATCGGTTGTTAAAACAACTTCAAGTCTTGGATGTTCTAATGTGCTATCCTCTAAAATTGCAAGGGCATAGGCAACAGCAATTCCATCATCTCCACCTAATGTAGTTCCATTGGCATGAATCCAATCTCCATCGATTCCAATATTTAATGGATCCGTCTCCATATTGATTGGATTATCTTGATTTTTTTCACAAACCATATCAATATGTCCTTGAATCATAACTGTTTTATCGCTTGGATATCCAGCAGATGCTTCTTTTACAATAATGACATTTAAAAATTCATCTTGTCTCACTTGTAATCCAAGATTTTTTGCAAAATTGACACAGTAATCGCTGATTTGTTGTAAATTCCCAGAACCATGAGGAATTTGTGTTAAATCTTCAAAAATTTCAAATACTCTTGCTGGTGCAAGACCTTCTAATACTCGTTTCATTTTCTTACCTCTTTTTCTAAGTGATTTATCATCAAGAATCTAACGCTAAAAAGCATCCTTAGGCGCTTTCCACGCAAAAATATTCTTGTTCTTACATACGATAACAAACGAAATACACGTTGTAATCTTTTTTATTTCTTTCTTATTTTAGCACAAAATGCCAAAACTGAAAACCTTAGAAAAAAATGCCCTCCACTTTTCCTTATGGTTATTGTGTGTGGAATTCCGAACTTTATGCAAATTTTATCCATTTTTTCTTCGTTTCTCTCTTGTTCCTTTCAAGAAATCGCCCATACTTCTCAGTTTCTCTAACAATCTGTATCACTCGTTGCCTTCATACAAAAAGGAGCGGATTGTAAAACAATCCACTCCAATCACTGATTTCGAACGATATTCTCTTTAATTTTTAAAACTATGGATCGGTGCTGGAATTCTTCCGCCGCGTTTAATAAAGGCATCACAACTAAATCTATTCACTGGCATAATCGGAGCATAACCTAAAAGACCACCAAATTCAGCGATTTCTCCAACTCCTTTTCCAATAACTGGAATAATACGAACTGCTGTTGTCTTTTGATTGATCATACCAAGAGCCATTTCATCGGCAATAAGTCCAGAGATCGTCGTCGCTTTTGTATCTCCTGGAACCGCAATCATATCAAGCCCTACGGAACAAACACAAGTCATCGCTTCTA
The DNA here is from genome assembly GCA_905214925.1 of uncultured bacterium. Lineage (GTDB taxonomy): Bacteria > Bacillota > Clostridia > Lachnospirales > Lachnospiraceae > Scybalomonas. Next base: position 23,471 of record CAJMOB010000022.1, on the reverse strand, counting down.
ATTTTTCCATTGTTAACGCTCCTGCTGCTACTGCATCGATCATTCGTTGATCTTCACTCACTGGGATAAAAGCACCACTTAAACCACCGACATAAGAAGATGCCATAACTCCACCTTTTTTCACTTGATCGTTTAACATAGCAAGAGCTGCAGTTGTCCCTGGTGCTCCTGCATATTCCAATCCGATCTCTTCTAATATTTCTCCAACACTATCGCCAATAGCTGGTGTTGGAGCAAGAGATAAATCAATGATTCCAAATGGAACATTTAACCTTTTTGACGCTTCTTTTGCCACCAGTTGTCCAACACGTGTAATCTTAAAGGCCGTCTTTTTAATCACCTCGCAAAGCTCTTCAAAATCTTTTCCACGAACTTTTTCAATGGCACGTTTTACAACTCCTGGGCCACTTACCCCTACGTTAATGACAACATCGGGTTCTGTTACTCCATGAAAGGCTCCTGCCATAAATGGATTATCATCAGGCGCATTACAAAAAACAACAAATTTAGCATTCCCAAAAGAATCTTTTTCTTTTGTGGCTTCTGCTGTCTCTACAATTTTTTCTCCAATTAATTTTACCGCATCCATATTAATGCCTGTTTTTGTAGAACCAACGTTCACAGAAGAACAAACGATCTCTGTTTTTGAAAGAGCCTTTGGTAAAGAACGAATTAAAAGCTCATCTGCTTTTGTCATTCCTTTTGATACTAAAGCAGAATATCCACCAATAAAGTTGACCCCTACTTCTTTTGCTGCTTTATCAAGCACTTGTGCTAAATAAACAAAATCATCTTCACTATTACAAACGGAACCACCAACAAGAGCGATTGGCGTAACAGAAATACGCTTATTTACAATTGGAACTCCAAATTCGTGTTCAATTTCTTCTCCTGTTTTCACAAGATCTTTCGCTTTCGTTGTAATCTTTTTATAAATGTTATCCCCTACTTCTTCTAAGGAAGAACCAGTACAATCTAAGAGACTAATTCCCATTGTAATCGTTCGAACATCTAAGTTCATTTCATGAATCATCTTGTTGGTTTCAAAAACCTCATTCATATTAATCATAATTACTTGCCTCCACCTTAAATTCTATGCATTTTTTCAAAGATTTCGGCGTTTTGGGCATGAACACTCACACCAATCTCTTCTCCAATTTCTTTTAATTCTTTTAACATCGTAGGAAAATCTTTTACTCCATAATCGGATTCTGTGATCATCATCATATTAAAATATCCGGATACAATGGTTTGAGAAATATCAAGAATATTAATTCCATTTTCTGCCATATAAGTACATATTTTTGCAATAATACCTACATTATCTTTTCCCACTACTGTGATGACTGTTTTGTTCATGTCCAAATCCTCCTTAAAACTATTCATTAATGTATATAAGCTCAGACAGGCAATCCCGTCTTGCTACCTGAATTGGAACTTCTTTTACTCTTTTTCCAACAGAGCTATTTTCTAATTCCAATTTTACGGTCTCATAAGCTAATTCCTCAAAATTATTTTCTTTACTTAAATGTCCGAGGAAAATATGTTCTAATTTATCATTCCAAAGCTGTTCGATGAACTGTCCTGCTCGTTCATTGGATAAATGTCCATTTCGCCCTAAAATTCTTTGTTTTAAATAATAAGGGTATGGACCTACTTCTAACATTTTTACATCATGATTTGCTTCAATATATAAAATATCAGAATCTCTTAATTTTTCCACAATGTGCTCGTTATAGTCCCCAAGATCGGTTGCAACGGCTAACTTTTTTTTCCCTTTTTTGACCGTATAACAAACAGGTTCTGCTGCATCATGCCAAATAGGCGTAGCATTTAATACTAAATCTCCAATGAAAAAATCCTGTTCTGGTGCAATTTCTTGAATCAGATCTTCTTCAATCTTCCCAACACTTTTGGCGTTTAAAATGGCATTTTTCGTTCCTCTTGTTGCATAAATTGGAACTTGATACCTTCTTGCCATCACTCCAATTCCACTAATATGATCGATATGTTCATGGGTGACTAAAATCCCATTTAAATCCTTTCCTGTCAATTCTAGTTCCTTTAACCCGTTTTCAATTTTCTTCGCACTAATTCCTGCATCAATTAAAATATGGGTGTTCTCTGATCCCGCAAAAACGCAGTTTCCACTGCTTCCGCTGGCAAAACTTGTTACTCTCATATTCTTTCTCTTCTTTCTTACAGTCTATTTTTGATTATAGCATATGGAAAAAGAGAATGGCAATACTAATTACCATTCTCTTACTAACTTCGCCATTTTAACAAATTTTTCCGACATCTTTTCTCACAATTTCGGCAAGTTATCAAGAAAAGTTTTTGAAATTTCTCATAAAACTTCCTTCATAATAGCATCCAATTGCGCAATGGCATCTTCTTTTGTTTTATCATTATAAATAACCCGCTCACAATGCTCTAAAAATCTCTCCCTTTGCAATTGATTTGACATAATGGAAAGACATTTTTCTTTCGTATATCCTCTTTTTTCCATTAACCGTTTTATTCTTACCTCATCACTGGCATCAATGAACCAAAGCTCATCACAAATTTCATCATAATGTTCTTCAATTAAAAGAGCTGCTTCTACCATAATAATCGAAACTTCTTTTGCTCTTTTCATCTCTTCAATTCTTCGAATCACTTCTTTTTTTACATTTGGATGGGTAATGGAATTTAGCTTTAACAAAGACTCTTTATCTTTGAATACAATGGCTCCAAGGGCTTGCCGATTAATTTTCCCATCGGACTGTAAAATCTTTGTTCCAAAACACGATACAATTTCTTGATAGCTAATTCCACCAGGCTCCATTAAATCATGAGCTACAAGATCGGTCAAAATAATTCCCGCTTGATAGCGCTCTTGTAGCTGTTCCATAATAAAGCTTTTCCCACAGCCTACACCGCCTGTTATCCCTATTACTTTCATCTTATCTCCCTTTCCATTGCTTACAAGCACTTGGCTCTTCTTTTATTTCTATTTATTTTGCTTCAAACCAATTGTTTCCTTCGCTAATTCCAATTTCAAGAGGTACTTTAAGCTCTGCAGCTCCCATCATTTCTTCTTCTAAAATCTTTTTCACCTGTTCTACTTCATCCATGCTTGCCTCAATTAAAAGCTCATCATGAATTTGAAGAATTAATCGTGATTTTAATTTTTCTCGTTTCATTCGCATATTGACACGAATGGTAGCAATCTTCATAATATCTGCTGCTGTTCCTTGAATTGGTGAATTCATTGCCACACGCTCTCCAAAGTTTCTTTGCATAAAATTACTAGAAGAAAGTTCTGGAATTGGACGAATTCGATGGAAAATGGTACGAACAAGACCTTTTTCTTTTGCTTCTTCTACAATGTTATCTAAAAACTCTTTTACTTGTGGATATGTTTTAAAATAGCGATCAATATATTCTGTGGCTTGCTTTCTTGTAATGTTCAAATCTTGACTGAGTCCAAAAGCACTAAGCCCATAAACAATTCCAAAATTCACTGCTTTTGCTTCTCTTCTTTGATCCGCTGTTACCTCTTCTAATGGAACATGAAAAACTTCGGATGCCGTTGTCGCATGAATATCTTGATGATTTTTATAAGCATGAATAAGAGTTTCATCGCCTGAAATATGGGCTAAAACACGAAGTTCGATCTGGGAATAATCGGCATCTACAAAAACAAATCCTTCTTTTGGAATAAACACCTTACGAATCGCACGACCTAAAGGCATACGAATCGGAATATTTTGTAAGTTTGGTTCTGTACTGCTAATACGTCCGGTAGCAGTTACTGTTTGATTAAAGATTCCATGAATTCTTCCATCTTCTTGAATAAAATTCCCAAGCCCATCTGCATAGGTAGACTTTAACTTGGCAAGATGACGATATTCTAAAATTTCGTCAATAATTGGATGTTCCATTTTTATTTTTTCCAATACATCCACACTTGTAGAATACCCTGTTTTTGTCTTCTTTGCTCCTGGAAGCTTCATATCTTCAAATAAGACAACCCCAAGCTGTTTTGGAGAATTAATGTTAAACACTTGTCCAGCATGCGCATAAATGGACTGCTCTAATTGTGTAATTTTTCCAACTAAACTGTCTCCATATTCTTTTAATGCTTCTTTATTAACAGCAATTCCTCTCTCTTGCATATCGTAAAGAGCAAAAATAGTTGGCATTTCTATTTTTTCATAAAGTTCGAGCATTTCTGACTCTTTTAACTTTTCTTTCATCACTTCCACAGCTTCTAACGGAACATAAGCAGAATATGCAATCACTTGTTTTGCCTTTTCCTCTCCATTTTCAAACGCATCTAAAACTTCTTCTTTTCCAAGTAATTCCTCTTTTGATGGCAATGAAATTCCTAAATAATCCCTTGCAATATCTTCATAGTGATACGTATCTTTTAATGGATTTAATAAATAAGCTCCAATTCCCATATCCATAATACCAGATGTTTCTTCTGTAATTTTTAAATCAAAGAGTGCAGATTTTAAATCCATGGTAGCACAGATTCCTTCACCTTCGCATATAGCTTTTAGTTCTTCTAATACATAATCTTTTGTTAAAAACCCAACGGCTTCTATATAGTATACTTCTTCTCTTGAAAATGCCAATGCAATGCCAAAACAATCTCCTTTATGGAAAATAGAAAAACCGATCTTTTTTTGCTCTCTTGCCTTCTTAAAAATCTGTTCTGCCTCTTGTAACTCTTGTACAACACCCAATTGCACTTGAAATTCCTCTTTTTCTTCTTCTCCAAATCGTTTTAATAAGGATTTAAATTCCAACCGCTGAAAATATTGATAAGCTTCTTTCGTATATAAATTTTGAAGAATCGCATCTTCTAACTGATATTCCAATTGACAGTCTAATTTAATCGTTGCCAGTTTTTTGCTTAACAACGCCTGCTCATAAAAAGCCTCTAAATTTTCTTTCGCTTTCTTTGGCTTAATTTCTTCTAAATGGGCATATGCATTTTCAATAGAATGATAAGCTACAATAATCTTTGTGGCTGTCTTTTCTCCAATCCCTGGAACTCCTGGGATATTATCGGATGGATCGCCCATCAAGCCTTTTACATCGATAAACTCTTCTGGTGTCACTTGATACTTTTCTAACACATCTTTTGCATAATAATCTTCTACTGTAGTACCACCTGCTTTTGTCTTTGGAATTCGAATTAAAATCTCATCCGTTGCAAGCTGTAACAAATCCCGATCGCCTGATAAAATAGAAACGTGAAATCCTTCTTTTACTGCTTCTCTAGAAATTGTTCCTAAAATATCATCCGCCTCATATCCCGCTTGCTCCACAATTGGAACTTCCATCGCCTTTAAAACTTCTTTCATCAAAGGCACTTGTTCTAATAATTCTTGTGGCATTCCTTTTCTCGTTCCCTTATATTCCCCAAACATCTCATGACGAAATGTCGGTTCTTTTCGATCAAAGGCAACGAGCAAGTGGGTTGCTTTTTCCTCTTCTAAAAATCGAAATAAAATATTTAAAAATCCAAGAACTCCATTAGTATGCAGCCCTTCGCTATTTGTTAAATCTGGAAGACCATAGAATGCTCGGTTTAATATGCTGTGGCCATCCACTAATAATAATTTTTTCTTCATGCTATTTTTTCTCCTATTTTCCGTTCGTTCCGCTATAAGGATTACGCAATTTAAAATCATCTGGATAAAACAGATGTGGTTTTACTTTCATATAATAATATTTTCCCGCTTCTGTGCCAGAACTTGGTCGACTTAAACTATGAATCATCGTTCCAAGCTGAAAAAGCACAAATACAAGCACAATGGTAATAAAAGTTGTAACTCCTAACTTTGTCTCCAGTACCACTCGCTTACGTCCTTTGATTCGGCTTTCATCATAAGCTAGCTTTTCTTCTAACTCTTTTGCAAAGTTATTGGATAATTTCTCATTATTATCAAGCTGCTTCATTCCTACCATTAATGTATAGTAGACTTCTAATTCCTCCATACAATCAGGACAATTCCTCATGTGATGGATAAATTCTATCAGTTGTTCCTCATCTAACTGATCCTCTATAAAAGTTGTGATCATAGATTGCGCTTCAAGACAAGTCATCTAAACACCCTCTTTAAACTTTCCTTATTTTGTCGTAGTGGAACTATTATACCATGAACTTTGTTCACGTTCCTATGCACTAAGCAGGCTTTATCGATTCCTGCTCACTAACGCTCATTATATCATACTTCAATATAAGAGGTAAAGTTTTCTATGTTTTGTCACACTTTTTTTAAAAAATAACGCCATTCTTTTCCTACTTTTCTATCCATTTCAACATTTTTTGATAAAAAGGCCATTTTTCTGTTGCCAAAACCATCTTTTATCCTATATAATGTAGTATTGGTGAAACGGATATACAATTTCCGTATTCTAGTATTTCTTTGCAACACAAAACAATTCAATTTATGAACCATCAGGGAGGAAGCAAAATTGCTTACAATCAAAAATTATGTGAAAGCCCAAAGTCTTTCTGAAGCGTATGAACTCAATCAAAAACGTTCAAATCGAATTATTGGAGGTATGCTCTGGATGAAGATGAGCAATACTACCATCCAAACAGCTATCGATCTTTCAGGACTTGGTCTTGACAAAATTGAGGAAACAAAAGACGAGTTTTCTATCGGTTGCATGGTTACCCTACGTCAACTTGAACAGCACAAACAATTAAATGTCTACACAGACGGTGCAATTGCGGAAAGCGTAAAAAGCATTGTTGGTGTACAATTTCGTAACCTTGCAACAGTAGGTGGAAGCATTTTTGGACGATACGGATTTTCCGATGTCTTAACAATGTTTTTAGCACTTGATACTCAAGTTGAACTTTTTAAAGGTGGTATTATATCATTAGCCGATTTTATAAACTTACCTTTGGACAATGATATCCTTGTTCGCTTAATTATCAAAAAAGCGCCTTTAAAAAGTGCTTACTTATCCGTTCGTAATTCCAAAACAGATTTTCCTGTTCTCGCCTGCTCTGTAGCCTGTCTTAACGGCAATTATCGTGCAGTGATTGGCGCTCGTCCAGGAAAAGCCGTTCTTGTAGAAGTTTCCAAATCTTTCTTCATCGAGGAGTTACAAGGAAATGCTAACGCTTTTGCCGATTATGTAACAAAACAAATTACAACTGGTTCTAATATGCGTGCTAGTGCTGAATATAGAAAACTTCTTGCAAACGTGCTTACAAGACGCGGTTGCGAAAAAGTTTTAGAATTAATGAAAGCAGGAGGTAAGAAAAAATGATTCTTTCAACAATCTTAAATGGAAAACCAATTAAAGAGGAAATTGCTCCTGACTTATTATTAATCGATTTCGTACGTTCTCACGGCTGTTACAGCGTAAAACGTGGCTGTGAAACGTCTAACTGTGGTCTTTGTACTGTATTTATGAATGAAAAACCAGTGCTTTCTTGTTCTATGTTAGCAGCAAGAGCAAATGGTGCTCGCATTGATACATTAGAAGGACTCCAAAAAGAAGCGGAAGAATTCGGTGCATTTATTGCAGATCAAGGTGCAGAACAATGCGGTTTTTGTAACCCTGGAACAATTATGAACGCCATCGCTTTATTCCGTGAAAATCCAGATCCAACCGATGAAGAAATTAAGGAATATTTATCTGGAAACTTATGTCGTTGTTCTGGTTATGAAGGACAATTAAGAGGAATTAAAGCATTTCTTGCTTACAAAAAGGAGGGTTCTAAATGAGATATATCAACCAACCAATCCGCAAAAAAGATGCCATGCAATTAGTGCAGGGAAAACCGCTTTTCTTAGATGACTTAGCAAGACCAGATTCTTTAATTGTAAAAGTGCTTAGAAGCCCTCATGCAAATGCCCTTATTAAAGAAATAAAAACAGATAAAGCATTAAAAATCCCAGGAATTGAAGCTATTTTTACTTATCATGACGTTCCTGATCATCGCTTTACATTAGCAGGACAAACATATCCTGAACCAAGTCCTTATGACCGTCAAATTTTAGATCGCCATGTCCGTTTTGTCGGTGATCCTGTTGCTATTATTGCAGGGGAAACTGAGGAATGTGTCAATAAAGCATTAAAACTTATTAAAGTAAAATATAAAGTTCTTCCTGCCCTTTTAGATTTTCACACTGCAAAAGACAATGAGATTTTAGTCCATCCAGAAGAAAATTGGCGTTCTCTTTGTCCTGTTGGTGCAGATAATAAGAGAAACTTATGTGCTTCTGAAACCGATAGTCACGGAGATGTGGATCAAATCCTTTCTGAGTGCGATGTCGTCATCGATCAAGTCTATCATACAAAAGCAAATCAACAAGCGATGATGGAACCTTTTGGGACTGCTTGTTATATGGACGCTTACGGTCGTTTGAATATTTTTAGTTCTACTCAAATCGTATTCCATGTTAGAAGAATTATTGCAAATGCTTTAGGTATTCCAAAATCAAAGATTCGTGTTACAAAACCTCGTATTGGCGGTGGCTTTGGAGCGAAACAGACAGCTGTTAGTGAAGTATATCCTGCTTTTGTCACTTGGAAAACTGGAAAACCATCCAAAATGATTTTCACACGAGAAGAATCTCAAATCGCTTCTTCTCCAAGACATGAAATGGAAATGCACGTTCGTGTTGGAGCTATGAACAATGGTAAAATCCGCGCTATCGATGTATATACATTATCTAATACAGGAGCTTATGGAGAACACGGCCCAACAACTGTTGGTCTATCTGGACATAAATCCATTCCTCTTTATCGTGATTTAGATGCTTATCGTTTTGCTTATGATGTTGTATACACAAACGTAATGTCCGCAGGTGCTTATCGTGGATATGGTGCAACGCAAGGTATTTTTGCAGTAGAAACAGCGGTCAATGAATTAGCTACAAAACTTCATATGGATCCTGTAAAACTTCGTGAAATGAATATGGTAAGACAAGGAGATATCATGCCTGCTTATTATGGTGAAACTGCCAATAGCTGTGCCCTTGATCGTTGCCTTGCTCGTGCAAAAGAAATGATTGAGTGGGATAAAAAATATCCTTATCAAGATCTTGGAAATGGAAAGGTTCGAAGTGTTGGTATGGCTCTTGCTATGCAAGGCTCTGGTATTTCAAACGTAGATGTCGGTTCTGCTACGATTAAATTAAATGATGATGGTATTTACACATTGTTATTCGGTGCTGCTGATATGGGTACTGGTTGTGATACCACTCTTTCTCAAATTGCAGCAGAATGTTTAAATTGTGATTTAGAAGATATTACCGTTCTTGCAGCTGATACCGACTCTTCTCCATATGACTCTGGTTCTTATGCTTCAAGTACTGCTTATGTGACAGGAAAAGCGGTAGAATTAGCTTGTACCAAATTAATCAAGCGTTTCAAAAAATTCGCAGCTCCACTTCTTGGTCGCGACTATAAAGATTTAGAGTTCGATGGAAAACGTGTTTACTATCCAGAAACAGATGAAAGCATTTCCTTAATGGATATTGCAACAAAATCTATGTGCGGAAATGAACAAGCACTTGAGGTGACGGTAAGCCATAGCTCACCTGTTTCTCCTCCACCATTTATGGTTGGTATGGCTGAAATTGAACTTGATAAAGAAACAGGTGCTTATGAACTTATCGACTATGTAGCTGTTGTTGATAGCGGTACTCCTTTAAATCCAAACCTTGTTCGTGTACAAACAGAAGGTGGATTAGCACAGGGAATCGGTATGGCAATGACAGAAAATATTCAATACTCAGAGAAAGGTATTTTAAGCAATAACTCCTTTATGCAATACAAAATTCCATCTCGTCTTGATGTTGGAACTATTCGTGTTGAATTAGAGAGCAGTTATGAACAAACAGGACCTTTTGGTGCAAAATCAATCGGTGAAATTGTTATTAATACCCCTTCTCCTGCTATCGCTCATGCGGTTGCCAATGCAACTGGTGTTTGGGTTCGTGAACTTCCAATTACAAGCGAAAAAATCGCAATGGGAATGTTAGAAAAAGAAACATCTAAATAAAAGATAAAAAGAAAATGCCCGACAAAATTGTCGAGCATTTTCTTTTTCACACCTTTATTTATTAGAAATTCGTCTGAACTCAATTTGAGTTTTAACGTGAGAGAGATAAGAAACGTATTACTCACGATCCTTTACTCTATGCATCCCACGCAAACAAACAGACTTACATTATAATTAGGAAGCGAAAAAACACGCTTTTTCTTATTTTCCAATGACATTATTGGCAATAACAATTCTTTGTACTTCATTTGTTCCTTCAAAAATCTGGAAGATTTTAGCATCGCGAAGTAATTTTTCTACTGGATATTCCCGACTATAGCCATATCCACCAAACATTTGAATGGCTTCTGACGCAACTTCCATTGCAATATCAGAGGCATAGCATTTTGCAATCGCAGATTCTTTGCTATGTGGCAATCCAAGATCCATCTTCGTCAATGCATGAGCTACCATCTGACGAGCAACTTCTGTTTTAATTTCCATATCTGCAACTTTAAATTGTAATGCTTGGTTTTTAATAATTGGTTTTCCAAATTGGATTCTCTCTTTCCCATAAGCGATTGCTTCATTAATACCTCTTTGTGCAATACCAGTGGCAACACAGCCCATCCATGTTCTTGCCTGATCTAGTGTTTTCATAGCGATACTAAATCCTTTTCCCTCTTCTCCAATTAAGCTAGAAGCTGGGATGCGACAATCTTCTAATACGACATCACAAGTGTTGGAAGTACGGATACCCATCTTATTTTCATGGTTTCCTGTGCTAAGTCCTTTTGTACCTGCTTCGATTAAAAACATGGACATTCCTTTTACGCCTTTTTCTTTATCGGTCATAGCTGTTACACAATAGAAAGAGGCAACTCCACCGTTGGTAATAAAGCATTTTCTACCATTTAATACATATTCATCTCCATCTTTTACAGCAGTTGTTTTCCCAGCACCTGCATCGGAACCTGCTCCTGGCTCTGTTAAACAAAAGGCACCAAATCCACCTTCTAAAACAAGATCACATACTCTCTTTTTTTGCTCTTCATTTCCTGCAATTAAAACTGGTTTCATTCCAAGACCACTTGCTGAAATGGTTGTTGCAAATCCCGCGTCGGCAATTGCCATCTCTTCAATAAGAGCAGCCACATCCACTCGGCTAAGTCCTGGTCCGCCATACTCTTCAGGAACTTCAAGAGCTTGATATCCTTGTTCAATGGCTTTGTCATAGATCTCTTTTGGCCATTCTCCGCTAACATCGTATTCTTTACATTGTTCCTTTACTTCTTTTTCACAGAAATTTCTAACATCTTGTAATAAGTCCTGTGCATCTGCTGAAATTAAATATGCCATATTTTCTTCCTCCATCTATCTTGTTGTTGTAGAGATTTTTAATTGGTTTTATCTTCTTTTTATCAATGTAATCCTTTATAACCGATAGCAAACTTTTCCTGGATTTAAAATCATCTTTGGATCAAATACTTGTTTAATTCCTTCCATTAATCTCATATTTGTCTCTCCTGAAAACTCTGCTAAATACTGCATTTTACCATGGCCAATTCCATGTTCGCCAGAAATCATACCACCAAGTTCGGACGCTTTTTTATAGATTGTTTCCATAAAATCATCCACTTGTTTTTTAAACTCTTCTTCTTCCATGTCGTTACTACAAGCATAAATATGTAAGTTACCATCTCCCGCATGGCCAAAACTCTTAATCTTAAATCCATAGTTGTCTTCTAAACCATTTACAAATGCTACATAGTTTGCAATTTCTGTTACAGGCACAACAACATCACATTCATCAAGAAGTTTTGTTTCTGCTTCAATCGCTTCTAAGAAAGAGCTTCTCGCTGCCCATGCATCTTTCTTTAACGCAGGTGTATCCGCAACTAATACGTCAATAGCCCCTGCTTCTAATACGATTTCTGCTGCCACTTCGGTTAAATCCTCAAGACTTTCCATATCGTCTCCATCAAAAGTTACGAGTAAGTACGCATTGACCTGCTGTCCTTCTACTTCTTTTGGGAATACACTCTTTCCTAAATAGTTTTCAGAAGCCTCTACAATTTCTTTTTCCATAAACTCAAGGGCTTGTGGTTGTAAATGATTTAAGAAAAATTTCGGAACCGTTGAAATACAATCGTTTAAGTTTTCATAAGGAATAATTAAACTAATGGTTTCTTTTGGTTTCGGAATTAATTTCAAAGTCAACTCTGTAATAATGCCAAGAGTACCTTCAGACCCAATCATTAAATTCAACAAACTGTAGCCTGTACTTGTCTTAGAAACTTTTCCGCCTAATGTTACGACTTCACCAGTTGGTAGTACCACTGTCATTGCACGAACATAGTCTCTTGTACATCCATATTTTACCGCTCTCATACCACCTGCATTTGTCGCTACGTTTCCACCAAGTGTTGCAAATTTTTCACCTGGATCTGGTGGATATAAAAGACCTTTTGATTCTGCATCTTGTGCTAAATCATTCAATAAGACACCAGCTTCTACACGAACTACAAGGTTTTCCATATCATATTCTAAAATTTTATTCATCTTAGCCATATTGATAAGAACACCGTCTGTCACTGGAACTGCTGCTCCTGTAAGACCAGTACCTGCACCTCTTGGAATCACTGGAACAGAATTTTCATAGCAAAGTTTTACAACCTTTGCCACTTCTTCTGTCGTTGTTACATCTACAACAACATCTGGAAGTCTCTTTCCATAAATCGGCATCTCATCATGCGAGAAGTCCTCATTAATATCTTCTCCTGTATAAACCTTTCCTGGAACAATTTTCTTTAACTGTTCTACAAGCTCTGGTGTCACCTTATTGTAAGTATATGTACCCATTTTGTCTTCCTCCTATATCGTTGCTGAAAAAACTCTTCAGGCTTATTCTTCTTAAAAACCAAGCGATAAAAATCTACAGAAAATCAGGCTTAAAATACCGAGGAAAATAATATAAACAATATAGTATTTTATAACGATTTTCATTAAAGAACTTTCTTGGCCTTGCATATCCGCTGCTGCCGCTCCAATGGAAATGTTTTGTGGGGAAATCATCTTCGCGACAACAGCACCTCCTGTATTGGCCGCCGCCATCCAAACAGGACTCATACCAATTGCTGTTGCTGTCTGTGCTTGTAACCCGCCAAATAATACACTTGCAGTTGTTGCACTTCCAGATACAAATGTAACAATAGAACCTAAAAATGGTGCAAACAATGGATAAAAAACTCCTGTCACCGTAACAAAAAGCGTTGCAATATCAGTAATCATTCCACTGTACCCCATAATTTTTGCAGTTGCTAATACTGATACAATTGTTGCAATTGTCTTCCACATCTGTTTTATTGTGGCTAAAAGAACTTGAAATAACTCTTTTAACGTAGCTCCTTGAACAAGGCCTCCAATAAAAGCCGCAATTAAAATCATCGTTCCAGGTGTTCCAATCCAAGTAAATGTATATGGCGAAGCGCTTTCACCTGAATAAATTGGAACGGTTGTCTTAATCGTTGCCAAAGCATCATGTAATGGCTGAATTAAGCTCATAGACATTAATAGAACTAAAATTAAAATAAACGGTGTCCAAGCTTTTATCATCTCTCCAACTGTAAGACATTTCCTCTCTGCTTTCCCCTCTTCTTTTTGAGAAATCAGCTGATACTCTGGCTCTTCTTTTTTATGAAGGAGCTTAGAGGCAACCCCAGTAAAAATCATACAGCATACAGAAGAGAGAATGCTAGGAAGTTCAGGCCCCATAAAATGCGCTGTCAAATAATATGGCAGTGCAAAGGATACCCCTGACACAATCGAAATAATTCCCATTCCCTTTAATGCTTTGATTGATTTTCCAGTCATACAGACTAAAATAAATGGCGTAACAATTAAAATTGGAATTGTTAAAATTGCGGTGGCTTCTCCAAGACTTTGTGCATCCACATTTGCTACAGATGCTAAAGTTGTTGTTGGAATACCAATAGAACCATATGCTGTTGGTGCTGTATTGGCTACAAGGCAAGTTGCAGCTGCTACAACAGGATTCATTCCAAGTCCAACAAGCATACTGGCTGGAATTGCGACTGCTGTTCCAAATCCTGCCATGCCTTCCATGAAACTACCAAAACCAAATGCAATAATGAGGACAAGAATGCGTTCATCTTTCGAAACGCTTGTGAGCATTCGTTTAATCAGTTCCATGTTTTTCGTATGTACCGTTACATTATAAGCAAAGACTGCTGCAATGATAACATAACAGATTGGCCAAATTGCCATAGCGATACCTTCTAATGCTCCAGTAAACACTTCCATCACTGGCTGTTTCCATACGAGTAATGCTAAAACAATGGTCAGAACAAAGGCGATAAAACATGCCTTATATCCCGGCATTTTCAATCCACTTAATGCAATGATCAACCAAATAATCGGTGCCATCGCAAGCAAAAACATGATCACCATATCGTTTCCCTTTCTTTATTGTGTTGGGTTTTCCAATCGCTTCAAAGGCTGATACGAATACTTTGATGCGGAATTCAATACCGGTATTTATTGGTACTACCACTTTTTATAGTTTAACTATACCACTTTCACAGATTCTGTCAATACTTGGATTTTTTTTTGTGGAAAACTTCTAAATTGTTAAAAAATTATTTTTTTATTAGACAAATATTTTGTATACTAATTTTTATTCTTTTTCATCATCATGGAACAGAAAAATGACGAAAACTTCCCATTTTTTCCTTTTTTCTCCTTTTTCTTTTTCCCATTTTATTTTTTGTTTTGTTTAGAATTATTTTTCGTTAATTTTTATAAAATCGTCATTTTGTCTAAATGATTAGAAGTATATTCCATAAATCTCTTATACTTCGGTATATTTTTCATAGGTATTCATAAATACTCTTTCATAATTCATTATATTTGGTTAAATAAAAAAACGATATCCTTCTTTCTAATACATTGTCTATTTATTATCAATTTTTGTATTAGCAAGATAATATCGTTCTTTTACTATTCTGACTCTATTATTTTCTTTTCTACTAATTCTGCCTCTCGAATTAGACGAAAATGCGCTTCTAAAGCAGCAATTCCTTTTTCTTTGTTTCCTTCTACAACCGCTTCCACCATACCTCGATGGGCATTCATTAAATCATCAGCCCCTTGATTTAACCGATCAATAACGCGAAAACGCATCGTTGGAATATACATATCCATAATTTTATTTAAGGCTCTTAAATTAGCAATTAAATAATCATTATGAGATGCTTCCATAATGACGTAGTGAATAATCTTTTCATTAGCAACTTGTTCTTCTAATGTTTTTGACTTCTCCAATTGCTCCATATAATAGAGTAATTTTTGTTTCTGGCTCTCTGTAGCCTTTACTGTAGCAAGACACATTGCACCATATTCTAATGTATAACGAAAATCTCCAATCTGTTCATTTCCCATTTCATTTAATGTATACATCATCGACATGACTTCTGTGAGCGTATCTGCAAATTTTGCGGTGGTAATATAGTTTCCAGATCCTTGATGTGTTTGAATAATTCCCATTCTCTCAAGAATTCTCATTCCCTCACGAACGGAATTTCTACTGATCTCAAGTTGTAATGCTAAATCTCTCTCTGGCTCTAATTTATCTCCCGCTTTATAGCTCCCATCAAGAATTTTTCCTTTCACATAGGAGATTAGCTTCTCATAAGATTTCTCTGATACTGACATGTTGCTTCCTCATTCCTGTTATTTTTTTCACATTCTATACATTACATAAGAAAAATATTCGGATTGCAATTTCACCCCTATTAATACATTATAAAGTTTTTTCCCCTCTTTGTCCATCGATATAGAATATGATTTCTCGAAATAAGAAACATTTTGTATAAAAAAGACTTCTATGAGAAAAATAATTTTTATGCCTCTACTTTCATCGTTTTTACCTTACACACAAAGTAATAAATATGAAATAGCCATACGATACTTAAAATGACTCTTCCTACTGGAACTTGATCCATCATAAAAAATCCAATTCCCATGGTGATCGTTACAAAAAGCATAATACGAATTTTTGTCTTTTTCGTCATTCCTTGCCCTTTTACATAACTCTCTAAATTATTTTTATAAAGTTTTGTGCTTACAAACCATGTATGTAGCCGTTTGGAACTTTTTGCAAAACAAAATCCTGCAAATAATAAAAAGGGAAAAGCAGGTAATAAAGGTAGCACTACCCCAAGAGCACCAAGTCCTAAGGAAAGACACCCAAGTAAAATATAGATTAATTTCATATTCGATTCTCCTTTTTCTTTACATTAAAATGATAAATTTTATTATTTTTTGTTATTTCTTTTACTCTGAATCGTAACAATCATATGACGAATTGCCATACGCGGACGTCGAAGCAACATTCTTGGCCCTGAAAATTTCATCACTTCTTTTATTTTCTCTCGCATATCCTTTCGATAACAGTGAACAGGACAAGCAGAACAAAATGTTTTTGTTTCCATAAAAGGGCATTTGCTTGCCCTTTCTCTTGCATAGGTAAGAAGTTCTTGACACTGTGGACATAATTCTCCTTTTGTCCTATGCTTTTTTTTACAATAAATGGCTATCATTTCTTCCACCATTTCTTGTTCTTCTAATCGCTTTTCTTCTATTTCTCGTCTCTCATTTTCTATTTTCATAAAATTAAATCAAGCACAGAACCCCTCTTCCTTTCGGTGGTGGAAGGGAGTGCCATTTCTCCTTTCCAAAATGTTACTATTTTGTTATAATAAACACAGAGTTAATATGTTACAGAGATAACCGTTAGTTGCAACTCTCAACAAAGGCACTCTGTCTACACCCCTAACTGTATATATGAGGTTGCTCCATACGAGTCGGATGGAGCGTAAAATATACACCGCATCCACAGACTGTACTGCATGGGAAATATAGTACCTGATACAGTTACGACAGAGTAAATCTTTGTCGTAAAGGGTGCTGTCAACCACCCTATAAT
The DNA here is from genome assembly GCA_905214925.1 of uncultured bacterium. Classification (GTDB taxonomy): domain Bacteria; phylum Bacillota; class Clostridia; order Lachnospirales; family Lachnospiraceae; genus Scybalomonas. Next base: position 6,453 of record CAJMOB010000022.1, on the reverse strand, counting down.
GTAACACCACTTTAGATAACAATACCTATTGAATTTTAAAGGTCGGAGGTGTAAACCGCTACTACGACTGGGTAGTTACAAGCCCATTACCTTTAGGTGATGGGTAGTTGACAATTCCCCTTCTTTCTTAAGAACTTCTTCTACCATTGTGTACATGATAAACTTCATCTGCCATACGAATAGTTGATTCCCGATGGGATACTAAAATCACTGTTTTTTCTGCTTTTTGTTCTACTAATGATTTTAAAATAACAGCTTCATTTAAGCTATCTAAATTACTTGTTGGCTCATCCAATAATAGGAATGGCGCATCATGTAAAAATGCTCTTGCAAGCCCAATTCTTTGACGTTCTCCACCAGACAATGTATCGCCAAGTTCTCCTACTTGTGTTTCATATCCGTTTGGTAGTGATAAAATAAACTCATGGATAGAAGCTTTTTTACAAGCCTCAATAATTTCTTCTTTTGTAGCGTCCCATTTTGCTAATTTAATGTTATTTTCAATGGTATCTTGGAATAGATGGGTGTCTTGTGTCATATAACTTTCTTGTTGTCTTAACCAATCGGTATCCCAATCTTTAATGGATACATCCGATAAGGCAATCTCTCCCTTATTACAATCCCAAAATCTCATTAACAATTTTAATAGTGTAGATTTTCCACTACCACTCTTTCCAACAATACCAATCATCTTATTTTTTTCAATTGGAAGTGTAAAATCTTTTAAAATCTCCACGTTATCTCCATTTGTTTCATAAGTGAAATTAACATTGGATACATTTGCACCAGTAAATTCTGGACGTTTTCCATCCTTAACTTCTTCTACCATTGGCTTTTCTTCTAAAATTTCAAAAACACGAGAGGCAGCCGCAAACGTTGGCTGTAATGTACTTCCAAGGTTTGCAAGGGCAAGAACTGGTCCAAAGGAGGATACAAAGGCGACAAATGGTATTAAAATTCCACCAAAATCCAAACTTCCATAAGAAACAAAATGCATAGCAATCCATAAAAATATTACAGACAATACAAGAACTATCGTATTGGTAACCGCTTGATTATGTCCGATTCCTTCTTTTAATTTCTTTTCTAAAGAAGCAAGATGATCACTTTTTTCTCTCATCTCCTTTAATCGGCTCTCTCCCATTTTATATTGTAAACTTTCTTCTAAACCACGAAGGCTATCAAGGACATGGCTTCCAAGCTCTCCTGATGCATCTCGAAATTGTCTCGCTACATCTTTTCCTCTTGCTGCTACATAGGCAGGAATAAAAGCACCTAATACAAGATAAGCAAATAGTGCATAAATTCCTAATACAAAATGATAACTCCCAATAAAAATACTCATAATAAGGCTCATCCCAATGGCAATGGCAGTTGGAGAAATTGTATGAGCATAAAAGACTTCTAACAGTTCTACATCGGCTGTTAAAAGTGCAATTAAGTTTCCTCTATCTCTTCCTTCTAACTTAGCTGGACAAAGCTTTCTAAGAGCGCGAAATAACTTATCTCGAATTAATGCCAATAAACGGAATGCGATATAATGGTTACTTGCCTGCTCTGCATAGCGAAGAATTCCACGAAGCACCGCAAATGCTAAAATAGCAATAAAAATTTGTTGTAATGGTAAAACCGTATCCATTCCAATTATATTTAAAATTCCCATAGCCCCAAATACAGGGATAAATGTAGAACATAAAAAGCCTGCAATTCCCATTAAAATGGCTATTATCATATAAAGAGTGAGGGGTTTTACTAAACCGATCATCTTACAAGTTGTTTTCCAATATTGCTTTAACATTTTATGCCTCCTTTCCGTACTGTTCTAATTGTTGCTGTTGATTCCACATATTTTCATAGCTTCCATGCTGTTCTAATAATTCTTGATGACTTCCGCTCTCTGTGATTTTACCATTTTCTAATACACAAATCTTATCCGCCAAAACAACATTTGCAAGACGATGAGAAATTAAAAAGACTGTTTTTTCTTTTGCCATTTCAATAATTAAACTCATAATATCATTTTCACTTTCCACGTCTACATTAGAAGCCGCTTCATCGAAAATGTAAATTGGAGTATCTCTAAGAATCGCTCGAGCAAGAGCAAGTCTTTGTCTTTGTCCTCCTGAGAAATTGCTTCCTTGTTCTTTTAACTCCGTATCAAGGCCTTGCTCTCCTTTTAGGAAGTCCGCTAATTTTACTTGTTCTAATACTTTCCAAAGCTGTTCGTCTGTTGCATTTGGTAAATCACACTGTAAATTATATCGGACAGTTCCTTTAAATAAATAACTGTTATGTCCAATTAATGTAATTTTTGATAAAAGACTTTCTTCCTTTATCTCCTTTACTTCTTTTTTACCAATCGTAATGGAACCGTCATACTCCATATGCTTTCCACAAATTAACGATGCTAATGTACTCTTTCCGCATCCACTCTTTCCAACAAAAGCATAAAATTTTCCTGCAACAAATTCTTCGGAAACTCCATCAAGAATACGGCGGTCTTTTTCATATCCAAACTGTAATTGATGAAGTCCAATTGTAAGATCTTTTCCTAATTGTTCTGTTTTCTCTTTTCCTTCTTCACATTCTAAAAATTTAAAGATTTTATCACTTGCTGCCATACCGTTCATAGCAATGTGGAAGAAAGATCCGAGCAATCTCATTGGAATAAAGAATTCTGCAGATAATAAAATAATGCTTAAAGCACCACCAATTCCAATATGACCTGCTCTTAACTCCATAACGGCTAAAATTGCACCGATACCAGCTCCTCCAAACGCAACGAGATCCATAATTGTAATGGAATTTAACTGCATCGTTAACACTCGCATGGTCACTTTACGGAATAGCTCTGCTTCTTTATTCATTTCTTCTTGTTTTCTTTCATCCGCTTGATAAATTTTTAAAGTTGTCATTCCTTGTAAATTTTCAAGGAAACTATCTCCAAGACTTGTATACTGTCCCCAGTACTTTGCCAATAACTTCTTAGCAAACTTCTGAACACACATAATAGAAATTGGGATTAGCGGTACACAAATTAATAAAACAATGGCTGCTTTTATACTTACAAAAGATAATACAATAAATAGGGTAATAGGCGCTAGCATACTATAGAAAAATTGTGGTAAATAGGAACCAAAATAAGTTTCTAACTGTTCTACCCCTTCTACAGCAACTTGTACTACTTCAGAAGTTGCTACTTTTTCTTGATACGATGTTCCAAGTCTTAATAACTTGCGATAAATCTTTTCTCTCAATAACTGTTTTACTTCTTTTCCAGCTAAAAATCCCATTTTAACCGCTTTTTTGCTAAAATAAAAACGAATTGCAATACAAACAACTGCAATCATCGTCACTGTCCACAAGCTATTCTTCTCTGCTGTCCCTTGATATAGCTGATTAAAAAACTGACTCCAAGTTAATACCATCACAATATTGCAAAGCAACATAATCCACTGGCATAACACTTGTCGTCCGATATAGCGTTTTGATTCAGGAACTTCCTTCATCAATCGTTTGTTTATCATCGATTTTCTCCTTTGTCCTCTTAAATTTTTCTAGTTTCTTTTCTTATCGATAAAACGTTCATTGAAACTGAATATTGTTCACCTATAGAAGTTAGCACAAACTAACCAAAGAAGTCAAGTATTTTTTACATCGGAAATTATTTACCATTTATTATCCTCATATTCTATTTTCCTATGAAATATAGGCTATTTCCTTCTTTTTCTCCTAAAGAATTTTCACTATTAATAAATTTTCTCAACAATTTTATTCCGCTTTTTAAAATAATTTCTTACAGACCAAAGTGTGTGCCCAACACTCCCCAAGACTTTAAATAACTTGTAGCAACCTACACTTTGCCGCGCGGTCGCAGTTTACGGAGCAAAAATCCCCCCATTGCGAACTGGGCATCGTTTGCATGTAGGGCTTTTTTATATCATAGGAATCTATCACTTTAACATAAAAATGACGAATTTTTCTATGATATAAAAATAGACTCTATAGCAATTATTGTCTTTCATTTTTGCTATAAAGCCTAATAATAGTTTTAGGAAGTTTGCTTATATCTATTACAAAACGCATGTATTATTTACTATCCTTTTAATTGAACGTTATTTTTTTCTTGTATAAAAAACAAGTCATCGATATATTTTATGATATAATATAAAATGAATCCTTGTAAAAAGCCTAGCATATTTAATAGGACATCATCGATATCAAAAAAACCTAGCATGGTGATAAATTGTACAATTTCTATCAATAAATCAAAAACTAAAAAATGTAATATGTACGTTAATATCTTTTTATTCTCATTTATAACAAATGGATAAAGAAAACCCAATGGAATAAATGCTATAATATTTAAAATCATAGTAGAATAATTGGAAAATTTTATAGAATCGGCTATTGTTTTTAATGGCATTAAATTAAGATTCCAAAAACCAAGCTTTCTATTTTCGTAAATCCCCTGTATATTACCTAATACTGGACCACTTATCTTAAATAATTTCCATAAAAGAATTACTAAATACACATAAAAAAATATTTTACAAAATTTTTTTATATAATTTAAATACTTTTTTCTCATAAATCAAATTCCTTTCATTAATTTTTTATGGGCATGAAAAGTAAACTCTTTTATTCTATCAATTAATTGCGATTAATACCATGACACATCTTGCAAATTATATATTCTTTGTGATTTATCAATCAAAATATAATTAGAATTATTCTCCTTCTTTTAAACATTACTTATGTAAAATGTGTGACCGAAATATAATTTCTTAGTTTGTAAAAAAATAAGACCTTTCAATCTCTTGAAAAGCCTTATTTTATAGGGTTTTATTCTCGTTAATCTAAATTAGTCAACTTTGATGATTTCTTTTTTGTTGTAAGAACCACAAGCTTTGCATACTCTATGAGGCATCATTAATTCACCACATTTGCTGCATTTTACTAATCCAGGTACACTCATTTTCCAGTTTGCTCTACGTTTGTCACGTCTAGCTTTAGAAGATTTATTCTTTGGACAGATTGACATTTCCGTTACACCTCCTTCGATTTGTTAAAGATATCGCGAATAGCTGCCATTCTTGGATCTGGCACCTTCGTATCGCACTCGCATTTTGTAGTATTGCGGTTTGCACCACATACTGGGCAAAGCCCCTTACAATCTGGTTTACACAGAACTTTCATTGGCATTGCCATAACGAGTTCGTCATACACAAGTACATCTGTATCCAATTCTGAGCCTTCCATAAAACTCATTTCAGTCAGATTTTCTTCGTTGTCGTCTTCTTCGTCTTCAGAGAAATCCAATACTTTATTAAAAGAAATTGGAAATTCCCACTTCACATCTTCTAAACAACGATCACAAGGAAGTAAAAGGGTTGCATCAAAATGACCAACTGCCCGTACTTTTTTCTTGCCCGCACTTGTTAAGTCAAGAACAACTTGACTCTTATCCGCAAATGGATAATGCATTCCGTTGAATTCGAAATCTTCCATACAAATTTCGCATTCATGATGTTCTGTTTTTGCTTGATTCGACAAAATCTCTGATAAGTTTATTAGCATAATATCTCCTAATTTTCCATACCTTGATAATTATACATACAACCTTTCTGTTTGTCAACACAATTTTTAAAATTAGACAAGTATTTTTACTTGACACCTTCTTGTCCGCATAAATTCAAGGTTTTCATTCTTTTTTCTCTTGTTTCTCTTTTATTTTAACAAAGGATCCTGCTACTTTCAATAGTTTTCCCAAATCCTAACGATATGAAACATATAAGCGAAAACACGCCTAATATTAGGCGTGTTTCCTTTTTCTTATACTAACGCAACGGTATCTCTTGCAATCATAAGCTCTTCATTTGTAGGAACACAAAGAACTTTTACTTTAGAATCTGGTGTTGAAATTACACGTTCTTCTCCTCTAAAGTTATTAACAGAAGAATCAAATTCTACTCCCATGAATCCTAAATAAGAGCAAACTTCTTCTCTTGTTAATGGATCGTTTTCACCAAGACCAGCTGTGAACACGATTGCATCAACACCATTCATAGCTGCTGCATAAGAACCAATATATTTTGCTACATGGTAACGGAAAATATCTAAAGTAAGTCTTGCTTGTTCATTTCCATTATCTCTTGCATCTTCGATATCACGGAAGTCACTAGATACACCGGAAAGACCTAAAACTCCTGATTTTTTGTTGAGAACGTTCATCATTTCTTTTAAAGAAAGATTTTCTTTTCCTGCAACATATTCGATGATGGCTGGATCGATATCTCCACTTCTTGTTCCCATGATAAGACCTTCAAGTGGTGTGAATCCCATACTTGTATCTACAGATTTTCCATGATCTACTGCACAAACACTTGCACCGTTTCCAAGATGGCATACAATAATTTTCATATCTTCATAGTTTCTTCCGAGAATCTCAGC
>CAJMOB010000021.1:0-60952 GCA_905214925.1 uncultured bacterium | reverse complement strand
CGTCTGGAAGAACAGCAAGAGAACCACCTTTTACAGGTTCCATAATAATAAGAGGGATTCCTAATTGATTGGTTAGTTCATATCCCTTTAATCCGGCCTGTTCTTCGGTATCCATATAATTTAATTGAATTTGACAAAAATCCCAAGGATAGTATGAAATAATCTCTTCGAATACTTCATAATCATCATGAAAAGAAAATCCTAAAAAACGAATTTTTCCTTCTTCTTTTAAGGAATGGAGATATTCCACTATGCCAAGATCTCGAACTTTTTTCCAAGTATCTTTATTTAGTGCATGAAGTAAATAAAAATCAAAAAAATCTTTATCCAATCGTTTTCTTTGGTTTTCAAACATTTCTTTTGCATAATCGATAGAATCTAAATCCCAGCAAGGGAGCTTTGTCGCTAAGTAATAAGAATCTCTAGGATATTTATTTAATACTTTTCCAACAAAAGGCTCACTCATTTTTTGATGGTATGGGTATGCAGTGTCGATGTAGTTAACACCATGAGAAATGGCATAATCAAGCATTTTTTCTGCCTCTACTTCATCAATCTCTCCTGTTTTCGTTGTAGGAAAACGCATACAACCAAAGCCAAGAAGAGAGGTTTCTATTCCGAGTTTATCAAAGTTTCTTTTTTCCATAATGGTCACTCCTATCCATTCGTTTTACGAAAAATAAGTCATATAAGAAAATAGTAGTTTCTATATGACGATTCGGTTATTAAAAGACAAATAGTCTTTTGAAAATATAATATAAGAAAATCTTTTCTAAAAATAATTGTAATATGATAAAAAATCCCTGTCAAGAATAAAGAACTTAGGGAACGTAGTTCTTATGCTTCATTCTCATAAAACAATCTTTCTTATCTGGAAAAGAAGAGTGAAAATGACTTTACGAAAGGTTTTGTAACGGGAGTTGGTTGGGAACTTTTTATGGCAGGTGGTATTTTATATTTGAGGAACAAAAGAATATTATCTGATGAGAAGAAATTGCATGAACGAAGATTAGCTATAAAAGATGAACGAAACCCAATACCATATTGACATATAATATTATATGTCATATAGTATAGGTATCAACAATATTATATGCTGTATAATATTGTTTCTTATGGGATAGTGGATATCGGTAAGAGAACATAAGAGTATCAGAGTATCCTTTTGATCACAGGATAAAACGGAAGAGATAATAAAAGGGAGTTAGAAAGGAGGGAGGAACATGGTATTTAATACAGGAGCAGCACTGCTAGATGCGATCGTATTAGCTGCGGTTTCAAAGGAAGCAGAAGGAACTTATGGATATAAAATTACACAAGATGTTCGGCAAGCACTTGATCTATCAGAATCAACACTGTATCCAGTGTTACGACGTTTGCAAAAGGATCATTGTTTAGAAGTTTATGATAAAGAATTTGGAGGAAGAAATAGAAGGTATTATAAAATTACACCGGAAGGCTATGCTCAGCTTTGGCTTTATATGGAAGAGTGGAAAAACTATTCTTGCAAGATTAGTGAATTTTTTGAGGAGGTGAAGGTGCATGACTAGAGAGATATTTTTAAAGAGACTAGAGGAACTTTTATATGATTTACCAGAGGAAGAGCGAATAAGTGCACTTGAATATTATGAAGACTATTTTGAAGAGGCTGGTCCTGATATGGAATTACAAGTGATGAAAGAACTTGGAAGTCCAGAACGTATTGCTGCGATCATTAAGACAAATTTATTGCGAGAGGTAGAAAATCGGAGTATTGATGGAGAGTTTACAGAACTTGGATATTCTGCCCCAGAGTTTGATGAAAAGAAAAATGAGATTGTTTTAGGAAGTCAAAGGATTCATGAACAGGAGGAAGGAGACAAGGGACAAGAAAAGAAAAAAGTTTTTCAAGAGGATGCGTTTCAAAAAGATACGTCTGATAAGAACCAGAGAAGAAGTGCTCATTACCAAAAAATGTATGAACATCCTTATGAAGAACAGCCAAAGAAAAGCGGTTCTTTTTTACATAATAAGAAATGGGAAGGAAAGGATATGATTCTTTTACTTCTTATCATTTTTATTGGGCTACCGATAGTAGGTAATATGATCAAATTTGTTTTTGGAACGACACTTGGATTAGCCGCTGCTATTTTTACAACAATACTTGCAGTGTTATTATCTGGTTTTATTTTACTACTCATTGGTATCGGTTTATTTATTATTGGAATTATTGTGGCTTTCTCCATTCCAATGGCTGGTATTTATTTAGTGAGCTCTGGGCTATTTTGTTTTGGAATTGGGTTGATTTTAAGTTGGATCATTGTGAAACTTTGGAAACACTTCATTCCTTATGTAATAGCATTTTTTCGAAATTTTTCTTATCGAAGAGCCCAGAAAAAGGAAAAGTAATCGAATTGTTTTATGAAAAATGTTTTCTAAAACAAGAACCATTATAAAGTCATTTTTGAGAAAGGGGAAGTTGAAATGAAAAGACGAGGAAAAATAGTTCTAATCATAGGATGTCTTTGCATTGCAATTGGAGGCATTGGAATGATAGTAGGACAGCGTGCAGGGGCAAAAACGATTTTGGAAAATTCTCTAAGAGGAACTTTTAATTTTAGTTTCAATAGTGATAATAATAATGATGGAAAGAGCAAACAGAATCAGATAGTTCCTAGTGAAGAGCAAACAGAGGAATCGGTGAATGAACATGAAAAAGAACATGGGAAAGAAACGGTTCACACACAAAAGGCAAATCAAATAGCAAGCACTAATATTCAAAAAATTGATTTGCAGATGAAAACAAGAAATATTGTAATAAAATCAGGCAATGTAGAGTCTATTTCTTATGAAGGAATATTGGATACGGATGAAATTAAAGTGGATCAAGAAAAATTAAAAATTGAAGATCATTCAAAACTATTGAAAAATGTCAATAAAAACGTTACATTAGAAATTATAATTCCTAATCGTCTCATTCATGAAATTGAAGTGGAAAATAAAACAGGAGATGTTACGTTACAAGGAATTGAAACAAATGAACTTTCACTAGAATTGGGGGTCGGTGATATAGAGCTTGAAGAAGTAACGATCCATAGTGAAACAGAAATAAAAGGTGGAACTGGAAATATTCAAGTAAAAGATAGTACCTTTTATTCAAAATTCGATATAGAAGAAGGGGCTGGTGATATTGCATTTATAGGAGAATTAATGGGAAATGTAAAAATTAACTGTGGAATAGGGGATGTAAAATTGGAGGTGGATAATCATAGAGATAATTATCATATTGTAGCAGAAGGAGGAGTCAATTCTCTTAAAATCGATGGAGAAAAAATGGGGGGCTCTCTTGCAACACAATATAACGATAATTATGAAAATAATCGTTTTGACATGAAGTTAGAAGTCGGGGTTGGAGATGTTCAAGTGAATTTTAATGATCAAAAACCTATTTTAAGATAATAAAATTTTTGTGTTGGGTTAGGAGTAAAATTATGATTATAAATAGAATAAAGTATTCAAAGGAAGTAAAAAAAGATAGTAATAGCAGTTTTGGAGTGGAAAAACGAGAGGAAAATCTTATAATCAGCAATAAGGTAAGCGTTAGTGTAAAGGCAAATAGAGATGGTAGTTATTCCTTTCTTCTTCAAAATGGATCTAATATACAACTGAGAGAAAATTCAATTTTATATAGTGATTTAAATGGAGAAACACAACAAAAAGAAGATTTTAAAAAAGAAAATAGTCTTATTTCTTTTGGAGAGAGGCAAGGGGAAAAAGAGCTCATAAATGGAGAATATATAAACAACGTTTATGTGATAACAAATAAAAAAGGGATTCGAATAATCGAAAGTTCTACAGATAATTTTATCTGTGAAAGCAATGGACAATATTTGCTGATGAAGTCTGGAAATGACTTATATTATTGTGACTTATCTAAGGAAAATAGTTCTTCTGCTGTGATTTCACTCCCACAAAAGAAGTATAAAAAGATTTTGGTTCGTACTGAAGAAGGAGTTATCAATTGTGAGAGAATGAAAGCGGAGCAGATTGAGATCGAAACGATGGAAGGAGAGGTTTTCCTGCAGAATATGATAGCTGAGAAGACTATCACTGTGGACACAAGTTGTGGGGCAATTTGTGGAAGAAAAATAAAGGCAAAAGAGATTTTTCTTCGTACCATTGATGGTAATATAACTCTAGATGGAGTGAGTGCTCTAAAACTGAGAGTGTATTCATCAAAGGGAATTCAATTATTAAAAGATATTACTGTCATAGAAAAAGTGAATATCAAAGGCCTGGAAGGAAATATCATTACGGAAAATGTCCATTGGAATAAAGTAGATACGGAACAATTCAATGGGGAAGTTTTTATTCAAACAAAACGAGAGGAAGAGGAGAACGATAATTTGTTGATAAAAAATTACTTCTATGTTAAACTTGGACGAGATTAACATACAAAGGAGCAATAAAGAATGAAAAGAATTGCAAGATTTGAAAAAGTGAGTTTCGAACGTTTTGTTGAAGACTGGAAAGATACATTTGAAACAGAAGAAAATGTAAAAGAAATTTATGAGGCTATTATGCTGCCAAAGAGAGCGACAAAAGGTTCTGCAGGATATGATTTTTATAGTCCACTTTCTTTTTCTTTAAGTCCAAATGAAACAATTAAAATTCCAACAGGAATTCGTGTTTTTATGGAAGAAGGCTGGGTATTAAAATGTTATCCAAGAAGTGGATTAGGATTTAAATATCGTTTACAGATGAATAATACAGTTGGAATCATTGATAGTGATTATTATGAATCTGATAATGAAGGGCATATTTTTGCAAAGATCACAAATGATTCCAATGAAAATAAAACAGTTTCTATTAAACAAGGAGAAGGTTTCATGCAAGGTATTTTTGTGGAATATGGAATTACTTTTGATGATGAAGTAAGTGAGCAAAGAAATGGTGGCTTTGGCTCTACAACAAAAGCATAATTTAAAATCCACTGGTAAAAATTTGCAAAAAAAAATTTAAAAATATATGTATTTTTATCTTGAAAATTACGTACAATTAGTATATACTCTTTATAGAAAATAAAGTTAAGATTCTGGGGTGTACGACACCTTCTGTTATTTTGAACCTACATTTTTTTATACGGGATACTAATATTTTTTGATGGATGTCATGCCCGATTTCGGGAAGGCAGAAATCAGAGTGAGGTAACCCACCTAGCGTTGCTAGGAGTCAAAATACAGAAAACGGCACTTCGGATTCAAGATAAGAGATTAGAAACAGCATAGCAATATGCTGTTTTTCTTTTACGCAAAGATAATAAGTAAGAAACTATAATGAGATGAGTTAAGCAGAAATAATATTTGTATTTCCAATGAGTGCCTTGAATGTTACGAGGGAATGTAGAAGAGAAAAAGAGGAAATCTTGGATAAAAAATAAGAAAATAAGAGGATACATACGATGCAAGGAATAATTTTTATAAAATGGACATACGTTTTGAAAAGAATACAAGCCCTCTTTTGGGGGAAAGGACGACCATTTATGAGAATGAAAAAATCACTTTTATTGTTGGCAGTTACTGTTATTTTTATTATTGGCGCCAGCCATCTTGTTACAAAAAAAATATCAAGTCGATCAGAGGATGGGGGAAGTCAAATAAATCAAGGACAAACACAGTCAGAAACGATTCCTCCAATTGATGATGAAACTTTTTTAGATACAAGCGATTCCATACGCGTTGCTTTACACACAACAGGGTTTCGTTCTCTTTATCATTCAGCCGTTACGATTGTAAGTGATACGGATTATGAAGTAAGAATAGGAGAGGAAGTAATAGAAAAATCAGCAGGAGAATCTAGTGTATTTCAGGATATGAGCGAAGTAGCTGAAATACAGTCAGTGGAAGAAAATGGACAATTAACAGTTTTATCCATTGAGAGAAATGGGGAAGCTCCTTCTTATCGAGGAAAGATTACTCTTTATCCAGAAAAAGGAAAAATTGTTGTGGTAAATGAGTTGTCAATGGAGGAGTATTTATACGGTGTAATTCCAAGTGAAATGCCAGTAAGCTATGGAGAAGAGGCGTTAAAATTACAAGCAGTAAGTGCAAGAAGCTACGCTATGGAAGCAAAAAATAAGAGTACATATGAAGCATATCACGCAGATGTTGTAGATAGCACGGCTAGTCAAGTATATAAAAATACAAAAGAGGATGGAAGAGCTAATCAAGCGGTACGTGATACAAAAGGTCAAATTTTAATGAATGGGGATAGCATTGCTACTACTTACTTTTTTTCAACATCTTGTGGGTATACCACAAATTCTTCGGATGTTTGGTTTTCTAATGGAACAGAGCGAGCGCCAGAGTATTTAACAGGACACTTTCAAGGGGCAGAAGAACTTACACTGAATTTAAAGAAAGAAAAAGATTTTCGTAGTTTTATTCGCTCCCCAGAAAGCTATGATACTTTTGAGAAAGAGGACACTTGGTATCGCTGGACGATTACCGAGAAAAAAACTTCTATTATAAAAAGCTTAAAAGCCAATTATCCTTTAGAAATGAAAAAAATAGGAACATTAAAAAAGATTTCTATTGTAAAACGAGGGATTGGTGGAGTTGCCAAAGTATGTAAAATTACAGGAACAAAAGGTTCTTTTTTGATTCAAAAAGAATATGCGATCCGAAAGGCATTAGCAGTGAGTGGAACAAAAATTTATGGTCAAAACGATAAAGTAATGAGTGTTTCTAGCTTACTGCCAAGTGGATATTTTTATATCGAACAGAAAAAAGGAAATATTATTTTCCATGGTGGCGGTTTTGGACATGGCGTTGGTATGAGTCAAACAGGGGCTATGAGAATGGCACAGGCGGGTTACACTTGGGAAGAAATGGCAGAACATTATTTTCCTGGAGCGACAATTAAAACCTGTTATTAAATGTGGGAAGCGGGCTTTGCAAACTTCTCTGACTCGCAGATAGTCATCATGCGGGAGCATAAATGCTCCCGGATGGCTTGTTGTCTTTGCGTAAAGGATAAACGAAAGGTGGTGGAGATCGAAAGATGAGATTTTCACCACCTTTTATCGTCTGTAGGATAGGAATATTATTATGATGATTATGAGGATGTAGAAGAGGAATCTCCAAATACAGAATATCGAGTGGATATTGAGAAATTAAATATTAGTGAAATTCCTGTTCAGTCTTATACAGGAAAAAATATCGAGCCTGATGTGGAAATTCAGTATGGAGTTGTAACATTAGAAAAAGGAAAAGATTATACAATTACTTATAGTGCTAATAAAAATGCAGGACAGGCTACAGCAATTATTCGTGGTATTAATGATTATCGTGGAACTGTGAAAAAGGTATTTACGATTAAGAAAGCATTGATTTCAAAGTTAAAATTTGAAACCATTTCTGATAAGCCTTATACAAAAAAAGCAGTAAAACCAAATGTAACAATTAAAAATGGAACAGTTACGTTAAAACGCAATGAAGATTATACATTAACTTATAAAAACAACGTGAAAATTGGAAAAGCGACTGTAATCGTAAGAGGAAAAGGCAATTACGAAGGTACAAAGAAATTGACGTTCCAAATTAAGAGGAATATTGGAAGCGCTAAAATTACAGTTCAAAAAAGTTATCGTTATACAGGAAAACTTGTGAAGCCAAATCCAGTTGTAAAGTATGGCACAAAAATATTAAAGAAAAATAAAGATTACACAATTTCATACAAAAATAATAAAAAAGCTGGAACAGCCCAGATGACTATCAAAGGAAAAGGTCAATATGCTGGGACAAAAGTAGTGAAATTTAAAATTGTGAAAAAATAACCAACTAGGAAAAATGCTCTGAGAATCATTGCAAATAGCAATTGATTTCAGAGCATTTTTTAATAGTATTCGTCAGACCAAATGTTTACAAGAAAATAGTTGATTTCAGCACCGAGTAAATAGATGTTCATACAGGCATAAAGCCAAATCATTAAAATCATAATACTTGCAAGACTTCCATACATATAAGAAAAGTTGCTGAAATTATCGATATAAATCGAAAATGCGAGAGAAAGCCCTGTCCACCCAAGAGTGGAAAAAAGAGCTCCAGGCAACTGATCTCGAAAACGAAGTTTACAGTTTGGAATAAATGTATAAGTAATGCAGAAAAATACAATCAGTATAATTCCAGTACCTAAATAGCGGAAATTTAAAATAGGATCAATAATTTTACTAACGATAGGTGCAATTTTTATAATATATCGATATAAACTATTTCCAAATACTACAAGAATAAGCAGTAGTAAAATTAAAATAGAAAATGTTAAAGTATAAAACATAGAACTAACACGAAGTAAAATATAATTTCTCGTTTCCTTAATTTCATAAATAGCATTTAATCCTCGATTAATCGATAAAATACCTTTTGAAGCAGACCAAAGAGCAGTAATAATGGTTGCAGAAATTAAAGTACCACTGACTTTTGAATATAATCCTGTTATCAATGACTCTACAAGAGCATCCGTTTCTTTTGGAACGATCATAACGATGATTTTTGTAATAACGTCCCGTTCAATTGGGAGATATTGAACCATTGTAAATAAAAATAAGATAAATGGCACAAATGACAAAATAGTAAAAAAGGCTGCCTGAGCAGCAAAAGCGGAGACGTGATCCTCTTTATATTTTGTTAAAAATGCTTTTGACTTAAAATATAATTGAAGTAAATTCATAATATAACCTCATGGAATATGTTTTTCATCGTTTTCTAGGCAAAACAGTATTCCTAGAAACGAAAACATATGGATTTTAGCACATATAAATAGAAAAAACAAGCAAAATAGCTTGACACAAACAGACATTGTGTTAAAATAAAACAAGCAAGACATAAATAAAATAAAAATTTTAGGTGATATGCTTGCAATATTAGTGTATATCAATTTTAGAAAAAAATGCATAAAAAGCAAATGCCAAGAAGATGTAAAGTAAATTATAATTTTCTTTCAGAGAGTTTGTGCCATCGGCTGAAAGCACAGATAAGTTCAAATTATAGTTGAAATTCCCATCGGAGCAGTGTTTCTGAAAGTGACAGTTTATGAGTAGGAAATAACGTTGTTGCACGTTACGCAAAAAGAGTGCTTAAAGAATTTTTAAGAATTAGGGTGGTACCACGGAAAATTTCGTCCCTCGTTGTGTCTAAAAGACATAACGGGGGCTTTTTTATGTTATAGGAAATTTCTCGCAAAAAAGGAATGTGCCACCGAAAGAGAAGAAATAAAAATTCAAAAGTAACGAAGAGTGTGTCAATAGGAGGAGAACCAAATGAGAGAAAAACTTCAGGCAATTAAAGAGTCTGCATTATCACAGATTGAAAAAGCCAATGGGTTAGATGCTTTAAATGATATTAAAGTATCTTTTTTAGGAAAAAAAGGTGAATTAACACAAGTTTTAAAAGGAATGAAAGATGTTGCCCCAGAAGAACGTCCAAAAGTTGGACAGATGGTCAATGAAACAAGAGCGGTTATTGAAGAGTATCTTGTAAAAGAAACCGAATGTTTAAAGAAAAAAATTCGTGAAGAGAAAATGAAATTAGAGGCTATTGACGTTACTCTTCCAGCAAAAAAAATCAACATGGGACATCGTCATCCAAATCAAATTGCTCTTGATGATTTAGAAAGAGTATTTATTGGTATGGGATATGAAGTAGTCGAAGGTCCAGAAGTGGAATATGATAAATATAACTTTGAAATGTTAAATATTCCAGAAAATCATCCAGCAAAAGATGAGCAAGATACTTTTTTCATTACAAAAGATATTCTTCTTAGAACTCAGACATCACCAGTACAGGCTCGTATTATGGAAAAAGGTAAGATGCCAATTCGTATTATTGCTCCAGGTAGAGTATTCCGTTCTGATGAGGTAGATGCGACTCACTCTCCATCTTTCCATCAAGTAGAAGGTTTAGTGGTGGACAAAGGGATTACCTTTGCTGACTTAAAAGGAACATTACAACAGTTTGCAAAAGAATTTTTTGGAGAGCATACAAAAGTAAAATTCCGTCCACATCATTTCCCATTTACAGAGCCAAGTGCAGAGGTGGATATCACTTGCTTTAAATGTGGTGGAAAAGGTTGCCGTATGTGTAAAGGAAGCGGTTGGATTGAAATTTTAGGTTGTGGAATGGTACATCCAAATGTATTAGAAGCTTGTGGAATCGATCCAAAAGAATATCAAGGATTTGCATTCGGTATTGGTTTAGAGCGTGTTGCTTTATTAAAATATGAAATCGACGATATGCGTCTCTTATATGAAAACGATGTACGTTTCTTAAAACAGTTCTAGGAGGATATAAAAGTTATGAATACACCAATTTCATGGATTAAAGCCTATGTTCCTGATCTTGATTGCACACTTCAGGAATATGTAGATAAAATGACTCTCTCTGGTTCTCACGTAGAAACAGCAGTAGAGCTTGATAAAAACTTAGATAAAATTGTTGTTGGACAGATTAAGTCTATTGAAAGACATCCAGATGCTACAAAGTTAGTGGTATGCCAAGTGGATATAGGAGCAGACGAATTAACACAGATCGTAACAGGAGCTAGCAATGTAAAAGAAGGCGATATGATTCCTGTTGTATTAGATGGTGGACGTGTTGCTGGAGGACATGATGGAAGTCCGCTTCCAGAGGAAGGTATTAAAATTAAAAAAGGAAAGTTACGTGGTGTTGTATCCAATGGTATGATGTGTTCCGTAGAAGAACTTGGATGCACAAGAGAAATGTATCCAGAAGCCCCAGAAGATGGAGTTTACATTTTCAGTGAAAATGATGGTGTAAAACCAGGGGATGATGCCATTGAGGCTTTTGGACTTCATGATGCAGTCGTAGAATTTGAAATTACATCAAATCGTGTTGATTGTTTTAGTATGATCGGTATGGCAAGAGAAGTGGCTGCTACTTTTAATAAACCTTTTTATCCACCAGTGATCAAAGAAACTGGAAATGATGAAAAAGCGAGCGATTACATTCAAGTAGAAGTAGAAGATAAGGAACTTTGCAAACGCTATGTAGGAAGAGTGGTAAAAGACATTAAGTTAGCCCCATCTCCAAAATGGATGCAAAGAAGATTAGCTTCTATGGGAATTCGTCCGATTAATAATATTGTAGATATTACAAATTATATTATGGAAGAATATGGACAACCAATGCACGCTTATGATTTATCTACAATTGCAGGAAATAAAATCATTGTAAAACGTGCAAATGATGGTGATACATTCACTACTCTTGATGGACAAGAAAGAAAACTGGATTCTTCTGTACTCATGATTAATGACGCAGAAAAGCCAGTTGGTATTGCTGGAATCATGGGTGGAGAAAATTCTATGGTAACCGATAGCATTCAAACATTGTTATTAGAAGCGGCTTGTTTTGATGGAACAAATATCCGTCTTTCTTCTAAGAAAATTGGTTTAAGAACCGATGCTTCTGGTAAATTTGAAAAAGGATTAGAGCCAAACAATACAATGGATGCGATTAACCGTGCTTGTCAATTAATTGAAGAGTTTGGGGCAGGTACTGTAGTAGGTGGCTGTGTGGATGTATATCCAGTACAAAAAGAAGAAGTGACCGTTCCATTTGAGCCAGAGAGAATCAATGGACTTCTTGGAACAAGCCTTTCTCCTGAAGAAATGCTCACATATCTTGAAAAAATTGAATTGACTTATGAGAAGGAAACAGGACTTCTCCATATTCCATCTTTCCGTCAAGATTTAAACTGCATGGCAGATATTGCAGAAGAAGTCGCTCGTTTCTTTGGATATGATAATATTCCAACAACACTTCCAAGAGGAGAAGCAACGGCTGGTAAAAAATCTTTTAAAGGAAGAGTAGAAGAAGTTACAAGACAAATTGCAGAACAAAATGGTTTCAATGGCGGAATGACTTATTCTTTTGAAAGTCCAAAAGTATTTGATAAATTATTGCTTTCAGAAGATGCAAAAGAAAGACAGGCCATTGTAATTTCTAACCCATTAGGAGAAGATTTCAGTATTATGAGAACCATCTCTTTAAATGGTATGCTCACATCTTTAGCGACAAACTACAATCGTAGAAATAAAGTTGCCAAATTATACGAAATGGGCAATATTTACCTTCCAAAATCTCTTCCTCTTACGGAACTTCCAGAAGAGAGAATGCAATTTACATTCGGTATGTATGGAGCAGGCGATTTCTTTGACTTAAAAGGAGTTCTTGAAGAATTATTTGAGAAATTAGGATTAGAAGGACAGTCAGAATATGCAAAAGGTTCTTATCCATTTTTACATCCAGGACGTACAGCGGATATTTTCTTACAAGGAGAAAAAGTTGGTTACATGGGTCAGGTCCATCCAGAAGTATGCGATAACTATGATTTCAGTACAGAAGCCTATGTGGCAGTGATTGATATGCCAGTATTAGTAGAAAAAGCTACTTTTGAAAGAAAATATGAAGGAATTGCCAAATTCCCAGCAATGACTCGTGACTTAAGTATGGTAATGAGCAAAGAAATTCCAGTTGGTGAAGTGGAAAAAGTCATTAAAAAACGTGGTGGAAAGATCTTAGAAAGCTTCCAGTTATTCGATGTCTATGAAGGAAGCCAGATCAAAGAAGGATATAAATCCGTTGCTTATTCTATGACATTTAGAAGAAAAGATCGCACATTGGAAGACGCAGAAGTTAATACTGTTGTTGAAAAGATTTTAGATGAATTAAAGAAAATGGGAATTGAGCTTCGCGCTTAACATTTTAAACGATGAGAAGCACGCTTTGCGAGCTTCTCATGATAAATAAAAAACACTGTCAATATTAGGGAGAAAACACTAATATTGGCGGTGTTTTTTTGTTTCTTCTTTTTGTATTTCCTTGTCGATAAATAGCATTTTTATTTTTTTTGAATATAATAAATAGAAACCATAACTTATAAAGATATGCCAAAGCGTAAGAAATTATGCAACATATTTAATAAAAACTCATTGATTTTGTCAGCTAAAAGAAAGGGGAATGGGTGATGGAACTTTGTAACTATCCTAAAAAAGAGCAAATACGCTACTATGAAATCGAGGCAATAGAAATACCAATTGTTTATAATAAATATGGGGATCATGATCCAAATGGACTATTATATGTTTTAAAACAAGATGCAAAAATGATAAAAGAAGAAGCGATAAAACGGTGGAAACAAGCAATACCACAGCCATATGAGAAAGTACAGCCTTTAGTGATTCGGGCAAATGTAGGGGATACGGTAAAAATAAAATTTACACATTCTTTAAATCGAGAACTATCCATTCATGTGCAAGGGCTTGATTATCAAGTACAGACATCAGACGGAGCGAGTGTTGGATTTAATAAAGATACAACAACAAAACATTGTATTTCGTATACATGGTATGCAAAAAGAGAAGGTGTTTATGTCTTTCATGACATGGGAGATATGAGAAGCAGTGAGGAAGGTACCAATGTGCATGGATTATTTGGAGCAATTATTGTAGAAGCAGCAGAGTCAAGTTGGTTTGATCCAGAAACAGGAGAGGAAATAGAAAGTGGATTATTTGCGGATATTTATCATCCATACCGTCCAGCTTTTCGAGAATATGCAGTCTTTTTTCATGATGAATTGGAGATAAAAGATAAAAATGGCAACCAACCAATGGATCCTCATACAGGACTTCCTTCTGCTACAACAGGGATTAGTTATCGTTCAGAACCAATGAGAAACCGTTTACCGCTGACGGAAGAAGAAGGAGATATGGCAGAAGATATTTCTATGAGTTCATGGGTCTATGGAGATCCAGCACCTCCGATTTTAAAAGCCTATGTTGGAGATCCAGCAAAAATACGATTGATTCATGGAGGAGTCAAAGAAACCCATGTCTTTCATCTTCACAATCATCAATGGAGATTGGATGGAGACAATCAAAATTCAACTATTATCGATTCCATTTCCATTAGCCCACAAGAATGTTACACCCTTGATATTTTACATGGGGCAGGAAGTTTAAATGGTATGATAGGGGATGCTATTTTTCATTGCCATCTATATCCACACTTTCATGAAGGAATGTGGACGCTTTGGAGAATTTATGACAAACTAGAAGATGGAAATGGTACATTGCCAGATGGAACAAAAATTCCAGCATTAATACCATTAAAAGATCGAAAAGCACCACCGAAAAAAGATGATAAACATCCAGGGTATCCAAATTTTATTAATGGAACATTTGGAGAGCGTCCATTACAACCACCATTAGGCATTTTAAATGAAGATGGAAGTAATAAAATAGAGCCGACAGATTTAGAGAGAGAAAATTTTGTAACACATTTTCAACCAGGAGCCCTTTATACCGACACTTGTCCTTGCCATGTGGATCAACAAGAGGAAAGTATAAAAGAAGATTGTATGGAAAAGGAAACATCGGTAAAGGTATTTGAACTGGCAGTTGTTCAAGCAAAAGTCACTTATAATAAATATGGATGGCACGATCCACAAGGAAGATTTTTTGTGTTAAAAGAGGAATTAGAACGACACGGAGGATTAGAAAGCTATATTGAAAAAGTGGAAAAAGAAGAGATTCAAGTAGAACCGCTTGTGATTCGGGCTAATGCAGGTGACTGTATCGAAATTAGAATGACCAACTTATTGCCTGAATATTTAGAAGAAAGCCCATTTCAAATGCGCACCAAGACCGATATTGTAGGATATCATATTCATTTAGTAAAGTTTGATACGATTGTATCCGATGGATCGGCCAATGGATGGAATAATATTGCAGGAGCAAGGCAATATGAAACATTGATCGAACGATTTTTTGCAAATACTGAGTTAAAAACTGTATTTTTCCATGACCATCTATTTGCAAATTCCCATCAACAACATGGAGTATTTGGAGCTCTTATTGTGGAGGAAGCAGGAGCTACTTTTCATGATGTGAAAACGGGAGAACCTTTAAAATATGGAACAAAGGCAGTGATTAAGAAAAAAGATGGAACATCGTTCCGAGAATTTGCACTATTTGTGCATGATTTCGCCTTGTTGTTTGATAAAAACAATCAACCATTAAATCCACCAGAAGTAATGGGTTCTCATGACGATCCAGGAGTGATGGGAATTAATTATCGGTCAGAGCCAATGAGAGAGCGTTTAAAAGAGCACGATGACCCTGCCTATATTTTCAGTTCGCTTGTTCATGGGGATCCATCGACGCCTATTTTGGAAACTTATCCAGAAGATGAGATGGTCATTCGTCTTTTGGATGGTGCCCATGAAGAACAGCATAGTTTTAACTTAACAGGAATGTCATGGAAAAAAGAAATCGAAGACAATAAGTCATTAGAAGTAGCATCACAAACTATTGGAATTTCGGAAGCATTTAATATTCGGATTGAGAAATCCTATGGTGCAGGGGATTATTTATATTATTTTGGAGGAATCGATGATGCATGGTTAGGGCTTTGGGGAATTATAAGAGTATATAAGGAAGAAAGAGAATGTTTGAAACCTTTGTGTAAAGGGATAAAACGCATAGCATCCTTGTCACCATGTCCAAACAATCATTCCAAAATTCGAAAATATGAAATTGCAGCTATCCAAAAAAAGGTGGAATATAATGGATATGGAGATCATGACCCAGATGGCCTTATGTTTGTACCATTAGAAGATGTGGATCAAGCGTTATGTGGAAACTATAATCCAAAACCGCTTATTTTACGTGCCAATGCAGGAGAGTGGATTGAAGTGACACTTCATAATTTCTTTGATCCGTCAAGACCAATTCCGTATTATGATTATCCAAGAGTTCCATTGGATAAGAAGCATACACCTTCTATGCGAGTATCGTTAAATCCTCAGTTTCTACACTACGATCCAATTAGTGATTCTGGAATTAATATTGGATATAACAGTCAGGAACAAACGGTTGGTGTTGGAGAAAGTAAAAAATATTTATGGTATGCCAATCAAGAATATGGATGTTGTTTGATTCAATCATTTGGAGATATGAGAAATCATCGTTATCATGGATTATTTGGAGCAATTGTAATTGAGCCAGCAGGAGCTAGATGGTATAAAAACTTTTCCTTAGCAAAAGGTAGTTATGATGAAGAAGCTGTCATTGTTGCGCCAGGAACGGAAACGTTCCGAGAATGTGTTTTATTTATTCAAAATGGAATTCGTATGCTTGATAAGGATGGGAAGTTAATACAAACGGCAAGAGGAGAAGAAGATGAGGAAGTAGATGCAGAAGATACAGGAGAAAAGGGATATAATTATCGTTCCGAGCGATTTGCAAATCGATTAAAACGCGATCATAGAATTTCAAAAATATTTAGTAGTAAGATTCATGGGGATCCAGCGACTCCTATTTTTAAAGCCTATACAGGGGAAAGAGTGATATTTAGAGCTATGATGCCAGCAGATAAGCCAAGAAATGTAGGTTTTTGTATTCATGGTCATGAGTGGAACAAGATAAGGGAAGTAGAGTCCGAAGGAAAAGCACATTCTATGCAAGGAGCCATTAGCATTGGAAATACGTTTAATCTGGATTTAAAAGAGGGAGCTTCTTGTCCAGGCGATTATCTATACCGTTCGGGAAGTCTAAAATGGGATGTAGAATCAGGAATGTGGGGAATTTTTAGAGTCTTAAAACAAGGAATTCGAGGAAAATGTAATCAAGTTTGTAAAAGGGCGTTAGAATGTTTGAGTAGAAAATAAATCGGTGTGTGTGTGTTAGGTAAAAGTGCTACGCCGCCTGCGAATATGAGAAACTTACGAAGTAAGCCTTTTAGTGTATACAGATAAAAAGGTTTAATTATGTAAACGGTTCGTGGGCGGCAAAGTGTGGAATAATATTGTGAAATCGTATAAAATATGATAAAATTATAAAATAAAGATAGTTAAATTTAGAATTTAACAAAAGAAAAAGGAGAGGAGAAAAGCGATGAGACAGAGAAATTTAGCTCTTTGTATTATTTTTTCGATTATTACTTGTGGGATTTATGAGCTTTATTGGATTGTTTGTGTAACCGATGATGCCAATGAGCTATCAGAAAATCCAAATTATGCATCAGGGATTTTAGCATTATTATTAACGATTATCACTTGCAATATTTATGGTCTCTACTGGGCATATCAAATGGGAGAAAAGATTGATATTGCAAAACAAAAGAGAGGAAGAACTTCGAGCAATAGTGGAATTTTATATTTAATTCTTCAGCTGATTTTCCCATTAATTGGATTAGTATTAATGCAAAATGAAGTGAATCAATTGCTTGATGGAGATTCTTCATGGAACAGAGTTCAATATTAAATGGAATAAAAAGGGCAGTTCTAGTCAGCATAATCGGACTAGGATATGCCTTTTTTGTTCAAAAAACAGGATATGCCATTCCGTGCCTTTTTTATAAAATAACAGGATTTTATTGTCCTGGATGTGGTGTATCAAGAATGTGTCTTGCTTTATTAAAAGGAAATATAAAATCTGCATTTTACGCCAATCAGATGATTATGATTTGTATTCCTATTTTACTTTTCATAGGGATAAAATCTATTATTGAAATAAAAAAGTATGGAAAGATCAATAAGAAACAAGAAGGTATTTTATTGTGGTGCATGGTAATTGGATTTGTTATTTTTGGAGTGCTAAGAAATTTGCCTGAATTTTCTTATCTTGCACCAAGGTAAAGGAGCTTCCGATGTATATTGGTAGAAATTTTATCTGATAAAATGGCTGTTGGAAAAGGAACTGTTCTCTCAGAAAAAGAGCAGTAATAAAAATCCTTATAACAACAGCCATTTTTTATCTGCATTTTTATTTGTTTGATGACATTTTGATGATCTGATCGAGAAGTTTATGGGCACATTCTTCTTTGCTCATTTTTTCAAGAGTTACTTCTTCGTCTTTTGAAATGAAAGTCAAAACATTTGTATCCCCTTTAAAACCTGCACCTTCTGTTTTTAAGCAGTTTGCAGCGATTAAGTCTAGATTCTTTTTCTCTAATTTTTTACGGGAGTTTTCTAACACATTTTCTGTTTCCATAGAAAATCCACATAAAAATTGATCGGATTTTTTGTGTTCGCCAAGATAAGCTAAAATATCTTTTGTACGGATGAGAGGAATGGACATATCCCCTTCTCCTTTTTTTATTTTATGGTCAGCTATGGTACTTGGTGAATAGTCCGCAACAGCAGCAGCTTTAATAATAATATCTTGTTCGGCTTGTCTTGTTGTTACCGCTTCGAACATATCGTTCGCGCTAATGGCTGATACGACATGGACAAATGGAGGAGGTGTTAACGCTGTTTCTCCAGTAACAAGTGTCACATTGGCACCACGAAGCATTGCTGCTTTTGCAATAGCATATCCCATTTTTCCAGAGGAATGGTTTGTAATATAGCGAACTGGATCGATGGCTTCTTTTGTAGCGCCAGCAGTGACAAGAATATTTTTTCCAGCAAGATCTTTTTCACAAGCAATGGCTTTTAAAATATAGTCAAATAAAACTTGTTCAGATGGCATTTTACCTGCTCCAATATCTCCACAAGCTAAAAATCCATTATCTGGTTCAATTACTTCATAGCCATAGTGCTTTAATGTTTTTAAATTGTCTTGCACAATTGGATTCAAATACATATTGGTATTCATAGCTGGAGCAAAAATTTTAGGGCAAGTACAAGCCATAACGGTTGTTGTAAGCATATCATCAGCAATACCATGGGCAATTTTTCCGATTACATTTGCGGTAGCAGGGGCGATGAGTACAACATCGGCTAACTTAGCAATGGAAACGTGTTCCACACTAAACTGAAAATTTCGATCAAAAGTATCCACTAAACATTTATGGTTTGTTAATGTTTCAAAAGCGATTGGGTTAATAAAATTTGTGGCATTTTGTGTCATTAACACATGAACATCTGCGTGCTGTTTTACGAGCATACTTGCTAAATTTGCAATTTTATAAGCGGCAATTCCGCCAGTTACACCTAAAAGAACTGTTTTTCCTTTTAACATTGTATTTAAAACCTCCGTGGTAAAAATGCGTAATAAAATTTTATAATGTCATAATTATAACAAATTCCTTATAAAAAGTACATTGTTAAATTTTTATCTTTAACTTGATTTATTATTAAAAAAAATGTACAATATTTGTAACATTATGCCAAAATAAAAAATGGTAATACAATACGGATTGAGGTATAGAGAAAAGATGATATTAGCACTGGATGTAGGAAATACAAATATTGTTGTCGGATGTATCGAAGATGAAAAAATCGTGTTTGAAGGAAGACTTGCATCTGATAGAGAGAAAACAATGGATGAATATGCCATTAATTTTAAAATATTATTTGATATTTATAAAATTGATATTGAGAAAGTGGAAGGGGCGATTATTTCATCTGTTGTACCACCGCTTACCAATAATTTAAAAGAGGCGATTTATAAAGTGACAGGACATCGACCATTGGTAGTAGGACCTGGCATTAAAACGGGGCTTAATATTTTGATGGACAATCCTGGACAGCTAGGGGCGGATCTTGTTGTAGATGCCGTTGCTGCTCTTAATGAGTATCAACCACCATTAATT
This sequence comes from uncultured bacterium, assembly GCA_905214925.1. Lineage (GTDB taxonomy): Bacteria > Bacillota > Clostridia > Lachnospirales > Lachnospiraceae > Scybalomonas. The sequence continues at coordinate 41,354 of CAJMOB010000021.1, read as the reverse complement.
ATTTTTGATATGGGAACAGCAACAACGTGTTCTGTCGTTGATAAAAATCGCAATTATATTGGTGGAATTATTTATCCAGGAATGAAAGTATCAGAAGAAGCACTTTCAAGCAGAGCCTCTCAATTACCATATATTAGTTTTGAAGCGCCAAAGCGTGTGATAGGTAAAAATACAGTCGATTGTATGAAAAGTGGTATGATTCATGGGAATGCGGCCATGATTGATGGTATGATTGACCGCATTGAGGAAGAATTAGGGCAGAAGGCAACCGTGATAGCAACAGGAGGACTTTCTAAATGTGTTATTCCTTACTGTAAGAGAACGATCATTTATGATAATGACTTGTTATTAAAAGGACTATTGTTGCTGTATAAGAAAAATATAGGAAACTAAACGGGAACGATAACGATTTCCTTGTTGTCTTCCAATAAATGAATAAGGCAGGTGGATAGAAGAGAGAGAAGACTTCCGATCTAACTGCCTTTTTTATTTCATAGGAAACACCTTGTTGCATTAATGTATGAAAGTATCGGTTTTCTATGAAATAAAAAAGCACTATGTGCAATAATGCGCAGCTTGCAGATAAGAAGTGTTTGCTTCGTAAACTGCTCCCGCGCGACAAAGTGTGCATTGCTAGAAGTGACTTAAAGTCGGAAAGAGTGTGCAACGCACACTTTGTTCTTTGATAGGAAAGGAGAAGAAAAGATGCAAAGATGGTATAAAAAAATAATCGTTTTTATTTTGATGATGGCCTTACTGCAATATCCTATTGGAGTTTTTGCAGCCGAGCAACAAACGATGTTGCGAATTGGACTGATAACCGAATTTGCAGAAAAGAGTCAATTGCAAATATCGGATAAAAAAGTATCCATTGGATATAGTATATCGAATATTTATAATGAAATTGCTACATTAGAAAGTGAAACGGGATATCGCTTTACAAAAGCCAGTAAATATTATGCAAAAAGTACAACGAAATATAAGACATATACTTCGGCACAAACAGCAGTTTCTTCCTTAGTAAAGAAATATGGTATAACGGCAGTTGTTGGCTTTATGGCAAAAGATGATATTCGTATCTTAATTGGAGAGAGCAATAGCGAAGAACAGTTGAAAAAAGTGATAACAAAAGTAAAAGGAAGTGGTATTTCTTTTGAAACATTAGGAGGAGATAATGGTTATCGTGTTAAAATGGAAGGAAGTAAACAAGCCATTGTTTATGATGGAAATGGTGTGAATGGATATCCTCAAATAGCGCCAATTGTGGCGAATAGTGATGGAGATAAAGTGCTGACAATTGGAACAAAACAATATCGAGGTCGTTTAGAAATTGGTTCTTATGGGAAGAATTCCGTTACTGCTGTTAATGTAATAGCTATCGATGATTATCTCTATGGAGTGGTTCCAGCGGAAATGCCATCTCTTTGGCCAGAAGAGGCGTTAAAGGCACAAGCAGTTGTTGCTAGAACGTATGCAGTACATAAAGGAGGCGTTGGAGGAGATTCTAAAGCATCCAATCCTTATCAATTAAATGATACGACAGCAAGCCAAGTATATAAAGGATATCAAGGGGAAGTTACGACGACAAATCAAGCGGTAGATAAAACGTCAGAAGAGTATATCTATTATAATGGACAACTTATTGATGCTACTTTTTTTTCAACAAGTGGCGGTGCTACCAATAATAGTGAAGATGTTTGGAGTGGTGTTGTTCCATATTTAAGAGGAGTCTCTGATCGATATGAATTAGAACCTGAAAAGCAGCCTTGGATTTTGACATTTACAAAAGAAGACATTGCAAGCAAGTTAAGTGCAAAAGGAAAGAGTGTTGGTACTATTACTAGTGTAAAAGAAGGAGAACGCTTGGATTCTGGTTATTTACGAACTTTGGATATCAAAGGGAAAGAGGGGTCTATTACATTGGAGAAAGAAGCAGTACGAAACTATTTTGGAGCTCCTAGTGCAAAATACAAAGTAATTTCCTCAAAAACAGTTCCTGATCAAGTAACAATATTAAGTAAGGGTGGAAAAACGACGACTACGAGAATCAGTTCTTGCTCGATTTTAAGTGCTAATGGAACGGTAGCGGGAAAGGATAGTTCCGTGGAACAATTTGTTGTGATGGGAAAGGACAATCTTTCTAATTATCCAAAAGAGGCACCGACGAAAGCGGACACTTATTATTTTGCAGGAATGGGATATGGACATGGTGTTGGTATGAGCCAATCTGGAGCAAAAGGAATGGCAAAAGAAGGATATTCTTATAAAGAAATTATAAAACATTACTATACAGGGGTAGAAATTATAAAAAAATAATGTAAAATGGAAAAGGTACAAAAACTGGGAAAGAATAAAAGTAGCTTTCTATGAAAAGATATCATGTGGAAAGATGCAGGTTTCCTATAATAAAAAAGAAAGAGTGAAGAAACAATATGAAGACACAAGATTTTTATTATGATTTACCAGAAGAATTAATTGCTCAAGATCCATTAGAAGACCGTTCTAGCTCTCGTTTAATGGTATTAGATAAAGAAACAGGAGAAATCAAACACCATGTGTTTAAGGAGATTATTGAGTATTTAGAAGAAGGAGATTGCCTTGTTATTAATGATACAAAAGTAATTCCTGCTCGTTTAATTGGTGAAAAAGAAGGAACAGGTGCAAAAATTGAATTACTTCTTTTAAAGAGAAAACAAGATGATATTTGGGAAACTCTTGTAAAACCAGGGAAAAAAGCAAAAATTGGCACAAGAATTTCTTTTGGAGGTGGTCTGTTAGTCGGAGAGATCGTGGATATTGTAGAAGAAGGAAATCGTCTTGTCAAATTCTATTACACGGGAATTTTTGAAGAAGTATTAGATGAACTTGGACAGATGCCATTACCTCCTTATATTACACATCAGTTAGAAGATAAAAATCGCTATCAAACGGTTTATGCAACTCATGCTGGTTCTGCTGCTGCGCCGACAGCAGGACTTCATTTTACTCCTGAGTTATTAAGGCAGATTGAAGAAAAAGGGGTAAAAATTGCAAGGGTTACATTGCACGTTGGACTTGGAACATTTCGTCCTGTTAAAGTGGAAGATGTGACAAAGCATCATATGCATTCTGAGTTTTATATGATTAGTAAAGAAGCTGCTGATACGATTAACGAGACAAAGAAAGCGGGAAAAAGAGTGATTTCTGTTGGAACGACTAGTACAAGAACATTAGAATCGGTGGCAGATGAAAATGGATTTGTAAAAGAGACAAGCGGTTGGACAGAAATTTTTATTTATCCAGGTTATCAATTTAAGTGTATCGATTGTTTGATTACAAACTTCCATCTTCCAGAATCTACATTGTTAATGTTAGTATCTGCATTGGCAGGAAAAGAAAAGGTAATGAAGGCTTATGAAGAGGCGGTTAAGGAAAGATATCGTTTCTTTTCCTTTGGAGATGCAATGTTCCTAATGTAATCCAAAATGTTACATTCGTAAACAGAAAAGCTGCTGTACGAAAGATTTCGTGCAACAGCTTTTTTTTATACCCCTCTTTGTTCTGGGGGCCAAATAAATTTATGCATTTGTAGCTGGAAATGAATTCCGTTTAAATGATGATGGCTCATATAATCTACAATTTCACTTGGAGAAATTTGAGAAAATACAGAGCTAAAATAAACTTGAGTTTTTTCTATTAGATCAAATTGTTTTATAATTTGATGGGCTTTTTCCAAATCCGATTGGTTGCTGATTACAAATTTCACAACATCTTGTTTCGTTATTATCTCATAATTTTCTAAGTTCATATGGGGTTCCATATCGCTTGCTGGCAATTTGTAATCTAAAGTAAAATAGGGGCGTAGAGGACTGGAAAAAGGCTTTAGATCGACAGAACCATTGGTCTCAATTTCCACTAGAAAACCTTCTGATAAAAGTCTTTGGATAAGGGCATGAATCTGTTTTTGGATCAATGGTTCTCCCCCTGTTAAAGTAACCCGTTCCACTTGTTGTTCCTTAATATAAGCAACGATTTCTTCTTCACTTAGCCATTCATAGGAAGCGGATGATTCATTGGCATACATAGTATCACAATAGCTACAGCGTAAGTTACAAAAAGCGAAACGAATAAAAACGGATAGCATACCAGCAAATTGCCCTTCTCCGTTAATGCTTACAAATTTTTCAACAACGCGATAGTTATTCATGGTTATCACCTCGATAGCTGGCACAATTATTTGGTGTTTCATAGACCTCCACCAAATCCACACGATATTGTTTACAGAGCTCATCATAAAAAAACTTTGCCATATTTTCGGCTGTTGGGCGGAATGGTAGTTCAATTAGTTTAAAATTTTCTTCCACCAAAGCTTCATATAACTTGTTCGAAAGACTGCCTTTTTCAATAAGAAGAGCGTGGTCATAAAAATCGATCATTGTTTTTAAATCGCGTTTAAAATCTCCAAAATCAAGAATCATTCCTCGTTCTTGCTTGGAATCTTTTAATGATTCTGATTGAATGGTTACAACAACTCTCCAACGATGACCATGTATGTTTCTACACTTTCCATCGTATCCTTGCAAGAAATGAGCACTATCAAAACTGTGTTCCGTTTTTAAAAAATACATATTACCTCCTTTGTACCATCGAAGTAAAAAGTCCTAGTTTTGTTTAAAGACAGGATGGTACTAATGAACTGTCTTTTCTTTTTCTATTATTAGGAAAAAAAGACTATTTGTCAAGAAAGTATAAGAAATAGTTATAAGTTAGTATCCCTTTATGAAATACAATACAAACGCTGATTTTTTAATCAGTGATTGAGAAAAGATAAAAGAGTACGTCCATTTTAGGGAATTGATAAAGTGGAAACGTAATGGTAAAATACCAATATATTTATGAGATAGTAAAAATTATAAGTTGTTTTTATAATACAATAGAGAAATTCTATGAAGTGTATCAATAGAAAAGAGGATTTAGGAGAGGAAGACAATGAATTTATTACTAAGTGATATTGCATTACCTATATCTTTGCCCAGAAAAAAAGAGAATCAATATATTGATTTATCGAAGTTAAAAATAAAGAATTGTGTGGGATGTTTTGGATGCTGGGTCAAGACACCAGGGAAGTGTGTGATTCGCGATGATGCTACAAAAGTTTACCCACTGATTGCGAAAAGTGAGAAGATAATTTATGTGACTCATTTATATTGTGGTTCTTATGACGTGACCATGAAAACTTTATTAGAGCGGGCAATTCCAATTCAACAAGCATTTATTCGTTTACATGACAAGGAAACTCATCATGTTCAAAGGGATGTTGTAGAAAAAGATGCGGTTATTCTCGCTTATGGAGCGGAGCTAGAAGAGGAGAAGAAAATTTTTGAGCAGCTAGTAGAACGAAATGCAAAAAATATGTCTTTTAAAAGTTGGAAGATCCATTTCGTTATGGAAAAGGAACTCAATGAAGTAATCGTAAGGAAGGTAATGGCATGGGAAAACTGTTGATTGTAAATGGAAGTCCACGAGCACCAAAATCCAATTCCAAAAAATATATTGCGATTTTAAAAAAATTTTGGAAAGGACAAGTAGAAGAATATATGGTAACAGCAAAAGACCATAAGAGCGTTCTTTCAAAAATCCAAGAATATGATCATCTAGTATTTGTTTTTCCCTTATATGTTGATAGTTTACCTGTACCTTTCATGGATTTTTTAAAACAGTTAGAGCAACTTCATAAAGAGAGAAAACCGATCCTTCATGTTTTAATTAATTGTGGATTTTTAGAATCAGAGCAAAATGAAGTTGCTATAAAAATAATGAAACTTTTTTGCAAAAAGAACCACTTTTCTTATGGTATGACATTATGTATTGGTTCTGGGGAAGCAATCTTAACAACGCCATTTGCTTTTATGGTAAAGCGGAAAATAAGAAAGTTTGTTTATGGAATACAGCATGAGAAACAAAAGATATTAAAAGTTACCATGCCATTATCAAAAAAGAGTTTTATAAAGGCTTCCACAAAATACTGGGAGAAATATGGAAGACAAAATAAAATTACAAAAGAACAAATGGCAACAATGAAAATTGAAGAGTAAGTATTCTATGGATTTTGATGCATAGAAAGAAAAGGTTAGGACAAAAATGTTCTAACCTTTTTTATATGATAGGAACTGCTCGTGGGGGGCAAACCACCTTCTGCTTTGAACGCTCAACTCATTACATAAAAATGTGAGAAACCTGCAAATAATTTGTAAGATTTCGTAAGGTCGTGGTTCTTACTTTTTCAATAGGAATTCATTACAATAAAAATAAAAAAGAAAAGGACAGGATGTGAATATATGGGAGACGGTTCTATTGTTGTAAAAGATTTAAGAAAAGTTTATCTAATTGGTTCAGAGCGGGTGGTGGCATTAAATAAAATCAATTTAACAATACCAAAAGGACAGATTTGTTGTATTTTTGGAACTTCAGGTTCTGGAAAGTCCACACTGTTAAATCAATTAGCGGGGCTTGAAAAGCCCACAAAAGGCGAAGTTTTAATCGATGGAGTAAACATATCCAGGCTAAAAGAAAAGGAACTAGCCAAGTTTCGGCAAAAAAATATTGGATTTATTTTTCAGTCGTATAATTTATTGCAAACATTAACGGCTTCAGAAAATGTGGCAATGCCATTGATGTTTAAAGGAGTTCCCAAAAGAATTCGAACAAAGTTATCTTATAAAATGTTATGGCAAGTGGGATTAAAAGGAAGAGAAGAACATAGACCCAATCAAATGTCTGGTGGACAACAACAAAGAGTTGGAATCGCAAGAGCGTTTGTAGCGAGACCAAAAATTGTATTTGCTGATGAACCGACAGGGAATCTCGATACAAAGACAACCATTGAGATTATGGAGATGATGGTAAAAATTTGTCGTAAAAATAAAGAGTCTTTGATTTTAGTGAGCCATGATGATGAATTGGCTCACTATGCGGATCGAATTGTGACTTTAATTGATGGAAATATTGTAAGTGATGTTATGAATGAGAGTGTATTGAAAGAATCTATGTAAAGGAAGAGGAAGGATATGAATAGAAAAGAGAGAAAAAAGTGGATGGTATGGCTGTTAGTATTTGCCTTATTTGTGGGATTTTTGCCAATTTATTCTGTGCGAGCAGAAGGAATCGAAGTCGATCCAAAAGCAACGGCCACAAGAGTGTATGAAACAGGGACAGAAAAGGCGATTTCACCACAAAAAGGCAGCCTTGTAGATGTTTATGTAACGATTACTGATAAAAATATAAGTAAGAAGGAGTTAGACGCCTTAACAAATCCAATCGTAGCAAAAAAGAGAGAGGATAGTTTTGAGGCACAAAGTTCAAAATATGGGGAGCTTTATAATGGAATTAAATCCACTGGGGATGGCGTCATTTTTCAAGTGAAATTTACAAACTTAGAATACAGTGGTTCTGGTAATAAATTAATTTTTGATTTTTCTTATGGAATGGAAGGAGCAAAGAAAAAAGAATTAAAAGTAGCAGTGCCAAACTGTGTGGAATATAACTACAGTGATTATTCAGGTACAGTTCCTAAAATTGAAGTGAGCAATATTAAGTTTCCAGCAACCATTAAAGGGGGAGATACGTTTACATTACAATTTGATGCTTCTAGCAATATTAAAGATATTGTATTTAAAAATGTAGAATTGGATTATGGAACGGTGTCCGAAGGGCTTGAGACAACAAGCATTTTGGATTCTATGGAGCTTCCAAATTTTAAGGCGGATGAAGCAAATACAACAGAACTTGTATTAAAAGCAAAGAAAGAATTGAACAATGACTTTGAAACAATTACATTAAATTATACATATAGCTATCGTCAAAATGGCGAATTTAAAAATGATCAAAAAAATAGCGTTAAAATTAAAATTCCGGTTGTAAAAAATAAAAAAGAAGAGAAGAAAAAAGAAGAAAAACCAGATGATATGAGAGCAGTTCCTTATATTGTCATCGATCGTTATGACTATGGAGAAGAAGTGACTGCAGGAGAAAGTGTGACAGTGAAAAGTACTTTAAAAAATATGAGTAAATTTTTTGATGTACAAAACATTGCTATTTTAGTCAGCAGTTCTGATAATTTAGTATCAAAAGAAGCATCGAATAAGATTTTAATTGATAAGTTAAAAAAAGGGCAAGAAAAAGAAGTAGAGCTTCAATTTTTAACAGAAAAAAGTACAGCTACAGGATTTCAAACAGTGACATTTGAAATTTCTTATGACTATCAAAATGACAAAAAAAGAGAATCAAAAACAACAACAGAAGTAATGAAGATTCCTGTAAAAGCCATTAAGAAAGTGAAGAAAAAGAAGAAAAAAGAGAAAGAAGAAATTGCAAAACGAACACCTTCTGTTATGATTTCTCATTATGAGTATGGTGGAAAAGTGCCTGCAGGAAAGAAATTCACTTTAGATATGGTGTTACAAAACACAAGTAAAGAATTAAACATCGAAAACTTAACCATGTCATTAGAAGTTGCAGAAGGGCTTGCTATTACCTCCTCTTCGAATACGTTTTTCTTTGATAATTTGTCTGCACAGGGACAAGCAGAGCAAAAAATTGAGATGCAAGCGTTGCCAAGTGCTAAATCGGCTTCTACCAATGTAACCGTTAATTTTAAATATGAATATGTCGATAAAAAACAAAGAAATTCTGTGACAAGTTCTGAAACCATTGCTATTCCTATTTATCAGCCAGATCGTATGAAGTTTACGATGGGAGAACTTCCAGAAATTGTATATGTTGGAGAAGAGAATACGCTTTCTGTACAATATATTAATAAGGGAAAAAGTAGCCTTTATAATTTGTCTGCGGAATTAAAAGGAGATTTAACAGCAACAGAAAAAGTACAAAACATCGGAAATGTCGACTCTGGAAACAGTGGAAGCATTGATTTTTATGTGACAGCTAATGAGGCGAAGAAATTAAAAGGGACGGTTGTTATTACCTATGAAGATGATAATTTAGAAGTGAAGAAAGTAAAATTGCCTTATGAGTTAGAAGCACAAGAAATGGAAGTGGATCTAAATATGGGTGGAGATTTTGATATGGATCTGGATCAAGATATGATGGACCAAGAACATGGAATGAGCAAAAATGTAAAGATAAAAGTAGGGATTGGAATAGGAGCCTTTTGTTTGCTCATTGTTATAATAGTTATCATTCGAACAATTCGCAAGAAAAAACAACGACAAATGTTAGAAGAACTAGAACAATTTGAAGAGGAATAAGGAGGTCGAATATGAAACTGATGGATTTAATCGACCTTTGTTTTCGAAATTTAACAAGGAGAAAAGTAAGGACACTTTTAACAGTCGTCGGTGTCGTTGTCGGCACTTGTGCAATTGTTGTTATGATTTCATTAGGAATTGGCATGAAGGAAAGTCAAGAACAAGCACTTTCGGAAATGGGAGATTTAAAGCTAATTCAAGTATATAATTATAATTCAGGAACAAAAAACATATTAAATGATGCGACAATTGAAAAATGGAAAGGATTAAAAGGGGTTGTAACGGCAACCCCCATTTATGAAAGTGGGGATTTGAATTTACTAATAAGTGTAGGAAATAAAGATCGTTATCAAATGGCACCAGATATCGTTGGTGTTTACCCAGATGCTTTAGAAGAATTGGGATACCAAATAGAAGAAGGTCAATTTTTTTCAAAGACAGGAGCAGGAAAAGATGTGATACCCATTGTTGTTGGAGAACAGTGGGGATATGCGTTTGAGGATATTCATGCAAGTCCACAAAATCGTTATATCATGGAAGGGGACGTGGATCAAAATGGAAATCCCAAAAAGCCTTTTGTTAATGTGATGAAAGATAAAATTACATTGACATTAACAAGCAATCAAGAGGAAACGAAAAAGTTAAAAAAGAAAATACTTGTCTGTGGGCGGCTAAAAAAAGATAATTCAAAAGATTATCGAACGGCACAAGGCGTGTTTATGGATATTAATGTGTTGAAGAAATTAAAGGAGGAATATAGAAGGTTTGATAATGGAAAAAAGGAGGCGGATAAAGGATATCAGATGGCATATGTCAAAGTAGAAGATATTAAGTATATAGAAGAAGTGGAAAAAGTCATTAAAGAAGATGGATTTGATACAAGTTCTATGGAAAGTATTCGAAAACCGATGGAACAACAGGCAAAACAGCAACAGGCAGTCTTAGGCGGTCTAGGAGCCATTTCTTTATTTGTAGCAGCCATTGGAATTACGAATACAATGATTATGTCCATTTATGAGAGAACGAGAGAAATTGGTGTAATGAAAGCACTTGGATGTTATGTCAGGGATATCCGGACCATTTTTTTATTAGAGGCAGGAACAATTGGTTTTTTTGGTGGAGTGATAGGTATTTTATTAAGCTATGGACTTTCTTTTATAATTAATAAGTTCGGTTTCAGTCTTGGTGGAGTCGGAGAGATGATAACGGAAGGCGTAACAAGTGGAGGTCAAACATCGATTATTCCTCTTTGGCTTGTGGCATTGGCTCTTGTATTTTCAACCTTTATCGGACTTATTTCTGGGTATTATCCAGCAAATCGTGCAGTGAAAATATCCGCTTTGGAAGCCATAAGAGGGGAGTAGGAAAAGAGGAAGAAAGACTTGACGAACGAATAAATACTTGCGATAATGAAAGACAGAGTATTTTTTGAATGATGATAGCCAAATGGAAAGTAATTCTATTTGGAGAGATATAGGAGGAAAAACAATGTCTAAAATTAGAACAAGATTTGCACCAAGTCCAACAGGACGTATGCACGTTGGTAATTTAAGAACTGCATTATATGCATATTTAATTGCAAAACACGAAGGAGGAGATTTTTTACTTCGTATTGAAGATACTGATCAAGAGCGCTACGTAGAAGGTGCCGTTGATATTATCTATAGAACCCTTGAAAAAACTGGTTTAATTCATGATGAAGGGCCAGATAAAGATGGAGGCTGTGGTCCTTATGTACAAAGTGAGAGAATGGCTTCTGGAATCTATATGGAATATGCAAAACAGTTAGTAGAAAAAGGGGAAGCTTATTATTGCTTTTGTGATGCAGAACGCCTTGCATCTTTAAAGTCAGAAGTTGTAGAAGGAAAAGAAATTGCAAAATATGACAAACATTGCTTACAATTAACAAAAGAAGAAGTACAAGAAAAATTAGATGCAGGAATTCCTTTTGTAATTCGTCAGAATAATCCAACCGAAGGAACAACAACATTCCATGATGAAATCTATGGAGATATTACAGTACAAAACTCCGAGTTAGATGACATGATTTTAATTAAATCAGATGGATATCCAACTTATAATTTTGCAAACGTAGTAGACGATCACTTAATGGGAATTACACATGTTGTTCGTGGAAACGAATATCTTTCTTCTTCTCCAAAGTACAATCGTTTATATGAAGCATTCGGTTGGGATGTGCCAGTGTATGTGCATTGTCCATTGATTACAAATGAACAACATCAAAAATTAAGTAAGAGAAGCGGACATTCTTCTTATGAAGATTTAATTGAGCAAGGTTTTTTAACAGAGGCAATTGTGAACTTTGTAGCTCTTCTTGGATGGAGTCCAGAAGGAGATCGTGAAATTTTCTCTTTAGAAGATCTTGTAAAAGAATTTGATTATCATAGAATGTCAAAAACACCATCTGTTTTTGATATGGTGAAATTAGCTTGGATGAATGGAGAATATATCAAAGCGATGGACGATGATAAATTCTTTACTATGGCACTTCCATATATGAAGGAAGTGATTACAAAAGAGGTAGATTTCCATAAAATCGCAGCTCTTGTAAAAACAAGAATTGAAAAATTCACAGAAATTAAAGAACATATTGATTTTATCGAAGCAGTGCCAGAGTATGATATTGCTATGTACACACATAAAAAGATGAAAACAAATGCAGAAACTTCTTTAGAAGTTTTAAAAGAAATTGTGCCAGTATTAGAAGCACAAGAAGATTATAGCAACGATGCCTTATATGAAATGCTTGTAACGTTTGTAAAAGAAAAAGAGGTAAAAAATGGCTATGTGATGTGGCCAGTTCGTACTGCTGTATCTGGAAAACAATCCACACCAGGTGGGGCAACTGAATTAATGGAAATCCTTGGGAAAGAAGAATCCATCGCTCGTGTGAAACAAGCGATTGCAAAATTGGAGGCAGAAATCTAAATGGTAGACTTCAATGAGGGACAAAAAAAAGCGGTTACTCATAAAGAGGGACCTATGATGGTATTAGCAGGACCAGGATCTGGAAAAACAATGGTTTTGACTCATCGTATCCAATATCTCATTGAACAATATGGCGTTCATCCATCAAAGATTTTAGTCATTACATTTACAAAGGCAGCTGCCTTGGAAATGAAAGAGCGATTTCAAAAGCTGGCAGGTGAAAACCTGCCAGTTGTTTTTGGAACGTTTCATTCCATTTTTTTTATGATTTTAAAATATGCGTATGGATATACGAGCGCCAATGTGCTAGGAGAAGAAGAGAAAAAACAGTACTTAAAAGAAATTGTGGCAAAACAACAAATTGAGATGGATGATGAGGCGGAATTTTTCACAAGTTTAATTAGTGAAATTAGCCTTGTAAAAGGAGAAATGATATCGTTGGAGCATTATTATAGCAACACTTGTTCCGATGATATTTTTCGAACAATTTACAATGAATATGAGAAATATTTACGAGAACATGGCAAAATCGATTTTGATGATATGCTTGTGTTTACGTATGAGCTTTTTAAAGCAAGAGAAGATATTTTAAAACAGTGGCAAAATCGGTTTCGCTATTTGCTTGTAGATGAGTTTCAAGATATTAATCGCGTTCAATATGAAATTGTAAAAATGCTTGCAAAACCCGAAGATAATTTATTTATTGTAGGGGATGATGATCAGTCTATTTATCGATTTCGTGGAGCGAATCCAGAGATTATGTTAGGATTTGAAAGAGATTATCCATCTTGTGAAAAAACGCTTTTAAATATTAACTATCGTTGTAGTAAAGATATTGTGGATGGGGCAAAAAGGGTTATTAAAAATAATACAAAGCGGTTTAAGAAAGAAATCAAAGCCAATGCAGGAGAATTTTTACCAATTCAAATCCATGAAGTGAAAAATCAGCGAGAAGAGAATCAAGTGATACTCGATCAGATCCATGAGTATAATCGAAAAGGGATGCTATATTCAGAAATGGCGGTTATTTTTCGGACCAATACCCAACCGAGATTATTGTTAGAAAAATTAATGGAATATGGAATTCCATTTAAAATTCGAGATGGGATTCCGAATATCTATGAGCATTTCATTGCGAAAAACTTAATGAGCTATTTTAAAATGGCACATGGAAATCGGGAACGAGCAGAGTTTTTACAAATTATGAATCGCCCGAAAAGATATTTAAGTCGGGAATGTTTACAAAATCCTACCATTTCTTTTTCTGAATTAAAAATACAGTTATCAGATAAAAAATGGTTAGTAGAAAGAATTGAGCAATTAGAATCCGATCTTTTAATGATTTCTAAAATGACTCCCTATGCGGGAATTAACTATATTCGAAAAGGAATTGGATATGAAAAGTATTTAAAAGAATATGCGGAATTTCGGAAGATGAATTATGATGATTTATTAGAAGTGTTAGATGAGATTCAAACGGGATCAAAAGAATTTAAAACAGTAGAAGATTGGTTTCGTCATATTCGAGAATACTCAGAACATATGAAAGATCAGGTAAAACAAGGACAAAAAAATACCGATGCTGTTATGATGATGACAATGCATAGCTCTAAGGGATTAGAATTTGAGACAGTTTTTTTACTGGATGCCAATGAGGAAGTGACACCTCATAAAAAGGCAGTAAAAGAAGCGGACTTAGAAGAAGAGAGACGAATGTTTTATGTGGCAATGACAAGAGCAAAAAAATATCTGCATATCTTTTCTGTAGAAGATTATTTTAGCAAAAAACTTCCACGTTCTCGGTTTTTAGGGGAGCTGCTGTTTGATAAAGACGATTTGGCTGTTGGACAGGCTGTGTGCCATGCAAAATATGGTAAAGGAAAAATTACTTATGTGGACAAAGAAAGAATTTGTGTTTATTTTGATAAGCTAGAAGATACAAGGACTTTAAATGTGGAATTTGTCGTCGCAAATGGATTATTAAAACGGACGTAAAGCAAAGAAAGGACGAAAGAGGCTATGATGCAAAAGTATGTGGCAAGTAGAAATAAAACATTTAAAACAATTTTAATTGCCCTCATTGGAATTCTTGGGTTATTTCTTGTTGTAGGTATTTATATGAAAATGCAACAAAATGAGAAGTTAAAGGAATGGACAAAGATTGTTGCTCAGACGGCAAAAGATATCAAGACAGAAAAAGGGCGGGAACTCTATGCAAAAGGAAAGACAGTAGAAATTCCTCAATTAGAATATGAGCAGATGGTACAATATTATCAATTAAATGGGATGAAAGAAGAGGAAGCAAAAGAAAATGCTGACACTTATGTAAAAGAGCGATATGCAATTTATGCTGATGCGGTACAAAATGGATATACAGCAACAAAAGAAGAACTGAATTCTTATATTGATGAATTAAAAAAAGAAATGCATGAGAACAAAAATAAAAAGACAAGGCAGATGGTAGAAGAAGCCTTTGGAACGGAAGATGCTTATTGGGAATATGAAGAAATTCTTTGTGAAATTGATATTCCAATTAAAAATTACATCAATGATTTGGGAAAAAAGTTCCAAGAAGAAAATAAAAATGCAAAAGATGAAGATTGGCAAAAAGAATTTAATAAGTTAAAAGAAGAAATGGTAGAAAAAGAAAATTTCCAATTGGTAAAGAAATAGACATAAAAAATAGGAGCAAGATTCATATCTTACTCCTGTTTTTTGATAGGAAGTTTTATTTCCTATTCTTCTTCATCAGAATATAATTCTTCAAATTCTGCTTCATCTAATAATTCATCGAAAGCATCTGCTACAATTTCATATTCTTCATCATCTTCGATGTTCACAAGTTCAATTTGGTTGTCTTCTAATTCTTTATATCCATAGAGATAAACTTCGCCTTCTACGTCGTCAGAACCTTCTGGTAAAAGAGCGATATATTGTTTGTCGCCAGCTGGGAAGATTGCAAGAACTTCACACTGTATTTCAGAATCATCTTCTAATGTAAGAGTGATCATATCTTCGTTCATTTTAGAACCTCCTTTGTAATTTTCATAGACTTATTGTACTAGATAGGGAATCGGTTGGCAATAGAGAAATAAAATTTTAACAAAAATAATTGACTTTATACAGTTTTCGTATAAAATAAAAAAAGATAACAATTTTATCAATTCGAGAGGAGATTAATTTGTGACACCAGAAAATGTATACAAAGGACGTGACAAAGAGCGTTCCAAAGACTTTAAAAACAAAGGAAATGGAGAACGCAACCAACGTTCTTACGGAGTATCACAGGGAAGAGCAGGAAGCTATCCAAAAAATCAAAGTGACAAAAATCGTAAAGAAACATTTGGAAGAAAAGATAACAAGGAATTCCACAAAGATGGGGGGTATCATGGACGTTATCAAAATTCTTTCCGACCAAAGGACAAAGATGATGACTATGAAAACAGACCGAGAGTATCAAAACCTAGAAGAAGTGAGAAAGAGGACGATTTATCTAGAATTCGAGAACAGCAGACAGATAAACTTATTGTCATGCGTAAATTAGAAAAAGAGCAAAAAGCGATGAAAAAGAAAAGTGAAGAGAAAAAGCGTTCTCAAAATTCTCGTCCAATACCAAAACAGAAGCGTTCAAAAAATATCAATTATACGAGACAGTATGAAAATGGTATGTTTGAGGACTATGAAGATTGGTATGAAAATGACTTTTAATTTTATAAATCTAACATAATAAATAATTAAGAAGCTATTGTATTGATTGGTTTAGATTCAATCATGCAATAGCTTTTTTCTTTCATAAAAAATGCATTTTTCATTAAACAAAGTTGTTGTCTCTTCTGTTGCAAATATAGGTTAGTCTGTTATAATAAATTATGAAATTTATTCCTGTTTTGGAAGAAGGGAGTCGTGGAAAGCATGATTGAAACAATTACAACTGCAGAACTTCCAATTCGAGAAGTGATGAAAATTAAAAAAAATAGTTTATGTCCAGAAAATATGACAGGAGAAGAACAGCGTCTTTGTATTATTACAGGTGTCCATGGAGATGATCTAGCAGGACAATTTATTTGTTATGAAGTAATTCGTAAAATAAAAGAAAATTATCAGCATTTAAAAGGGATTGTTGATGTATATCCAGCCATTAATCCATTAGGGCTTGATGCAGGGACAAGAGAGTGGCCATTATTTAATATGGATATGAATATGGCTTTTCCAGGATCTTTTGAAGGAACTATGACAGAATATACAGCCGCAAAAATTATGGAGGATTTAAAAGGAGCCAATGTGTGTATTGATATTCATTCAAGCAGCATTTTTTTAAAAGAGATTCCACAAGTTAGAATTAATGATGATGTGGCTTTAAAATTAATGCCTTATGCAAAACAGATGAATATGGATTTTGTTTGGATTCATCCGTCCACAACGGTAAAACAAGGAAGTATTGTCAATGCATTGAATGAGATGGGAACAAAAGCTATGGTTATTGAAGGTGATGTAGCCATGAGAATTGATCAATCCTATTGCAATCAAGTTGTGGATGGGATTTTTTCTCTTATGAAATATATGGGGATTTGGACAGGAGAGACAAAAGTCCCTAGAAAACCACATATTTCCGATGATGGAAAAGTTGTTTTTATTAATGGAGAGACAAGTGGTGTTTTTGTACCAAGTGTGGAGCATTCAAAACAAGTAAAACAGGGGGAGAAAATTGGTGAGATTATCGAACCGCTGACTGGGTCTGTGGAAGAAGAAATTTTTTCACCATGTGATGGAATTGTATTTACATTAAGAGAATACCCAGTTGTAAGCGAAGGAGCGTTGTTAGCAAGAGTGTTAGGGGAGGAGAAATATGACTAGAGAAGTATTGTTTTCGTTGAGTTCAGGATTTCGTGAAAACTTTGAAGTAATCGGATATCGATTTGGAAAAGGTGAAAAGGCTGCGTGTATTGTAGGTGCTCTTCGCGGAAACGAATATGAACATCTTTATTGTGCATCACAATTAATTGATAAATTGTGTATTTTAGAAGAAAAAGGCGGGATTTTAAATAACAAAGAAATTTTAGTAATTCCATGTGCAATCAGTTCTTCTATGAATGTAGGAAAGAGAAATTGGGTGAGAGATAATGAAGATATTAACCGTCACTTTCCAGGAAATCCAAAAGGAGAAGCAACCGATCGAGTGGCAGCGGCTATCATGGAAGCGGCTACAGGATATCGATATGGAATTCAATTTACGGGTTTTTATTTAGCAGGAGAATTTGTACCACACGTTCGAACACTTGGAGGTGGGAAAGATAGTATCAGCCTTGCTAGCCTTTTTGGATTACCATATGTAGTGACAGGACAACCAAGAAGTTTTGATCAAAGAACATTAAATTATAATTGGCACGAAAGAGGAACGAGTGCATTTTCGCTCTATGTAAGTGGTTACGATTATTTAAACCAAGAAATAGCAAACCAAGCAGTTTCTTCTGCACTTCGTTTTTTAACGAGAATGGGAATTATTAAATACAATTGTCATAATGGATACATTGCAAGTATTTTAGCAGAGGAAGATCTTGTCACTGTGAAACCAAACGTTTCTGGATTTTTTAGAAGAAAATGTGAAATTAACCAAGAAGTAAGGCGTGGTGACATTTTAGCAGAAGTTCTAGATCCTTATGAAGGAAATATTATTGATCGCATTGTAGCCCCTGTGGATGGAATTTTATTTTTTGCACAAACATCACCGATTCTGTTTGAACACTCCGTGGCATTTCGTATTATTAAAAAGTTATATCTTTAAAAAAATAGATTCTGTTTTTAGGTAATATTATACAGAAATTGTAGAAACATTTTTTTCAATCATTTAATCTATTGTATTCAAAAGTAGAAATATGATATTATGAATTCGACAGGTGTTAATAAACCAATGAATTTGCTGAAAGATGGATAAAATCATTTATGTGAGAAACTCACGAAATGTGTTTTTCATCGTTGAAATTTGTATCGGAATACAACGGCATAAATAGGGAAAATGTGGAGGAAACCATGAGCAGTGTAAGACGAATTTATGTAGAGAAAAAACAAGACTACGCAGTAAAGGCAAAAGAATTGCAAGAAGAGATGAAAAAGTATTTGAATCTGCCAGTTACAAGTGTTAGAATTTTAATTCGCTATGACGTGGAAAATATTTCAGAAGCAACTTATCAAAAGGCAATCCATACCGTGTTCTCAGAGCCACCAGTGGATCAATATTATGAAGAAAGTTTTCCAGTATCAAAAGAAGCAAGAATATTTAGTGTGGAATATTTACCTGGTCAATTTGATCAAAGGGCGGATTCCGCACAGCAGTGTGTAAAACTGTTAAATGAAAAAGAAGAGCCAACCATTCGATCCGCAACGACGTATGTAGTGGAAGGTCCTATGAGCGAAGAAGATTTTGAGCGAATAAAATCGTATTGCATTAATCCTGTTGACTCAAGAGAGACGGATGAAAAGAAACCAGACACATTACTCATTGACTTTGAAGAGCCAGAGGATGTGCAGATTTTTGATGGGTTTCAACAACTCGATCAAAAAAAGTTGGAAGAACTTTATCATTCTTTAGGTCTTGCAATGACATTAAAAGATTTTGAGCATATTCAAAATTATTTTAAGAAAGAAGAGAAGCGAGATCCGTCTATGACAGAAATTCGTGTATTAGACACTTATTGGTCTGATCACTGCCGTCATACAACATTTTCGACCGAATTGAAAAAGATAGAATTTGATGACGGGTTCTATAAAGAACCTATGAAGAATACGTATCAATTATACTTACAAGATAAAAAAGAGTTACATAGAGAAGATAACGATATTTGTTTTATGGATATTGCGTTAATGGCAATGAGAAAAATCAAGGCAGAAGGCGGCCTAAACGATCAAGAAGAATCCGATGAAATTAATGCATGTTCCATTATTGTTCCAGTGGACATCGATGGAGTGACAGAAGAGTGGCTCATAAGTTTTAAAAATGAAACCCATAACCATCCAACAGAGATTGAACCATTTGGAGGTGCGGCTACTTGTCTTGGAGGAGCTATTCGAGATCCACTTTCTGGACGTTCCTATGTGTATCAAGCTATGCGTGTTACAGGAGCTAGTGATCCAACGGTTCCACTGCAAAATACATTAAAAGGGAAATTGCCACAAAGAAAAATTGTAAATGGTGCTGCAGATGGATATAGCTCTTATGGCAATCAGATTGGTCTTGCAACTGGTCATGTGAGTGAAATTTATCATCCAAATTATGTGGCAAAGCGTATGGAAATTGGAGCGGTTATGGGAGCTGCACCAAGAAAAAATGTCATTCGTGAAAATGCAAAAGCAGGCGATAAAATTATTTTGCTTGGAGGAAGAACAGGAAGAGATGGATGTGGTGGAGCAACTGGCTCTTCCAAAGTTCATACAATGCAGTCCATTGAAACTTGCGGAGCCGAGGTGCAAAAAGGAAATGCTCCAACAGAACGTAAAATTCAGCGTCTCTTCCGAAGAGAAGAGGTAAGTAGACTGATTAAGAAGTGCAATGACTTTGGTGCAGGTGGTGTGTCTGTTGCCATTGGAGAACTTGCAGATGGTTTACAAATTGATTTGGACAAAGTACCAAAAAAATATGCGGGTCTTGATGGAACTGAGCTTGCTATTTCAGAATCACAAGAGCGTATGGCGATTGTTGTTGATAAAGAAAATGTCGATCAAATGCTTGCTTATGCAAAAGAAGAAAACTTAGAAGCTGTCGTTGTAGCAGAAGTGACAAAAGAGCCAAGACTTATTTTATACTGGAGAGGGAAAGAAATCGTGAATTTATCACGAGCATTTCTTGATACAAACGGTGCCCATCAAGAGGTAGAAGTGAAAGTCACAATGCCAAATCCAGAGGAAAATTATTTTAAAGAGAATAAAAAGATAGAAGATATCAAACAGATCTGGCTTGATACATTAGCTGATTTAAATGTATGCTCTCAAAAGGGACTAGTGGAAATGTTCGATAGCTCCATTGGGGCAGGCACGGTTGTTATGCCTTATGGTGGAAAATATCAATTGACACCAACTCAAACAATGGTTGCAAAACTTCCAGTATTAAAAGGAAAGACGGATACTGTTACGATGATGAGCTATGGATTTGATCCCTATTTATCTAGCTGGAGTCCATATCATGGTGCGATTTATGCAGTCGTACAATCTATGGCAAAAATTGTAGCATCAGGTGGAGATTATAAAAAAATCCGTTTTACCTTTCAAGAGTATTTTAAAAGACTTGGAGCCGATCCTTATCGTTGGGGACAGCCGCTTAGCGCGTTACTTGGAGCATATGAGGTTCAAAGAGGATTTGGGCTTCCATCTATCGGTGGTAAGGACAGTATGTCAGGTACTTTTGAAGACATTGATGTACCACCAACATTAGTTTCTTTTGCTGTAGATATTGCAAAACATACGCATATTATTACTCCAGAATTAAAGCAAGAGGGCAATGTACTTGTAAAATTTGATATTGAAAAAGATAACTATGATATTCCTGTTTACAAACAGGTAATGAAATTATATGATAAATTATTGGAGGCCATTTCGAATAAAACGATCGTTTCTGCTTATGCAGTTGGATTTGGTGGAACAATTGAGGCGATTAGCAAAATGGCATTTGGTAATAAACTAGGCGTAAAAATAAAAGCTTTCAATAGGATAGAATCCTTGCTTGCAAAAGATTATGGCTCTATTGTGGCAGAAGTAAAAAAAGAAAAGTTAGAAGAATTAAAAATACCATATGTTATTCTTGGAGAAATAACAAAAGAGCCGATGTTTACTTATGGCGATATAACGATTTCGATAGAAGAGGCATTAGAGGCTTGGAAAGGAACATTAGAATCCGTATTCCCAACGGTTTGTGGTGTAGAACATATTCCAGTGGATACAAAGATTTATGATACGAAAGATATTTATGTATGTAAACATAAAGTAGCAAAACCAAAAGTGTTTATTCCAATTTTCTCAGGGACAAACTGTGAATACGATTGTACGAAGGCTTTTGAAGCAGCAGGGGCGGAAGTAATTACAAAAGTATTTCGCAATATAGATCCACAAGAAATCAGAGATTCTGTAGAAGAATTTGAAAAAGCCATTGAAAAGTCTCAAATTATTATGTTTCCAGGTGGTTTTTCCGCTGGTGATGAACCAGATGGTTCTGCTAAGTTTTTTGCAACTGCATTTCGCAATGAAAAACTAAAAGAAGCTGTTATGAAATTATTAAATGAGAGAGATGGATTAGCGCTCGGTATTTGTAATGGATTTCAAGCGTTAGTGAAACTTGGTCTTGTTCCATATGGAGAGATTAAAGAGTTAACTGCTGATTCACCAACTCTTACGACGAATCAAATCGGTCGTCATATTTCTCAAATGGTTTATACAAAAGTGGTAACAAATAAATCTCCATGGTTACAAAAGGCAGAGCTTGGTGGTATTTATGCGATTCCTGCTTCTCATGGGGAAGGACGTTTTGTAGCTTCTAAAGAGTGGATGGATAAGTTATTTGCCAATGGACAAGTTGCAACTCAATATGTAGATATTAATGGAAATCCAACAATGGAGGAAGCATTTAATCCAAATGGCTCTTATTATGCTATTGAAGGAATTACAAGTCCAGATGGACGTGTTTTTGGAAAGATGGCTCATTCAGAGCGTATTGGAGAAGCGGTTGCAAAAAATATTTATGGAGAACAAAATCAAAATATTTTTGCATCAGGTGTAGAATATTTTAAATAATTCGTTAGAAAAAAATAATAGGAGGGCTGTTATATGACACAAAGGTGATATAACAGCCCAATTTTTCATAGTTTCTTACTTGTTGTTTTGGTGCAAATAAAAATGAAAAAAATTCTAGTATAAAAGAAAAGGGGAATGAAATGAATCAAGAATTAGAGCAATTATTAGAGCAAATGAGAAGATTAACAGAAGAACTATGCATTGTCCAAGAAAAAATTGAGCAATGTTTAAGGGCGGACACAAAGGCTATAAAAAAAGTAAAAACGCAAAATACGATGGGAGAAAATGAGCCAAAAGAAGAAGTTTTAGAAACACAGGAAATAAATAGTTTACATCCACAAGTATTTGAATTCTTAGATTTGGACACAATGGAAAAGAAGAGCGAATTTCTTCACTATGAATTACAAAAAGAAAATATAACAGAGAAAGATTTAGATCTGATGGCAGTTTCTGTTAATATCACATTGCAAGAGGGAGAAATTTCTGATAAGATTGAAGATCTGATTCGTTGTGTAGATCAGTTGGCGCAATGGGAAGCGAATGGACGTCGTCGATAAATAAAAAAATGAAAGAAAGGCAAATAAAAAAGTGTTGTTTGTGAATAGAAGTATTTGTATAAAAGTGTCTGAATTTGATAAAATCCGTAGAAATACCCTTAGAAGTGTGATAGAATATGGTATACGACTAATAAAACATAACATATGGGGGCTTACCAATGAAAAGTAAAGTTCAAAATATGAAAACCATGAAAGAAGAAACATTTATTCAAAATCTAGTAAAATTAGTGTCACTTGCAGAAGGCAATAATATGACTCTCGATAAAAAAGATATTAAAAAATTCTTTGATTTAGAGGAGCTATCCATTGATCAGTTGGAAAAATTTTATAGCTTCTTTGAAGATCGAAATATTAATATCACAGATATTGAGAAAGAAAATAGTGAGCCGAATTTAGAAGAGCAAGAGTTAGATGATATTCAGATTTTAGAAGAACCAACTGATGAGGAGTTAGACTCAGAGGAATTTGAAAATTTTGAGTTGGAAAATCTTGAGAATATCGATAATTTTGCAGATACCAATCTTCAAGATTCTGTAAAATTATATTTAAAACAAATTGGCTCTTATCCGCTTTTGACACAGCAAGAGGAGATAGAATTAGCAAAGAGAAAAGACAAAGGAGATAAGATTGCTATTGACATTTTAACAGAGTCAAACCTTCGTCTCGTTGTCAGTATTGCTAAGAAATATGTAGGTCGGGGGCTTTCTTTTCTTGATTTAATTCAAGAAGGAAATATTGGTTTATTAAGAGGAATTGAAAAATTTGATTACACAAAAGGGTATAAATTAAGTACCTATGCAACTTGGTGGATTAAACAAGCGATTACTCGTTCTCTTGCGGATCAGAGTCGTACGATCCGTATTCCAGTACATTTAGTGGAAGTGTTTAATAAATTAACAAGAGTACAAAGAGAACTGACAGTAGAGCTTGGAAAAGAACCAACGAATGAAGAGCTTGCAAAGCGTCTTGATATTACAGTGGATAAATTAATGGAAATCCGTGAATATAGTTTGACGCCAACATCTTTGGAAACACCAGTTGGAGATGAAAACGACAGCAGTGTTGGAGATTTTATCGCTGATGAGAAAAATCAATCACCAGAAGATGTTGCTAATGCAGAAATGCTTCGCCTTCATATTGAAGAAATTCTTGGAGATTTAAATGAAAGAGAGCGTTATATCATTCGCCAAAGATTTGGACTTGATGACGGGCATCCAAGAACATTAGAAGAAGTTGGAAAAGAGATGGGAGTTACTCGTGAGCGTATTCGTCAGATTGAAGCGAAAGCTCTTCGTAAACTTCGTCATCCATCAAGAAGTAAGAAAATTAAAGATTTCCTATAATATTTACGCGAACGCAAAGAGTCAAGTAACGAATAGAAGAAATTCAAGAGCCACATACATCAAAATGAATGTTGTCTATGGAATTCTTCAAATGAGATATTTGACCACGCTCGCCAATATGAGAAACTCGTAAAGTGTGTTTCTCATCATTTTTTTAAGTGGAAGGCATATGTTGCCATCTATAGACATGAGAAACACACAAAGTGTGTTTCTCATGTCATTTTTTATGTAATAGGAAACTTACTTTGGAAGGAAGTTCCTATCACATAAAAAGCACTATGTGCAAGCAATGCACAGCTTGTGGAAAAGAGAATTTACGCGAAGATACCTAACTATTATAAAGAGCTAGGTTCTTCTAAATCATAATCTTGCTCAATATAGACTCGAACACGACTAATTCTATTTTTCTCTGTTTTTAATACGGTATAAGTAATGCCATGTTCTGTGGCTTGTTCTCCTTCATTTGGAATTCGATCCAATAATTCAATAATATGACCACCAATAGAATCGTAATCTTCTGATTCAATATGCGTTCCTGTTTCATCGTTAAAGTCATCAAGTTTTACAGAGCCATCGACTTCAAACTCATGATCGGATAATTTTTTGATTTCATCTTGCTCTGAAGCATCGTATTCATCACGAATATCACCGACAATTTCTTCTAATAAATCTTCTAATGTAATCAGTCCAGATACTTTTCCATATTCATCAAGAACGATAGTGAAATTACTAGAAGTTTTTTTCATTTCTGTCATAAGAGCAGAAGTTTTTTGATATTCATAGCAATAAGTTGGTTCCCAAAGAAGAGGAAGAAGAGAAAAACTGCTCTTATCATGAGTCGCCATATAAAAGAAAAGATCTTTAATATTTAAAACACCAATTACTTCATCTTTCGAAGTTTCATAAATAGGAT
Source organism: uncultured bacterium (assembly GCA_905214925.1). GTDB lineage: Bacteria > Bacillota > Clostridia > Lachnospirales > Lachnospiraceae > Scybalomonas. Next base: position 16,573 of record CAJMOB010000021.1, on the reverse strand, counting down.
ATCTTGTATAACGTTCTTCATTGTAGATTTTTAGCAATTCCTCATAAGAAATATCGGCAGATAGGTAGACAATATCTACTCGAGGTGTCATAATATCCTTTGCTAAAGAGCCACCAAAATCAAATACATTATTAATCATAGCTCTTTCTTCTGTTTGAATAACACCTTCTTCGTGACTTACATCCACAATGGTACGAAGTTCACTTTCCGTGATAGACTGAGAGGATTTCGAAGAATTTAAACGGAATAGTTTTAAAAGTCCGCTAGATAATACATTTACGAGGAATATAATTGGTGTAAGAATAACAGTTAAAAGGTAAATAATTGGTGCATATAATAAAGAAATGGATTCATTATGAGAGGTTGCAAAAGATTTTGGGGTAATTTCTCCAAAAAGTAAAATTAAAATTGTTAAAATACCAGTGGCAATTCCAGCACCTTTGCTTCCAAGTTCTTTAGTAGCTACTACAGTGGCAATTGAAGAGGCAGAAATATTTACAATATTATTTCCAATTAAAATTGTACTTAAAAGTTTTGGAGAATCTGCTGTTAACTTTAGTACGAGACTAGCGCGTTTGTTGCCAGCCTCCGCTAGATTACGCATTCTAATTTTATTAATAGTTGTTAAAGCTGTTTCTGCTGATGAAAAAAAAGCAGAAAGTGCGATTAAAATAACGAGACTAATTAGTTGAATAATGGAACTCGAGTCCAAATTGATCAACTCCTTTCAAACTTTATAAAAAATTAATTACTTAGCGTATATTATAAAAAAAGGTGAATAAAAAGTCAAGTATTGCGCAATTTATATAAAAGATAAGGTGGAGCTATAGAGTATAAAAAATAAAATGGTAAAAAAAAGGAATTTAAAAATAAAAATTAAATTTACATGAAAACTATTGCAACAAATGAAAAATAGTAATAGAATGAAAGTAGTGCTAGATAATAGAAAAAAGAGGGATTATAAATAGCACATAACGTAACTTATTGAAAATGCCGAAAATGGCGAAAACGGAATTGAGTCCGTAAAAATTGGGGTAAGAACAAACAATGAGAAAGAAATCACATATTTCATTAGCAGTTGGCTTAATGGATAAACTTCAGTTAGAAGATACAATGAATCACAAACTTACATTTTGCTTTGGTAGCATTTTACCAGATTGTAAACCGTCCTTTTTAACAACACCACATACGTTTAAGCATACGTTTGAGGATTTAAAGCAAAAAATCGATCGATTTATTGAGAAAATGAAAAATATGTACTGTTTTGGATATCGCGACTGTATCCGACTTGGAGAAATTACACACTATCTTGCAGATTATTTTACATTTCCCCATAATGAACATTATGAGGGGAATTTAAAAGAGCACTGCTATTATGAAAAAGATTTAAAATTTGCTCTTCGCCGCTTTTTAGAAAGCAAGGAAGTGATGGAAATTAGAAAAGAAATTAAAGTTCATGATACGAAAGAAGAACTATTTCAGTTTATTGAGGAGACACATCAGGAGTACACAAAGAAAAAGAGCATTGTATTAGAAGATTGTCGTTACATTGTGCGTGTATGCATGGAAGTAGTAGCTTCTGTTGTAGCCATTCTTCAAAATTCTTTTGTAGAAATGAGAGAAGTGCTGGCACAGCCAGTTTAAGCGTATTGATTGATCTTTTTTGGAGTGATAAACAGCATAAGAAAGCCCATTAGTAGAATTACTAATGGGCTTTTTCTTCTTATTCTTCTACTTTATCTTCAGAAACGGTTTCATCTAAGTTCATAACTTGACGTTTTCTAGCCATTTCATCGCTATCAAGATATTCATCATAGGTTGTAATTTTATCAATTAAACCACCGTTATTTGTAAGTTCCATAATACGGTTTGCTGTTGTTTGAATAAACTGATGGTCTTGGGAAGCGAATAGTAATACGCCTTTGAATTTAATAAGACCATTGTTTAAAGCAGTGATAGATTCCATATCTAAGTGGTTTGTAGGCTCATCAAGGATTAAGCAGTTAGCTCCAGAGATCATCATTTTTGATAGGAGACAACGAACTTTTTCACCACCAGATAATACTTTAACACGTTTCATACCATCATCACCAGAGAATAACATTCGTCCTAAGAAACCACGAACATATGTTACATCTTTTTCATCAGAGTATTGTGTTAACCAATCGACGATAGTATCATCGCAATCAAACTCTTTTGTATTATCTTTTGGGAAATAAGCTTGAGAAGTTGTAACACCCCATTTATAAGTTCCTTCGTCTGGTTCCATTTCACCAGCTAAAATCTTGAAAAGAGTTGTAGTAGCGATTGTGTTTGGACCAACAAAAGCAACTTTATCGTCATGACCTAAAATAAAGCTTACATTGTCAAGAACTTTTACACCGTCGATGGTTTTGCTAATACCTTCTACTTGAAGGACTTCATTACCGATTTCACGATTTGGTCTAAAATCGATATATGGGTATTTACGGCTAGATGGACGCATTTCATCAAGTTGAATTTTTTCAAGAGCACGTTTACGGCTAGTTGCCTGTTTGGATTTGGAAGCGTTAGCACTAAAACGTTGAATAAATTCTTGTAATTCTTTAATTTTTTCTTCTTTTTTCTTGTTTGCTTCTTTCATCTGCTTGATCATAAGCTGACTAGATTCATACCAGAAGTCATAGTTACCAGCATAGAGCTGAATTTTACCATAATCGATATCAGCAATATGAGTACATACTTTATTTAAGAAATAACGGTCATGAGATACAACAATAACAGTATTATCAAAGTTGATTAAAAATTCTTCTAACCAAGCAATCGCTGCTAAATCCAAGTGGTTTGTAGGCTCGTCAAGAAGAAGAATATCAGGATTACCAAATAACGCTTGAGCAAGTAATACTTTGACTTTTTCAGAACCTGTTAATTCACTCATCTGTTTGTAGTGAAGCTCTGTTTCAATACCGAGACCATTTAATAATGTTTCAGCATCAGATTCGGCTTCCCAACCGTTCATAGTAGCGAATTCTCCTTCTAATTCACTAGCACGAATTCCATCTTCTTCTGTAAAATCTTCTTTGGAATAGATGGCTTCTTTTTCTTTCATAATGTCATAAAGGCGTTGATTTCCCATAATAACAGTGTCAAGAACAGAATATTCATCATATTTGAAGTGATCCTGTTTTAACACGGAAAGACGTTGACCTGGAGTAATAATAATATCACCATTAGTTGGTTCTAGTTCTCCAGAGAGAATTCTTAAAAAAGTAGATTTACCGGCACCATTAGCACCAATAAGACCATAACAATTGCCCTCTGTAAATTTAATATTTACTTCTTCGAATAATGCTTTTTTTCCAAGACGAAGAGTGATGTTACTTGCTGTAATCATAGTTAATTCCTTCCTTTATTTATCATATAATAGTATGAGACATTGAAAATGTCTACATTAAATTCTTCCAATAAGAGTTTTGTTTTAAAGGCATACACAACCATTTTACATGAAATTAATAAAAATGCAACCATTTCTTTCTATAATAATAGAAAAAGATAAATAAATTATAGAGAATTTTTCACAGAAAACTCATAAGTAGTTACTGTATTATATTTCATACCAGCTCGAAGGATAGAAGATGGGAAATTTTTATGGTGAATCGCATCTGGAAAAACCTGTGTTTCCAAAGCGAATCCTTGATTAGGATGATAAGTAGCATTATCTTTTGCCTTTATTGTTTCGTCAAGGTAATTTCCTGTATAAAATTGAACCCCTGGTAATGTTGTTTTTGCTTTCATGTAAATGCCAGATTGCTCGCTATAGGCTTCGGCAAATACGGCTAAAGATCCAGAATTATCTAAAACAAAATTATGATCGTATCCATTGCCATTTTTGATTTGTTCCTCTTCTGCATGAAGGTCATTACCAATTTTTTTATATTCTCTAAAATCAAATGGTGTTCCAGCAACAGAACGAATTTCACCTGTTGGGATTAAAGTACTGTCTGTTGGAGTGTAAGAAGAAGCAAATAATTTTAGCATTTGATCTTCCACAGAACCGCTAGAATGTCCGTTTAAATTAAAATAACTATGATTTGTTAGATTTACAATCGTATCTGCATCGCTGACCGCTTCGTAATGGATGCTTAAGTTGTTATCATCACCGAATGTGTATGTAACTGTAACGGTCACGTTTCCAGGATAGCCTTCTTCCTTGTCTGCACTATGTAATGTGAGCTTTAAAGAGCCAAGTTCAATAGAGGCTTTCCAAAGTCTATGACTAAAGCCAGTAGGACCTCCATGAAGGTGATTTGGGCCATCATTACAAGTAAGAGTATAGTCTTTTCCATTTAAAGAAAATTGTCCCTTTGCTATACGGTTTCCACAGCGTCCAATCAAAGCACCAAAAAAAGCACCACCTTCAAGTTCATAAGTTTCTAAACGATCATAGCCAAGCACCACATCCGTTGGAGTTCCATTTTTATCAGGGACAACTAACGAAAGAATGGTTCCACCAAAGTCTGTAATGGTAACATAAGATCCAATGTTATTTTCTAGCTTAAAAATATGTGCTTGTTCCCCTTGTTTTGTTGTTCCAAAAATAGATTGAGTAATTTTTGCCATTTTTCATACCGCCTTCTCTAGAAATTTTTTTAATTATTCACTAATAATTGTACAATAATTTGGAAGGTTTGAAAACTCTTTTCCAGTATTTTGAATTATTTGTTTGTAAAAAATAGTCAAAATGTCCAAAGAGGATATTTGAAAATATTGTTGAATTTGTTATAAAATTTGATATAATAAAAGAGTAAGTTAACGTAGATGAAAAGACATCGGTATCTCCTTACCATGGAATACTCTATGCGAGAAAGCGATTGGAAGCATGAGAGATTCCCTTAGGTAAGGATTTTTTTATATCATAAGAAATTGGGTTATTTTTGTATGATAGAGTTATGGTTCTTATGATATAAAAAAGCGCTACGCGCAAACGATGCGCAGATCGCAGAGTGGAAAAAATTTACTTCGTAAACTGGGACCGCGCGGCAAAGTGTGCATTGCTAGAAGTAACTTAAAGTGGTGAAGAGTGTTGGGCGCACACTTTTTTATGAATGATAGGAAAATTCGTTTTCTATCGCATAAAAAACTATTACAAAGTAGATTTTTATATTAGTCTTTAGTTCGAGCGTATGTTGCAAAAGCAATCGATTTTTTTTCTAATAATGATAAAATAAAAAACAGAAGGATTTTTTTAGGAGGATTACATTCATGAAATTAATTGATACAGAAAAAGCCGTTGGACATGTGTTGTGTCATGATTTAACACAGATTATTCCAGGAGTAAAAAAAGATGCTATTTTTCGAAAAGGTCATGTAGTAACGGAAGAGGATATTCCTGTTTTATTATCAATAGGAAAAGAGCATCTTTATGTATGGGAGAAAAAGGAAGGAATGCTTCATGAAGATGAGGCAGCTGAGATCTTATATGATATGTGTAAAAATGATTATTTAGTGAAAGGAGAGGTAAAGGAAGGAAAAGTAGAATTAATCGCTGATATTGATGGACTATTAAAGGTAGATAAAGAACGAATTTTTCAGTTGAATTGTTTTGGAGAAATTATGATTGCTACTATCCATGGAAATTTCCCTGTGAAAAAAGGAACAAAAGTTGCTGGAACAAGAGTTATTCCTCTTATTATTGAGGAAGAAAAGTTAAAAAAGGCAAAAGAAGCAATTGGAGAAGAACCTTTGTTAGCGATTCTTCCTTTTGTAAAAAAGACAGCTGCGATTGTTACGACAGGAAGTGAAGTATTTAAAGGTAGAATCACCGATAAATTTGGACCAGTTGTAAAAGGAAAGTTAGAAGAATTTGGAGTACAAGTTCTTTCTCAGACGATTGTAGATGATTCTCAAGAAGATATTAAAAATGCTATTTTAAAAGCCATTGAAGACGGAGCAGAAATGGTATTTTGTACAGGTGGTATGAGTGTGGATCCAGATGATAGAACACCAGGAGCCATTAAGGCAACAGGGGCAGAGATTGTATCTTATGGAGCGCCAGTATTACCAGGGGCTATGTTTTTAGTATCTTATTATTACAAAGATGGAAAAGAAATTCCTGTCTGTGGACTTCCAGGATGTGTTATGTATGGTAAGAGAACGATTTTTGATTTATTGTTGCCAAGATTGATTGCAGGAGAGAAATTATCAATAAAAGATATGGCGGAATATGGACATGGTGGACTTTGTGAAAATTGTCCTGTCTGTACTTTCCCAAAATGTGGTTTTGGAAAATAAAAAAGTCATTAAACCGTGCCGTATATAACGATAGAAATGGTTTTGTAAAATAAAAGGATAAAAATAGAAAAAGGATTTGTATATGGGAAAATTAAATCATTTTGATGAAGCTGGAAATGCCGTTATGGTGGATGTAACGGAAAAAGATATTACAACAAGAGTTGCGGTTGCAATAGGTGAGATTACAATGAATCAAGAGACCTATGAAGTTGTAAAGCAAGGAAGAGCAAAAAAAGGAGATGTGCTTGGAGTAGCAAGAGTTGCTGGGATTATGGCAACAAAGAAAACAAGTGATCTGATTCCAATGTGCCATCCGTTAATGCTCACAAAGGCATCCATTGACTTTGAATTAGAAGAAGAAACTTCTACGATTCGTGCCATTTGTACAACGAAGTTAGCTGGGAGAACAGGGGTTGAAATGGAAGCATTAACAGGCGTAATGACGGCATTGCTGACCATTTATGATATGTGTAAGGCAATGGATCGCAGTATGTGTATTCAAAATGTTCATCTTCTTGAAAAATTAGGAGGAAAAAGTGGACATTATCAAGCAAAGAAGTAAGAAGGGATAAGCTTATGGGGATAAAAAAGCAAGAGAAAAAAAGAAGTAAGAAATTTGTAGCGAAAAGGAAAAAAAGAAAAAATGATGGTAGAAAGTTGGTGATAGAATGAAAGATCAACAGAATCGCAAAATTGATTATATGAGAATTTCAATTACGGATCGATGCAATCTTCGGTGCGTTTATTGTATGCCCGAAGAAGGAATTCCCTGTATGAAACATGAAGAGATTCTTTCTTTTGAAGAGATTCGCCGTGTAGCAAAAGCAGCGTGGAATTTGGGAGTCCGAAAAATTAAGTTAACAGGGGGCGAACCTCTTGTGCGCAAAGATATCGCTCATTTAATTGCGATTCTTAGAAAAGAAGTTCATATGGAACAAGTGACACTCACAACCAATGGAGTTTTATTAAGCCAGATGGCAAAAGAACTAAAAGACGCAGGATTAACAGGAGTTAATATTAGTCTTGATACGCTAGATAAAAAACGATATGAAGCGATTACAAGACGGGATAGAATTGATGATGTATTAAATGGGATGAAAGAGTGTATCGCAGTTGGGATTCCTGTGAAGATTAACTGCGTACCAGTTCGAGAATTTAATGAAGATGAGCTGCTTTCCATTGCAGAATTGGCAAAGAAATATCCTGTTTCTGTCCGTTTTATTGAAATGATGCCAATTGGATATGGGAAGCAATATCAACCGATTTCCAATGATGAAATTTTACAATTATTAGAGAAACACTATGGAAAGGCGATGGTTTCCACAAAACGGTATGGAAATGGGCCCGCCGTTTATTATGAGTTTAAAGGATTTCAAAAAGGAATTGGTTTTATTAGCGCAGTATCTCATGAATTTTGTGAAAACTGTAATCGTGTTCGATTGACAAGTGATGGTCGTTTAAAGCTCTGTTTACATCATAGAGATGGCATTGATTTAAGAGAACTTTTAAGACATGGAATGGAAGAAGAAGAGTTGACAAATGTAATGGAACAAGCAATTATGAGAAAACCAATTTCCCATCAGTTTTTTGAAAAAGAAATTGAGGATGAGGAAACAAGAGCAATGGTCCAAATTGGTGGATAAAGAAAATAGATTATAAGAGAGCGTAGAAAGGAATTTATCATGGGAATTGTAAAAGCAGTATGTATTAGTGAAAAGAAAGGAACACAAAAAAAGGATATAAAAGAAGCAGTATTTATTGAAGATTTTGGGATTGAAAAAGATGCTCATGCAGGAAAATGGCATAGACAAGTGAGTTTGTTGTCTTATGATAGAGTAGAAGAGTTTCGTCAAAGAGGAGCAAATGTAGATGATGGAGCATTCGGAGAAAATCTTCTTGTAGAAGGTATGGATTTTAAAACATATCCAATTGGAACTATTTTTAAATGTAATGATGTTTTGTTAGAATTAACGCAAGTAGGAAAAAAATGCCATTCTGAGTGTGAAATTTTCTATCAAGTAGGAGATTGTATTATGCCAAGAGAAGGTGTATTTACCGTTGTTCTTCATGGCGGTATCATCCGATCAGGGGATGAACTAACCGTGGAAAAATTAGGAGATGGAACAAGTTCAAGAACAGCGAGGTAGGAGGCCGTTATGTTATTTTTTGAGGAGTTAGTAAATCTAAATCTAGCAAATAAAAATCGAATTGCAACCATTATTCAAGGACCTCATATAGGTGCAAAGGCAATTTATGTTAATGATAGTCTATATGATAGCCAAGGCGCAGTGGAATTGTTTAAAAATGTTTCAACAGAAGCGATTAAGGCGGATAGGCCAATGTTAGAAGAAATAGATGGAGAACAGGTATTTTTTGAAAGTATGCGTTCCGATCCTCAGATGGTAATCTGTGGAGGAGGTCATATTTCAATTCCTGTGATTAAAATGGCAAAGATGTTAGATTTTACAGTAACTGTGTTAGAAGATCGTCCTATGTTTGCTGACAATGCTAGAAGGGCTGGGGCAGATCGAGTTATTTGTGATGCTTTTGAAAAAGGATTAGAGCAGATCAAAGGAGACAAGAATACTTATTTTGTAATTGTAACGCGAGGACACCGCTATGATGTGGAATGTCTTGCTTCTATTTTAACAAAGGATCATGCTTATATTGGTATGATTGGAAGTAAAAAGAGAGTAAAAGCTGTAAAAGATTTAATGGAAGAAAAAGGGTTTTCAAGAGAATTAATCGATAGTATTTATTCGCCAATTGGTCTAAACATCGGAGCAGAAACTCCAACCGAGATAGGAGTTGCTATTTTAGCCGAAATTATTCAGGTGAAAAATGAGAAAAAAGGAACTGTCGGTTATACAAATCAACTGATGAGTTATATTAAAGAGGATTGGAAGGAAACAAAGTTTCCAGTGGCAGTCGTTACTATTATTTCAAGAAAAGGCTCTGCTCCAAGAGGAATTGGAACGAAGATGCTTGTTGTGAGAACTGGACAAATGATAGGCACAATTGGTGGAGGATGTGCAGAAGCATCTATTCAGCAAATAGCAATTCAGTGTATGGAGGAAGGAAAATCTCGATTGGTCAATGTGGATATGACAGGGAGAGAAGCGGAAGACGATGGTATGGTCTGTGGTGGTATTATTGAGGTGTTTATCGATTGCCATCAACTCTATGCATAGTTTACATATTGGTTTGACAAAATATTAATATTGTTTATGAAAATTTAAATATTTTATACATCTTTTTGTAAAATTTAACTGCTATGATAAAAGAATAACAAGAATACGAATAGAAAAGGATTGGAAGGGATTTCGAATGAGAAAGAAAATGAGAGTTGGAGTTATCATAGCAGTTTTTGTATTAGCGGGAAGTGGATTGTTTTGTTATCGCAATATTTATGGTGCGAAAAAAAATGAGAAGCAGATAGAAAAACAAACAAAATTGAATAGTAATCAGATGCTAAAAGATGCAGTACAAGTGGAAGAAGGGGAATATTATTCCTATGTAGATGAAATCAATCCAAAGATTGTACGGATTGGAAACAAAAAGACTGGAAAAGAATTTTCAATTCAAGTGAATGATAAAGAGGGACGCATAAATGCCGTAATGGAATTAAAATGGATTTCTGATGTGGAACTTGGAATAATTTCTCATATCGATCCTTCCCTCTCTCATTTTTGCATTTATAATGTAAAGGAAAAGACATTTTCAGATGAAAAATATGGAATCGAGTTTCAATGGATAAAGGGAAAAAAAGAGACATTAATCTATGCAATAGCATCTCCTCATTTTAAAGAACAAAAAGGGAATGAAGTGATAAAAAATTATTATGATGAAGTGTTGTATACAACAGAGGAGAATGAAGAAGTTGATGGGCTTACGCTATCACCAGATGGACAAGAAATTACGGTTCTCTTATGGAATCGAAAAAATGATAGCGAACAGTCAATCGTTATAAAAAAAGATGGAAGCATTGTAAGAGAAAAGAAAATAGAAGAGTAAAGAATAGAGAATAAAAGATATGGAATAAAAATTATAGTAGACTAGGAGGAAGTTATGGCAAAAAAATATAAACGTATTTTTACAATTGTATTGGATTCTCTTGGCGTTGGTGCTATGCCAGATGCAAAAAGATTTGGAGATATTGGAGTAGATACATTAGGACATATTGGACAGATTATGAAAAAAGAAGGGGGATTTTATGTTCCGAACCTTCAAAAGTTCGGATTAGGAAATCTCCACCCTATGTCAGAGATTGAAAAAGTGGAAAAGCCAATGGCAAAATATACAAAGTTAGAAGAAGCCAGCAATGGAAAAGACACTATGACTGGGCATTGGGAGATGATGGGGTTAAAAATTGAGCAGCCTTTTCAGACATTTACTGATACTGGGTTTCCAAAAGAGTTAATTGAAGAATTGGAAAAGAGAACAGGACATAAAGTGATTGGAAATAAGAGTGCCAGTGGTACAGAAATTTTAGATGAGTTGGCAGAAGAAGAAATTGCAACAGGGAATATGATTGTATATACTTCTGCAGATTCCGTGCTTCAAATCTGTGGTAACGAAGAAACTTTTGGGTTAGAGGAACTTTATCGCTGTTGTGAAATTGCAAGAGAGCTTACTTTAAAAGATGAATGGAAGGTTGGACGTGTAATTGCAAGACCGTATATTGGCAGGAAAAAGGGAGAGTTTAAGCGTACAAGTAATCGCCATGACTATGCCTTAAAACCATATGGAAGAACTGCATTAAATGCATTAAAAGATGCAGGATATGATGTCATATCGATCGGAAAGATTAGCGATATTTTTGATGGAGAAGGAATTACACAAGCTTATCATTCAAATAGCTCTGTTCATGGAATGGAGCAGACGATTGAAATCGCTCAAAAAGATTTTGAAGGACTTTGTTTTGTAAACTTGGTTGATTTTGATGCCCTTTGGGGACATAGGAGAAATCCAATCGGATATGGAAAAGAAATTGAGAAGTTTGATGAGAAGTTAGGCGAGTTGTTACAAGTATTAAGAGAAGATGATCTTGTTATTTTAACGGCTGATCATGGTAACGATCCAACGTATACTGGAACCGATCATACAAGAGAGAAAGTTCCATTTTTAGCATACTCAAAGAAAATGGAAGAAGGTGGAGCGATATCAGAAGAAGATACATTTGCTGTCATTGGGGCAACGATTGCAGATAATTTTAATGTGGTTATGCCAGAGAACACGATTGGACATTCGATTTTAGAACGATTATAGGTTGTAGGATGGTTCGCTTTGCGAGGAATTTCCTATAACATAAAAAACGTGAGAAACATTTTATATGAGTTTCTCACGTTTATAAAAAATAAAAGAAAGGGATTTATCAAGCTCATGAGCAAGAATGGAGCGGATAAATCTCTTTCTTTTTTATTAATATTATATCACAATTATATTTATACTATTAGGAATATATTTATTATATAAAACATAGGAGATAATGTTGAGGAATAAAGGATTATTAAAAATAATCAAAAATTATTTTGTAATTACCGTACCAGTTTTTCCTTGGATACCTTCTTTTGCCTTTTCAAGAAGAGTAATTAATGCTTTTCTTTCTGGTGCAGAAGAAGCAAACTGAACTGCTGCCTGTACTTTTGGAAGCATAGAACCAGGTGCAAAATGACCTTCGCTAATATATTGAGCAGCTTCTTCTACAGAAATATTGTCTAACCATTTTTCATTTTCTTTTCCGAAGTTAATAGCACATTTTTCTACTCCAGTTAAGATAATTAAATAGTCAGCGTCTAATTTTTCAGCCATAAGAGCACTTGCAAAGTCTTTGTCGATAACTGCACTAGCACCTTTTAATTCATTTCCTTGTCTCATAACTGGGATACCGCCGCCACCGCAAGCAACAACAATTTGTCCAGCGTCACAAAGAGCGCGAATTGTGTCAATTTCAACAATATCAACTGGTTTTGGAGAAGCAACAACTTTACGATATCCGCGACCAGCATCTTCCATTACTTTATTGCCTTTTGCAATTTGTTCTTGAGCTTCTTCATAAGTCATAAAACGACCGATAGGTTTTGTAGGATTTAAGAAAGCTGGATCGTTTTCATCTACAACAACCTGAGTAATAATAGTGGATACAGGAATTTCTAATCCACGATTTAATAATTCAGCACGAATAGAGTTTTGTAAATCATATCCAATGTAACCCTGACTCATACCAACACAAACAGACATAGGAGCTACAGTAAAGTTTGGATATAAACGACTTAATTCAGCCATAGCGATATTGATCATACCAACTTGTGGTCCGTTACCATGAGAGATAACAACCTGATGACCTTCTTCGATTAAATCAACGATTGCTTTTGCTGTACTTTTTACAGCTACCATCTGTTCTGGAAGATTATTTCCTAAAGCATTACCGCCAAGAGCGATAACAATTTTTTGCTTTTTCATGCAAATTACCCCATTTCATAAGTGAATTCATTCTATATAGATTGATTAATTAATCTATAGCTAAAAAAAGAGAGAAGGCTATAAAAGCCTGCAACTCTTTTTTCTCAGCTCAAGCATTGGTTACTTGAGCTGAGAGAGTAGTATTTTTTTATAAAGATAATGGATAGAAATTAGTCCATTTTACGAACTTTGCTAGCATCTGCTAAAGCTTTTAAAGTTTCTTGTGGATTTTCGCATTTAGCAAGTAAGATCATAGCAGCGATGATGTATGGTTTGAAGCTAGCTTCTTTATATAATGGAATTCTATAACGATCGAATACAGAAGCGTCAACTTCACCTTCTTTACAGCTTACGCCAGTGATATCAGCTGGGAGGCAGTGCATGTATAATGCTTTACCATCTTTTGTTAATTTCATCATTTCTTCTGTACAAGCCCAATCTTTATGCTGTGCATTCTGAGCTAATAATTCTTTTTCTAACTGGTTAACACCATCCATGTCACCATTTCCGTATAATTCAGTACGTTTTTCCATAGCAGCGAATGGAGCCCAGCTCTTTGGATATACGATATCAGCATCTTTGAAAGCTTCTTCCATGCTGTTTGTTTTTGTGAAAGATCCGCCTGATTCAGCAGCATTTTTCTTAGCAACTTCTTCAACTTCACCCATGATGTCATATCCTTCTGGATGAGCTAATACAACGTCCATTCCCATACGTGTGAAGAGACCAACAATACCCTGAGGTACAGATAATGGTTTTCCATAAGATGGAGAGTAAGCCCATGTCATAGCAATTTTTTTGCCTTTTAAGTTTTCAACACCACCGAATTCATGGATAACATGAAGCATATCAGCCATAGCCTGAGTTGGGTGATCGATATCACATTGTAAGTTAACTAATGTTGGAACGTGATCTAAGATACCATCTTTATGTCCTTCTTGAACAGCGCTCATGAATTCATGCATGTAAGCATTACCTTTTCCGATGTACATATCATCACGAATACCGATAACGTCAGCCATGAAAGATACCATGTTAGCTGTTTCACGAACTGTTTCACCATGAGCTACCTGAGATTTTCCTTCGTCTAAATCTTGAACTTCTAATCCTAATAAGTTACAAGCAGAAGCGAAAGAGAAACGTGTACGAGTAGAGTTGTCACGGAATAAAGAGATTCCAAGACCGCTATCGAAGATTTTTGTAGAAACGTTGTTTTCTCTGAAGTCACGAAGAGCATCAGCTACTGTGAAAACAGCTTCTAATTCGTCTCTTGATTTTTCCCATGTTAAGAAGAAATCGTTGTTGTACATATCTTTGAAGTCAAGTTTGTTAAGTCTTTCGATAAATTCATTAGTTTTTAACATAGTTTTATATCTCCTTTTTTATAAGTAGGAGAGGAGGAAGACTCCAACTCCTACAGTTTTTCTTTGTTGTTTAATAGTTAATTTTTTATACAATCAATTATTTGCAGTACATTGTAGGAAGAGCAGCGTAAACAGCAGCACATCTTACAAGGTCAATTTTGAAAGTCTTTTCGTTTGGAGCATGAGCTTGTGCTTCAGCACCAGGTCCGAAACCGATGCAAGGGATTCCGTTACGTCCCATGATAGATACACCGTTTGTAGAGAATGTCCATTTATCTGTAAGTGGACGAGCTTTTCTCATAGCTTCTGTTTCTGCGTTTCCAACACGTTCTGTTCCGTAAAGTCCTTTATATGCTTCATTTAAAGCAACTGTTACAGGGTGATCTTCTGGAATTACCCATGTTGGGAAGTAGCATTCGATTGGATATGTAAGTCCTTTATAAGATGGACGAGAGTATTCGTACATAGAAACTGTTACGTCATCACCATATTTTTGAACAGAAGGAAGTGCACGAATTTCATCTAAGCAGCTTTCCCATGTTTCACCAGCTGTCATACGACGGTCTAAAGAAACTGAGCAAGAGTCAGCAACTGCACAACGAGATGGAGATGTGAAGAAGATTTCAGATGTAGTAACAGTACCACGTCCTAAGAAGTTTGCTTCTTTCCATTCTGGGTTGTATTTTTCATCTAACATTTTAACTAAACCTTTTACTTCATTTGCATCAGAAGCATCGTTTTCGTTAAGAGCGCGTACGTCTTGAAGGATGTCAGCCATTTTGTAAATAGCGTTATCTCCACGTTCTGGAGCAGAACCATGGCAAGAAACACCTTTTACATCGATTCTGATTTCCATACGACCACGTTGTCCACGGTAGATACCACCATCTGTTGGTTCTGTAGATACAACGAATTCAGGTTTTACTTTGTCTTCGTTGATAATATATTGCCAGCAAAGTCCATCACAGTCTTCTTCCTGAACAGTACCAGTTACTAATACTTGGTATTTATCATTTAAAAGACCCATGTCTTTCATGATTTTTGCACCGTATACAGCAGAAACGATACCACCCATCTGATCAGATGTTCCACGTCCACCGATTTCTTCATCGTTTTCATAACCTTCATATGGGTCGAAAGTCCAGTTATTGATGTTACCAATACCTACTGTATCGATATGTGCATCATATCCGATTAATTTTTCACCAGTTCCCATGTAACCTAAAACGTTACCCATGTCATCAATGACAACTTTGTCAAATCCAACAGCTTTCATTTCTTCAGCAATACGATTGATATGTCCTTCTTCATCGCAGCTTTCTCCAGGAATGGCAACTAAATCTCTTAAGAATTTTGTCATTGCTGGTAAATATCCCTGAGCTAATTCGTTAATTTTGTTAAAATCCATGATAAATACCTCCATTTATATGTCAAATGAACAAAGTCATTTGCTAATTTAATCTATTTTATATGTAAATGAATCATTAATTAATTATATTGTTTTCCATCCCAAACGATTTCTTTGTAGCGGTCTGGATCAGTATCACCTTCTGTAGAGAAGAGAAGTACTTTAGAATTTTCATCTAATTTTAACTGAGCTTTTAAGTCAGCGTATTTTGGATCTTTCATGATTGCAACAAGCGCTCCAAATGGTGCAGCACCTGATTCACCAGAAACAACCTGTGGATCTCCTTTAATTGGTGCACTTAACATTCTCATACCTTGTGCAGCAATTCCATCGGATGCAGCGATAAATACAGAAACATGATTTTTTAAGATATCCCAAGAAGTTGTATTTGGTTCTCCACAAGCAAGGCCGGCCATGATTGTTTGCATATCGCCATCAACGATTGCTTCTTCACCACTTCCTAATACAGCACCTTTGTAGAGACAAGCAGCAACATCTGCTTCAACAACAACAACAGTAGGTGGGTTATCTGGATATTTGTTTGCGAAGTATCCTTGAACAGCACCAGCTAAAGAACCAACACCCGCTTGAACAAATACATGAGTTGGACGGTCAACGCCATTTTCTTCAAGCTGAGCGCTTGCTTCTAATGCCATTGTTCCATATCCTTGCATAATCCAAGATGGGATTTCTTCGTAACCTTCCCAAGCAGTATCCTGAACGACAACACCGTTTGGAGTTTTTGCAGCAGCGGCAGCAGCCATACGAACGCATTCGTCGTAGTTTACTTCTTCGATAGTAGCAGTAGCGCCTTCTGCTTGAATATTTTTAAGTCTTGTTTCAGTAGAACCCTTTGGCATATATACGACTGCTTTTTGTTTTAAACGATTTGCAGCCCAAGCAACCCCACGGCCATGGTTTCCATCTGTAGCAGTAAAGAATGTTGCTTGACCGAATTCTTCACGAAGTTTATCAGATGTAAGAGTTTCGAAGTCTAATTCAGAAACATCTCTTCCTGTTTGCTGTGCAATGTAACGAGCCATTGCAAAAGAACCACCTAATACTTTAA